>CAZUHP010000003.1:135147-147888 GCA_964620595.1 uncultured Desulfarculaceae bacterium | reverse complement strand
ACCACGCCGGCGGCGATGCCCCACTCCTGCCAGGTGGGCAGGTACCCGATGAACTTCTCAAAGGGCAGCACCGGAATGGCCAGGGTCTGGATGGTCATAACGAAACGGTTCATCACCGCGCCGAAGCAGTTGAGCACCATGGCCAGGGCCAGCAGGCCGTAGCGTTTGCGCACCATGGGCGTCAGCAGCATGGCCGCCGGGATGATGCCGCCCACCACGATCTCCAGGATGGGCACCCATACGCCGTAGGGGCCGTCGGAGTAGAAGAAGGAGAAGGGCACGCCGGCCTTGGCCGAGGTGACCTGGGCCCAGTAGTAGGTGTCGGCCAGCTTGAGCAGCACGTAGAAGGTGAGCAACCCGCCGCTGATCTTGGCCATGAGCATCTTCACCTTGTGGCTGGTGAGGCGGCGGCCGGAGACCTTTTCGGTGATCATCACGATCAGCGTGGTGAACGACGGCCCGGAGGCGATGGCGCTGAGGATGAACAGGAAGAAGGTCCAGGGCCAGATCATGAAGCCTTCGCGGAAGGCGAAGGGCCGGGCGTAGAGCACCCCGTACATACCGCCCAAGGAGCCCTGGTGGAAGAAGCTCAGGAAGGTGCCGGTGCCGGCGAAGACGATCATGATGCGGTGCAGGTGATGCGCGAAGACGTTGAACTCGGGGATCTTGTTGATCTGGCGGTTCTCCAGGATCAGGGGGACGAACTCGATGATCAACACGATCAGGTAGGTGGTGATGCAGAACATCACCTCGGTGAGCATGGAGTGCACGTTGGCGTGCCAGAAACCGAACCAACCGCGTATGGGCTGGCCGATGTCGATGCCCAGCATCAAGATGGCGCCGGAGTAGCAGATGAAGCCGATGATGACCGCCGCGTTGATGATGTTCTTCAGGTCATCACGGCGCAGCACGTAGGTCATGAACCCGGTGAAGAAGGCTCCCGCGCCCAAGGCGATGATCGCCAGATCCACCACGATCCACACGCCGAAGGCGAAGTAGTCGTTCATGTTGGTCTGGTTGAGGCCCTTATACAGGCACAGGAAGGCCGATACCAGGGCCCAGCCCGCCAGGAGCAGGCAGAAGAGCATCCACAGGCCGAAGTACACGGGCTTGCACCGGGTGGTTCCCTTTGGCCAGAACTTGGAATCGTCCATTGGGTGTCCTCGCTATCTATAAAGTAGACCTTGGGTCCAGGGAGGCGGGGCCTAGTGGCCGCCGCCGGCCTGGGCCTTGGCCAGCTTCTCACCGGACAGGTAGTTGTCCGCCTTGCGCCGCACCCACTCCCGGGTGGACAGATAATAGACCGCCGGGTTGGTGCCCAGCCGCTCCAGGAGCCGGAAGGCGTAGGGGCTCTTTTTCAGCTCGTACACCTTGTGCTCGGGGTTGTTCAGGTCGCCGAAGGTGATGGCACCCGAGGGGCAGGCCTCGGTGCAGGCGGTCTGGTAGTCCTTCTCGCCGATCTCCCCGCCTTCCACCATGGCCTTGTTCTTGGCCTGCTGATAGCGGTGGAAGCAGAAGGTGCATTTTTCCACCACGCCGCGCATGCGGGGCGAGACAAAGGGGCTCAGGGGCCGGTCCAGGCCGTCGGGCCAGGGCACGTCGTACCAGTTGAAGTAGCGCGCGTGGTACGGGCAGGCCGCCACGCAGTACCGGCAGCCGATGCACCGGGTGGGAATCTGGCTGACGATGCCCGTCTCTTCGTCCCGGTCGGTGGCCGTGGCCGGACACACCGACACGCAGGGCGTGTGGTGGCCGTGGGAGCCGGCGCAGTGCTGGCAGGGCCGCGGGAAGAAGGCTATCTCGGTGTTGGGATAAGGCTTGCCGTTGTCGATCTGGTAGACCCGCAGCCAGGTGATGGAGCGGATCTTGTTGGTCTCGTCGGGCAGCACGCCGATATTGTTCTCGGACATACAGGCCACCGAGCAGGCACCGCAGCCGGTGCACTTGTCCACGTCGATGACCATGCCGTATCTGATGCCGTTTTCCGTGCTAGACATGGCTCACTCCCCCCGCCTTGGCGATGCTGACAGGTGTTAGCGCCCATTGCGGCAGCCCGCTGCCGGCATCGGCGGTGATCTCCACCGCCTCGAAGAAGTTGGCGCCCTTATCCTTGAGATACATGCCAAAAGCGGTGTGCCCCAGGCCCACCGGCACGAAGACCATACCCGGCGCAGCGCCGTGGTACAGGTGCAGGCGGGCGTTGATCTTGCCGGTGGAGGAGGCTATCTCCACCACGTCCCCCTCGGCCAGGTGCAGCGCGGCCGCGGTCTGGGGGTTGATCTCCGCCACCAACTGGTCCTTGTGGGCCAGGGTGGTATCGTCCAGTATCTTGAGCTGATAGGGGCTCATGGGCGCATCGCCCTTGCCGGTCCGCAGGGAAGGAATGCCCGCCATCAAAAGCGGCCGTTCCTTGCTGGGAGCCACGCCCGGTCCCGGCACGGGCAGCTTGCCGCCCAGGCCCTGGGGCATCAACTCCAGGCGGCCGGAGGGGGTGTTGAAGGCAAAGCCGTAAGCCGGCTTGGCCTGCATCCAGTAACCCTGCTCGGCCAGCTTGTCCAGGCCGCCCATGCCCGCGGTACGCGCGGCCAGGGCCGCCTTGGTGTCGGCAAAGGGCAGCGCCTCGGCCAGCGATCCGCCCAGCTTCTTGGCCAGGGCCAGCACCCAGTCCCCCGCGCTCTTGGACTGGGGATAGATGCTGATCAAGGGCCGGTGCACGCCGTAGAAGGACTGGGCCGCGCCATAGGGCGTGGCGCCGTCACCCCAGCACTCCAGGAAGGAGGCCACCGGCAGCACCACGTCGGCCAGCTCGGCCGTCTCGTCCAGGTACTCGCTCACCGACACCACGAAAGGCGTCTTTTCGATGAGCTGGCGCATCACCTTGGCCTGGGGCCCGGAGAAGGCCGGGTTGCAGCCCACCACGATGAGCGCCTCAATGGGGTAGGGCTTGCCCTTGAGCCCGGCCACGGCCAGGTCGTAGGCGCTGTCCGCGCCCATGATGCGGCGGTCGCCGCCGTCCAGGCGGGCCACCTGGGGCATGGCCACCGGCGCGCCCAGGTCCTTGAGGGGAACCCCCTGGCGCAGCACCAGGCCGCCGGGCTTACCCAGGTTGCCCTTGACCGCGTTGAGGGCCAAAACCGCCATGAAGTCGAAGAGCCTGCCCGGGTCGGCCGAGTTGCCCGGCCCGCAGACCGCCACCGCCTTGGGGGCCTTCATGAAGCCCTCGGCCACGGCCTTGATCTTCTCGGCCGGCACCCCGGTCTGCTGGCTGACCTTGTCGAGCCCGTACATGCCGGCCAGAAGCGACTTGAACTGGCCAAAGCCCGGCGAGTTGGTCACCGCCGAGGAGGCCTTGCCCGCCTGGATCATGAGGTTGGCTATGGCGTAGGCCACGGCGCCCTCGGTGCCCGGCTTGCAGGCCAGCCACACATCCGCCTGGCTGGCGGTCACCGAGGCCCGGGGCTCCACCTGCACCAGGGTGGCCCGGTGCATGGGGTCCTTGCGCCAGGCGGCAAAGGCCTTGCGCACCGCCACCGGCGCGCCGAAGCCCTCCAAGAGCGGAGTGCCGAAGCTGATGGTGTAGGTGGAGTTCATCAGGTCGAAGCCAAGCTCGCTCTGGCCGAACATCAAGGCGCCGGCCAGGGCCAGGGTCTGCTTGGCCGAGGGCATGAACACCAGGTTGGGGGTGCCATAGGCCCCGGCGAAGCGCATGAGCAGCTCGCCGGTGACGCTGTAGGGGTCATCGGCGATGATGGCCACCCGCGAGGCCTTGCCCGCCTGGGCCAGTTCCTTGAGCTTGCCGCTCACCGCCTCCAGGGCCTCCTCGGCAGGCACCCGGCCCCGCACCCCGGCCTTGCGCATCACCGGCGCGTCGGCCCGCATGGCGTTGTAGTAGGCCTTCTGGGGCACGCTGGCGTCGGCGGCCACCACCCCGCCCTGGCTGAGCGGATGGTCGGGGTCGCCCTCCACCCGGATGACCCTCTGGCCGGAGAGCCGGGCCTTCACCAGGCGCACCTTGACGCCGGTGCCGGTATCCGGGTTGAACGAGTTGGCAAAGGCCACCTCGCCGGTTTCGGGGTCGGGCACCCAGGACCAGTTCTGGGTCCAGATGGCCACGTCGTCCATCAGTTTGGGGACCAGCGGGCTGGCATGGAGGCCCACCACCGCTCCCACGGCGAATTTCACAAAGGCTCTTCTATCCCAATTCATCGAGACTCTCCTCGATCAAATTCCGCCTATTTGTGGCAGACGAAGCAGGCGTCGCGCACGCCGTTTTCCCGGTGACAGTTGGCGCAGTCGTCCATCTTCATGCGTTTGGGCGGACCGTCCAGCGGGATCAGGCTCCAGCCCCAGATGTCGCGGCTGTAACCTGTAAGCCGGTTGTACTCGTAGGTGCGCAGCTTCTCGGTCTTGCCGTGGTCACCGTGGCAGGTCTCGCACTCCATGCCGGCGTTGGCCACGTGCGCTGCGTGGGAGAAGAACACGCAGGGCGGCTGCTTGGAGTAGACCTGCCAGGGTATGGGCTTGTTCTTGGCCACGTACTCTGCGGAAAGGACTTTCTCCTCCGGGGTGGAGCCCATGGGCTCCTCGCTGTGGCACTCCTTGCATTTCTCCAGGCTGGGAATGCCGGTGTAGGAGCCGTCCTCGCGGAAGGAGTGGCAGGACTTGCAGCCCTCATCCACCTGCTCCATGTGGAGTTTGTGGGAAAACTGGAAGGGCTGGGGCTTTTCGGCGTAGAGGATCGCCGGGGTAGCCCAGAAGCCCACGGCAGAGAAAAGCACAAACCCCAACACGAAGAGCCACCAGTCCGCCGGGGACCGATTTACCTGTTTTTTGCCGTGCGTTGCCATAGACCCTCTGCCTGTGTTGTAAGCATCTTTACCGCCCGCCGCTATAGCCGACAGGCGCCGCGGCACGGGCCGCAGGCGGCCCCTGGCGCGGGCTACAACCTTGAATGGTTAAAGAATTTAGGAAAACCCCTCACAACTCGGGCCGCCTACCAAACAGGCCCCGGCCCGAAACTGCCGCACCATAGCACCCAGGCCCCTACAGTGTCAATATTCTTGTACCCTATCTCACATGGGGGATACGGCCCCCGGCCAACTCCACCGCCCGGCGCACCACCCGCTCGGTATCAGGAGTCAATCCGGCCTGGGAAAGCCGCTCCAGGGGCACCCAGCGGGCCTGGGCCGCGTCACTGCCCGCCACGGGTTCCTGCAAGGGGCCGAAGCAAAGATAGTCCAAGATCACGTAGTGATACTCCACCCTGCCCTGCTCGTCGGGCAGGATGCGCTCCACCACCTCCACCAGGGGCCCCACCTCCACCTCGAGGCCGGTTTCCTCCCTTATCTCGCGCACCAGGGCCGCGGCCAGGGACTCGCCCACCTCCACCGCGCCGCCGGGCACGGACCAGATGCCCCGGGCCGGCGGGCGGCCCCGCTTCACCAACAGCACCTGGTCCCCGGCCAGGACCACCCCGGCCACGCTCAGCACCGGGGCCTGGGGGTAGCGGCGGCCCACCCTAGGCGTCCCCTCCCCGCCCCCCCAGGCGGCGGCGGAAGTCGGCGATGGTGGCCCGCAGGCCCTCCTCCAGCTCCACCCGGGGCTGCCAGCCCAGCTTGTCCCGGGCCAGGCCGATGTCGGGCCGCCGCTGGCGGGGGTCGTCGGCGGGCAGCTCGCGGTGCACGATCCGGCTGGTGGAGCCGGTCAGCTCGATCACCTTGCGAGCCAGATCCAGGATGGTGAACTCGGCGGGATTGCCCAGGTTTATGGGGCCGGTCATCTTCTCCTGGTCCATCATGGCCAAAAGGCCGGCCACCATGTCGCTCACATAGCAGAAGGACCGGGTCTGGGAGCCGTCGCCGTACACGGTGAGCGGCTGGTTCTTCAGGGCCTGGATCACGAAATTGGACACCACCCGGCCGTCGTCAAAGGCCATGCGCGGGCCGTAGGTATTGAAAATACGCACGATACGCACCTCCACCCCGCTCTGGCGGTGGTAGTCCATCATCAGGGTCTCGGCCAGGCGCTTGCCCTCGTCGTAGCAGGAGCGGGGGCCGATGGGGTTCACGTGGCCCCAGTAGGTCTCGGGCTGGGGGTGCACCTGGGGGTCGCCGTACACCTCGCTGGTGGAGGCTTGCAGCACGCGGGCCTTCACCCTCTTGGCCAGGCCCAGCATGTTGAGGGTGCCCATCACGTTGGTCTTGACGGTCTTGACCGGGTTGAACTGGTAGTGCACCGGGCTGGCCGGACAGGCCAGGTTGTATATCTGGTCCACCTCCAGGAGGATGGGCTCCACGATGTCGTGGCGGATCAGCTCAAAGCGGGGCTCGCCCAACAGGTGGACAATGTTGGCCTTGTTGCCGGTGTAGAAGTTGTCCAGGCACAGCACCTCGTGTCCTTGCTCCAAGAGCGCCTCCACCAGGTGGGAGCCTATGAACCCTCCGCCGCCGGTCACCAGAATCCGTTTCATCGCCGCCTCTCCTCGCCGGGCCTTTTCAGCCCCCGGTTTCCAGATGTCGCCGCAGGGCATCCAGCCAAGTGGGCAGGGGCCCTCCCCGCAGCCGGGCCAGGCGCCGGCCGTCCAGCACCGAGAAGGCGGGCCGGGCCGCGGGCAGGGGGAAGTCCCGGCTGGCGGCCGGCCGCACCAGCTCCGGGTCCAGGCCGGCCAGGCCGAGCGTCTGGCGGGCCAGCTCGTAGCGCGAGGCCCGGCCCAGGTTCACCGCGTGCAAGAGCCCCGACACCCGCCGCCTTCCCAGTTCCACCAGCACCGGCGCCAGGTCCCGGGTGTAGGTGGGGCTGCCCACCTGGTCGTTCACCACCGGGAAGGGCTCTCCCTGCCGGCCCAGGGCCAGCACCTTGTCCACGAAGGAGGCCCGGCCCGGCCCGAAGAGCCAGGCGCTGCGCACCACGCAGGCCCCAGGGTGGGCGGCCCGCACCCGCTCCTCGCCCGCCAGCTTGCTGCGGCCGTAGGCGTTCAGGGGCGCGGGCGGGTCGTCCTCGCGGTAGGGGCGCCGCGCCCTGCCGTCGAACACGTAGTCCGTGGACAAGTGCACCAGGTGGGCCCCGGCCTCCCGGCAGGCCCGGGCCACGGCCTCGGCCCCCTCCGCGTTCACCGCCATGGCCAGCTCGGGCTCGCTCTCGGCCTTGTCCACCGCGGTGTAGCCCGCACAGTTGATCACCACCGCCGGCCCCAACTCCAGCACGCTGCGCCGCATCAGCTCGATGCCCTGGTGCACCTGAGCCGCGTCGCGGGGATAGCGGGGCAGGTTCTCCACCACCCAGCGCAGGCTGTCCCCTGCCTCGGCCGGGCTCACCTGCCGCCGGGCCGGCGCGGGCCCGGGCCGCCGGCCCAGGTCAAAGGCCCCCCTCTCCCCAGCGATCACCAGGCAATCCCGGCCGCACGCCTCCACCACCGCCCGGCCCAAGAGGCCGGTGTGCCCCAGCACCAGGATGGTGTCAGCGTCCGCCATACATCCTGCGGTAGTAGTCCTGGTAGGCGCCGGAGGTCACGTTCCGGCACCATTTGGGATGGTCCAGGTACCAGTCCACGGTACGGGCCAGGCCCTCCTCGAAGCTGAGCGAGGGCTCGAAGCCCAGCTCCCGCAGCTTGCTGGAGTCTATGGCGTAGCGCCGGTCGTGGCCCGGCCGGTCGGCCACGTGGCGGATCAGGGCCGCCAGGTCCTCCTCGCTCACTCCCTGCCGCCGGGCCACCAGGCTGATGATGGCCCGCACCACCTCCAGGTTGGGCCGCTCGGCCCGGGCGCCCACGTTGTAGACCTGGCCCGGCTCGCCCTTCCTTAATATAAGGTCCGTGGCCCGGCAGTGGTCCACCACGTATATCCAGTCGCGCACGTAAAGGCCGTCGCCGTACACCGGCAACTCCTTGCCCGCCGCCGCGTTGAGGATCATCAAGGGAACCAGCTTTTCGGGAAACTGGTAGGGCCCGTAGTTATTGCAGCAGCGGGTTATCAAGACCGGCAGGCCGTGGGTGTGCCAATAGGAGCGGGCCAGGTGGTCGGCCGCGGCCTTGGAGGCGCTGTAGGGGCTGCGGGGGTCCAGGGGCCAATCCTCGCGGAAGGCGCGGGGGTCGTCCAGGCCGAGCGCGCCGTACACCTCGTCGGTGGAGACGTACAGGAACCGCCGGGAGGCGTCGTCCCCCCAGGCCCGCCGGGCCGCGTCCAACAGCACCTGGGTGCCCAGCACGTTGGTGCGCACAAAGGCCCCCGCGTCCTCGATGCTGCGGTCCACGTGGCTCTCGGCCGCAAAGTGCACCACCGCCTCGGCCTCGGCCACCAGGGGCAGCACCGTGGCCGGGTCGCAGATGTCGCCCTTCACCAGGCGGTAGCGCCCGCTGAAGTCGGCCTCCACGTCGGCCAGGTTTTCCGGGTTGCCCGCATAGGTCAAAAGGTCCAGGTTCACCACCTGGTCCTGTTGGTGCCGGCCGAGCACGAAACGCACGAAGTTGGAGCCTATGAAGCCGCAGCCGCCGGTTACCAATATGCGCAAAGGATACACCTCCCCTTTCCCCGCCCCCGGCGGGGTCAGGCCAAATTATTGCGCCCGGGAGGGGCCAAGTCAAGCAGGCTCCGGCCGGCTTGCCAGCCGGCCCCCGCCATGTTAGAGAAGCGGGGCAGAAGCCAAGGCGCGGGGAGGCCAGCATCATGAGCCAGACAGACTATTGCAGCCGCCACCCGGACCGGCCGGTGGCGGTGCCTTGCCAGAAGCACGGCGGCGGTCTGTGCCAAGAGTGCCTGGAGGAGAACCCGCGCTGCTTCGACCCGGAGTTGTATTGCAAGTTCCGGCCCCAGTGCGTGATCGCCTTTTACGACAAGGAGCGGCGCCGCCAGGCGCGCAGCCAAGGAGGCCAGCCATGAGCCAGAACCCGCCCTACGCCGATTTCATCAAGGCCCTGCCCCAGGCCGACATCCCCATGCCGGGCCCCCTGGCCTACCTGCTCAGCGGCGGGCCCTGCCAGGTGGTGTTCTTCGAGCTGCCCGCCGGCTCCGCGGTGCCGCCCCACAGCCATGGCGCCCAGTGGGGCATAGTGGTGGACGGCGAGATCGAGCTCACCATCGCCGGCCAGACCAGGACCTACCGCCGTGGCGACGCCTACCACATCGGCGCCGGAGTGGAACATAGCGCCCGGGTGCTCAGCGATTGCCGGGCCATCGACGTATTCGCCGACGCGGACCGCTACCAGTCCCGCGGCTAGCCGCCAGGAGGATCGACAATGAGCCAGAATCCACCCTACCCCGACTTCATCAAGGCCCTGCCCCAGGCCGATCTACCCATGGCCGGAGTGAACGGCTACATCCTGGGCGCCCCCCAGGCCCAGGCCGTTTTCTTCGAGATCCCGGCCGGCACCGCCATACCGGACCACTCCCACGGCGACCAGTGGGGGGTGGTGCTGGCCGGCGAGGTGGACCTCACCATCGAGGGCCAGACTCGCCGCTGCACCGTGGGCGATTCCTACTTCGTGCCTGCCGGCAAGGTGCACAGCGCCCGGGTGCTCACCGACGCCCGCATCCTGGAGGTGTTCGCCGATGCGGACCGCTGGAAACCGCGTGACTGATACCACGCCTTCCACGCCTCCCACGTCCCCCGCGCCCTCATCGCCTCTGCCTCCCCTTGGCGGCGACGCCAAGGCGCTGGCCATGGCCTGTCCCCCCGGCCCGGCCGCCGCCTTGGCTGCGGAGCTGCCCCCGGGGCCGGTGCTGGAGTTGTGCTGCGGAGTGGGCGGTCTCACCCGCGAGCTGGCCCGGACCGGCCGGCAGGTGCTGGCCGTGGACCGGAGCCCGGCGCGGCTCCAGGCCAACCGCGCCAACCTGGCCGCCGCGGGCCTGGCCGGCCGGGTGAGCCACCTCTGCCGCGACCTGCGCCAGCCGGCCCCCCAACCGCCGCCCGGCGAGCCTCCCTTTGCGGTGAGCATCCTGGACCCGGACTGGTCCGCGCCCGGCGACCCGCCCCATCACTGGGCCGCCTCCCTGCGCGACATGGAGCCGCCGGTGCCCGAGCTGGTGCACCTGGCCCTGTCCCTCAGCCCCCTGGCAGTGCTCCGCCTGCCCCGGGAGGTTCCCCTGGACGGCCTGGACGGGCTGCCCCGCCGGGAGGTCGCCCCCGGCGGCCGGCGCTGGTACTGGCTGGCCCTGGGCCGGGGCTGATCCACCGGCACCGGCCTGGCCGGCCCTGACGGCCCCTCCCCCGCTGTGCTATCCTCTCTCCATGATCCGCGTCCACCCCTGCGGGAGGCCAAGCCATGCAGCTCTATCTGATGCGCCACGGACCCTACCTGCCCAAGGAACAAGACCCCGCCCAGGGCCTGAGTCCCCAGGGCCAGGAGGTGGTCCGCGCGGTGGCCCGGGAACTCAAGGCCCTGGGCGTGCGCCCCGAGGCAGTGGCGGCCAGCCCCAAGAAACGGGCCCGCCAGACCGCGTTCCTCGCCGCCGAGGTCCTGGGCTACCCTTCCTCTGACATCCGCGGGAGCGACCTTCTGAAGGCCATGACTCCGCCCCAGCAGACCATGGAACTGTTGGCCGGGCTGGGCGGCGAACAGGTGCTGGTGGTGGGGCACCTGCCCAACCTGGCCCTGGTGGCCTCCCAGCTCCTCACCGGCGGGCCGGAGATGGAAATCGTCTTCCAGGCTGGCGCCGCCTGTGCCCTGGAGCTGCCCCACGCCCCGGCCGGCCGGGCCAGGCTGCTCTGGCTGCTGCCGCCGCGGGCCTGAGCCCCGCCGCCCCTACTTGAGGTCAGCCGCGCTGATTAGGGTGGAGTGCTGGTCCAGGCCGTAGGACTGCCAGGTCTTCAGGCTCACCACGCTTCTACCGCCGTCGACGCTGAAGCGGTCGCAGACCTGGTTGTAGTCGCTCTGGAAGCCCGTGAGCCCCAGGCCGGGAATGCGCACCGCCCCCTTTCTGGGGTCGGCATGAAACAGGGTATTGTTCCGCAGGGTGATGTTGCGGCAGGTGCTGTTGGTTATGTTCACCGCCCAGCGGCTGCCCTTGGGCATGCGCACCAGGTTGTTCTCCAGGCGCACGTCGCGGGTGGCCTCCGCCCCGTTGATGCGAAAGAGCGCAATGCCGCCGGCCAGGTTGTCGAAGATGGTGTTGCCGCTGACCACGCTCTCCACCACCCCGTCCAGGTTGATGGCCGCGCCGCCGCCCCTGCCGTTGCCATAGATGGTGTTGCCCGTGACCAGGACGCCGGAGATGAGCCCGTCGGCGCCCATGCTGGCATCGCCGTTGAGGTGGATGCCGCAGGCATAGTTGGAGTGGCACTGGTTGTCCCGGATGGTGGCCTGGTCGCTGCTGTTGGACAGGTAGATGCCGTGCTCGCCGTTGTGGTGGCTCTGGTTGCCTTCTATGAGCAGTTGGTTGCTGAAGGCCACGAAGATGCCGGTGCGCCCGCTGTGGTGCACCTGGTTGTCCTTGATGGTGAGGTGGTGGTTGAAGCTGTCGCTCTGGCCGCGGATGTCGATTCCCGCCCAGGGGGCATCCGCCACCTCGAAGCCCTCGATCACCCAGTAGGCCACCCGGCGCTCGCCGTCCCAGGTTTCGATCTCCAGGTTGCTGCGGTGGCGGTTGGCCGGGCCGGGGCGGTCGATGACCACCTTCTCGCCGGGTGCGGCCTTGAGGCTGATCCAGGCCTCGGCCCGGCCCGAGCGGGTGATGCGGCAGCCCACATAATAGCCCTGGTGCACGTAGATGACATCGCCGGGCCGGGCCTGGTCCACCGCGTGCTGCAGGCTGGCCCAGGGCTGCGCCTGGCTGCCTGGGTTGCCGTCGTTGCCGCCCACCGCCACGTGCCTCTCCGCGGCCGCGGCCGCGCCGGCCGTGATCACCAGCACCAGGGCCGCCGTCAACACCAGCCCCCTTGCCATCGCCTTCAGCATCGCCCGCCTCCCTTTCCGGCTTTCTCTCGCCTCTTTGCCATTCTCCCCCAGACGGCGCGCCGGCACAAGCCGCACCTCTCCCCTTGTTTTGAACCACCCCCATGGACTATCATGGCCTAGGAGAAGGGCTGTAATGGTCGTGGAGGAAGGGGGACAAGGGAGAGGGCGCAACCAGCAAGCCAGCCAATCCAGTGATACCGCCCGAAATATTACCCACCAGTTTTTTGGCATCCCGTCTTTGAGGTCATTGACTTTTGCCTGCCTGGGATGCTTGAATAGTCAAAATGTCGTGCTAACTCTTTTTGGACGGGGGTAGGCGCATGGCCAAGAAACCGATGACCAAAACCGATATGATCGATCGTATCGCTAAAGATGCGGGCATCTCCAAGGTGGCGGCAAAGGCTGCATTGGAGTCGTTCGTAAAGACCTGCGTGCATGAGGTCAAGCTGAATCGACCTTTCCGCGTCGCTGGCTTGGGCACCTTTGTCCTGAAAAAGTCCAAGGCGCGCAAGGGCGTGAACCCCGCCACCGGCGAGGCCATCAAGATCAAGGCCAAAAAGCGTATGGCCTTCAAGCCCAGCGCCCAGGTCAAGGCACTGCTCAACCCCGGCAAGTAAGCGCTGGCGCGCGAGCAAAACGAAGCCCCCGGCCGTGAGGCTGGGGGTTTTGTGTTGCCACCCCCTGCCCCCGCCCCCCCGCCCCCCCGCCCCCATCGCCTTTGCCCTGGCATCGCCAGGCGTCTGAGGCGGGGGGGGGGACAAGCCGCCGGGGAGAGGCGCCTCCGGCCTAGCGCCCCAGGAGCGAGAGCATCCGCACCAGGACCCCGCGCTTGAAGCCGATGGCGTCGGCAGGGC
>CAZUHP010000003.1:51192-135047 GCA_964620595.1 uncultured Desulfarculaceae bacterium | reverse complement strand
AGCGAGAGCATCCGCACCAGGACCCCGCGCTTGAAGCCGATGGCGTCGGCAGGGCATACCTCCTGGCAGCAGTAGCAGCGGATGCAGCGGTCATAGTCGAAGCGCGGGCCCGCTTTCCGCAGGTCCACCGCCCGGGCCGGGCAGATATCCACGCACTGGCCGCAGTGCTGGCACTCGCCCCGGGGGACCGGCTTGGACACCAGGCGGCGCCGCATCACCCCGGCCAAGAAAGCGGGCGCCATCTCCACCGGGGCCAGTTGGGGCACCTCGAAGTCCGCCACCGCCAGCCGGTCAGGATCGTCGCCCAGCGTCTCGATGGCCTCCGGCAAAAGCCCCCGCCCCCGGCCGGCCAAGTACAGGGGGAAGTGCCGCAGGTCCACCCCCACCAGGCCGCATATGGTCAAATCCAGGGCCAGGGCGTCGCGCGCCGCCGCTATGATCCCCACCTGGCGGGGCCGGCCGTTGGCCGGGCCCTGGCCCTCCATGCCCCACACCCCGTCCAGCACGGTGAGCGCCGGGCCCACGCTGCGGTATATGTCCAAGAGCAGGGAGGCAAAGGCCAGCCGGTCACCACCGGACATGAGATGCCACTCCGCCTTGCGCTGTCCCACCACGGTGCCGAACAGGTTCTTCACGCCCAGGGTGAGGCGCATGTGGGCGTGGGTCTTGAGCTTGGGCAGGTTGATCACCACCTCGGCCTCCAGGGCCTGGCGGGCGATCTCCAGGGAGCGGTGCCCGGCGGGCTCCGGCGGCCGCACCGGGGTGGGGTCGCTCAGGGGTCCTATCTCCACCCCCAGCTCCGCCGCCACCGCCGCCAGGCCGCTCCGGGCCGCGGCCAGGCCAAAGGGCACCGGGGCCGGGCTATCGGCGATGAAGGGCCGGCCGCCATGGTCCAGCACCAGCCGGGTCACCGCCCGCACCACCGCCGGGTCGGTGGTGACCCGCTCCTCCACCCGATGGGCGCCCAGGATGTTGGGCTTGATCAGCACCCGGTCGCCGGGCCGCACCACCTTTGCCAGCCCGCCGCAGAGGTCCAGGGCCCGGGCCACGGCCCGTTCCAGGCCGGGCGAGGCGTAGTCCGCGCAGCGCACAAGGGCCACCCGGCTCACGGCCGAACGCCTCCTTCCGGCCCGGCTCCCTGGCGCACGGCGCGGCTGTCGGGCAGGAAGAGGTAGACCAGGCCCGCGGCCAGCATGGTGGCGGCCATGAAGTACCAGGCCGGCTGGAAAGGCTCGGGCCCGGACAGCCCCCCGGGCCGGCCGGCGATGATGAAGCCGGTGAGCTGCATCATGGCCGCCGGACCCAGCATGGTGAACAGGTTCACCCCGGTCATGGCGGTGGCCGTGTACTGGCGGGGGACCAGCTCCTTGATGTGGGCGTACATGATCTGGCCCGGCGCGTTGCTCATGCCCAAAAGCGCGAAGCCCGCATACACCCAGCCCAGGCCCAGGCCAGGCGGCCACCAGGCCAGCAGGAGCAAAAGGGCCGCGAACAGAAGCAGGGTGGGCGCTATCACCCACTTGCGGGTGCCGAACCAATGGTCGCTGGCCCGGCCGCACAGGGGCAGGCCCACCATGTACCCCAGGCTGAGGCACAACAGGGCGTTGCCCGCCTCCACCGTGCCATAGCCCAGCCCGTAGATCAGGTAGGGCCCGGCCCAAAGCCCCTGCACCGCCATGAGGCATCCGAAGCGGAAGAAGGTGGCCAGGCTGATGCCCCAGTAGACCGGCATCGCAAGGAGCCGGCCCAGGCCCTTGAAGGGGTTGCCCGGCTCCCGGGGCGGCGGCTCCGCGCCGGGCGGGTGGTCGCGCACCACCACTGCCACCGCCGCGGCCTGGAGCAAGTTGATGGCCGCGAACAGCAGGTATGACCCCCGCCAGCCCAGGGCCTGGGCCAAAAGGGCCAGAGGGGTGGAGGCCAGGATCTGGCCCAGGGCGCCCACCGCCACCAACAGGCCGGAGACGGTGGCGAAGCGGGCGGGGGGGAACCACACCGCGAACAGGGCCAGCGGACCCATCAGGCCGCAGCTCATGCCCAGGCCCAAGAGCACCCGGGCGGCAATGGCCTCGCCCTGGGCCGTGGCCGCCGCGAACCAGGCCGCGCCGCCGGCCCCGGCCAGGGAGAGCACGGCCATGGGCCAGCGGATCCCCACCCGGTCCAGCACCAGGCCCAGGGGAATCTGGCAGGCGGCAAAGGCATAGAAGAAGGCGGCGGTGAGGTCCCCGAGCTGGGCCGGGCCCAGGCCCAGGTCATGGTTGAGCTGGGGCGCAAGGATGGAGAGCGACACCCGGTAGAACATGGACAGCACGAAACCCGCGCTGCCCACCAGGAATATGGCCCAGGCCCTTCCTCTTGTCTTCACCATGAGGCGCGTCCCCCGCTGGGTGCTGCGATTGCCTCAACAGTGTACACCCCAAGGCGCGGTTTGAAAAAAGGGGCCGCCTTCCCTTCGACCGGGAGAAGCGGCCCCCTCGATGCCTTGCCGCCGGGCCGGACCCTCAGGCGCGGGCCTCGGCCCGACCGTCCCGGTCGGCGCGGGCATGGCCCCGGCGGGCCAGCCAGTTTTGCAGCTCGTCGAAGTAGGTATAGATCACCGGGGTGATGAGCAGGGTGACCAACTGGCTCACCAACAGGCCACCGCACACCGCCAGGCCCAGGGCCCGGCGGGCGGCGCCGCCGGCGCCAAAGCCGATGGCTATGGGCAAGATGCCCACAAAGGCCGCGATGGTGGTCATCATGATGGGCCGGAAGCGGATGAGTCCGCCTTCCATGATGGCCGCCGCCGGGCTCTTGCCCTCCTTGCGCTCGGCCTCCAGGGCGAAGTCGATCATCATGATCGCGTTCTTCTTCACGATGCCGATGAGCATCATGATGCCCACGAAGGCATAGAGGTCCAGCTCCTCGCCGAAGATGAGGAGGGTCACCAGGGCCCCCAGGGCGGCCGAGGGCAGCCCGGCCAGGATGGTGACCGGGTGGATGAAGCTCTCGTAGAGGATGCCCAGGATCAGGTAGATCACCGCCAGGGCCAGGACCAACAGCCAGGCCAGGCTGGTCATGGACTTCTCGAACTCCTCGGCGGTGCCCATGAAGCGGCCGGTGACCGTGTTCGGCAATATCTTGGCGGCCAACGCCTCCACCGCCGCGGTGGCGTCACCCAAAGAAGCGCCGGGGGCCAGGTTGAAACTGATGGTCACCGCCGGGAGCTGGCCCGAATGGTTGATCTGCAAGGGTCCCAGGCTGAGTTCCTGGCGGGTGACCACCTGGAGGGGGACCATCTTGCCTTCCTTGGAACGCACGTACACCCAGGAGAGGTCCGCGCTCTGGCGCTGGAAGCGGGGCAGCAGCTCCAGGATCACCTGGTACTGGTCCGTGGCCGCGTTGATGCGGCTCACCTCCCGGGAGGCGAAGGCGGAAAACAGGGCCTCCTCGATGTCCTGGGCGCTCACCCCCAGGGTGGCGGCCTTGTCGCGGTCGATGTGGATGGTTATCTGGGGGTCGTTGATCATGAGGTCGCTGGACACGTCGCGTATCTGGGCCAGGCCCCGCATGGCCTGGGTGAGCTTCTGGGCGGCCGGGTAGAGATCCTTGGTCTCGATGGCCTGGAGGGTGTACTGGTAGGCGGCCTTGCCAGTCTCCGCCCCCACCTGGATGGAGGGCGGGTTCATCATGAAGGTCATGATGCCCGGCACCCGGGCCACCTGGGGTATGAGCCGGGCGATGACCTCCTCCGGGCTTTCCTTGCGATGCTCGGAGTCCTTCAGGAGCACGAAGCTTATGCCGGAGTTCATGGCCCCCATGGCCCCCACCACCGGCATCACTCCATCCACCGCCGGGTCGGCGGCGATGATATCGCCCACCGCCAACATGTGGCGGCACATGCTCTTGTAGGAAATACCCTGGTCGGCCAGGCTGTAGGCCACGAACATGCCCCGGTCCTCGGAGGGGATGAACCCCTTGGGCATTATCATGAACAGCCAGCCGGTGAGGGCCAGCATGGCCAGGAACACGAACACGGTGGCCGGCCGGTGCCTGAGCACCAGGTGCAGGGCGCGCTCGTACAGGCGCAGCAGGCGGCCGTTTCCCCGAGCGCTCTCCTGCACGCCCCCCTTGGCGCCCGGTGGAGTCTTTTTCTCGCGCAGAAAGCGGCTGGCCAGCATGGGGGTCAAGGAGAGCGACACGAAACCCGAGACCAAAATGGCCACGCAGATGGTCACCGCGAACTCGTACAAGAGCCGCCCCACCATGCCGGACATGAAGACCATGGGCAGGAACACCACCGCCAGGGAGAGCGTCATGGAGATGATGGTGAAGCCTATCTCCTTGGCGCCGTCGATGGTGGCCCGAAGGGGCGGCTTGCCCATCTCCATGTGGCGCACCACGTTCTCCAGCATCACGATGGCGTCGTCCACCACAAAGCCCACCGACAAGGTCAGCGCCATCAGGGAGATGTTGTCCAGGGAAAAGTCCATGGCCCACATCACGGCAAAGGTGGTGACCAGCGACATGGGCACCGCCAGGGAGGTGATGATCGTGGCCGAGATGTTGCGCAAAAAGAGGAACACCACCAGCACCACCAGGGAGATGGCCAGCACCAGGGTGAACTTCATGTCCGCCACCGACTCGCGAATGGACTGGGACTGGTCGTAGAGCACGTCCAGCTTGATGGCCGCGGGTATCTGGTCCCGGATGAAGGGAAGCAGCGCGCGCACCGAGTCCACCACCGCGATGGTGTTGGCCCCGGGCTGCCGCTTCACGGCCAGCACCACCGCCCGCTCACCCCGCCACCAGGCGGCCACCTTGTCCTCCTCCACCCCGTCCACCACCTCGCCCAACTCACCCAGGCGGACCGGCTTGCCCCCGCGGTAGGCCACGATCAGGGGCTCGTACAGCTCGGCCTTCATGAGCTGGCCCTTGGCCGCGATGGTCAGGGTCCGGTGCTCGCCTTCTAGGGTGCCGGTGGGCAGGTCCACGTTCTGGGCCGCCACCGCCTGCTTCACCTGGTCCAGGCCGATGCGCCGGGAGGCCAGCAGCCTGGGGTTCAGGCGCACCCGCACCGCGTACTTCTGCTCGCCGTAGATGAGCACCTGGGCCACTCCGTCCACCATGGAGATGCGGCGGCTGACAAAGGTTTCGGCATAGTCGTTCACCGTGGTGAGCGGCAGGCTGGCCGAACTCAGGGAAAGGTAAAGCACCGGCTGGTCCGCGGCGTTGACCTTGGTATAGGTGGGCGGCCGGGGCATGTCGGTGGGGAGCACCGCCTTGGAGATGGCCGCTTGCACGTCCTGGGCCGCGGCGTCGATATTGCGCTCCAGGCTGAACTGGAGGGTGATGGTGGTCTGGCCCAGGATGTTGGTGGAACTCATGGATTCCAGGCCCGCGATGTCGGTGAACTCCCGCTCCAAGGGGGTGGCCACGGCCGAGGCCATGGTCTCCGGGCTGGCCCCGGGCAGGGAGGCCGTCACCTGGATGGTGGGATAGTCCACTGCGGGCAGGTCGCTGGTGGGGAGCGAAAAGTAGCCCAACAGGCCGAACAACAGCATGCCCACGCTCACCAGCGTGGTCATCACGGGCCGGCGGATGAAAAGCTCGGTGGGGCTCATCAGCGGGCCTCCTCCTGCCGGGCCGGAGAGGGCTTGCCAGCGCCTTTCCGGCTGCTCTCGTCGCCCTTGGCGGTGCCCTTGGCGTCCCCCTTGTCGCCCCCCTTGTCGCCCCCCGTCTGGCTGGAGGCCGGGCGGGCCTCGACCACCTTGGCCCCGGGGTAGAGGGCCAGTTGACCGTCGGTCACCACCTTTTCACCGGCCCTCAGCCCCTGGCTCACCACCACCTCGCCGTCCAGGGCCTCGCCTTTTTTCACGGGCCGCATCTCCACGGTGCTATCCGCCTTGACCACGAAGACGAACATCCCCTTGGGGCCGGTCTGCACGGCCCGGCGGGGAACCACCACCGCCTGGGGGATGGTGGTGAGGGTTAGGGACACCCTCACGAACTGGCCGGGCCACAGGCGGCTCTTGGCGTTGGGAAAGGTGCCCTTCAGCAATATGGTGCCGGTGTCCTTGTCCACCTGGTTGTCGATGAAGCTCAGCCGGCCCTGCTCGGGCGGCCCCTGGCTGTCCGGCGGGGTGGCCTGCACCAGCAGGGGGCCCTTGCTCCCCTGGAAATGCTGGATACGCTCCAATTCGCGTTCGGGCACCGCAAAGCTCACGTAGCAGGGCCGGATCCGCTTGATGACCACCAGGGGCTGGTCCGTCCCCGCGTTCACCACATTGCCCTGGTGAACCAGCAGGCTGCCGGTGCGGCCGGCTATGGGGGCGCGGATGTGGCAGAACTCCAGGTCCAGGCGGGCCTTTTCCACCGCCGCCTGGTCGGCCTTGACCACCGCCACCTGGGCGGCCGCCGCGGCCACCACCTTGTCATAGTCCTGCCGGCTCACGAAGTCGCGCGCCACCATCTTCTTGTTGCGCTCCAGGGCCTGCTGGTATTCCTTCAGCAGGGCGCGGTCCTTGGCCAGGTTGCCCAGGGCCTGGTCCAGGGCGGCCTGGTAGACCCGGGGATCTATGGTGAAGAGCAACTGGCCGGCCTCCACCTCCTCGCCCTCCTTGAAATGCACCTCCTGGAGCTGGCCGCTCACCTGGGCGGTGATGGACACGGTGGCGAGCGCCTCCACCTGCCCGATGGCCTTGACCTGCACCGGCACCTCGCGCTGCACCGCGGTGGCGGTGGTGACCGGCACCGGCGGGCGGCCGGCAGGGCGGGAGGCGTCGTCCGAGCAAGCCCCGGACAGCGCCAAAAAGGCCACGAGCACCAGCCACAACCCCCAGCGGGGGGAGCGGTGGTGACTACGCGGGGGGCGACGCGGGGGGAGACGGGGGGGGCGACGCGGGGGGCGACGCGGGGGGCAGGGGCGGGCGTCAGGGGTCATGGTCATGATTCGGGCTCTCTCCTGAAAAGAGGCGACAAGCACGTCAAGCCACGCCCCCGGCCGGGACGGCCGGGGAGGATGCGGTTGGTTGTAAAAAGGCTGGCGACAGTTTAATGTGAATTCTCGCGGAGGGACAAGCCATTTCCCCGGCCCAGGCACAAAAGCCCCTGGCATTTGGGAGGGTTTAGATGAAAAGAATCTGGTTCGTGCTAAGCGCCGCAGCGCTCTGCCTGCTGGCCCTGGCCTCCCCGGCCGGGGCCCAGCAGGAGGTCACCCTGGAACAGGTGCTGGCGATCGCGCGCAAGAACAACCCGGGTATCGCCATCTCCCAGAGCGAGGTGGAGGCGGCCCAGGCCCAGGTCATGCAGGCCGAGTCCGGCTACCTGCCCCAGATCTCGGGCCAGGCCGGCTACGACCGCCAGTGGTCCGAAAGCCCCGGCCTGTCGGCGGGGGGACTCCCCAGCGGCACCGGCGGCCAGTACGACTACTACCAGGCGGAGCTTTCCCTGAGCCAGTATCTCTATGACTTCGGCAAGACCAGCGGCCAGGTGACAGCCAGCCGCAAGAGCCTGGCCGCCAGCCGGCACACCTTGGCCACCACCCTGGCCGACCTGGTGCGCGACGTGAAGAACGCCTACTTCGAGGTGCTAAAGAAGCGCCACCTGGTGACCGTGAACCAGGAGTCCCTCAGGGTGCAGCAGCAGCACCTGGAACAAGCCCGGGCCTTTCACCAGGCCGGGCTCCGGCCCAAGATCGACGTGACCAAGGGCGAGGTGGAACTCTCCAAGACCAGGCTCCAGCTCATCCAGGCGCGCTATGACCTGCGCAACGCCCGGGTGGACCTGGAGAAGCTGTTGGGCGGCCCGCCGGTGGTGGGGCCCTATCGCCTGGCCGAGATGCCGCTGCGCCCCCCATGCCCCAGGACATGGAGCCCCTGATCAAGCTGGCCCTGGAGCGCAGGCCGGAGCTGGCCGACCTGCGGGCCAAGCTGGAGGCGGCCCAGGCCCTGCTGGAGGCGGCCCAGGGCGACTACTGGCCCAGCCTCAACGCCGAGGGCAGGTACGTCTGGGCCGACACCGAGCTTCCCCTGGACTCCGCCTGGCAGGCCGGGGTGATGCTGAAGTGGGACCTGTTCTCGGGCTTTCTCACCAGGGGACAGGTGAGCCAGGCCCGGGCCGAGCTGAAAAGGATCCAGGCCCAGATCAAGGAGCGCGAACTGAAGGTGCGCCAGGACGTGTCCCAGGCCTTCTTGTACCTGCACCAGGCCAGCGAGAGCATCGACAGCGCCGCCCTGGGCCTCAAGCAGGCCAAGGAGAACCTGGACCTGGCCCAGGGGCGCTACCGCACCGGGGTGGGCGACGCCCTGGAATTCAGCGACGCCCAGGTGCTCTTCACCCAGGCCAAGAGCGTGTTGGTGCAGGCCAACTACTCCTATCTCCAGGCCCTGGCCGAGCTGGAGCGGGCGGTGGGCGGCGGTCCCCTGCCCTGAGCCCCCCAAAGGGAGCCAAGGGGGCGGCCATTGCCCCCTGGGGCGCTTTTGGGATAACCTAAGAGAAATCCCATGCTGATAGCGCCTTTGTCGGGGGGGAAGCCTGCCTCACTGGAGCTGGGTGCAGACCATGACCGCACAGCAAGAAGCCAGCACGCCCCCGGTGGTGGACCCCGCCTCCTTGCGGATCATCGTGGCCGAGGCCGAGCGCCCCTTGCGCCGCGCCCTGTGTCACATGCTCGAAGAGCTGGGCTTCCAGAATATCAGGGAGGCCGTAAACGGCAGCGACGCCTGGACCAAGCTCCGCAAACACGGGGCCGACTTCGTCATCGCCGGCTGGCACATGCCGAAGATGAACGGCATGGCGCTCCTCAAGATCATGCGCACCGACGCCGCCTTCTTCTCGGTGCCGGTGTTCCTGGTCACCCCCCACATCAACAAGAGCCAGGTGATCGAGGCCGGCGAGGCCGGGGTGACCGACATCATCCTCCTGCCGCTCACCCTGGAAACCCTCAAGCGCAAGCTCGACGCCGTGTTCCAGGCCGCGCCCGAGCCCGAGTTCTCCAGGGCCGAGAAGTACTTCCAGGACGGCCTGGAACTCATGAAGCAAGGCCGCTGGGAGGAGGCCCTCTCCTGCTTCCAGCAGGTGCTGGCGGTCCACGAGAATGCGGAAGTCTACTACAACATGGGCTACATAAAGACCGCCCAGGGCCGCTACGAGGAGGCCATCCAGTATTTCCGCCGCGCCACCCAGATCAAGAACGACTTTGCCCGCGCCCACCAGAAGATGGGCGAGTGCTACCTGGCCCTGGGCCGGCCCCGTCTGGCCCAGCAGAGCTTCCAGAAGGCGGCCGAGATATACATGGAAAAGCAGATGGACGACCACGCCGAACAGGTGCTCAAGGAAGTCCTGAAACTGAACCCGGACACCATAAACGTGTACAACAACCTGGGCATCATCTACCGCCGCCAGGGACGCTACCAGCGGGCCATCAACCAGTACAAGAAGGCCCTGAAGGTAAGCCCGGACGACGAGAACATCTACTACAACCTGGGCCGCACCTACTTCGAGATGGAGGAGTTCGAAAAGGCCCGGGTGGTCCTTACCAAGGCGCTGGAGATCAACCCCGCCTTTGCCGAGGCCAAAAGCATGCTCAAGACCATCGAGCTGCGCCTGAACCCCAGGTGAGCCGGCCCCGGCCTTTTGCCGACGTTTGAGTGACAAAGGCACCGTCCCCCGGCCCGGGCCTGGGCCGGGGGGCGGCGCATGGGTTATGCTGTAATAGGGCCAGGGCCAAGCCCCGAACCACCCCAAGGGAGGCATGCTCATGAGTTCACTGGCCGAGCGTCGCAAGACCAAGATCGTCTGCACCATGGGTCCTGCCAGCCAGGAAGAAGAGGTGATGACCCGCATGGTCCAGGCGGGCATGGACGTGGCGCGGCTCAATTTCTCCCACGGCGACCACGCCAGCCATGCCCACACCATCAGCCAACTGCGCCGCATAGGCAAGAAGCTGGGCCGGGAGATAGGCATCCTCCAGGACCTGGCCGGGCCCAAGATACGCCTGGGCAAGATCGCCACCGATCCCCGGGAACTGGAATCCGGCCAGGAGGTGGTCCTGTTTTCCGGGGACTCGGCCGAGGGTGACGAGCTGCCGGTCAACTACCCCTACCTGTGGGAGGACGTGAACCAGGGCGACCGCATACTCCTGGCCGACGGCCTGGTGGAGCTGAAGGTGAAGGAGAAGCAGGAGGGCCGCATCACCTGCAAGGTGGTGGTGGGCGGCACCATCACCTCCCACAAGGGCGTGAACCTGCCCACCAGCTCCCTGCGCATCCCCACCTTCACCGAAAAGGACCGGGCCGACCTGGAGATGGGGCTCAGGGAGGGGGTGGATTTCGTGGCCCTCAGCTTCGTGCGCCACGAGGACGACCTGGCGCCGGTGCTGGAGATGATCAACCACGCCTCGCCGCGGCCCCTGCTCATCGCCAAGATCGAAAAGCCCGAGGCGCTGCAACGCATACCCCAGATCCTGGCCATGGTGGACGGGGTGATGGTGGCGCGGGGAGACCTGGGGGTGGAGATGCCCTTGGCCCAGGTGCCCATCATCCAGAAGCACATCATCCAGCAGGCGCGCCGGGCGGGCAGGGTGGTCATCACCGCCACCCAGATGCTGCGCTCCATGATAGACAACCCCCGCCCCACCCGGGCCGAGGCCACCGACGTGGCCAACGCCATCCTGGACGGCACCGACGCAGTGATGCTCTCCGAGGAGAGCGCCATGGGCTCCTATCCCGTGCAGGCGGTCAAGGTGCTGGACAGCATCGCCCGGGCCACCGAGCCCAGCCTGGATGCCAAGCCCTTCCTCAAGGAGGACTTCAGCGAACTTCTGCCCTTGACCGAGGCGGCCATCAGCCGCGCGGCCTGCTGGCTGGCCGAGGACCTGCGGCCCGCGGCCATCGTGGCATCCACCACCAGCGGCAACACCGCCCGGCTCATCGCCCGCTACCGCAGCCGCTTCACCGTGGTGGGCATGACCCCCTCCCTCGCCACCTGCCGGCAGTTGAACCTCTCCTGGGGGGTGATACCGGCCCTGATCCCCCGCTACGACGACACCGACGAGATGTTCTCCATGACCCGGGCCTGGGTGGCGGGCAAGGGCCTGGCCGGGCCCGGGGACCGGCTCATCATCACCGCCGGCGTGCCCTCCGGCACCCCCGGCACCACCAACCTGGTCAAGGTCATCGAGATGGACGGCTGAGCCCGCCCCCAAAAGGCGCGGGCCCCGGCGCGAAGCCGGGGCCCGCCTTTTTTGCGCTTCAGCCGCGCGGGCTACTTGACCGTGAAGGCTATCTCGCCCAGACCGCCGGTGTACACCGCCTTGTAGGAACCGGGCTTGCCCGGGCGCAGCGGCCCCAAGGAGCCGGTGATGATGAACATGCCCTTCTTGACCAGGCCGCCGTGCTTGCGCACGTTGTTGATGGTCCAGGCCAGGGCCTTCCACTGGTCGCCCAGGGCCGCCCGGGCGGGCACCGGCTTGCCCAGGTCCTTACCGTTCCAGACCAGCTTGCCGGTGACCGCGTTCACCTTCACCGCCTTGGGATCAACCGGCTTGCCCAGCACGTAACCCCGCGCGCCCACGTTGATGGCCACCAGGTCGGCCGGGATGAGGCCCTTCAAGGAAGCAAAGGGGATGTCCGGCACCTCCACCGCGGGCATGACCTTGGCCACGTAGGACTTCACGGTTTCCGGGGTCACCGGGCCGGTCACGTCCTTGCCCAGGAGGTAGCCGATCTCCACTTCCAGCATGCAGCGCTGGTAGCCCTTGGTGTCGACTACCCCGCCCTTGTGCTCCATGGACTTGAGCAGCACGCCGGTGATGGGACCCTTGGCCCCGAACTTCTTCTGGGCCGGCTTGCTGGTGAGGCCGGCCTTGTAGCCCACCACCTCGTCGCCCGCCTTCAGGAGATTGGCCACGTAGAGGCCCTGCACCTCGTAGGCGCCCCGCTCGTCCAGGTTCTTGATGAGGCCGGAGGGCAGGGGGTGAGCCTTGCCCGCCCGGTAGTTGTCGCTGAGCTGCTTGGCCACCTTGCCGGTGAGGCCGGCCAGGGCCAGGGCCGGCAGGGCCACCAGCGCCAGGAGCAAGCCAGCCTGCAAAAGTCTGCGTTTCATGGGTTTCCCTCCTCTTGAGTTGGTAGCACTAATCAAACCGCCCCCGCCCCCGCCCCCCCGCCGCCGGCGAGCCCCCGGGCCAGAACCCGGCCCAGGCGGTCCAAGAGCGCCATGGGAGTGTCGTGGCCCAGGTTCAAGGGCCGGCCGAACCAGAAGAAGCCCAGGCTGCTGGCCACCAGCATGAGCGCCAGCTCGCGCATGTGCTCGCCGGGCCAGCCCAGTTGCTCGCCGGCCGGGGCCACCATCTCGGTCACCAGCTCCAGGTGCTGGGCCAGGCGGGCGGCGGCCCGTTCTCCGGCGGGCGTGTCCTTGCCCAGGCCGCAGGCCTCGGTAATCAGAGCCGCGGCCTCGGGCCGGAGCTGGAAAAAGCGCAGGTGCACCGCGCCCACCCCGGCCAACAGGGACTCGGCGTCGGCCGGCGCCAGCCCCACCGGCCGCACGCGCCGGGCCAGGTCGCCGAGCACCTGGTCCACCAGGCGGACCACGAAGTCCTCTTTGGAGGCAAAATGGGTGAAAAAAGTCCCCTTGCCCACGCCGGCGGCCCTGGTGACCTCCTCCACCTTGCAGGCGTGCACGCCTTTCGCGCCCATGAGCCTGAGGCCCTCCTCCAGAAGCCGTTGCTCCACCCGGGCGCGGCGCTTCTGGTGGCGCCCCTTGAGGGTTTCCCTCATGATTTGACCTCCGGGTCAAATCATGGCCCGGCCTGGCCGGCGATGTCAACCACCGCCTGCCCGCGGGCTTGACGAGTATTGGCCTACGGTCTATGGTGATTTCACTCTTGCCCGCTCACATTCCCCAGTTCCTGGAGGCAGCCATGACAGACCCCGCTCACAAGCCCCACGGCCAGGGAACCGCCGCCAACATCCCCCAGGTGGACCGCGAGATGTTCGACCGCATGGACCGCGAGCAGCTCTACAAGTACATCTTCATGCAGATCAAGAACATCTGGCGGGTGGACGGCCTGTACTTCCTGGGCATCGAAAAGCGCCACGACATGGACGAGGCCACCGAGGTGGACGCGGAATGCTGGCGCTACATGGGCAAGGTGGAGGCGCGGGAGATCAAGCGGTTCTTGGGCATAGAGGAGCCCGACCCGGCCCAGGTGCTCTGGATCCTGCGGCACACCTCCTGGGCGGTGAGCCACGAAGTAAAGGAATTCGGGGTGGAAGAGGACGGCTCGGTCTTCTTCAGCGTGATCAAGTGCCGCACCCAGCTCATCCGCCTGGACAAGGGCCTGGAGCCCCATCCCTGCCGCCTGGTGCGCGAGGGCTACCTGGAGGCCTTCACCAAGGAGTGCAACCCCAACATAAAGCTGGAGACGGTGTCCTGCCCGCCGGACCGCACCCGCGACGACCTGTGGTGCTTGTGGCGCTTCCGGGCGGTTTAGGGAACCGCCGCGGCGAAAAGTCTCTCTGCTCCAGGGCCACCAGGCCCTGAGCCCAAGGTTCGGCCAGGATCTCGGCGGGTGCGCTCCCCGGCTCCCCGCCCCGGCCGGCCCGAAAAGGAAACCGGACCCTGGCCGCCGCTCCCAGGCGGCCGGGGCTTGGGCCTTAATCCCCTTCTTCCCTGGCAGGCAGGTGGTCCATGCAGGGAACCGCCACCTGGCACAGGCCGCAGGCCTCCACCTTGAAACCATAGTTCTTTTCTATGTAAGCCGAGCAGGTGCCCATCACGTGCCGCTTGCAGGCGGTTTTGTCGTGGCCCTCCTGGCTCAGGGCCCCCACCGGGCAGCGGGGGATGCACTTGCCGCAATTGCCCTGGGAATAGAAAAGGCAGTAGTCATGGATGCCCTCATAGGGCCGGGGGGTGGCCGGGGCCTCCAGGCGGGCCACCACCGAGCCCAGGCGCACGGCCTTGCCCTTGGGGGTGATGAGGCCGTCGCACAGGCCAAAGGTGCCCAGGCCGGCGATGTGGGCGGCGTGGCGCTCGGACCAGTTGGAGGCGAATCCGTGCTTGGCCGACTCCCGCCAGCCCCAAAGGGGCGAGAGCAGGGGGGCCACCGCCAGCACGCCCTGCACCTTGAGGGTGTCGGCCAAAATCCGGCGCAACTCCACGTTGAACGCCTCGCCCGCAGCCCGGGCGCCGGCCCAGCGGCGGGAAGGATAGACCGTCTGGCCGGCGTTCTCGCTCCGGGTGGCCTTGGTCTGGGGCAGCACCCAGGAGATGACCGTCAGTTCCTGGGGCTGGGCCGGGTGGCGGGGATAGGTCAGGTTGAATATATCCTGGGGAGTCCACAGAAACTCGCCGATGTGGTCCTGGCAGGCCTGCCACAAGGGGTCGTCGCCAGCGGCCAGGCCCACCAGGGGCTCGTCCCAGGCGGGCTCGTCCGAATCCAGGCCCAGGGTGTTCCGGGGCGAGTCGGCCACCAGGCGTTTGATGAATCTCTCTACCCAGGCTCCTGGATCCTGGTATAAACCGCGGCTCATGGGCGACCTCCGTTTGGGGGGCGGGGTAGGCGGATCGGCTTCTATACAAGACTATACGTAGCCGGGCCGGGCTTGTCACTCACGGCCCGGAAGCCGCATAATTTTAGGTATTGCAGACCTCAAAGGTCTCTGTTATCCTAATTAGTAATTATTACTAAAAATGGGGCGGCGGGACCCCGCCTTTTCGCCCCAAGTGCTTGATACTTCCAAAAGGAGGGGAACCAGACCATGGGTAAGACCACTGAAAACCTGCAAGCCGCTTTTGCCGGCGAGTCCCAGGCCAACCGCAAGTATCTGGCTTTTGCCAAGAAAGCCGACGAGGAAGGTTTCCCGCAGGCTGCCCGCATGTTCCGGGCCGCGGCCGAGGCCGAGACCATCCACGCCCACAACCACCTGCGCGCCCTCAAGGGGATCGCCAGCACGGCGGACAACCTCAAGGCGGCGGTATCCGGCGAGACTTTCGAGTTCCAGGACATGTACCCGGGCATGATCGCCGCGGCCAAGGAGGAAGGCGAAAAGGAAGCGGAGCGCTCCTTCACCTATGCCAACGAGGTGGAGAAGATTCACGCCGAGCTGTACCAGAAGGTACTGGACGGGCTTTCCCAGGACATGGAGGAGTATCCCTACTGGGTGTGCCCGGTGTGCGGTTACACCTCTGAGAAGGAGCACCCCGAGCGCTGCCCGGTCTGCAACGCCAAGGGTGATCGTTTCATAAAAGTGGATTAGCAGGGGCCCAGGCCCCGGCCTCCAGGGCGCCCCGGCCGGGGCGCCTTTTCATTGCTCCAGGAGCAACTGTTCCTTGCGGGGAGCGAGCCGGGGCTGATCGCCATCAGCACTACCGCCCTCCAGCAGGCTGCGCAGGTCGCGCACCACCTCTTGCACGGTTTCGGCCTGGCTGGAGAGCTCGCGCGAACTCACCGCCAGCTCCTCGGTGTCCGGCGCGATCTTCTGGGTGGCCTTTTCCAGCTCCTCCATGTCGCGGTTGATCACCTGGATCACCTCGGCCACGTTCTTGGAGGCTTCGGTGATGTTGTAGGTCTTCTCGCCCATGACCGTGGCCGATTCCACGATGCCCTCGAAGTCCTCGCTCACCAGGCGCAGGGCGTCGCCACCCTGCTTGACCCGCACGGCCATGCCCTCCAGGAGTTCCTGGGTATCCCGGGAGGCCTCGCCCGCGCGTATGGCCAGGTTGCGCACCTCGTCCGCCACCACGGCAAAGCCCGCCCCGGCCTCCCCGGCCCGGGCCGCCTCCACCGCCGCGTTCAGGGCCAGGAGGTTGGTCTGGAAGGCAACCTCGTCGATCTTCCTGATCACCACCCCGATGCGCTCGGCGTCTTCCTCCACCTTTGCCATGTTGCGCATGAGCTGGATCAGGGCCTTTAGGGTCTTGGCCGATTTTTCGATGTTGATGTTCATGAGGTCGTTGGCGCCGGCAGTAAGCTCGGAGGTCTGCTGGCTGTTGGCAGCCGCCTTGCCCAGGTTCTCGGTCACCTCCACGATGGCCTCGGCCTGCTGGGCGGCCCCCCCGGCCAGGTGCTCGGACAGGGAAGCAGTTTCCTGGGAGGCGGCGGCCACGGATTCCGAGCTGTCCCGCAGCACCGAGATGATGCGGCGCAAGGGCCCCACCACCAGGCGGGCGATGAGCAGAAAGAGGAAACCGATGGTTATGACCCCGCCCCCCACCCCCAGGGCGATATTGCGGTAGACCGAGGCGGCCAGGGCCTGGAGATTGTCTTCAATGTCCAGGCGCACCATTATTCCACCCAGCACCTGGCGGCTGGAGCCGTGGCAGTGGTGACAGCGCTTCTGGTTGCGCATGGACCGCATGATGGTCAGGAAACGGCGTCCCTTCAACTCTTCGCGGAACTCGGCGGCAGAGGGCGCCTTGGGCCCGGTGAGCCTGGCCAGGCTTTTTTTCAGCTCCTGGGAGCCAACCAACTGGGCAAGGGACTTGTGGGTCTTGGCCTTGTCCGAGGCGCAGGCCACCTTGCCGTCAAAGCCATAGACCAACACCTCCACCCCCTTGAGGTTCTCCTTGAAGTCGGCCATCTGCTGCCGGATGGTCTGGCTGTCGCCAATGGTCATGGGCGAGAGGAGGCCGTTGTACACCGCGTCGGCCAGAAGGGTGGCCGTGTAGCGCATGTCTTGTTGGTTGCGTCGCTGGAGGTCGGAGATGCAGAACCAGATGGTAGCGCCGAAGAAGATCACGAACAAAACACCCAAGCCCACGATTACCTTGGCTTGCAAGCCCCAAGTGACGCGCTTCATCAATGCCCCCCTCCGTAGATCAGGGGACGGAAGCGGAAGGCCCCCACCCGTTCCTTGTTGTGGCAGCCCAGGCAGTCCTGGATGTCCAGCTTGCCCTTGATGTCCTCGGCGCTCTCACTCTCGGCGTGCAGGCTGCCCGGTCCGTGGCAGGATTCGCAGCTCACGTTCTTCAGGTCCGGGGTCTTTGCCAGGGATACGAACCCACCCGGCCGGCCGTGGCCGGTGGTGTGGCACTGGTAGCATTCCTGCAGCTCCTGGGGTGTTAGTTTTGCCGCCATCACGGCCACGCTCTTAAAGGAATGGGCCTTTTTGGCATACTTGTGGTAGCTCTCGTATTGCTCCTCGTGGCACTCCTTGCACACCTGTGGCCCCACGAACCTGGCCTGTTTCTTGGCCTCCGCCGCTACTCCGACCGAAGCCGCAGCCCCCAGGACAAGGGCGAGGAGGATAGAAAAAAGTACGGACCGGCGTAAGGGCATGGACATGGCTCTGCCTCTTTTTTAGAAGATGACGCAAAAGGGATCATCTAATGGAGGGCGGACTGAGACAGGGCGGACATGCAATGCTGATGGCCGCACGCTCCTTTAAGTTAAACTATAATAAAGTCAAAATTTAAGGCAAGAATTACACGAATCAGGTAGCGCCGCTGTGGTCCCTAGTACAACTGAACACTGTCAATCTATTGATAAAAAACAGTTTAGCCTTGCTTACCCGGCCCGGCATGCCCGGCCAACCCTACGGGCCACCCCCCTTGTCACCACCCCCGTCGCCGCCCGTCGCCCCCCTGTCGCCCCCCGTCGCCCCCCCGTCGCCCCCCGTCGCCGGGCACCCACCGGGGTCAGGCGGGTTGAAGCGTGAAGATCTCGTCCAGCTTGACCGCCCTGAAGCCCTCGTAAATGCTGCGCGGTATGTTCACTATGCTGATCCGGCCGTTGCTGAGGGCCAGGCGCTTGTAGAAAAGCAGGAGCTTGCCCACCCCCGCGCTGCCAAAATAGGTGACCCCGCCGAAGTCCAGGATCACCTCCTTATTCTCGCCGGTATCCACTTGCTTGAGGCAGTCCTTCAGCTCCTCGGCACCTCTTTCGTCCACGCTGCCTGCCACGGTCACCCGGGCGACATCGCCTTGTTGATCCACCTTAAGCTTCATGGCCGCTCCTCTGGTCAAGGGCTGGGCGCGCACGGATGCGCTGGGGCGGGAGGGATTGACCTGGCGCGCTGGATGCAGATGCTTCCTCATAGCGCAACTTGCCCGGGCCTGGCAACAGAAAAAGCGGGTGAGCGGGCTGGAAATTCAACGGTTGTCGAGTAGAAACAGCATACAATTCCGTCATTTAGCGCAAAAGGCTCCGTCGCCTGCCCGTCCGGCAAGGCGGTGGAGCCCCTTGGTGCCGGCCCTCAGGGCCGCGCGGCCCGGGCCGCGGGCCATTGGCCGAAATGCACCCGGGGGATGACGGTATGGCTGTCCAGGGTGGTGCAAAAGGCCAGGTCGTCCTCCTGGCCCAGGCGGCGCAAGCGGCGGGCGCCCGCGCAGTCCAGGAGCCGGGGCAGCAGGGAAGGGAAATCGCGGGGCTCCCCTGCCAGCAGGCCGGCCAGGTAGCGTGCGGCCAGCTCGTCCTCCAAGGCCGGGGTCCTGGCCTCCAGGCCCATGGGCAAAAGATGCACTGCCGGCGGGTCCAGGCGGGCCAGGGCCGCGGCCAAGGCAGCGGCATTGGCAAAGGAGCCGAAGAACACGGCCTGCGCCCCCTGGAGGCGGCCCACCGCCTGGGTGCCGGCCGAGGTGGTCAGGATCACCCTGCGGCCGGAGAGACCGCCCCGGCCGGCCGCCACCGGGGAGTTGCCGCCGTCGAAGTCGGGCGGAGTGACGCCCTGGCGCTCGCCCCACAGCAGCCAGCCCGGCTGCCGGGCCCGCAGGCGGCGGGCCTCCTCCAGCCCGGCCAGGAGCACCACTTCCTCGGCGCCCGCAGCCAAGAGCGAGATGATGGTGTTGCTGGCCCTGAAGATATCCAGCACCACCACCGCGCCCTGAAGCGCTTCCAGGTCGTTCAGGTTTTCGACAATATCAACGTGCACTTGACGCTAGCTAGGCCTGGCCGGGCGCGGCGTCTTGCTGGGGCTCGGGCACCACCAGGGTGAAGCGGGTGCCCCCCTCCAGGGGACAGGAGTAGGACACATAGCCGCCATGCTCCTCCACGATCTTCTGCACCAGCAGGAGTCCCATGCCGGTGCCCTTGGCGCCCTTGGTGCTGAACAGGCCGGTGAAGAGGTAGCGCCCCACCTCCTCGGGGATGCCCGGGCCGTTGTCATCCACGGTGATCACCACCTGGCCGGCCTGGTTGCGCTCGCAGCCCAACACCACCCGCCCGGCCGGGTCCTGCTGGGCCCGGTCGGCCAGGGCGTCCAGGGCGTTGTTGACCAGGTTCAAGAGCGCCTTGCGCAGGCCCTTCTGGTCGGCGGTCACGGTCTGGCAGGCGCGGTTCTCGCGCACCAGCACCGCGGCCCCGATCTCCTGGCTCTTCACGGCCGAGAGGGATTTTACGTCCTGCAACAACTGGTTGAGGTTGAAGGGGCGGCGCTCGCCGATCTTGTAATCGGCGTAGTACAAGAGGTCCTCGGCCACGCTGGCCACCCGCTGCACGCTATGGTTGACCATCTGCCAGCCCTGCTTCAAGAGCTCCAGGTCGGCGGACTCCAGGCCCTGGTCCACGATGTAGGTGGCGCTGTTCAGCCCGTGCAGCAGGTTGCGGATATAGGGCACCAAGCCGGCCACGGTCTGGCCCACCGCCGCGTCAGAGGCGTGCTTCATGAGCTGCTTTTCCAGGTTGGAGCGGTCGGTGATGTCCAGGAAGGTGCCGATGAAGGCGCCCAGGCCCTCCTCTTGCTCCAGGGCGCGGAAGCGCCCCTCCAGGACGCGGCCGCCCTTGGCCGCGGCGGGGAAGCCGAGGCGCAGCAGGTCGCTGGCGCCCTTGAGCTTGCGGGCCTGCTCCAGGGCCTTCAGCAGGTAGGGCCGGTCCTCCTTGGCCACCAGCACGGCCAGGTCCACGCCCTCCAGCTTCTCCGGGGCGAGGCCCAGGATGCGCTCGGCCTCGGGGTTGCACAGGAGCAGGCGGCCGCGCTCGTCCAGCACGAAGATGGCGTTGGGCGAGTCGGTGACCAACTGGCGGTAGCGCCGGTTCATGAGTTCGGTGCGCCGGGCCACCCGCTGGGCCATGTAGGCAATGGACTCGGCCAGGATTCCCAGTTCGGCCGGGGCCTTGACCGGGGTGACGTAGTGGTGGTCGCCGGCGGCCAGCTTGTCCACCTCGGCGCTCATGCGCCTCACCGCCCGGCTCACGGTGAACATCACCGAAAGCCCCACGATGGTGCTGGCCCCCAGAAAGAGCAACACCGCGAACACCAGGGTGCGCTTCAGCTCCTCGTCCAACTGGGCGTCCAGGCCAGCCAGGCTCATGTCCACGTCCAACACGCCCAGGACCTTCTGGTCCGGGGAGTGGGCATGGCAGGGCGGCCCCGAACAGGACGGCCGGTTGTATATGGGCAAGATGGTGCCCAGCACCCGCTGGCCGTCGGGGTCGGTGAAGATGCGGCTGCGGTTCTCGATGGGCAGCCTGGTCAGGGGCTGGTCCTGGGCATGGCAGCCGTAGCAGGCCTCGGCCCTCTTGTCCACTTCCTTGCCCTGCTCCTCCGGCCGGGAGGAGAAGATGATGCGGCCCTCGGCGTTGAAGATACGCACCCGGTTGATGCCCGGCTGGTCCGCCACGTCGCGGATGGTGCTGTAGAGGTGGCCCCGGCGGCCGGCCATCATGGAGCGGAAGGTGGCGCGGCGCAGGGTTTCGGCAAAGCCGGCGCCCTCGGCCTTGACCCTCTGGGTGAGCTGGCGCCGCTGGCTGTGGATGTTGAGGTAGGCGCCCAGGGCCACGGCCAGGAAGATGACCACCCCCACCGGGAAGGAGAGCTGGAAGGAAAGCGAGCGCCAAGGCAGGGCCAGGCCCCGGCGCCGGCCATCCGCCGTCCCCTTGCCTGGTGCCGCCTCGTTGTGCCGCCCGTCCCTGGCCAATGCCTGTCACCTCCTGCTCGTCCCCCCCTCCCCCAGGGTTCCATATACTAGAGGCAGCCACCGCGGCGGTCAACCAGCCGCAGTGGCCCGGGGGTGGCGAAGGGATAAATATGACCGCTCTCCTGGCAAGGCGCAAGTGGGCAGCGCGCGGGACGAGGGGCCCGGCCGGGTGGCAGGAGTCTGGCCGGCTAGCGCAGCTTCTTCGCGTAGCTGGCGGCCTCCAGGCCGGCCACGCAGCCCTCGCCCACCGCCTTGGCCACCTGCCAGGGCGGGCCGCAGATGTCGCCCGCCGCGAACACGCCGGGCAGGTTGGTGGCCTGCTTCTTGTCGGTGACCACGTACTGGAACTTCTCCGGGTCCAGGGCCACCCCCAGGGTGGCGGCCAGCTCCACCGCCCCCTTGGCCCCCTGCTCGATGAACACCCCGGCCACCGGCAGGATGCTGCCGTCGTCCAGGACCAGGGCCTCCACCGCGTTCTCGCCCTTGATCTGCTTGACCTTGCGCCCCTCGTGCAACTTGATGGCGCTCTCCCGCAGCTTCTCGGCCAGGGTTTCGCTCACCGCCAGCTCCGGGCAGACGAGGTGGACCTCCGAGGCGTAGAACAAGAGGGTGAGCGCGCCGGAAACCGCGGCGCTCTCGCAGCCGGCCACGGCCACCACCTCGCCCTTGTAGAACCCCGCGTCGCAGTCCACGCAATAGCTCACGCCCTTGCCCAGCAGCTCCTTCTCGCCGGGAACGCCCAGCTTGTTGCGCGAGACGCCCATGGCCAGGACCAGGGCGCGGCAGGTTATCCGGCGTCCGCTCTCGGTGGTCACCGCGTACCAGCCGTCTTCGGCGCTGGTCTCGACCACGTCCTCCTCCAAGAACTCCGCGCCCGAGGCCTCGGCCTGGCGGCGGCCTTCCTCCAAGAGGTCCTGGCCCGAGACCTTGGCCAGGCAACAATAGTTCTCCAGGTGGGCCCGGAACAGGCTGCTCTTGGGCCGGCGGCCCATGACCAGCACCGACACCTTGGCCCGGGCGGCGTGGATGGCCGCCTGCAGGCCGGCCGGGCCGGTTCCCAGGATGATCACCTCGTAACTGTCTGCGGACATGTTCGCCTCCCTTGGCCGGTTTGGTGGGGCGCAGGGGCTGCCTTGGGCAGCGGGCGCCTCAGGACGCCGCGGGCGGATCGGCCGGCGCCTCCGGCTCCATGCCCAGCATACGGTAGAACTCGGGGCCCTCTATGACCTCCTGCTCCAGGAGCTTCCGGGCCACGGCCTCCAGTTGGTCGCGGTGCTCGGCAAGGAGCTGTTCCACTCTCTGCTCGCGCTCCTCCAAGAGCTTGCGCAGCTCCTGGTCCAGGCTGGCGGCGGTGGCCTCGGAGTACTCCTGGGCCGGGGGCAGGAAGCCGGAGGAATCCTGGGGCAGGAAGATGGGCTGGTTGCGGCGGGCATAGGTCACCGGCCCCAGGGTTTCGCCCATGCCGTACTGGGTGAGCATGGCCCGGGCCATGTCGGTGGCGCGTTGCAGGTCGTTGGCCGCGCCGGTGGAAACCTCGCCGAACACGATCTTTTCGGCCACCCGACCGCCCAGGAACACGTCCAGCTTGCCCAGCAGCTCGGAGCGGCTCATGAGGTAGCGGTCCTCGGTGGGGCGCTGCTCGGTGTAGCCCAGGGCGGCGATGCCCCGGGGAACGATGCTGATCTTGTGCACCTTGTCGGTGAGCGGGGTGTAGGCCGCCACCAGGGCGTGGCCGGTTTCGTGGAAGGCCACGGTCTTCTTCTCGCGCTGGTTGATGAGCCGGTTCTTCTTTTCCAGCCCGCCCAGCACGCGGTCCACCGCCTCCTCCAGGTCGGCCATGGTCACCTTGTCGCGGCCGGCCCGGCCGGCCAGGAGGGCGCCCTCGTTGAGGATGTTCTCCAGGTCCGCGCCGGCGAGGCCGGGGGTGCGCTGGGCCAGCACCCGCAGGTCCACGTCATCGGCCAGGGTTATCCGCCGGGCGTGGACCTTCAGGATGGCCAGCCGGCCGTTGAGGTCGGGCTTGTCCACCAACACCTGGCGGTCGAAGCGGCCGGCCCGCAACAGGGCCGGGTCCAGGATCTCGGGCCGGTTGGTGGCGGCCATGATGATCACCCCCACCCGGGGGTCGAAGCCGTCCATCTCCACCAGGAGCTGCTGCAAGGTCTGCTCGCGCTCGTCGTGGCCGCCCATCACGCTCATGCCGCGGGCCTTGCCCAGGGCGTCCAGCTCGTCTATGAAGATGATGCAGGGCGCCTTTTCCTTGGCCTGGCTGAACAGCTCGCGCACCCGCGCCGCGCCCACGCCCACGAAAAGCTCCACGAACTCCGAACCGCTTATGGAGAAGAAGGGCACCTCGGCCTCGCCGGCCACCGCCCGGGAGAGCAGGGTCTTGCCCGTGCCTGGGGGGCCCACCAGGAGCACGCCCTTGGGCATGCGCCCCCCCACCCGGGTGTAGCGCTCGGGCTCCTTGAGGAAGGAGACGATCTCCTGCAACTCCTCCTTGGCCTCGTCCACCCCGGCCACGTCGTCAAAGCGGGTGGGCACGTCCTGCTCGGCGTGGAGCTTGGCCCGGTTCTGGCCGAACTGCATCACCCCCGCACCCGGGCTCATGCGCTTCAGCATGAAGTACCAGATGCCTATGAAAAGGAAGATGGGCACCATCCAGGAGAGGAGGTTGCGCAGGAAGGTGGACTCCACCTCTCCCCGGAACTTGATCTCATGGCCGGCCAGCTCCTTGGCCAGCTCGGGATTGACCCGCACGGTGGTGAACTTGACCTCGCCGCGCTCCTTGTCCAGCATCACGCCGCTGATCACCTTGTCGCCTATGGCGAGTTCCTTGATCTGGTCGTGGCGCAGGCGGTTCAAGAATTCGCTGTAGGGGATAACCTCGGGTCCAATGGAGCGGTAGATGATGTTGTTCAGGATGAGTACGGCCCATATACCCAGGACCACGTACCAGATAGAGAACTTGTGGTGCTTTTCCAAAAGCCTTCTCCCTGCGCCCCCGCGGAGACGCCATAGACAGCCCCCCGGGGGGGTTAAACATGCAACCACTTTAAAATAGGCTACTGTGGGTATGCCTTCCGGTCAATAGCCCAGCTTGACAAGCCCGGGGGGCGTACTTACTTTTCAATTGCAACCAGAACCCATACCCAGAACCATAGCAAGGAGGTAAACCATGTTCGAGCTCATGCCTTATGCCGGTTTCGGGTCCCTGGGCAAGCTTCGCAGAGATTTCGACGGCCTGCTCAGCAGGTTCTTTGAGGGCGCCGAGTTGCCCGCTTTCGGACGGGAGGAACTCTTCGTTCCCAAGGTGGATGTGAAAGAAACCGAGGAGGCCATCGAGATCACTGCCGAGGTGCCTGGCCTCAAGCCCGAGGACATCGAGCTCACCCTGACCGGCGACATCCTGACCATCAAGGGTGAGAAAAAGGACGAGCGCGAGGAGGAAAAGGGTGACTACCACCTGGTGGAGCGCAGCTACGGCAAGTTCCAGCGCAGCTTCCGCATCCCGGTGGAGGTGGACCGTGCCAAGCTGAGCGCCACCCACAAGGACGGGGTGCTCAAGGTGACCCTGCCCAAGGCCGAGAAGGCCGGTACCGCGCGCATCGAGGTGAAGGGCGCCTGAGCCACGGCCCGATCCTCCAACCACCAGCAGCCTTGCGCGGCCCGCCTGCCAGGCGGGCCGCAATATCCGGGCAGCGCCCGATAGTGATATAATCCGGGCGCTGTTCTTTTTTGGCTCTTCCGGCAAATGACGGGGCGCTTTCAGAGATCATCCCCGGCCGGTCCTGTCAAGGCCACAGTCCCAAAAGGATGGCCCAAGAATTACCCGGATGAGCCTCTCTTTTCGGGGGGCGGGCAGGCCATGCCAGCGGCGAAACCCAAATACCTGGCCCTGCAAGCAGTGGTCTTTTCCCTGGTGGCCGCGGCCTTTGTCAACATCTACCTCACCCAGCCGGTGCAGCCCGCCCTGGCCCGGGAACTGGGCGTGGGCGCCCCGGCCGCGGCGCTCACCGTCTCGGCGGTGATCCTGGGCATCTGCCTGGCCAACCTGCCCTTCGGCCTCCTGGCCGACCGGGTGGCCATAAAGCCCCTCATCCTGGCCGGCGTCTCGGCGGTGGCCGGGGCAGGCGTGCTCTGCGCCCTCAGCCAGGGCCTGTGGGTGCTGGTGGGGGGAAGACTGGTGCAGGGGCTCTTCATCCCCGCCCTCACCACCTGCCTGGCCGCCTACCTGAGCCGCAGCCTGCCCAGCGAAAGGCTCAACCTGGCCATGGGCTCCTATGTGTCGGCCACGGTGCTGGGCGGGCTGGCCTCCCGCCTGCTGGGCGGGTTCTGCGGGGCCGCCTACTGGCGGCTTTCGTTCTACCTGGGCGGCGGGGTGCTGCTCCTGGCCGGGGTGGCCGCCCTGCGCTGGCTGCCGCCGGAGCAGGCCCGAACCAAGGAAACCGCGGATCAAGCCGGCCTGGCCGGCCTGCTGGGGCGGCCGGAGATATTGCGTCCCTTTGCGATCACCTTCAGCTCCATGTTCGTGTTCTCCTCGGTGTTCAACTACATGCCCTTCTACCTGGCCGGCCCGCCCTTTGAGGCGGGGACCACCCTCATCACCCTGCTCTACCTCTCCTACCTCATGGGGGCCCTGGCGGGTCCCCTGGCGGGCAAGACGGCCAACCGGCTGGGCAACGGGCTCACCACCGTCCTGGGCTCGCTGGTCTTCGCCCTGGCGGTGGGCTTGAGCTTGCTGCCCAGCCTGGCCGCGGTGGCGGCCGGCCTCACCCTGGTCTGCGCCGGGCACTTTGCAATACACTCGGCCGCGGCCGGCGCCCTCAACCGGCGCCTGGCCCAGGGCCAGGGGCGGGCCAACTCGCTCTACGTGTTGTTCTACTACCTGGGCGGCTGGTGCGGCATCACGGCCAGCGGCTGGGCCTACGGCCTGGGCGGCTGGCCGGCCGTGGCCGGGCTGGGGCTGGGCATACTGGGCGTGCCTTTTGGCCTGGGCCTCTGGGAGCACCGCCTGGCCTCCCGGCCCCTGCCGGGGTAGACAAGCCCCGCCCCTTTACGCCCCCCGCTGCCCCCCACGTCGCCCCCCGTCGCCCCCGCCCCCCCGTCGCCCCCCCCGTCGCCCCCCGTCGCTGGGGGCGGCAAGGGGCAGGGCCAGGGCTCAGGCCGCGCTCTGCAGGGGAATCTCGCCCTTGAGGTGCACGTCCTGCTGGGGAAAGGGGAAGCTGATGCCCGCTTGGTCGAAGGCGGCCTTGACCTTCTCCAGCAGGTCGCAGCGGACCGCCCAGAAGTGGCGGTTATCGACCCAGCAGCGGGCGATGAGGTTCACGCTGGAGTCGGCCAGCTCGCTGAGCCACACCGTGGGCTCGGGCTCGGAGAGCACCCGCTCGTCCTGCTCCATGATCTCCAGCAGGATCTTCTTGGCCTGCTGCACGTCGTCGCTGTAGTCGATGCCGAACACCAGTTGGATGCGCCGCTCGGGCGTGGTGAAGTAGTTGACGATCTTGGAGCCATAGACCGTGGTGTTGGACAGGATGACCACCGTGCCGTCAGCCACCTTGAGCCGGGTGTTGAGCATGGTGATGGCCTCCACCGTGCCCAGGGTGCCGGCCAGCTCCACCAAGTCGCCTATCTTGAACGGCCTGGTGAGCAGGAGCAGCACCCCGGCGGCCAGACTGGAGAGCTGGTTCCGCAAGGCCAGGCCCACGGCCAAACTGGCGGCACCCAACACCGCGATCAGGGAGGTTGTCTGCACGCCCAGTTGGTTGAGGGCGGCTATGACCACAAAAGCCAGGAACAGGAACCGGGCCGTGTTGCCGCTGAAGGTCACCAGGGTTTCCTCCACCTTGGCCTTGCGCAAGACCCGCGCCAACAAGCGGGCCGCCCCCCTGGCGGCCCACAGGCCGACCACCAGGATGACAATCGCGCCGACCACCTTTAGGCCGTAAAGGACCAGCCACTGTTGAGCCGTGACAAACAATTCTTGCATGACGTGAACCTCGCTTTTGGGGTCATGGTTTTGTGGGCAAAGCAAACCGCCGCCACCCCGCCGGGGGCGGGCGGTGGGACCATGGATGCGGTTGACCGCTATTTTTCAAGCGTAGCAGCTTGGTGCGGACAAGGAAACAGCTAAGACAAAAATAGTCTTATATCAGCGGCGAGCCCAGCCCCCCCCTGGTTCCCGCGGGCGGCAGCGACCTGCACCCCCCCGCCAGGGGGAGGCGCAGGCCTTGCCCTTGTCAGGCAGCGCCGGGCACGAAGCCGGCTTCGCGGACCTCGCTCAGGTCGATGGCCTCTTCCGGGCAGGTGACCAGGCACAGGCCGCAGCCCATGCACTTGTCGGGGTCCACCTGGCTGGCCGAGCCTTCGTCCTCGCTCCAGGAGATGGCCCCGAAGTAGCAGCGGTCGTGGCACAGGCCGCAGCCCGAGCAGGCCTCGGCGTCGATGGTGGCCACGAAGCGGCTGGGATCGATCACGTGGATGCCGCCCTTGATGAGCACCGGCATGGTCTGGCAGCAGCAGGGGCAGCAGTTGCAGATGAAATTGTCCGCCTCGGAGCGGTTCATGGTCACGTGGATCAGGCCCGCCTCCTCGCACTCCTTGAGCAGCTCCAGGGCCTGGTCCTTGGTCAGCTCGCGGCCGGTGCCCCGGGCCAGGTTGTAGTCCGCGGCCTTGTTCACCTGGAGGCAGGTCTCCAGGGGCCGGTCGCACTCGCGCATGGAAAGCCGGCAGGTGCACTTGGTCACCGAGATGCTGCGGGCGTTCTGGATGATGTCCTTCACGCTCTCGAAGTTCAGTATCTGGGTGCGGGGCTGAATGGAGACGCCCACCGGGATGACCCGGGTGAAGGGCTTGGGCATCTTGCGGGAAAAGGCCTTGGCCAGGCCGAACCACTCCTGGTTCATGAAATCCCGCCACAGGTCCAGAAACTCCGGGGGTGCCTCGGGCCAGAGCAGGGAGGCGTCGTGGAACTGGATCAAATCGCGGCACATGCGCCAGGTGGGCGGGTCGGTCTTGCCTGAGGGGAAGGCCACCCCCCGGCGGAACAGCTCCTGGATGCGGCCGACCACCTCGTCCTCGGCCAGGCCCAGCTTGGCGGCTATCTCCGCCGGTTGGCCGGGCATGGCCAGCATTATGTCCGCCTCCACCGGGTCGGCGATGAGGGCGAAGAGGCCGGCGATGCGCTCCGAGTGCCCCAGGCCGATGCGCTCGGCCAGCTTCTGATAACGGGAGTCCATATCTGTCTCCTTGGAGAATGTGGGGCGCCACACTCAGGCCCCATCAATAGGCCCCCCGGCCGGTCCTGTCAAGCCCGGCCGCTTGTGGCCGCCCCCGGGCTGTGCTAAGCATCTGGCATGGACCGGCTGCGGGTGAGCGAAATATTCTCCAGCATCCAGGGTGAATCCTCCTGGGCCGGCCTGCCCTGCGCCTTCGTGCGCCTGGCCGGCTGCCCCCTGGAGTGCCGCTGGTGCGACACGGTCTACGCCCGAAGCGGCGGCCAGGAGATGGACCAGGCCCAGGTGCTGGCCCGGGTGGCCGCGCTGGAGCTGGAGCTGGTGGAGGTGACCGGCGGCGAGCCGTTGGCCCAGGCCGCGACCCCTGCCCTGCTCGGCGCCCTGTGCCGGGCCGGCCACACGGTGCTGTTGGAAACCAACGGCTGCGAGGACATCAGCGGCCTGGACCAGCGGGTGCACGTGATCATGGACCTCAAGTGCCCTTCCTCGGGCATGGCCGGCCGCACCCGCTGGCAGAACCTGGCGGCCCTGAAACCCACGGACGAGGTCAAGCTGGTCATCGCCGACCGGGCGGACTATGAATACGCCCGGGAGGTCATCACCGGGCGGAGGCTGGCCGAGCGCTGCCAGGTGCTGCTCTCCACGGTGCACGGCCAATTGGAGCCGCGCCAGGCGGTGGAGTGGCTCTTGGCCGACCGGCTGCCGGTGCGCTTTCAGCTCCAGCTCCACAAGTACATCTGGGGTCCTGACACCAGGGGGGTATAGGGCGCGCCCTACGCCCCGCTGCCTTCCGCCGCCCTCCGCGCCCCCCGTCGCCCCCCGCCCCCCGTCGCCCCCCTCGCGGCTGGGGGAGGGTCTACTTGTCCTTGGCCGGAGGGGCCGAGCGGGCCCGCTGCCAATCACGCATGTGGCGCAGGGTCCTGGTCAACTGCCAGCGCCCGTTCTCGAACACACCCAGGTCCGGCCCCATCATGGCCGAGGCCAGGCGCACCGAGTTGGCGTACAAGAGCCACTGCTCCACCCACAACTGCTCTATGTACTCGTCAAAGGGGCTCTCGCCCTGGGCCAGGCCCCGGGCCAAGCCCTGGGCCCAGATGCCCTGCATGACCCGGGTGGCGGCCAGCACCATGGCATCGGCCGAGGCCACGGCCGTCTTGAGCCTGGCGAACTGGCCCTCCACCCACTGGCTGCTGTGGCAGGCCAGGCACACCTGGCGCATGCGCTCCCGCCGCGCGGCCTGCTCCTGGGCGTCGATGAGGTAGCGGCTGGCCGGCCGGCCGGCCAGGGTGGTGGCCAGGGTCAGGCCGTCGGCGTTCTTGATCTTGCTGGTGTCCGGGTCCTTGGGATGGGGGTGGGAGTAGACGAGGCCGATCAGCCGCCACCACAAGCGGTCGTTCATGCGGTGGGTGCGCCGGGCCAGCACCGTGCCCTCGGCATCCACCAACAGGCTCAGGTGGCAGGCCGCGCAGGTTGGCGCGCTGAAGTCGCGGCCCACGGTCCAGGGCAGGGCCTTCAGGTCCCATTCCTTGTTCATGGCCTGGAACACGCCGGCGTGCTTGCTCACCTGGTACACCTTGTAGGCGGGCACGTCCGGGCCCTTGTGGCACTCGGCGCAGGCATAGGGCTGGCGCGCCATCTGGACCGCGAACTGGTGGCGGGTGTGGCAGGGGGTGCAGGAGCCCAGGGAGCCGTCCGGGTTGCGGCGCCCCACCCCGCGGTTGGGCCAGCCGCTCAGCCTGGCCACGGTGACCTCGCCCACCGCCGGGTTGTCCACGGTGCGGGTGCCCTGCACCTTGACCTCGGTGCCATGGCAAGCGACGCAGGACTCGGCCAGGTCGCCGGCCGTGGGCTTGGCATAGCTCAGCACGCCGCCCGCCGCCTTCTGCACGCCGACCACGTGGTTCACCAGGTTCATGTACACCGGGTTGTTCAGCAGGTTGCCCCGGGCATGGGCCATGAGGTTCTGGCCGTACTGCTTGCGCTCCAAGGGATGGCAGGTGGCGCAGTCCTGGGGCGAGACCACGGTGTGTACCTGGAAGCCCTGGTGGTCGAAGGTGCCGGGGTGCTGCCCGGCCCGCTGGGTGTGGCACTCGGCGCAGCCCACCACCACCCCCTTGAGGCGCTGGGGTATGTCCTGGGCCCGGGCGCTGACCCGGCGCTCCAGCTCCGGCGCCTTCAGGCCCATGGCCGGGGTATGGCGGGACATGCGGCTGCGCCGCCAATCGGCCACGATGCCGGGGGTGGCCAGGCTGTGGCAATCCAGGCAGGCCTGGGTGTCCTCGCTCACCACCGGGGCGGAAGGCGCGGCCGCCTTTTCCGCAGCCGGCGAGGGAAACGGCGCGGCGGCCAGGCAGAGCAACCCGGCCAACAGGGCTGTGAGGCTTGTCTTGAGCAAAGGCATGACAACCAATCTCCCGGAAAGAGGGACGCCCCCAGGGCAGGGACAACGGGGGCGGCAGGGGGCGACGGGGGGCGACGGGGGGCGACGGGGGACGACGGGGCGGTGGTGGCGGGGGCGCTGCCGTACTCCCCGCCCACGTCCCCGGTCTCCGCCACCCTTAGAAGGTGAGGTCCGGCGGCATGGTGAAGGCCCGGCCGGCCAGCTCCTTGTCCAGCATGAAAAGCCCGCCCTTGGCCTGGTCCACCAGCTTGAGCTTGCCCACCACCTCGGCCACGCTGGCCTCCTCCTCAACCTGCTCCTTCACGAACCACTGCAAGAGGCTCTCGCTGGCGTAGTCGTCCTCCTCGCGGGCCAGGCGCATGAGCCCGTTTACCAGGGAGGTCACCTTGGCCTCGTGTTCGGCCACCGCCTGCATGCAGGCCAGGGGCGAGTCCCACTGGCTGGGAGGGGCCTCGATGGCCTTGAGGAGGGCACGGCCGCCGCGCTCGTTGAGATGCTGGTAGAAGCGCAGGGCGTGGGTCATCTCCTCCTGGGCCTGGACCATCATCCAGTGGGCAAAGCCGGGCAGCCCGGTGTCTTCGAAGTAGGCGGCCATGGCCATGTAGAGGTAGGAGCTGTAAAGCTCGGCGTTTATCTGCTGGTTGATCGCCTCGGACATCTTCTGGCTGAGCATGGGTCTGCCCTCCTTGTGGGAGTCGGGTGGGATCGGCGGGCGGAGTGCGGCCCGAAACCAATGATATCAGGATTAATTGTGGAGCAAGGGGCGGGCCTTGGCAAGCAGGAGGGGGCCGCCCCCCGCCCCAAACACGGCCCGCCGCCCCCTCTGGGGGCGGCGGGCCGGTGGACAAGCCAGCAAAGCGCGCTACTTGGCCGCCTTCTGGGCCTTGTACTGCTTCATGCATTCTTCCATGGCCTTGTCCTCTTCGGCCACGTCCTCCAGGGTCTTGGGCTTCATGGACTCGGGCATGGGCTCCAGGCCGTGCTTGATCTTCACGAACTGGGTGCCGGTGATGTCGTAGATGGCCGCGGTCATCACGTCGAACTTGTCCGCGCCGGGTATGTCCTTGACCCGCTCCTTGGCCTGGTCCAGCTCGGGTTCCAGGATATCGGCCGGCCGGCCCTCAAAGGGCTCCTGGCCCCGGGCATAGCCCTTGAGCACCTTCTTGCGCACCTCGGGGTCCACCGGGGTGGGGGTCTTGCCGTAGAGGCCATAGGCCAGGCCCTTGACCTCGTTGGTCACCAGCTTGTACTTGCCGAAGAGCACGTTCAAGACCGCCTGCACGCCCACGATCTGGCTGGTGGGGGTGACCAGGGGCGGGGTGCCCAGCTCGGCGCGGGTGATGGCCACCTCCTTGTACACCTCGGGCAGGCGGTGCAGGGCCTTGGCCTCCTTGAGCTGGGAGACCAGGTTGCTGATCATGCCGCCGGGCACCTGGTGCACCAGGACCCCGGTGTCTATGGTGCTCATCTTGTTGGGCATCCAGTAGTCGCGGTACTTGGGGGCGATCTTCTCCAGCTCCTCGCCCATCTCCAGCATGAGCTTAAGGTCCAGGCCGGTGTCGCGGGGGGTGCCCTCCAGGGCCACGATGATGGGCTCCACCGCCGGGTGGCTGGTGCGCAGGGCAAAGGGCGCCAGGCAGCAGTCGATGATGTCCACCCCGGCCTCGGCCGCCTTGAGCATGCTCATGGAGGCCATGCCGCTGGTGTAGTGGCTGTGCAGGTGGATGGGGGCCTTGCACTTTTCCTTGAGCGCCTTGATCAGGGTGTAGGCGTCGTAGGGCGCGATCAACCCGGCCATGTCCTTCACGCAGATGGAGTCGGCACCCATCTCCTCCAACTGGCGCGCCTTGTCCAGGTAGTAATCCAGGTTGAAGACCTCGCCGCCCATGCGGCGCTCGGTGAGGGAGTAGCAGATGGTGCCCTGGAAGTGCTGGCCGTTGGCCTTGATGCGCTCCACCACCACCTCGAAGTTGCGGTAGTCGTTCAGCGCGTCAAAGGTGCGGAACACGTTGATGCCCGCCTCGCAGGCCAAATCCACGAACTCCTTGGCCACGTCGTCCGCGTAGTTGCGGTAGCCCACCAGGTTCTGGCCGCGGAGCAACATGGAAAACGGCGTCTTCTTGCAGTACTTGCGCAGGGTGCGCGGGCGCTCCCAGGGGTCCTCGCCCAAAAAGCGGCTCATGGCGTCAAAGGTGGCGCCGCCCCATACCTCGGCCGCCCAGAAGCCGGCCTCGTCCAGGCGCTCGGCCACGGGGATCATGTCCTCGGTGCGCATGCGGGTGGCGAAAAGCGACTGCGTGCCGTCGCGCAGGGTTATGTCCATGATTTTCAAGGGGGTGGGGTTGCCTCCCCAGTCTTGCTCGCTCATGATTTCTCCTCTTGTCTGTATCCCCTCGTCGATGTTCCCAAGGAAATTGGTTGCCGATAAACGCCACCAGAGGCGGGCGCCGCGGCGGCAAGGTTGCACAAGGTTCTATAGTATGCCTGTCATCCCGCGTCAAGCCTTCCCCGCCGCCGGCCCTCCCGCAGGTTGTGGAGCCCGGCCGCGGATGCTATGCTAAAGCACCGGTCAGCCCACATGGTAGGAAGCGCCCATGGCCAACAAACGCACGGCCGCCGCCGCCAAGCCGCGCAGCTTGCCCGAGCAGGCCCGTAAGCTTTTGAACCAGTTCCACGCCGAGGACAAGGTCCTGGTGGTCATCTCGGCGGACCCCGACGCCTTGGCCTCGGCCCTGGCCTTCAAGCGGCTCTTGTGGCGCAAGGTGGCTGGCATCACCGTGGCCCGCAGCAACGAGATCGCCCGGCCGGACAACCTGGCCATGTGCCGCCTCCTGAACATCCCCACCGAGCCCCTGGCCTCGATCGACCCCCAGGAGTTCAGCAAGCTGGTGATGCTGGACTCCCAGCCCCACCACAACGAGGCCTTCCAGGACCTCCACTTCGACGTGGTGATCGACCACCACCCCCAGGGCGACCTGAACGGGGTGGCTTTTGCCGACGTGCGCGCCCGCTACGGGGCCACCTCCACCATGATGACCGAGTATTTGCAGGGCGCCAAGATCAAACCCTCGCCCCGGCTGGCCACCGCCCTGGTCTATGGCATCAAGAACGACACCGCCGGCTTCCAGCGCCCCAGCCTGGAGGAAGACGTAAAGGCCTTCAAGTTCCTGTTTCCCAAGGCCATACAGTCGGTGCTCCGCAAGATCGAGTTCAGCGAGATGCGGGTCAAGGACCTGGACCTCCTGCGCCAGGCCCTGGACCGGCGGGTGCTCAGGAAGCACTGTATGTTCGCCTACATGGGCGAGGTAAAAAGCCCGGACAACCTGGTCCAGATCGCCGACTTCTTCCTCAAGGTGGACATCGTGGACTCCTCGGCGGTGAGCGGCACCTACCAGGACAAGCTGGTGGTGATCATCCGCAACGCCGCCCCGCGCAACAGCGCGGGCAAGATAGCCGAGGGCGGCTTCGGAGCCCTGGGCTCGGCCGGCGGCCACAAGGCCATGGCCCGGGCCGAGATATACCTGGAGGTGCTCAAAAAGAACCTGGGCGACCTCGAGGACGACACCATCGCCAACTTCGTGATGCGCCGGGTGCAGCACCACCGCCGCAAGGATTAGGCCGCCAGGCCAGGCTCTTGGCCCTGGTCAGCGCGGGGTGTCCGCCTGGTTCGAGTAGCCCCGCCGCTCCCAGTAGCCCGCAAAGGGCTTGTCCGAAACCTGGATGCGGCTCACCCATTTAACCCACTTGTAGCCCAGCTTGTGGGGCGCCACCACCTGGAAGGGAAAGCCCCGCTTTTGGTCCAGGGTGAGGCCGTTTATCCGAAAACCCAGCAGCACATCGGCCTTTTCGACGTAAGCCAGGCTCAAGGAGGAACGGTAGCGGCCGCCTGCGGTATGGAAGATCACCGTGGTGGCGCCGGGCTCCACCCCGGCCCGGGCCAGCAGATCCTTCAGCCGCACCCCTTCATAGAGCAGGGTTTCGCCCCAGCCCTCCACGCAAGGCATGCGGACCAGCCGCTTTTGGTGGGGCAGGGCCAGCACCTGCTCATAGGTGAGGTGCAAGGGGCGTTTCACCAGTCCCACCACCTCCAGGCAGTAGGCCTTGGGGTCAACCATTCTTTCGGAGGGGGTTTCCACCGCGTTGTCATAGTCGCGGTGAAAGGGGGAAAGCCGGGTGCCCTGAAACTGGCGGATCTCCCGCTCCCCAGCCCAGGAAGAAAGGGGCGCGGCCAGGATGAGCAGGGCCAGGGCCAGGAGCGACCATCGGGAAAAATGCATGGGGTTGCACGCCTTTATCCAGCCGCGCCCCCCTGCGGCCGGCTCCGGTGGGCCCCCTCTTTGGTGTGGACGGCCGGCGGGCTTACGCCGCCGGACGAAGCATCTGCTATTGCTCGGCCGGCCCGGTTTCCTCGTCCTGCTCGGCGCCCCCGAACTCGGCCTCCATCTCCGCATCCCGGGCGGCCTTCTTCTTCTGGGCCGCGGCCACCATCCAGATGGATATCTCGTAGAGCATCATCAGGGGCAGGGCCATGAGGATCTGGCTCACCACGTCAGGCGGGGTGAACAGGGCCGCGGCCGCGAACATGATGAGAATGGCGTACTTGCGCTTCCTGCGCAGGCCCTGGGAGGTCACCACCCCCAAGCGGCCCAGGAAGATGAGGATAAGTGGCATCTCGAACACCACGCCAAAGGCGAAAAGTAGCGTAGCGCTGAAGGAGAGGTACTCGTTCAGCTTGAGCATGGGCGTGATGTCCTCGGTGGCAAAGCTCATGAAGAACTGGAAGGCGTAGGGAAAGACGATGGTGTAGCAGAACACGGCGCCGCAGATGAAGAGCACCGAGGAAAAGATCACAAATGGCCAGATGTTACGCCGCTCGTGGGCATACAGGCCGGGGGAGACGAAGCGCCAGAGTTGGTAGAAGATGACCGGTGAGGCGCCGATCACGCCGGCCAGGAAGGCCACCTTGAGGTAGGTGAAGAAGGCCTCGGCCGGGGCGGTGTAGATGAGCTTGGCCCCGGGCGGCATGGCCGCCTTGAGGGGTATGGTCAGGTAGCCGTAGAGCTGTTCCTTGAAGGCATAGGCCACCAGAAAGCCAACCCCCACCGCAATGGCCGAGCGGGTGAGGCGCTGGCGCAGCTCCTCCAGATGCTCCAGAAAGGGCATCTTGCTGGCTTCAACCTCGTCCTGGTCCGGGGAGGACTCCTGGTAGCTCTCGGCGGATTCTTCAGGCATCGCTGGTGGGAGCCTTGCTGCTCTGGGCGTTGGCGGCTGGTTCCGGGTCGCTTTCGGGGGCGGTCTCGGCGGCGGCCTGCTCGTCCTGGGCGGCCTCTTTCTGCTCCTCGCTGGTGATCTGCTGGATAACCTCCTGGCGCCCCTCCAGGTTCTCTTTTGGCTCCTTGGGGTCCAGCAAGGGCTTTACGTCCAGGATCTCCTTGGGATTCATGGAGCTGACCGTGTCCTTGACCGTGGAGGTGACCTCCTTGAAGTCCTGGAAGGTCTCATTCTGGGTCAGCTCGCTCTTTATCTCGTCCGTGGCCCGGCGAAACTCGCTCAAGCCCTTGCCCAGGCCCTTGGCCAGATCGGGCAGCTTTTTGGGCCCCACCACGATAAGGGCGACGACCAAAATAATAAGGAGCTCGGGCATGCCGATGCCGAACATGGTAAGGCCTCCTGAGGATTGCCAGAAGTCTACTTTGGGGGGTGGGGAGTGTCAAGGGCGGCCAGAAACAGCTCCACCCTTTTGGCCGTGGCCGCGTCCACCCCGGCCTTGGCCACCATCTCCGCCGCCCGGGCCTTTTTCAGCGCGGCCAGGGAGCCGAAGGCCTTGAACAGCCGCCGCCGCTTGGCCGGCCCCACGCCGGGCACCTCTTCCAATATAGAACGGGTGAGCGCCTTTTTACGCAGCAGGCGGTGATAGGAAACCGCAAAGCGGTGGGCCTCGTCCCTCAGGTTCATGAGCAACAAGAGTTCCGGGTCGCGGGCCTTGAAATTGAGGGGATTCTTGCGGCCCGGCAGGAACACCCGGTCCGGCCCCTGGCCGCGTCCCTTGGCCAGGGCGGCCAGGGCGGGGCGCTTTTCCGGGGGAAGCCCCTCCAACACCTTGAGGGCCGCGTTGAGCTGGCCCTTGCCCCCGTCCACCACCAGCAAGTCCGGCGGCTCGCGGTCCCCCCCCAGGCGCCGCCCCACCACCTCGGCCATGGCCGCGAAATCGTCCGGCAAATCCGAAGCGCTCAGCACCTTGTAGCGCCGGTAGGAACCCTTGTCCAGCCGGCCGTTCTTCATGGCCGCCACGCTGGCCACGGTGAGTTGCCCGCCCAGGTGGGAGATGTCCACGCACTCCATGCGCCAGGGCGGCCCGGCCAGTCCCAGCCGCCGGCCCAGGCGCTCCAGCACCCGGGCCGAGTCGCCGGCCGCCGCCCTGGGCTGGGCCGCGTTCATGGCGGCCAGCTCCAGAACCCCGCGCTTTTCGCCGCGCTGGGGCCGGCGCAGCTCCACCTTGCGGCCGGCCAGCTCGCCCAGCACCTCCACCACCAGGCCCGGGTCGGCCGGCAGTATGGAAACCAGGAGCAGGGGCGGCGGCGGCGCGCCCTGGTTGTAGAGCATCATGAGCGCCTGGCCCATCACCTCGCCGGGCTCCAGGGCCGCCTGGGACAAATCGTGCACCCGGGAGGCCACCACCCGGCCGCCGCGCACGCTGATCACCGCCAGGCGGTAGGCGCCGCCCTGGTCGTGCAGGGCCACCGCGTCCAGGTCCCGTCCCTCGGCGCGGGCCACGTTCTGGCGCTCCAGGGTGCGGGTGAGCGCCTGCCAGCGGTCCCGCAGTACCGCCGCCTCCTCGAAGCGCTCCCGGGCCGCGGCCTCGTGCATCTGGCGCTCCAGGCTACGGGCCACCTCCAGGCCCTGGCCGGCGAAAAAGCGCTCCAGGTCGAAGGCCAGGCGGCGGTAGTCCTCCTGGCTTATCTTGCCGGCGCAAGGCGCGGCGCAGCGGCCGGTCTCGTAGTCCAGGCAAGGGCGGGAGCGGCTTTTGAGCGCGTGGTCCGAGCAGCGGCGCAGGGGGAAAATGCGCTGCAACAGGCGCAGGGTCTTGCGGGCGGCGCCGGCGTTTTCAAAGGGTCCGAAGTAGCGAGCCCCGTCGCTCACCGGCCGACGCACCAGGCTGAGGCGGGGGTAGTCCTGTTGCAGGGAGAGCCGGAAATAAGGATAGGTCTTGTCGTCCCTGAGGTCCACGTTGTAGCGCGGGCGGTGGCGCTTGATGAGGGTGTTCTCCAGGAGCAGGGCCTCTTTTTCGCTGGAGGTGACCACGAACTCCACCGCCGCGGCCCGCTCCACCATGGCCTCCACCTTGTGGCGGTACCAGGTGGGGGCCGGCTCGCGCCGGGCGTAGTTGGCCACCCGGGCCTTGAGGCGCTTGGCCTTGCCCACGTAGATGACCTTGCCCCGGGCGTCCTTCATCAGGTACACCCCGGGCGCCTGGGGCAGGTGTTCCAAGGCGGCTTTGATGGCCTCCACGCTCATGGCCTACAAGATAAGCACGCCTGGCGCAAAAAGAAAAGCCCCCGGGCCGCCGGGGATGGCCCCGGCGGCGGAAAAAGGGCCGGCCGCCAAGGGCTCCCTACCCCCGCCAGCGCAGCTCCTCGGCCTCCAGTTCCTTGATGCGGTCCCGGATCTCGGCCGCCTCCTCGAAGCGCAGCTCCTCGGCCGCGGCCAGCATCTCCTTGCGCAGCCGGGCCACCAGCTTGGGGATGTCCTCGGGCTCGGCCGGCGGCTCGGCCGGGTCCAGGGGCACGGTGGAGTAGTCCGCCTCCAGCTCGTGGGGCAGCATGGCGCCGATCTTCTTCTTGATGGTGGTGGGTGTTATGTGATGCTCCCGGTTGAACGCCTCCTGCACCCGGCGGCGGCGCTCGGTCTCCTCCATGGCCCGGGCCATGGAGTCGGTCACCCGGTCGGCATAGAGGATCACCCGGCCGGCCAGGTTGCGCGCCGCCCGGCCGGTGGTCTGGATCAGGCTGCGGGTGGAGCGCAGAAAGCCCTCCCGGTCCGCGTCCAGGATGGCCACCAGGCTCACCTCGGGCAGGTCCAGGCCCTCGCGCAACAGGTTGATGCCCACCAGCACGTCGAACACCCCTCGCCGCAGGTCCTGCAGGATGTGCACCCGCTCGATGGTGTCGATGTCGCTGTGCAGGTACTTCACCTTGAGCCCCTGCTCGGCCAGGTAGTCGCTCAGCTCCTCGGCCATGCGCTTGGTCAGGGTGGTGACCAGGACCCGCTCCTTGCGCTTTACCACCTGGCGTATCTCGCCCAAAAGGTCGTCCACCTGGCCGGTGGCCGGCCGCACCTCTATCTCGGGGTCCATGAGCCCGGTGGGCCGGATGATCTGCTCCACCACCACCCCACCGGCCTTGTTGAGTTCGTAGTCGCCCGGGGTGGCCGAGACGTACACCACCTGGTGCAGGTGCTCCTCGAACTCCTGGAAGTTGAGCGGCCGGTTGTCCAGGGCGCTGGGCAGGCGGAAACCGTACTCCACCAGGGTGGTCTTGCGCGAACGGTCGCCGCGGTACATGGCGCCCACCTGGGGGATGGTGATGTGGCTCTCGTCCACGATGAGGAGCCAGTCCTTGGGGAAGTAGTCCAAGAGGGTGGGCGGGGCCTCGCCCGGGGCGCGGCCGGTGAGGTGGCGCGAGTAGTTCTCTATGCCGTGGCACCAGCCCAGCTCCTTCATCATCTCCAGGTCGAACAGGGTGCGCTCCCGGATGCGCTGGGCCTCGATGAGCTGGTTGTTGCGCTCGAAGAACTCGATACGCTCGGCCAGCTCGGTGCGGATGGCGGCGATGGCCCGCTCGCGGATGTTCTCGGTGGTCACGTAGTGGCTGGCCGGGAATATGGTCACCCGGGGCTCCCGGGCCAGCACCTGGCCGCGCAGGGGATCGATGAAGGCGATGTCCTCCACCTCGTCGCCGAAGAAGCTGATGCGCACCGCCCGGTCCTCCTCGTAGGCCGGGAACACCTCCACCGTGTCCCCCCGCACCCGGAAGGTGCCCCGGTGGAAGTCGTACTCGTTGCGCTCGTAGAGGATGTCCACCAGCTTGCGGAGCACCGCCTCGCGGCCCGGCTCGTCGCCGCGCTCCAGGTAGAGGATCTGGTCGCGGTAGACCTCGGGCGAGCCCAGGCCGTAGATGCAGGACACCGAGGCCACGATCACCACGTCGCGCCGGGTGAGCAGGGCAAAGGTGGCCGCGTGGCGCATCTTGTCGATCTGCTCGTTGATGGAGCTGTCTTTCTCTATGTAGGTGTCGCTGGCCGGTATGTAGGCCTCGGGCTGGTAGTAGTCGTAGTAGGAGACGAAGTACTCCACTGCGTTATGGGGGAACAGGGCCTTGAACTCGCCGTAGAGCTGGGCGGCCAGGGTCTTGTTGGGCGCCAGCACCAGGGTGGGCTTCTTGGCCCGGGCGATGAGGTTGGCCATGGTGAAGGTCTTGCCGCTGCCGGTGACGCCCAGGAGCACCTGGTGCTTCACCCCGGCGGCGATGCCCTGGGCCAGCTCCTCTATGGCCCGGGGCTGGTCGCCCTGGGGCACGAAGTCCGACACCAGCTCGAACTCGGCCGGAGTGGGCGCGGTGCGCCAGTAGGTGAAGGTGGGTTCGCTCTCAAAGGCCATGGGTCCCTCCCGGGACAAGGGCGGACGGATTGCAAGGAGTGGCTAGGCCCCCGCCGGGAAGAGGCGCTGCATGGTACGGCGCACCTCGGCCAGCCACTGCCCGCGCTGCTCCGCGCTGCTCACCGCGATCACGCTGAAGGTGCGGCGGTGAAAGCCCCGCACCCCGCAGAACTCGAACAGGCACTTGCGCCAAAGCGTCTCCAGGGGATCGCCGAAGACCTCCTGCTCCCGTTGGGGGAAGGTGTTGGAGGTGTTGAACACCACTGCCATCCGCGCCCGCAGCATCCCCTCGGGCACCCCCTCGCCGCCGTCGCCTTCCAGGAAGCGGTAGGCCACTCCCGGCCGGAACACCCGGTCCACCCAGCCCTTCAAGACAGCGGGGGGCTGACCCCACCAGTTGGGATGCACCACCACCACGCCCTCGGCCGCGGCCAGCTCCCGGCAGTGGCGGGCCACCAGGGGGTCCAGCGGCCCGTCCTCGGGTATCTCCGCCGCGGGCAGCAGGGGGTCGAATCCCTCGCGGTAGAGGTCGTGGAACACCACCTGGTGGCCCAACTCCGCCAGGGCCTCCACCGCGGTGCGGGCGATGGCGGCGTTGAAGCTCTGGGGATCGGGATGGGCCAGCACCACCAACAGGTTCATTGCAGCTTCCAGCGGGTGCCCTGGGGGGTGTCCTCCAGGATGACGCCCTTTTCGGCCAGCTCGTCGCGTATCCGGTCGGCGGTGGCAAAGTCCTTGGCCTTGCGGGCGGCGTTGCGCTCCTCTATGAGTGCCTCGATCTCGGCCGGGTCCAGGCCGCCACCGGCAGGGGCGCCGGCGCCCTGCATGAACTCCAGGGGGTCCTGCTGCATGAGCCCCAGGCGGCTGCCCAGCTCGCGCAGCCGGGCCGCGGCCTGGGCCAGGAGGGCGTCGCGCTCCGGGGTGCGCTCCTCGCCGGCCAGGCGGTTGATGGCCCGGGCCAGGCCAAAGAGGGCGCCGGTGGCCGCGGCGGTGTTGAAGTCGTCGTCCATGCCGTCCTCGAAGCGCTGCACGCATTCGGTGATCTCGGCCAGGCGGGCGTCCCCGGCGGGAGGCAGGGAGTCGGCTACCCCCGTCCCCCTCGTCCCCCCCGCGGCCTGGTCCGCCGCCAAGAGGGCGGTGTAGAGCCGTTCCAGGCCCTGGGCCGCCTCCTTGAGCGCCTGGTCGGAGAAATCCAGGGGAGAGCGGTAGTGCTTGGAGAGCAGAAAGAGGCGCAGCGCCTCGGGCCGGGTCTGGGCCAGTATCTCCTTGATGGTGAAGAAGTTGCCCAGGGACTTGGACATCTTCTCCTGGTTGATGCGCACGAAGCCGTTGTGCACCCAGTACTTGGCAAAGGGCTTGCCCGTGGCCGCCTCGGCCTGGGCCACCTCGTTCTCGTGGTGGGGGAAGATGAGGTCCTTGCCGCCGCCGTGGATGTCGAAGCTGGCGCCCAGGTACTTGGTGCTCATCACCGAGCACTCGATGTGCCAGCCCGGCCGGCCCGGTCCCCAGGGGCTGTCCCAGCGGGGCTCGCCCGGCTTGGAGGACTTCCACAAGGCGAAGTCCAGGGGGTCCTTCTTGCGCTCGTCCACCTGCACCCTGGCCCCGGAGCGCAGCTCGTCCACGTCCCGGCCCGAGAGCCGGCCATAACCGGGAAAGCTGCGCACCGCGAAGTACACGTCGCCGTCCACCGCGTAGGCGTGGCCCTTTTCAATGAGGGTCTGCACGGTGGCGATGATCTCGGCCATGTGTCCGGTGGCCCGGGGCTCGATGTCCGCCGGCAGCACGCCCAGGGCCGCCATGTCCTGGCTGAAGGATTCTATGTAGCGCTGGGCCAGGTCCTGGCAGGAGGTGCCCGTCTCGGCCGCGCGCTTTATGATCTTGTCGTCCACGTCGGTGAAGTTGCGCACGTAGGTGACCTCGAAGCCCCGGGCCCTGAGGTGGCGCACGATGGCGTCGAAGGCCACGTAGCAGCGGGCATGGCCCACGTGGGGGTCGTCGTAGACCGTGACCCCGCACACGTACATGCCCACCTTGCCCGGCTCCCGGGGCTCAAATTCTTCCTTGCGGCGGGTCTTGGAGTTGTAAACCGTGAGCGCCATGGATTCTCCCTGCCTCATGATGGTCCGCGCCCCAGGGGCGCGGGTGATCTATTGCTCGTCCCCGGCCGCCAGCGGGGCGATGACCGCGGTGGCCAGGGCGGCGATGCCCTCTCCCCGGCCGGTGAAACCCAGGCCCTCGCTGGTGGTGGCGGCCAGGTTGACCGCCCCTGGTTCCAGGCCCAGGCGCGCGGCCAGCTTGGCCCGCATGGCCGCGGCAAAGGGCGCCAGCCGGGGCCGCTGGGCCACGCAGGTCAGGCTGGCCTGCCGGGGTCGCCAGCCCTCCCGGGCCAGGCGCGCCACCACCTGGTCCAAGAGCGCCAGGCTGTCGGCCCCGGCATAGGCCGGGTCCGTGTCCGGGAACATGCCGCCGATGTCGCCCAGCCCGGCCGCGGCCAAGAGCGCGTCCATGAGGGCGTGAGTCACCACGTCCGCGTCGGAATGGCCCGCCAGGCCCAGCTCGTACTCTATGCGCACCCCGCCCAGGATCAAGGGCCGGCCGGGCACCAGCTTGTGCACGTCCACCCCCTGGCCCACCCTGAGGGGTGCGGCGCCGGCCTGCAGCCAGCCCCGGGCCAGGCGCAGGTCGTCCGGGGTGGTTATCTTGAGATTCTCGCGCGCGCCCATGACCAGCTTCACCTCGTGCCCCTGGCGCTCCATGAGCCCGGCCTCGTCAGTGGCGTAGTAGCCTTCCTCCCGGGCCCGGGCCAGGGCCTCTTGCAAGAGGTCCACCCGGAAACCCTGGGGGGTCTGCACCAGCCAGAGCTTGCCGCGGTCCAGGGTGCGGCGCACCAGGCCCTCCGGGTCAGCCTCCTTCACGGTGTCGAAGCTGGGCACCGCGGCCACCGCCGCGCCGGTGTCCCGGGCCGCGGCCAACACCCGGGAGAACAGGTCCGGCCGCACCAGGGGCCGGGCCGCGTCGTGGACCAGCACCCACTCCGCCCCCCGCTCGGCCGCTGCCGCCAGGCCGGCGGCCACGCTGTCCTGGCGTTGGGCCCCGCCCGGCACCACCGCCGCGACCTTGCGGAAACCATAGGGTTCGATGCAGGCGGCGCCAAGCTCGGCCTCGCCGCCCGGCGGCGCGGCCACCACCACCTCCTCCACCACCTGGGCCTGCTCCAGGGCCAGCAAGGTGCGGCTCAAAAGCGGCATCCCCCCCAGGGAGAGGAACTGCTTGGCCCGGCCGCCGCCCATGCGGCTTCCGCTGCCCGCTGCCGGCACCACGGCCGTGACTTTGCCCTGCATGCGGCGGCTCCTCGCTCGACTTGAGGGAAAAATTATGGCTCACCCGGTACTGCCTGGCCGACAGCCACTCTTTCAGGGCCGTGACCTTGACCGGGGCGGGCCGGGATGATTCCTGACAACGCCCCGTCATTTGCCGAAAGAGCCAAAATTCTAGACCCCGGCGCACTCCACGGCAACCCCAGCCGGTGCCGGCGCCAGGACAAAAGACGCCGAAAATCCAGGCAACCTGACCGGAGGCTGAACCTTTTGCTATAGTATACGCTGGGTTTTTTTTAACAAGGGGTGTTTGCCATGGGCTTGGGCTTCCGTTTCTGGCTGTGGAGCATGCTGACCGGCTCCAAGCTGAAAGCCTACGAGCTGGAAGGCAGACGGCTGTTGGCCACGGGCAACCACTTGGCGGCGCTCAACCTGTATCGCGAGGTGGTGCGGGAATGGCCGGACCGGCCCGACGGCTATTGGGGCCTGAGCGAAGCCTACCGCGCCATGGGCCTCAGGCCCGAGGCGACCCGCGAGGCCACCATCGCCGACTCCCTGGCCAAGCTGGAGAACGACCCCGACAACCTGGACGCCCGCCTGGAGCTGGCCAGCGCCCTCATGGACAAGGAACTCTACTCGCGGGCCGCGTTCCACCTGGAACACGCCCTCAAGCTGGCCCCCACCAAGAAGGAAGTGCTCAAGCTGGCCGCCCAGGCCTTCAGCAAGAACCGCAACTACAGCCAGGCGGTCAAGGTGCTTTCCGAGCTGGTGCAACAGGAGCCCTTGGAGGCGGCCCACTACGAGGCCCTGGCCAAGAACCTGCGCGCGGCCAGGCGGAACCAGCAGGCGGCCAAGGTCGGGGCCCTGGCCCAGGCCTTGCGGGACGTGGCCCAGGACCCCGGCAACCCGGAGGTGGTGGACCGGGCGGTGCGCCAGTTCCTGGCAAGCGGCCAGCGGAGCCAGGCGCTCATGCTGGTGGAGCGCAGTCTCCACGACTACCAGGAGCAGGCCGGCCTGCACCGCCTGTACGGCGAGATACTGCTGGAGGAACGCCGGATAGAGGAGGCCATCGCCGCCCTGGAAAAAGCGGTGAAGCTGGACTCCATCGACATCCGGGCCCACACCCTGCTGGGCCGGGCCTACCAGCGGGCAGGGGAGCTGGAAAAGTCCGAGCACCACTTCGAGCTGGTCAAGTTCATCGAGGAGGCCAAGCAGAACAAGGACCCCCTGGAGGCCTGCACCACCCTGGTGAAGGTGCTCATAGATGCCGGCAACCCGGAGCAGGCCCGCCAGCAGGCCGAGAAGCTGGCCCGCGAACACCCCGACGATTGGCGGGCGCCCTATGTGCTGGGCATGGTACTGCGGGCCCAGGGAAACCGGAAAGAGGCCATATACCAGTTGCAGCAAGCCATGAAGCAGAACCACCTGGCACCCGAACCCCACCTGGAGATGGCCCTACTCCAGTCCGAGGCCGGCGAGGTGCTGGAGGCGGTGGGCGAGGCCCGAAAGGCGGTGAACCTGTCCCCCCGCGACCCGGAGATCCGCCGCATCCTGGCCGGCATCCTGCGCACCCACGGCTACCTGGACCAGGCGGTGGAGGAAGAAGAGCTGGCCGAGGCGTTTGCCGCCAAAAAAGTCTGAACAAAAAGGGCTCCCCCGGGGGAGCCCTGGACGCGCCGCCCGCCGGGGCGGCGCATTTTCATGGAGCCGCGCCTCAGGCCTTGGGCTTCAGCCCCAGGCGCTCGTACAGGGCGGCGAAATCCACCCCCTCTGCCACCAGGGCCATGGCCCGCCGGAGCTTCTCCGGGCCCCGCAGGGACCCGCGGTTGCGCACCACCTCCAGGGAACGGGCCACGCTGTAGGTGTCCTGGCGCACCACCAGCACCGGCACCTCGGACTCCTCCGCCTTGGCCAGGAGCAGGTCGTTGGGATAGAAGTTGCCGGTGAGGATCAGGCAGGCGGCGCCGCCTTCCAGGGCAGCGGTCTGCATGTCCGGCCGGTCGCCGCCCACGATGCAGGCGAAATCGTGCTGGTGGCCGAAGAAGCGCTGGGCGTGGCCCACCTGCATGGCGCCGATCAAAAAGCGCTTGACCAAGCGGTCCATCTGCTTGAGGCAGCACACCGCCTTGGCGCCCAGGTGCTCGGAAAGCTCCCCCACCGAAACCGAGGCCAACAGCTCGTCCCGGGGCAGCCGGCCCAGGACCGGCACCCCGTGGTTTTCCAGGAAGGGCACCACCTGCTCGTCCAGGGCGGCGCTCAGGTCCTGGTCCAGGTTGTTGATTATCACGCCGGCCAGGTTGTCGCCCAGCCGGTAGGCGGCCGAGAGGAGATCGTCCAGGGAGAACTCGTTCTCATAGGGCTCCACGATGACCGCCTTGGCCCCCAGCTCCAGCACCAAGTTGTAGCCGGAGAGCCCCACCATGGCCCCCGAGCGCAGGGTGCCGGCCCCGGCCATGAGGAGCACCTCCCGCTCCGCGGCCAGCCGGCGGCAATGCTCCGCCACCTTGGGCATCAAATCGCCGCCCTGGCCGCGCAGGGTCTCGGTCACGAGGTCCTGGGTACGCAGCACCGGGCAGCAGTCCGCCGGGGTCTGTCCCAGCCCCAGGGCCTCGCTGATCATCCAGGCGTCGCCGTCGGTATAGGCGTCGCCCTCCTTCCGGGGGTTCACGCCATAGGGCTTGCAAAAGGCCAGGCTGTAGCCGTCGGCGATCAAGCGCCGGCCCAGCCCCAGGGCTGCCACCTTCTTGCCGGCAAAGGCTCGCACCGAGCCCAGGTAGACCATGGTCATATCTATTCGTCTCCCTTCGGAGGGCTTAGAGAAATCCGCGCGTCCACCGCCACCACGCCTTCGCCCCTGGGGAGCGCCAGCATGGGGTTGATATCAGCCTCGGCCAGGGCGGGGAAGTCGTGGGCCAGGCTGGAGAGCGCCAGAAGCGCCTGGGCCAGGGCGGCCAGGTCCGCCGGGGGCTCGCCCCGCACCCCGCGCAGGAGCGGGAAGGAGCGTATCTCCTTCACCATCTCCTCGGCGTCGGCCAGGCTCAAGGGCCCCACCCGGAAAGACACGTCCTTCAGGACCTCCACGTAGATGCCACCCAGGCCGAACATGAGCAGGGGCCCGAACTGGGGGTCATGGCTGAGGCCCAGGATGGTCTCCCGGCCGCCCCGCACCATCTCCTGGACCAGCACCCCGCGCACCCAGGCGTTGGGAAAGCGCCGGTGCACCTGGCTGGTCATCTCCAGGAAGGCGTCGGCCACCTCCTGGGGGGTGCCGAGGTTCACCCTGACCCCGCCCACGTCGGACTTGTGCACGATGGCCGGCGAGTCGATCTTCATGACCACCGGCCAGCCCAGCTCCTCGGCCGCGGCCACCGCCTCCTGGCTGGTGGCCGCAGGCAGGGAACGGGCCACGGGGATGCCGTAGGCGGCGAAGCACTCCTGGGCCTCGGTCTCGGACATCTGCAAGCGTCCCTGCCGGCGCAGGGTCTGGATTATGCGGGCCACCTTGTCCCGGTCACCTTCCACGATCTCGGGCCGGCGGGGCTTGGCGTTCACCCAGTTGTGGTAGGTGAGCATGCCGCGCATGGCCTGCACCGCATCCTCGGGGAAGTCAAAGGCCGGCATGCCCTGGCCCATGCAGTACATCCGGCTCTCGCTGACCGAGTGGCTGCCCATGAGCGCGGCGAAGACGGGCTTGTTGGTCCCCACCTGGCAGATGAGCCGGGCCAGCTCCATGGGCTCCACCGTGGCGGCGGGAGTCATGATCACCACCACCCCGTCCACGTTGTCGTCCCGGCACACCACCTTCAGGGTGCGGCCGTACATCTCGGCCGGGGCGCCGCCGGTGAGATCCACCGGGTTGTAGAAGGAGGCTATGGACGGCAGGAAGCTGCGCAATTCCTCCACGGTCTCGGCCTTGAGCCCGGCCAGGTGCATGCCCACCTTTTCCACCGCGTCGGCGCAGATGATGCCCGGCCCGCCGGAGTTGGTGACGATGGCCATGGCCGGCCCGCGAGGCAGGGGTTGCTCGGCCAGGGCCTGGGCCAGGTTGAAAAGCTCGCGCACCGAGTGGGCCCGGAGCACGCCGCATTGCCGGAAGGCCGCCGAGTAGGCCGCGTCGGCCCCGGCCAGGGCTCCGGTGTGGCTGGAGGCCGCCTTGGCCCCGGCGGCGGTCACCCCGCTCTTGACCAGCACCACCGGCTTGTGACGGGTCACCTCCCGGGCCACCTCCATGAAGCGGCGGCCGTCCTCCACCGCCTCCAGGTAGCCCATGATCACCCTGGTCTCCGGGTCCTCGGCCAAAAGCTCCAGCACCTCGGACTCGGTGATGTCCACCTTGTTGCCCAGGCTGACGAACTTGGAGAAACCTATCTCGTTGTCCAGGGCCCAGTCCAATATGGCCAGGCACATGGCGCCGGACTGGGAGAAGAAGCCGATGTGGCCCTTATTGGCCATCTCGGCGGCAAAGGTGGCGTTCAGGCCGCTGCCCGTGTCCATGATGCCGATGCAGTTGGGCCCGATGAGGCGCACCCCGGTGTCGGCCACTGCCTGCGCCAGCTCGCGCTCCAGCACCCGGCCCTCGCCGCCCACCTCCTTGAAGCCGGCCGAAACCACCACCTGGGCCATGACGCCCTTGGCGGCCAGCCCGCGCACCGCCTGGGACACCAGGGGGGCCTTCACCGCGATCACCCCCAGTTCCACCCCCGGCGGCAGATCATCCAGCGACTTGCACACCGGCCGGCCCAGGATGGCGCCGCCACCGGGGTTCACCGGGTGGACCTCGCCCTGGTAGCCGGACTTCAGGAGGTTGTCCAATATGTCATAACCCACCTTGCCGGGCTTGGAGGAGGCTCCCACCACGGCCACGGCCTTGGGGTTGAAAAACGAACTCAGCAAGATTTGCGACTCCGGTTGTGAATTTTCTAATTATCTGGGCCTACCATACCGCCCCCGTGCCCGGGCCGCAACACACGGCCCCTTTCCAGCACATGCCTGGCAACGCCTGGCAATCTGGCCGGCAGGCAAAGGGGGATCATACCGGGGCAGCCGTCCCCTCATTCCGGGTTACATCTTTTAGTTATTTTAGCATGGCCGGCGCGCGTCCAGCGCCAGTCTTCTGCGAAGCGCCGGGGGCCTTGCGGTGGAGACACACACTGACAGGCAAGGGGACCCGGCCGCAAGGGGGGGCTACTCGGCCCGCATGCGGCGGGATACTTCCTTGTGATAGGCCGCGATCACGTCCTCGTGGTTGAGCATGCCCAGCACCCGCTGGCGTCCCTCCTGGTAGTCCACCACCGGCAGTTGGGTGTAGCCCGAATCCAAGAAGGTGATCAAGGCGTCATAGAGGTCCTGGTTCAGGGTGAGGGTCACCGGCTTGGTGGCCAGCTCGCCCACCACCAGCAGATCGCGCAGGGATTCCTCGAAGAGCAGGGTGCGTATGTTCTTGAGTGACAAGAGCCCGGTCACCCGCCCGCCGGCATCCAACACCGGGAACACGTTCTGGCCGCTCTGGCTGATGATGTGGAGCAGCTCGTCGAAGCGGGTGGAAGCCTCCAGGGTCACAAAGGTCTGCTCCGGCGAGAACACGTCCGCCACCTTGAAGTCGGAAAGCACGTTGACCGTGACATCGCCCTCGTGGGCCGGGGACTGGAACTTGTTGGGCACCTGCTTCTCGTAGATGCTGGCGTAGCGGTTGAACAGGATGGCGATGACCGACACCAGCATCAAGGGCGGCAGGAGGTCGTAGGACCAGGTCATCTCGGACACCATCAGCAGCGCGCCCAGGGGGGCCTTGGCCGCCCCGGCAAAGAAGGCCCCCATGCCCACCAGCACGTAGGCCCCGGGCTGGTGCACCACCTCGGGAAAGAAGTGGTTGCCCACCAGCCCCACCACCCCGCCCAGCATGCCGCCGATGAACAGGGTGGGGCCGAACACGCCGCCCGAACCGCCGGAGCCGATGGTCAAGCTGGTGGTGACGATCTTGAAGGCCGCGGCCAGGAGCATGACCTTGATGGCCAGCTCGCCGTAGATGGCCTGCTGGAGATAGCCGTAGCCGCCGCCGATGGCCTGGGGCACGAACAGGGCCACCAGGCCCACGCCCACCCCACCGATGGCCGGGCGGAAATGCTTGGGTATGGTGAGCTTGCGGAAGAGGTCACGGGTGCCGTAGAAGGTGCGCACGTAGAGCAGGCCCACCGGCGCGCAGATCAGCCCCAGCACCGCGTAGACCAGAAGCTCCCGGGGGTCGCGGAAGGTGAAGCGGGGGGTGGCGAAGATGGGCTGGAAGCCGAAGGTCAGGCAGAACAGGGAAAAGGCGATGACCGAGGAGATGACGCAGGGGATGATGGCTTCCGACTCGAAGTCCTCCCGGTACAGCACCTCCACCGAGGTGATGGCCGCGCCCAGGGGCGCCCGGAAGATGGCACCCAGCCCCCCGGCGCAGCCGGCCAGAAGGAAGATGCGGCGCTCGCGCACCGAGAGTTTCAACACGCGGGACAGCCAGGAGCCGAAGCCGGCCCCGATCTGGGCGATGGGACCCTCGCGCCCGGCCGAGCCGCCGGTGGCCAGGGTGACCACCGAGGCCAGGGACTTCACAAAGGGCACCCGGGTGCGGATGATGCCTTTCAGGTTGTGAAAGGCGTCGATCATGGCGTCGGTGCCGTGGCCTTCGGCCTCGGGGGCCCAGGTATAGACCACAAAGCCCGAGATGAGCCCGCCCACCACCGGGATCAGGAACAGCAGCCAGGCCCGGTAGGGGGTATGCACCGCCATGTGCACCAGCTCTTCGCCGGCCGGAGCCGGGGCCGGGGCGCCGGCCAGGTAGCCCATGCAGAACCAGCGCAGCCACTCCAGGCAAAAGAAAAAGGCCATGGCCCCCAACCCGGAGACCACGCCAATGAGTATGGATATCAGGATGCGCTTGGTGGCGTCGGTGCTCAAAAAGACGAACAGGTTGTGCCAGAAGCCGCGTTCACGGGCCCCAGTCTCGGCGGAATCAGGCACTGCACTTTCTCCCTGAGGCTGAAAGCATAGCCAAACTAAGCAGTTTACCTTACTCCCCGGGTCGGGGTCTGTCAACGCCGAGGCCGGGCCGCGGCTATCGCCAGATGACCACCTCCACCCGGCCCGGGCCATGCACTCCCAGCACGATCACCGCCTCGATGTCGCCGGTCTTGGATGGCCCGCCGATGAGGCTCACCGCCGGCGGCAGGGCGCCGGGAAAGCGGACCGGGTCCCTGAGCGCCCGGGGCAGGTCCTCCATGGCCGGCAGCACGTCCGCCGCATCCAGCAGCACCACGTGCAGGGGCGGCAAGAGGGACAGGAGCCGGCCGCCGCCGGGCCGGGCCACTTGCACGATGGCCCCCACCTGGGCCACGGCCAGCTCGGCGCGGGTGAGGCCGGCGGGCAGGGGCTCCAGGACTTCGGGGCCGGCCTGGCCGTCTCCGGCGGCGAGCGTCTCCAGCCCGGCCGCGGCCGCCGCCGCAGGCAACCCCGCCATGATCTCCGGGCCCAGGTCGCTCACCCCCACCCGGGCGGCGCCGCTCTCCCTTACCAGGGCCAGGGCGCGCTCCAGGGCCTTGCCGGTGCCCTCTACCAAATGCACGCCCACGCCCGCGCCGCGTAGGTTGGCCGCCAGGGTGGCGACAGGATCGGCCGGCGGCGGCTCCGGCGGTCCCGAGGGCCGCGCCGGGGCCGGCACCCTCCCCTGGGGCAGCCGGGCCAGGAAGGCAGCCCTATTCATGGCGGCCCCCCTTTTGGCGGCGCAGGCGGCCCACCAGGGTGGAGCCCGTCACCCGGGGCAGGCGGCGGCCCTGCCGCCAGCCCCGCCAGGGGCCAGGCGGCAGGTGGGCCTGGTCCAGCCGCTGCAATACCCCCACCAGGGGCCGGGCCAGCCGGCAGGCGTCCTCGAACAGCCTCCGCCGGGAGAGCATCTCCGCGGCCAGGCGGGGCAGCAGCCTCCTTGCCGGCGGCCGGGGCTCCTGGCGGCGCTTGAGCAGCAGGCCGGGCAGGTCGATGCCCATGGGGCATTTCTCCTTGCACAGCCCGCACAGGGTGGAGGCTTGGGCCAGGCGGTCGTCGCCGGCCGCGCCCCGCAGGAGCGGGGTGAGCACGCTGCCCATGGGCCCGGTGTAGACCCAGCCGTAATGGTGGCCGCCGGCCTTGGTGTAGACCGGGCAGAAGTTCAGGCAACTGGAGCAGCGCAGGCAGAGCAGTATCTCCCAGTAGGGCCCGGCCAGTACCTGGGAGCGGCCGTTGTCCAGGATCACCAGGTGGAACTCCCGGGGTCCGGCGCCCCGGTCCCGGCCGGCCGCAGCCGATATCCAGGACACGTAGGACGAAAGGGGCCAGCCCAGGGAGGCCCTGGGCAAGAGGGTGGAGATGAGGGCCAGGTCCTCAAGGGTGGGCACCGCCTTTTCCAGCCCCATGACCGCGATGTGCACCCGGGGCAGGGTGGAGCAATAGCGGCCGTTGCCCTCGTTGGTGATGACGGCCAGGGTCCCGGTATCGCAGGCCACCGCGTTGACCCCGGTGATGCCCACCTCTGCCTCCAGGAACCGGCGGCGCAGCACCTTGCGGGCCAGGGCGGTGAGCGCGGCCGGGTCGGAGTCCACCGGCTCGAAGCGCTCGGAAAAGAGTTCGGCGATCTGCTCCCGGGTCTTGTGCATGGCCGGCCCCAGGATATGGAAGGGCGGCTCACCGGCCAGTTGGATGATGAACTCACCCAGGTCGGTTTCGGTGACCTCAAGGCCCTCCGCCTCCAGGGCGGGGTTGAGTTCTATCTCCTCGCAGGTCATGGACTTGCCCTTGACCACCCGGGAGGCGCCGGCCTTCTGGCAGATGCCCAAAATCTGCTGCCGGGCCTCGGCCGCGTCGGCGGCGAAGTGCACCTGCCCACCCCTGGCCTCCACCTGGCCAGCCAGCATGGCCAGGTAATGTCCCGGACGGTTCAGGTACTCCAGCTTGGCGGCACGGGCCCGCTGGCGGTAGGCATCCACCAGGTCGGGGTCGCTGAAGCCGGCCTCCCGGAGCTGGCGCAGGCGGCTGGTGAAGCCGGCCAGGGCAGCCGCCAGGCGGGGCTCGGTCACGGGCAGGAGGCGCTCCCCCCTGCTCCCCTGTCGCTCTCCTTGCATCAGTCGCCCTCCCCGGCCAGGGCCTGGGCCAGGTGGATCACCTTCAGGCCCGGGTCGCTCTGGGCCGCGCCGCAGGCCAGGTGCAGGAAGCAACCCACGTCGCCGGCCACCAGCACCTCGGCCCCGGCCGCCCGGGCCGCGGCCAGCTTCTCCTCCAAGAGCAGGGCCGACATCTCGGGATGGGTCACGCTGAAGGGGCCGCCGAACCCGCAGCAGCGCTCCGGCTCCTCCAGGGTGAGCCGTTTTTCACCCGCCAGCCCGTCCAGGAGGCGGTAGGGAGCCGTGTCCTCGCCCAGGGCCCGGTGCAGGCCGCAGGAAGGATGGTAGGCCCAGGGACGGGACGGGGCCGCAGCGCTGGTGGATACCAGGCCCATGACCCGGTAGAGGAACTGGCTCAGCTCAAAGGTGCGGGCGGCCAGGTCCGCGGCCCGGGCCGCCAGCTCGGGCCAGGGCGCCAGCAGGCCGGGCAGGTTGTGGCGCACGTGGGCCACGCAGGAACCCGAGGGCGAGACGATGAGCGCGGCGCCCGCAAAGGCCTCCACCCAGGCCCGGGCCACCCGGCGGGCGGCCTCCACCTGGCCGGCCTTGAACAGTGCCTGGCCGCAGCAGACCTGGCCGGCCGGGGCATAGGGCTGCAGGCCGTGGCGCGCCAGCACCCGCAGCGCGGCGCGGCCCACCTGGGGCGCCAGGGCGTCCACCAGGCAAGTGGCGAAAAAGGCCGGCCGCCTTGTGGGAAGAGTAGCCATGACCTGCTACCATAGCGCCCCGCCGCCCCTCCGGCAAGTCCCTGTCCCGGGCTGCCTTCCCCGCTCGTTTTGTGACAAAATGGTTAAATCCCGGCAGCGCTTCGTCAAAAAGGCGGCCCGCGCGCTGAATTGTGTCAAGATTAGCTGACCCTGGCACCAACAGTGCGGCAACGGGGGGCCAAAGGGCCGCCCCGCGAAGTGGAGAACGCGAAATGAGCAAACCCACCGTCTTGGTCGTCGAGGACGAACGTGACATATTGGAGGTGGTGGATTTCAACCTGCGCCAGGCCGGCTGCAAGGTGCTCAAGGCCGCCGACGGGCTGGAGGGTCTGCGCCTGGCCCAAAGCGAGTCGCCGGACCTGGTGATCCTGGACCTGATGCTGCCCGGCCTGGACGGCAAGGAGGTGTGCCGCCGCCTGCGCCAGGGCGAGGCCACCCGCCCCATCCCCATCCTCATGCTCACCGCCCTGGCCAGCAAGACCGACCGCATCATCGGCTTCGAGCTGGGCGCGGACGACTACCTGACCAAGCCCTTCAGCGTGCGGGAGCTGGTGCTCCGGGTCCAGGCCATCCTGCGCCGGACCCTGGAGCCGGCGGCGGGCGGCGGCCGCCTCAGCCTGGGTGAGCTGGTCATAGACCCCGAACGCCACCGGGCCGAGGCCGCCGGCCGGGACCTGGAACTCACGGCCACCGAGTTCCGCCTGCTGCACCACCTGGCCACCCACGCCGGCAAGGTGCAGACCCGGGAGGTTCTGCTGGAGCGGGTGTGGGGCTATGCCTACGAGGGCTACGCCCGCACGGTGGACACCCACGTGCGGCGCCTGCGCAAGAAGCTGGGCGATTTGGCCGGCCTGATCGAAACGGTGCGCGGCATCGGCTACCGCTTCCAGGAGCCGGCATGAAGTTCAGGCTCTCCTTCCAGGGCTGGATCCTCTCGGGCTGTTTTCTGGTGGTGCTGTGCACCCTGGTCTTCGTGGCCCTGATCCTGCAAAGCTCCCTGCGCGGCCAACTGATGCAAAACATCCGGGCCTCCCTGGCCCAGGAGCTGGGCCTGGTGGAAGAGGTGCTGGCCGACCGCTGGCAGGCCGGCGCTTCCCTGGCCGAAAGCGACCGGCTGGCGGACAGCATCGGCCGCCGGCTGAACCTGAGGCTTACCCTTATCAATCTCAATGGCAAGGTGATCGGCGACTCCCGGGTGGCGCTCGCGGACCTGGAGACCCTGGAGAACCACGCGGGCCGGCCGGAGGTGCGGGCCGCGATCAAGAGGGGACAGGGCACGGCCATCCGCCGCAGCACCACCCTGGGCGCGGACCTGTTGTACCTCGCCACCCTCATACGCCTGCCCGGCCGGCCGCCCCTGGTGGTGCGCCTGGCCATGTCGCTCTCCAGGGTGGAACAAACCCTGGCCCACACCCGGCGGCTCATCCTGGGGGCGCTGCTCCTGGGCCTGCTGCTCTCCTTTGGGGTGGCCTACCTGGTGGCGCGGGGCATCTCGCGGCCGGTCAAGGAACTAACCAGGACCGCGGCCAGCATCACCAGCGGCGACCTCTCCCGGCGGCTCACCCGCTATCCCCGCCACGAGGTGGGCGACCTGGGGCGGGCCTTCGATCAGATGGCCGACAGCCTGCAAAGCCAGATCGAGGCGGTGAGCCAGGGCCGGGACCGCCTGGAGGCGGTGCTGCGGGGCATGGTGGAGGGAGTGCTGGTCATCGACCGCCAGGGCCAGGTGGTGCTGGCCAACCGGGCGCTCAAGAAGATGCTGGGGCTCAGCCTCGATCCGGTGGGGATGGCCGCTTCGGACGTGATCCGCAACGCGGACCTGCTGGCAGCCATCGGCGAGTCCCGCCGGGGCGCGCACCTGGTCACCCGCGAGATGTGCACCCTGGGCCCGCCCCGCCGCTACCAGGAGGTGAGCGTGGTGCGCCTGGAGCAAGGCGAGCTGGGCGCCGGCTGCGTGGCGGTGCTCCATGACATCACCGAACTGAAGCGCACCGAGCAGGTGCGGCGCGACTTCGTGGCCAACGTGAGCCACGAGTTGCGCACCCCCCTGGCCGCCATCCGGGGCTCGGCGGAAACCCTCCTGGACGGAGCCCTGGACTCCCCGGCCGACGCCCGCCGTTTCGCGGAGATGATCTCCCGCCAGGTGGTGCGCCTGCAAAACCTGGTGCAGGACCTGTTGGACCTGGCCGCCCTGGAGTCTGGCTCCCTGACCGCCCAGCCGGAGGAGATATCCGCCCGGGCCCTGGCCGAGGGCCTGCTGGCCATGGTGGAGGAGTTGGCCCGGGAGCGGAGGGTGAAACTGGAGGCCGAGCTGCCCGGCGAGGACTTCAGCTTCCGGGCCGACCGCCGCCGCGTGGAGGAGGCCGTGCTGAACCTGTTGGACAATGCCATAAAGTACACCGATGCCGGCGGCCGGGTCACCCTCTCGCTGGAGAGGACTCCCGGGCAGGTGGTGATCGCGGTGAGCGACACCGGGGTGGGCATCGCGGCCGAGCACCTGCCCCGCATCTTCGAGCGCTTCTACCGGGTGGACAAGAACCGCTCCCGGGAACTGGGCGGCACCGGCCTGGGGCTTTCCATTGTCAAACACCTGGCCCAGAGCCAGGGCGGCCGGGTGGAGGTGGAGAGCCAGCCCGGCCAGGGCTCCACCTTCCGCCTGGTGCTGCCGGCCTAGGCGGGCTCGCCACGCCTCCCCTGGCCGAGCCCGGGCCGCAGAAAGGCGTCCTCGTCATGGCACTACGCATCGCGCTTCCCTGGTGGCCGCTCCTGGCCGCCGCCTCCCCCGCCTGGCTCCCCTGGCTGGCCCTTCGCCAAGTCCGCTTCCGCCGCATGCAGAGCGAGGCCCGGGAGCACAACCGCCGCCTCCTGGCCCAGGCCGCGCCCCTGGAGCTGCCCGAGCTGGAATTCCTGGAGATCACACCGGTGGTGGAGGAAGCCGTGGAGCCCGGCTTCTCGGGTTCGCCCGGGGTCTGCTACTGGCTGCGCAGCGACCGCGGGGCCCTGCTGCTGGACCTGGGCTTCGGTCCCACCCAGCCTGCCCTGGCCCGCAACGCCGGCCGCCTTGGGCTCTCCTGGTCAAAGGTGGATGCCTTGGCCATCAGCCACCTGCACCCGGACCACATGGGAGGCATACCCGCCCTGCGCTCCGGGCGGGTGACGCCGGCCCCCGAGCTGGGCGATCCCCGCGGCCTGCCCTGCTTCCTGCCTGCCCCGGCCCAGGCGCCGGGTTTCGAGCCCCAACTGGTGCAGGCCCCCCGCCTCCTGGCCGCGGGCCTGGCCAGCAGCGGCCCCCTGGCCCGGGCCCTGTTCTTCCTGGGCATGTGCCATGAGCAGGTTGTCCTGGCCCGCCTGCGGGATCGGGGGGTGGTGGTGATAACCGGCTGCGGGCATCCCGGGATGGAACTCATCCTGGAGATGGCCGGCCGCCTGTCGCCCGGGCCGATCTTCGCCCTGGCCGGGGGGCTGCACCTGCCGCTCTCCCGGGGGAGGGGCTCCTATGCGGGCATCCAGATGCAGACTTTGCTGGGAACCGGCAAGCCGCCCTGGCGCCGTATCGGCCGCGAGGACCTGGAGCGCAGCGCCCGCGCCGTCAACGCCGCCGGGGTGCAGCGGGTGTTGCTTTCGGCCCACGACACCTGCGACCAGGGGCTGGCCCTCTTGCAGCAACGGCTCACCGCCCGCAGCCAGGTGCTCCGGGCCGGGGCGACCTACCGCCTTTGAGCAAGGCATGGAGCCCCCGCCGGGAGGCTTTCCTCCCGGGCGGGGGCTGGTCTGATTCCGCCGGCCTCCGGGCCGGCCGCCACCGGACAGATCCCCTCCTTACCGCTAATGCAGGCGGCCTGTGACTCCCCCGGCGGCGCGAGTCTCCGCAACCGGTCCCGGAGGGCCTACGGCGGTCAGCAGGGATCCTGGGGGGCTAGGTGCCGGGGCCGTGCCGAAAGCGGGCATACCTGGACTGGGCCAGGCACTCGGCGGTCTGGGCCTGGGACCGGCGCTCGTCCTTGAGTGCCAGGACCACGGCCACCCCCATGCCCGCCAGGCTCATCAAAATGGCAACGACTTCCATGTCGACCTCCTTGGGTGTGGGTGCCATGTTGAGAGATACATCGGAAAACAGGGAGGCCGACTTTAGCGAAAAATTCCCCGCCGGGCGGCTGGCCGCCGTCAGGCCAGGGGATTGGTGGGGTCGCCCTCGGCCTGCATGGCCTGGAGCACCTCCTGCTCGGCCGGGCCGGGCACGATGCCGGTGATGAAGGCCTCCACCACCTCCAGGCCCTCCTGGTTGGTGAGGACGGCGTGGGCCTCGGCCTTGCCGTCGGGCGCCACCTGGGTGATGGTGAGCCGGCAAGTGATGGTGTCGCCGAAATACACCGGCCGCTTGAACTTGAAGCTCATGCTGCTGGCCAGCCAGCCCAACTGGCCGCCCACCTCGCAGATCATGCTGCCGGTGAGGAGCCCGTGGCAGATCAATCCCCGAAAGCCCTTGACCCGGGCGAAGCGCTGGTCGTAGTGGACCGGGTTGTAGTCGCGGGTGAGGTCGCCAAAGGCGCGGGTGTCCTCCTGGCCAAAGGTGCGGGTGATGACGAAGGTGTCCCCCGCGGCAAGGCCCTCCACCGCTTTGGTCCGCATCCGAGACATGGCTCATCTCCCTGGCCGCGCCGCCGGCGGGCAGGACGGGCGGCCCTCTACCTGCTTAGCACAAAGCCGGGGAGCCGGCCAGGGGGGGCGGGGGGGCGACGGGGGGCGACGGGGGGCGACGGGGGCGGGCGGGGCGAATGGGGGGGCGGCGGGGTGCCCCTACCTCCCGGACCAGGGGTCCAGGGGCTCCACGGGCAGGGGCTCGGCCGGCTCCACCCCCAGGGCGGCCAGGATGGTGGGCGCCACCTGGCGGATGTCCGCTGGCCGCGCCAGGCGGCGGCCCCCGGCCGGGGGGGGCAGCTTCCGGCCCTTGCGCGCCGCGATGACCAGTCCCTCCGGGTCGTGGTTGGCGTCGTCCGGCCCGGTGTCGTTGGAAAAGGTGTAGATGCCGGCCAGCCCCACCGACCCCACCGCCCGCCAGGCCAGGCCGCCGGGCAACAGGATCAGGTCCGGGGGGATGCCGCGCACCCGGCGGTACAGCTCCTCCGGCGCGAACACCTGGTTGCCCAGAGGCCGGCCCTGGTGGTCGGGCAGGGCCTCCAGCTTGCGGCGCAGCTCCTCCTTCAGCGCCGGCACCGAGCCGGGGGGCACCGTCCCCTGGGGCTCGCGGCCGATGACGTTCAGGAAAAGGCGGGCATAGTAGCCCCCGCTGCTCCACACCCGGGTGTGCGCCCAATCCACCATCTCCGGCTTGAGTTCCCCGCTGGCGGACGGGTCCTTGAGCCGCAGGTAGCCTTGATTGACGAGCCATTGGTTGATGGCCAGGCCGCCCTGCATGGCCCGGCAGCCATGGTCCGACACCACCAGGATCAGGGTGTCCGCAGGAAGGCGCCAGATGAACTCGGCTATGAGTGAATCCAGGCGCTGGTAATAGCGGCGCACCGCCTGGCGGAAGGGGCTCTCCTTCTGGTGCAGGCGGTGGACCGGGTCGTGATAGCGCCAGAAGGCGTGGTGCAGGCGGTCCGGCCCCATCTCCACCAGCATGAAGAAATCCCAGGGCTCGGCCAAAAGGCGCCCGGCCACCCGGAAACGCGCCTCGGTCATGGCGTGGATGTCGGCCAGGATGCGCGCCTTGTCCCGGCCGCGGAACCCGGGTACGTCCAGCAGGTACTCGCCGCCAGCCCAGCGGTCCAAGCGGCCCTTGAGCCAGCGGGGATAGGTGAAGGGGGCGGACTTGTCCGGGGTGAGGAAGCAACCCACCACCAGGCCCTCGATGGGCGCAGGCGGGTAGGTCTGGGGCACGCCCAGAAGGATGCTGCGCTTGCCGGCCCGGCCCAGGTGGTCCCACACCCGGGGGACAGTCACCGCGCCGGCATCGGCCACGGCCAGGGCGCCGTAGGAGTGGTCCCGGCGGTTGCGGAAGCCGTAGAGGCCCAGCTCGCCCGGGTCGCGGCCGCTGAGCATGCAGCTCCAGGCCGGCACCGTGATGGGCGGCACCGTGCTGCGGAGCACCCCAGCCACCCCGCCCGCAGCCAGGGCCGAGAGGGCCGGCAGCTCGCCGGCCAGCTCCTCCAGCACCAGGCGGGCGGGCACGCAGTCCAGGCCAATGACCGCCACCCGGGGCGCGCGCAGGGTGTATTCAGGGGCCGGTTGCATACGGTCTTGCGCTCCTCCCCCCAAGGCATGCCGCCGCCCGGGCGACGGGGGGGGCGACGGGGGGCAACGGGGCAACGGGAGTTCGGGGAGCGCGGGTCCGCCGGCGGCAAGGGCCGCGGGTCACATACCCAAGAAGGCCTCGCGCACCATGTCCGAATCCAGCAGGTCCCGCGAAGGGCCCTCCTGGCGGATGCGGCCGGTTTGCAGGATGTAGCCGTAGGTGGTGAGTTCCAGAGCCTCGCGCACGTTCTGCTCCACCAGGAGCACGGTGAGTCCCTCCTGGCGCAGCCTCTTGACCGTCTCGAACACCTCCAGCACCATGAGCGGGGCCAGGCCCAGGGAGGGCTCGTCCAGCATGAGCAGCTTGGGGCCGCTCATCAGCCCGCGGCCAATGGCCAGCATCTGCTGCTCGCCGCCGGAGAGCGACCCCGCCGTCTGGCCCCGGCGCTCCTTGAGCCGCGGGAACAGGACATACACGTGCTCCAGGCGCCGGTCCAGCTCGGCCTCGTCCTTGACGATGTAGGCGCCCAGCTTGAGGTTCTCCTCCACGCTGAGGGGCTTGAACAGCTTGCGGTCCTCGGGAACGTAGATGAGCCCCCGCCGCACGATCTGCTCGGTGCGCAGGCGGCAGATGTCCTCGCCGCGGAAGATCACCGAGCCCGAGGTCACCCGGGCGCGGCCCATCACCGCCTTCAACAGGGTGGACTTGCCCGCGCCGTTGGCGCCCACCACGCTCACCGCCTGGCCCTCCGCCACCTTCAGCGACACGCCCTGGAGCACCGGCAGCCCGGAGTAGCTGACCACCAGGTCCTTGACCTCAAGCATCGGCGCCCTCCTCCTTGGCCAGATCTTCGCCCAGGTAGGCCCGGATTACCTCCGGGTCCTTGACCACCTGGGCGGGCTCGCCCTCGGCGATCTTGCGCCCGCTCTCCAGCACGATGACCCGGTGGCTGAGGGCCATGACCATCTCCATCACGTGCTCGGTGAGCAGGAGCGCTATCTTCTTTTCCTCGTGGATGCGCCGCAGGAGCTGCACCAGGCCCTCTATCTCCGCCGGGTTCAGGCCCGCGGCCACCTCGTCCAGAAGGAGCAGCTTGGGCTCGCTGGCCAGGGCGGTGGCCAGGGCCACCCGCTTCTGCTGGGCCACGGGCAGGTCGGAGAGCATGAGCGGCGCCGCCTCGGCGATGCCCAAGAACTCCAGCCAGCCCTCGGCCGCGCGGCGGGCCCGGCGGCGGGAGCCGGTACGCACGAAGGCCCCCACCATCACGTTCTCCACCACCGACAGGTCGCCCGAGGCCTGGAATATCTGGAAGGTGCGGGCCAGGCCCAGGCGGCAGATCTGGAAGTCCCGCAGGGGGGTAATGTCGCGGCCGTCGAAGAACACCTGGCCGGAACTGACCGGGAAGAAGCCGGCGATGCAGTTGAACAGGGTGGTCTTGCCCGCGCCGTTGGGGCCGATGAGCCCCACCACCTCGTGCGCCTCCATCTGGAAGGACACCTCGTCGTTGGCGCGCAGACCGCCGAAGTCCTTGCTTACCTTCCTCACCTCCAAAAGGGGCATCAGGCACCCCTCCTTCTGGCGCGCACCGCCTCCACGATGCCCCACACCCCGCGGGGCTGCACCGCGGCGATGAGCATGATTATGGCGCCGTAGATGATGAGGTCCAGGCCCGCCAGCCCGGCCTGGCCGCCCAGCCAGGAGCCCAGGTAGGAGCGCATGGGCACCAGGATGGAGGCACCGATTATGGGCCCCCACAGGGAGCCGGCCCCGCCCAGCATGGCCATCATGGCGATCAGCACCGACAAATCCAGGCTCATGGTGTCTTCGGGCTCGATGTTGAAGTTGTAGCAGGCGTGGAACGAGCCCACCATGGCCACGTAGGCGGTGGCCACGGCGTAGGCCTTTATCTTGCACCAGTGCACGTTGATGCCCAGCGAGCGCGCCACCTCCTCGTTGTCCTTGATGGCCCGGAGCTGGTAGCCCAGGCGGGAATGGCGGAAGCCGTTGATGAACAACAGGCCCACCAGGAAGAAGGCCAGCAGGATGTAGAAGTAGTAGTAGTCCTCCCGGAACTGGAGGTAGAGAAAATCCGGGAAATGGCCCTTCATGGGCAGCTCCATGCCCTTGGCGCCGCCCACGAAGTCCCATACCTCGAAAAGGTCCTTGAGCACCAGGCTGGTGGCGATGGTGGCGATGGCGAAGTAGTGGCCCTTCAGCTTGAACAGGGGGTAGCCGATGACAAAGGACCAAACCACGGCGAAGAACATACCCAGGGGCAGGGACACCCAGAAGGGCACGTCCCAGCGCACCATCATCACCGCGGTGGTGTAGGCGCCGATGCCCACGTACTGGGCCTTGCCCAAGTCCACCTGCCCCGCGTAGCCGCCTATGGTGTTCCAGCCCATGCCGTAGAGGCTGAACATGAGGAACTGGATCATGGTGGCCATGGCGAAGCTGGAGTGGGGCAGGGCCGGGAACACCAGCAGAAAGACCAGGGCCGCCAGCGCGATGGACAGGTCCAGCCGCGGGAAATCCGAAAAATCAAAGGCGTTCTTTATTGCTTCCATCCGAACAATCCCTGGGGCCTGAACACCATGATCAGGAAGTAGATCAGGTAGACAAAGGTGTACTTGAGACTATGGATGGTGAAGCCCTCGCCCGCGCTGGAGCCCACCAGGCGCAGCATGGCGTCCCATACCGGCGGCGCCTGCACGATCATGCCGATCAGGACGCCGGCCACCAGGGCCCCCTTGATGCTGCCGAAGCCGCCCAGGGCCACGGTGGCGAAGGCGATCATGGTGAACAGCAGGCCCACGTTGGGGTCCACCGGCCAGAAGTTGACCAACAGCCCGCCGGCCACCGCCACCGAGGCCCCGCCCATGGCCCAGGCCAGGGCGTTGATCGCCTCGGTGGAGATGCCCATGTACATGGCCGCCTCCTTGTCCAGGCTGGTGGCGGTGAGGGCCTTGCCGATCTTGGTGCGGTCGATGAGCCACCAGGAGGCCCAGAAGGCGGCGATGGAAAGCGCCGCGGCCGCCAGCTTGGTGGCGCCCAGCACGATGCCCGGCCCCACCACGAAGCTCTTGCCCACCAGGACCCCCTGGTGAATGATCATGGGCTCGGAGCCCATGACCATCAGCGCCACGTTGCGCAGAAAGAGCATGAGCCCAAAGGTGCCGAAGAGCTGGGCGATCATGGGCCCCCGCAAAAGATAGCGGATCAGCCCGAAGTAGCAGAGCACCCCCAGCGCCGCCCCCACCAGGGCGCTGATGGGCAGGGTGATGAGGGGGTCCACCCCCAGAAGCGGCGCGGTGAGGATGGTGGTGTACATGCCTATCATCAGGAACTCGCCGTGGGCGAAGTTCACCACGTCCATCACCCCGAAGATGATGGTGAGCCCCAAGGCCACCAGGGCGAACACCAGGCCCATCAAGAGCCCGGCCACCAGGGCCTTGAACATCGCTAAGAGTAAAGCTTCCATGGCCTCGTCCCTGGCGCCGCCAGGCAGCGCCGGAGCCGTTCAAAGCCCGCCTCCGGCCGGGGCCCCGGCCGGAGGCGGGCAAGCGGTCGAATGGTTAGAATCCCTTGAGGGGATAGATCATGTCGGCGGTGGCCAGGTCGAACGGATACACGATCTCCAGGCCGATCTTGCCGTCCTTCTGCATCTGGTACTGGCCGATGAGGCCCATGCCCAGCACGTTCTGGCCGGTCTCCTTGCCCACGGTCTCGAACTTCACGCCGGCCCAGGGCACCACCAGCTGGTCGCCGGGAATCTTGATGGTGTTGCAGGCCTTCTGGATGGCCTTGGGATCGGTGCTGCCCGCCTTCTCCAGCACGTAGACCCAGGTCTGCAGGCCGGTGAAGGCCCGGGCGCTGGCGCCGTCCAGGTCCACCCCGTTCTTCTTCCTGAAGAGCTTGTTGACCTGGCCGGCCACCTTCTTGACCTTGGCCACGCTGGGCAGGAACACGCTGCGGGTGAGGATGCCTTCGATGTCGGCGCCCAGCTTGCGGAACTCGGGCTTGTCAAAGCCGGCGTCCTGGCCCCAGATCAGCTTGGGCTTGGCCTTCATGGACTTGAGGGTCTTGATCATGAGGATGGCGTCCGAAGCATAGGAGGCGAAGAGCATGGCGCCGGGCTTGGCCGCGATCATGCTCTGCACCTCGGAGCTGAGGTCCGGGCTCTTGGCCGCGTAGAGCAGGTTCGCCGCCAGGTTGAACTTGTACTGCTTGGCGAAGTTCTTGATCTCCTCGCTCACATGGCTGCCCCACTCGGTCTTCTCACAGGCCGCGGCCAGGGTGTTGATCTCGGCCCGGGGGACCGCCTTCACGCCCTTGACCTTGCCCTTGGTGAGACCCACCAGAAGCTCGAACAGGTCCTTGGTGAACCACTTGTCGTGGGGGGTGGTGCGCCAGAACCACTTGAAGCCGCGGGTGGTCAGAGCCGGACTGGTGGAGGAGCCGTTGATCATGGGCACGCCGTAGCGCTCGCACACCGCGGACACGGTCTTGGTCACCGAGCTGTGGTAGCAGCCCAGGATGCCCACCACCTTGTCGTCCTTGATGAGCTTCTTGGCCAGGTCGGCGCCCAGTTGGGGGTTGCCCTGGTGGTCCTTGAAGATGAGCACGATCTTGGCGCCGCCCATGGACTTGATGCCCGCGTTCTTGGCCATGTCCATGTCGATGCCGGCCATCTTCTGGTTGGCGATCTCGGCGGCCAGCTCGGCGCCCGCGCGCAACACCCGGCCCGCCGCGGCGGCTCCGCCGGTGAGCGGATAGATCACGCCGATCTTGATCTCCTTGGTCCCGGCGAATCCGGCTGCCGGCAGCATCAGCGCCGCCACCAGCAGGGCCACCATGAACAGCATAGTCTTACGCATGGGTCTCCTCCCTAAATTAAGGATATGCGGTGGTCGCGGCCCGTACGCCGCTCAGCGGCCCGGCCGCTGCCATTTCGGCTCTTCCTGCACGGTGCCCAGCCTGTCCAGCTCCTCGGACTTGAGGTCGCTGATGAACATGTGCCCCGGCGCGTGGGTGACGGCAAAAGGCGGCCTGGCTTCGCTGAGCGCGGCCTGGGGGGTCACCCCGCAGGCCCAGAACACCGGCACCTCGCCGGGCTTCAACTCCACCGCCTCGCCGAAGTCGGGACGGTCCAGGTCGGCGATGCCGATCCGCTGGGGGTCGCCCAAGTGTACCGGCGCCCCGTGGGCTCCGCCATAGCGGCCCGACACCTCCACCGCGGCCGGCACCAGCTCCCGGGGCATGGGCCGCATGGACACCACCAGGGGCCCGCCCAGGCGGCCGGCCTTGGCGTTGGGCAGGCTGGTGCGGTACATGGGAACGTTGCGGCCCTGCTCCAGGTGCCTGACCGGCAGGCCCGCCTCCTGCAAGGCCAGGTCAAAGGAAAAGCTGCACCCCAGAAAGAAGCTCACCAAGTCGTCGCGCCACAGGCCCCGGATGTCCGTGGGCTCGTCCACCAACTCGCCCCGGCGCCACACCCGGTAGCGCGGCAGGTCGCTGCGCACGTCGGCGTGGTCGGCTATGCGGCTGGTGAAGGGCTCGCCCGGGTCCAGCACCTCCAACAGGGGACAGGGCTTGGGGTTCAGCCGGCAGAAATCAAAAAAATCCCGCGCCCAATCCAGGGGCAGGATCACCAGATTGGCCTGGGCATAGCCCGGACAAAGGGCCGCGGTGTTGCCGGTGAACTCACCGGCTGCAATGCGCGCTCGCGCGCTGGCGGGGCTTTCTGGCTCAAGTGCGCGGTCCAAACCGACCCGTCCTTCATGATGTACAGTAGACTCTGCGGACCATGGCCCCCCGCCCCGGCCCGCTTCGCTGCAATGGGGGTTTGAGTTATCACGATTGCATGCTATTAGCAAATTATAGATAATGCCCTGCACGAATGCCAGGCGCAATTGCCAGGCATAAAGCGCTTTCGCACCATGCAACCCGAACTGCCGGCAGGCCCGCTAAGGAGGGCGGCATGCGTATCGACCTGAACTGCGACATGGGGGAGAGCTTCGGCCGCTACAGCCTGGGTCACGACCCAGAGGTGATCTCTTTCATCACCAGCGCCAACCTGGCCTGCGGGTTCCACGCCTCGGACCCCCAGGTGATGGACCGCACCCTGGCCCTGGCCCAGGAGCACGGGGTGGCGGTGGGCGCCCATCCCGGCTACCCGGACCTGCGGGGATTCGGCCGGCGCCGGCTGGACTGCCAGCCGGACGAGGTCCGCAGCGACGTGATCTACCAGGCCGGGGCCCTGGCCGCCCTGGCCCGGAGCCGGGGCATGTGCCTGCAGCACCTGAAGCCCCACGGCGCGCTCTACAACACGGCGGCGGGCGACGAGACCGTGGCCCGGGCGGTGTGCTCGGCGGTGGCGGACTACGACCCGGAGCTGGTGCTGGTGGCCCTGGCCGGGCCGGGGGGCGAGGTGATCCGCAAGGTGGCGGCCGGGCTGGGGCTCAAGGTGGCGGCCGAGGCCTTTGCCGACCGGGCCTACACCCCTGACGGCCGCCTGGTGCCCCGCACCCAGGAGGGCGCGGTGATCCACGACCCCGAGCTGGTGGCGGCCCGCTGCCTGCGCATGGCCACCGAGGGGGTGGTGGAGGCGGTGGACGGAAGCCTGGTGCCCTTGAAGCCCCACACCATCTGCGTGCACGGCGACACCCCCTCGGCGGTGGAGCTGGTGAGGCGGATAAGCACCACCCTCAAGGAAGCGGGGGTGGAACTCACCCCCCTGGGAGAGCTGGTCTAGCCTTGGCCCCGGACTACCCCCGCTATGCCAACCAGGGCGAGGCGGCGCTCCTGGTCTACCTGGGCCAGGGCATCGACCCGGCGCTGAACGCCCGTGTCCGGTCCCTGGCCGCGGCCCTGGCCCGGGAGCCCCTGGCCGGGGTGCGCGAGGTGCTGGCCGCCTACGCGTGCCTGCAGGTGCAGTTCGACCCGGTGGTCCTGGAGCCGGCCCAGGTGGAGGAGTGGGTGGGGGAGGTACTGGCCGGCCTGCCCCCTGTCCCGGACCAGAGCCCGCGCCGGGTGGAGGTGCCGGTGGCCTACGGCGGCGAGCACGGGCCGGACCTGGAGTTCGTGGCCCGGCACACCGGCCTGAACCCCCAGGAGGTGATCCGCCGCCACAGCGCGCCGGACTACCTCTGCTACCTGGTGGGCTTCACCCCGGCCTTCCCCTTCCTGGGCGGCATGGACCCGGCCCTGGCCTGCCCCCGCCTGGAGTCGCCCCGCAGCGACCTGCCGGCGGGCGCGGTGGGCATAGGCGGCAGCCAGACCGGGCTCTACCCCCTGGGCGGGCCGGGCGGCTGGCAGATCATCGGCCGCACTCCGCTGCTGGCCTACGACCCCCGGCGCGACCCGCCCGGCCTGATCCAGGCCGGCGACATGGTGCGCTTCGTGCCGGCCCGGGCCGACAGCTTCCCGGACATCCCCCCGGCCAGCGGCCGGACGCCGCCCGGAGGCCGGCCGGTGCTGGAGGTGCTCAGCCCCGGCGCCCTCACCACCGTGCAGGACGCGGGCCGCTGGGGCTACCAGGCCCAGGGGGTGCCAATATCCGGGGCCCTGGACCAGACCGCCCTGGCCGCGGCCAACCTGCTCTTGGGCAACCCGCCCGGCGCCGCGGCCCTGGAGCTGACCCTCCTGGGCCCCAAGCTGAAGGCCCTGGCCCCCCTGCGCCTGGCCCTGGCCGGCGCGGACCTGGGCCCCCGCATCGACGGCCGGCCCGCGCCCCTGGGCCAAGTGCTGGCCCTGGAGCCCGGCCAGGTGCTCAGCTTCAGCGGGCCCCGGGGAGGCGCCCGGGCGGTGCTGGCCCTGGAGGGAGGGGTGTGGAGCCCGGTGATGATGGGCTCCCGCTCCACCTACCTGCTGGGCCGCCTGGGCGAGGCGTTGCAAAAGGGCCAGACCATCGCGGCCGGCCCCCCCGGCCCTCCCGCCTCCCCGCCGCCCCCGGCAGGAGCCGGCCTGCCCCCCGGGCTCATCACCCCGCCCGGGGCCGAGGTGGAGGTGCGGGTGCTGGCCGGCCCCAACCTGGAGTTCTTCGGCCCCCAGGGCTGGGAAGCCTTCCTGGCCTCGGCCTTTCGGGTCACCGAGAAATCGGACCGGCGGGGCATGCGCCTGGAGGGGGAGAGCATCGCGCTGGCCCCGGGCATGCCCGACTCCATCCTCAGCGAGCCCAACACCCCGGGGGTGGTCCAGGTGCCCTCGGGCGGCCAGCCCATCATCCAGCTCCGGGAGCAGACCGTGGGCGGCTACGCCAAGATAGCCACCGTGATCTCGGCCGACCTGGACCTGTTGGCCCGGGTGCTGCCCGGCACCCGGCTGCGCTTCCGCCAGGTCACCCTGGACCAGGCTCTGGCCGCGGCCCGGGAGCGGGCCCGGGCCCTGGCCGGATTGGCGGCCAGGCCGTGAAACCGGGCGAGATCATACCCCTGGCCGGGCCGGTGAGCCTGGTGGTGGGGGCCAACCAGGGCGCCTTCCCCCGCTGCCACGGGGTGCTGATCCAGGACCGGGCCACCGCCCTCATCGACCCGGGCTGCGGGCCGGAGGTGCTGGAGCCCCTGCGGGGCCGGGTGGACCTGGTCATCAACACCCACACCCACCCGGACCACTCCTCGGGCAACCACCTCTTCGCGGGCTGCGACATCCTGGTGCCCATCCAGGCGCGGGAGAGCGCGGGCGACATCGTGCGCCTGTCCCAGCGCTTTGCCCGGCCCGGCGAGCTGGCCACCTACTGGCAGGGGTTCGCCCGGGAGTACATGGGGTTCGTGGACTACCGGCCCACCGGCTTCTTCGGCCCGGACCAGGAGCTGAAGATCGGCCGCACCCGGCTGCGGGTGCTCCACCTGCCCGGCCACACCGTGGACCACTGCTGCCTGCTCCTGCCCGACCACGACCTGCTCATCAGCGCGGACGTGGACCTTACCCCCTTTGGCCCCTGGTACGGCCACACTGAATCCGACCTGGGCCGCTTCCGGCGCTCGCTGCAAGAGCTGGCCCGGCTGGACCCCAAGGTGGTGGTCTCCTCCCACCGCGAGCCCCTTTACGGGGGCTTCCAGGAGGCGCTGGCCGCCTTTGCCGCGGTGCTCGACCAGCGGTCCCGGCGCATCCTGGGGCTGCTGAAGCAGGAGCAAAGCCTGGCCGAGCTGGTGGAGCAGGCCCCCATCTACGGCCGCTTCCCCTATGCCCAGCCCTTGATGCGCTTCTGGGAGAGCCGCATGATCGAGGAGCACCTGAAGGAACTGGAGGCCCAGGGCAAGGTGCGGCAGACCGAGCGCGGCTTCGTGGCGGCCTGAGCCGCGCTGCGCCGCCTCGCGGGCCTCGCCTTTGCCTGAAAAAACGCGCCCCGCAGGAGGCGACGGAAGGGGCGACGGGGGGCGGCGGAGCGAGGGACCAGGGAGGCTATGGCCGGGTCGGCTAAAGCACCCGCGCGCCCAGCTCGGCCACGTCCGAGCGCTCGCCCTTGACCAGGCTCACGTGGCCGGCCAACTCCTCGGCCTTCATGCGCTCCACCAACACGGTGAGCCCGTTGGAAGCGGCGTCCAGGTAGGGATGGTCGATCTGCTCGGGGTCGCCGGTGAACACGATCTTGCTGCCCTCGCCCACCCGGGTGATGAGGGTCTTCACCATGTGGGGAGTCAAGTTCTGGGCCTCGTCGCAGATGATGAACTGGCGGGGTATGCTGCGGCCGCGCAGGTAGGTGAGGGCCTCCATCTCCAGCATGCCCTGGGAAACCAGGTACTCCTCCGGGCCGAAGGCCTTGCCCCCCCGGCCGCCGGGTACGGGGTAGCCACGGAACAGGTAGGCCAGGTTGTCATAGATGGGCTGCATCCAGGGCCTGAGCTTGTCCTCCTTCTCGCCGGGCAGGTAGCCCAAGTCGTTGCCCATGGGCACCACCGGCCGGGTGACCAGGAGCCGGTCGAAGCTCTTGTCCTCCAGCACCTTCTCCAGGCCCGCCGCCAGGGCCAACAGCGTCTTGCCCGTGCCGGCCGCGCCGGCCAGGGTGACGATCTTCACCGCATCGTCCAGGAGCAAGTCCAGGGCGAAGCGCTGCTCCTTGTTGCGCGGCTTGATGCCCATGCACTCGCCCTCGGCAAAGGCCAGCGGCCGCAAGAGCCCGCCCCACCAGCGGCCCAGGGCGGACAGGGAGGGGTTCTCCTGGCACTTGAGCACCAGGAACTGATGGGGAAACACCCGGCGGCGCCTGCCCAGGCGCAGGGCGCCGTTCTGGTAGAAGGACTCTATGTCCGCCGCTTCCAGGAATATCTCGCGGCAGCCATTGTAGAGGCTCTCGAAGTCCACCTTGTCGTTCAACAGGTCCTCGGCCGGGATGCCCAGCACGTCGGCCTTGAGGCGGAGGTTGAGGTCCTTGCTCACCAGGACCACCGGACCGCCGCCATCCTGCTTGAGGTTCCAGGCCACGCCCAGGATGCGGTTGTCCGCCTTGCCGAGGTCCAGGATGTCGGGAAAGCCCTGGGCCAGGTCCGAATGGTTCAGCTCGATGCGGAGGGTGCCGCCCCGGGGAAGGTTCACGCCCTCGGACAGCCGGCCCTGCTGGCGCAGTTGGTCCAACTGGCGGGCCACCATGCGCGCGTTGCGGCCGATCTCGTCTTGGCGCCGCTTCTGGTCGTCCATCTCCTCGATCACGGCCAGGGGCAGGACCACCTCGTTTTCCTGGAAGGCGAAAAGGGCTTGGGGATTGTGCAGGAGGACATTGGTGTCGAGCACGTAGGTCTTCATACGGGTAGGCACCTCTCAGGTGGGTAGGGGGGGAGAGTGCACCTCTATTTGTTGTGTATTATAGAATATCGCACCCCATCATGTTGGGGTTTTTCGCCCGTGTCGCTGAAAAGTCATCCACAGGAACCAGGGCGACGGGGGGCGGGCGACGGGGGGCGGGCGACGGGGGGCGGGCGACGGGGGCGGGCGACGGGGGCGGGCGACGGGGGCGGGCGACGGGGGCGGGGGCGGCAGGAAAAACGGCAAGGCCCGACCGGAGCGCTCAAGCCGGGGAGGGAACCAGCCTGCCCCGGCGCAAGAGGCTGCCCAGGGCTTCGGCGGCCAAGGGAGGGCTGAAGAGATAACCCTGCATCTCGCGGCAGCCCTTCTGGTGCAGGAAGCGGGATTGCTCCCGGGTCTCCACCCCTTCGGCCACCACCTCCAGCTCCAGGTTGTGGGCCAGGGAGATGATGCCCGAGACGATGGCCACGTCCTCGGCCTGGTGGGGCACGCCCTGGATGAAGGAGCGGTCTATCTTCAACACGTCCAGGGGAAAGCGCTTGAGGTAGTTCAGCGAGGAGTAGCCGGTGCCGAAATCGTCCATGGCCAGGCGCACGCCCATGTCCTTCAGTTGGCGCATGGCCGCTATGGCGCCCTCCACGTTGTGCATGATCACGCTCTCGGTCACCTCCAGCTCCAGGGTCTGGCTGGGCAGCCCCGAGTCCACCAGGGCGCTCTCCACCATCATCACCACGTCGTGCTGCCACAGGAGCTGGCGGGCGGAGATGTTCACCGACACCTTGAGGTCCTGGTGGCCCTCCTGGCGCCACTTGCGGACCTGGCGGCAGGCCTGGAGCAGCACCCATTCGCCCAGAGGTACGATCAGGCCGGTCTCCTCGGCCAGGGGTATGAAGTCGGCCGGCGGCACCAGGCCCAGTTCGGGCCGCTGCCAGCGCACCAGGGCCTCCACCCCCAGCACCCGCCCGCTGGCCAGATCCACCCGCGGCTGGTAGTGCACCACGAACTCCCGGCGCTCGATGGCCTTGCGCAACAGGTTCTCCACCTTCAGGCGGCGGCGCACCCGCTGGTTCATGGCCATGGTGAACAGGCGGAAGCTGCCCCGGCCCTGCTCCTTGGCCCGGTACATGGCGATCTCCGCGTTCTTGAGCAGGGTGTCCCCGTCCGGCGCGTCGGAGGGGTACAGGCTGAGGCCGATGCTGACGCTCACGTAGAGTTCGTGGCCCTCCACCATAAAGGGCTCGCCCAGCACCTGCTGCACCCGCCGGGCCGCCAGGGGCACCTCGTCCACCTCCTGCACCCCGCTCAGGATCACGGCGAACTCGTCGCCGCCGGGCCGGGCGGCCGTGTCTCCCCGGCCCAGGCAGGACTCCAGGCGCTCGGCCAAGCCCTGGAGCACCTGGTCGCCCACCCCGTGGCCCAGGCTGTCGTTGACCGTCTTGAAATTGTCCACGTCCAGGTACATGAGCCCCACCGCGCCGGCCTCGCGCTTGGCCCGGGCCAGGGCCTGGTCCAGGCGGTCCTTGAGCAACGCCCGGTTGGGCAGCCCGGTGAGCACGTCATACTGGGAAAGGTAGAGCAGGCGCTCCTCGGTGCGCTTGGCCTCGGAGAGATCCTGGAACAGGGCCACGTGGCGGACCACCCCTCCCTCCTGCACCGTGGTGAGGGTGAGCCACTGGGGGTATATCTCGCCGTTCTTGCGCCGGCCCCACACCTCGCCGCTCCAGCGGCCCTTTGCCTGGAGCTGGTCCCACATGCGCTGGAAGCAGTCCGGCCCGTTGCGGGGAGGGCTGTAGAGGAACTCGGGGCTCTTGCCCCGCACCTCGTCGGCGTCAAAGCCGGTGATGAAGCTGAAGGTGGGGTTCACGGTCTGGATGCGGCCTTGCTGGTCCAGCACCGCCACCGCCTCCAGGGCGCTGGCCAACACGGCCATGGCCATGCGCAGGGACTCGTCCCGGGGCCGGGGCGCGGCCACTGCCAGCACCACCCGGCTGGCCTGGGACGAGAGCAGGCGGCAGCGCAGCTCCACCGGCCGTAGTCCGCCCTCCCGGTCCAGGAGGGTGACTTCGCCTATGGCCACCTCGCCCTCCGGCGTCAGCCGGCTGTGCAGCCCCACCAGCTCCTGCTCCGAGGCGGTCAGGCTGAGCAGGCTCCTGCCTTCCAGCTCCTGGGCAGTGTAGCCCAACAGTCCGCAGGCAGGCTGATTGGCCTCCAACAGGCGGCCGGGCTTGCCGTCCGGCTCCAGGTCATATACCAGGACCGGCGTGTCGGTGAGCGCCCAAAGAGTCTGGTAGCGGTGGTCGCCGGCAGGCTCCAAGGATGTGGGCCTGGAGGGACCGGTTTCATGGTCGCTCGTTTGCTTGGGCATAGGCGATTTTTTATCGCCTAGTTTCTTTTCCTGAAAAGAAACCAAGACGCCCCCCAGCTCCAACTGCTCGAAGAAGGCCGCCGATCATTTTTGAGCATCCGCCTTGCGGGCGAGGCCGCAAGGCCATGCTGCAAAAAATCGGTCCACGTCAATGTTGGCAAACCCCAACGTAAATCTCACAAGAGATTCCACCGGTCAAGCTTTTTCTGAACAAAATGTAATTTGAAATGAATAATTGTCCGGCGTAATGTCAAAAAAATTGCATATATGTCATGGCAGAAATTGCGCCACCAACCAGCCGAAAGATGTTAATTTAGAGCCGACCGGTATGAAAAGCCGGGAGTAGTCTGCGGGTTCCAGGGAGGCCCCGCCAGGACCGCCGCCGGTGGGGGGCGGCGGGGGGCGACGCGGGGGGCGACGCGGGGGGCGACGCGGGGCGCGCGGGGGGGCGCGGGGCGAGGGCTTCTCAGGATGGCACCAACCCTACACGCCGGCGGGGCGCGCGGCCCCGGCGGCCGGGCACCGAGCATGAGCCATAGCTTCATAAAAAACATCCGCAACATCCCCACCCTGCCCAACGTCCTGGGCCAGATCATCCAGACCCTGGACGACCCCCGTGCCTCGGCCGCGGACCTGGAGCGCATCGTCCGCAACGACCAGGCCATCACCACCAAGCTCCTGGCCGTGGCCAACAGCGCCTATTACGGGCTCCGCCACCAGATAACCACCGTGCGCCGGGCGGTGGTGACCATCGGCTTCAGCGAGGTGCGCAACGTGTGCCTCAGCCTCTCCCTGATGGGCTTTTTGCACCCCTCCACCTTCAGCGACCAACAGGGGGCCGAGCAGCTCTGGCTGCACTCGCTGGCGGCCAGCGAGGCGGCGCGCATCCTGGCCCAACGCACCGGCGCCTGCGACCCGGGCCAGGCCTTCACCGCCGGGCTCCTGCACGACATCGGCAAGGTCATCATGGCCGCCTTTGCGCCGGAGCGGGTGGCGGCCCTCCGGGAGCACCTGGCCCGCACCGGCTGCTCCCTGCGCCAGGCCGAGGAGGCCCTGGACCTGAGCCACGAACAAGTGGGCCTGGAACTGGCCCGGCGCTGGGACCTGCCGCCGGTGCTCTACCAGGCCATCGGCTGCCACCACAGCCTGGAGCGGGACCTGGAGCACCTGCCCCTGGCGGCGGTGACCTGCGCGGCCGATTTCATGGTGCGCGCCGACAACATCGGCGACTCGGGCAACCCCGACCCTCCCCTCCTGCCTCCCCTGGCCCTGGAGGCGATCGAGGCCGACCTGGCCATCCTGGAGGAATGCCGCCGGGAGTTGGAGGCCGCCATGCCCCGGGTGGAGCAGCAGTGGGAGGAGTTGATGGCTTCGGGAGCCGGCGCCTGAGGAAACGCCATGATCTATGAACTCAAGGACGGCACCCGCATCGACACCGCGCGCGAGCTGAGTTTCGAGGAACGCAATTTCCTTCAGAAGATGATGATCTACCACCACCTGGGCCTGGGGCGGGAGGAGTTCCGCGCCCGCTGGCAAAAGGAGGGGAACCCCGTGTGGCAGGGGCCCGAGACGCTGGCCAGCGGCCGGCCGGTGGTCCGCATCCTGTTGGACCTGGAGGCCGAGCTGGCTCCATAGGGAGGGGATGCCCGAGCAAAAACGCCCGCCCGGCCCCTGGGGGTCCGGCGGGCGTCTTGCCTGGGGGGCCTGAGCCTTGTGGCCGCCGCTCAACCCACCAGTTGCAGGATGCGCTGCACCAGGGCCTCGGGCTTGACCGGCTTTTCGAAGAAGTCGTCCGCCACCAGCTCCTTGCCCGAGCTGTGGGAATAGCTGGTCTTGCTCACGTAGTCCGTGACCGCGGTCAGCATGATCACCGGGATGTCCGCCAGCTCCTCCGAGGCGGCCAGCTCCTTGGCCACCTGGTAGCCGTCCTTGTCGGGCATCATGATGTCCAGCACGATCAGGTCCGGCTTTTCGCTCTTGGCCTTGGCCAGTCCCTCCTCGCCTCCGTAGGCCGCGATGGGCTCCATGCCCTCGGCCTCCAGCAGCATGCTAACCGCTTCCACCAGATCGGGGTCGTCGTCCACGATCAGAATCCTCTTGGCCATGCTCATCCTCCTGAATCGCCCCCGCCCCCCGCCATGGCTGGAATCGCTCACTCGCCGGGGCGCCGGCACATTATATACACGCTACCCTATGGGGCCGCTGGGTGGACTCGCCCATTCTCCCCGCAGCCCCACCGGCCTGTCAAGCGGCTTTAGCCTCCCCGCCCGCCGGCCCACTTGGCCCTTGACCCCGGGCCGGGGATTGCCCGATGCTGGGGCAGACCCCCACCGAGCCGGGAGAGGCAGCCCATGGAACGCATCAAGATAGGCGGTATCCTGCAAAGCGACGGCCGCGCGCTGCTCAGGGTCATGGCCGTGCCTCCCCGAAACGGCGCCGCCGGCGCCCTCATCGGCGCCCTGGGCCAAGGCGGGGTGAACCTGGAGCTTCTGGCCGAGAGCCTGGACCAGGAGCACCGGCTCAACTTCACCCTGGTGCTGGACCAGAAGGACCTGGAGCGGGCCCTGGGCCTGGTGGATGAACTCAAGGACCGGCTCCAGGCGGGAGGCGTCCTGTTTCAGCAGCAGGTGGCGGTGCTCAGCGTGTTCGGCCCCCACCTGCGGGAGAAGCCGCGGGTGCCGGGGCTCATGTTCTCCGCCCTGGCCAAGGCCGGGGTGGAGCCCCTGGCCATCGCCACCAGCATCTCCAGCGTGTCCTGCGTGGTGGAGGGCTCCAGCCTGGAGGCGGCGGTGGCCGCCCTGGAGGAGGTCTTCGAGGCCCCCTTCCGGGTGACCAAGCGGCCCAAGGACTACTAGCCGCCGGCCCCTGCCTCCCCGGGGCCGGCAGCCGCACCCTCGCCTCCCACCCGCTTTTTTACCCGTACCTCTTGCCATTCCGCCTTTCAACCCCAAGACTTTTTAGTAGGAGCAGCAACCAGCGGGCAACACCGCTTTCACCCCCGCCCCCCAGGCGGAAGAGGGAGGCCCGGATGCAGCGATATGTAATCATCGGCAACGGAGTGGCAGGCGCCACCGCGGCCGAGAAGATCCTGGCGGGCGACCCCCAGGGCAAGATCACCATCTTCAGCGAGGAGAAAGACCCCTTTTACTACCGCCCCCGCCTGCCCGAGTTGATCGCCGGAACCAGCGGGCTGGAGGAATTCACCCTGCGCGACCGGGCCTGGTACCAGGCCCGGGGCATAGACCTGCACCTGGGCCAACAGGTGAGCCGGGTGGATGTCCCGGCCCGCAAGGTCAAGACCCGCCAGGGCCTGGAAGCAGCCTACGACGCCCTGCTCCTGGCCACCGGCGCCCACCCCTTTGTTCCGCCGGTGCCGGGCGCGGACAAGAAGAACGTGTTCTCCCTGCGCACCGCCCAGGACGCGCGCCGCATACGCGCCGCGGCCCGGCACACCGACTCCGCGGTGCTGGTGGGCGGCGGGCTGCTGGGCCTGGAGGCGGGCTATGGGCTCACCCGCCTGGGGCTGCGGGTGCAGGTGGTGGAGTTCTTCGACCGGCTCCTGCCCCGCCAGATGGACCTGGCCGGCGCGGCCAAGCTGCAAGGCATCCTGGAGAAGATGGGCTTTTCCTTCTTCCTGGGCGCCAAGGCCCGCCAGGTACTGGGCCGGGAGCGGGCAGAGGGCCTCCTCCTGGAGGACGGCCGCGAGCTGAAGGGAGGGCTGGTGCTCTTTTCCGCCGGCATCCGGGGCAACCTGGAGCTGGCCCGCCACATGGGGCTCAAGATCAACAACGGGGTGGTGGTGGACGACCACATGCAGACCAGCCTCCCCGGCGTGTGGGCCGCGGGCGACCAGGTGGAGCACCGGGGCCGTCTCTACGGCGTGTGGCCCGCGGCCCGGGAGCAGGGCGAGGTGGCGGGCGCCAACATGGCCGGCGGCCAGGCCACCTACCAGGGCACCCTCCTGTCCAACTCCCTCAAGGTGGCGGGGGTGGAGCTGACCTCCGCGGGAGAGGTGGACGCCGAAGGCAGGCTCCAGTCCGCGGTGTACGAAGACGAGAAAACCTACCGCAAGATCGTGATGGAGGGCGGCCAGATAACGGGCTGCATCTTCCTGGGCCTGAGCCGGGGGGTGCGGGAGTGCCTCCGGGCCATGGAGCTGGGCGTGCAGGCGGGCCACCTGGCCCCGGCCATGAAGCAAAAGGACTTCGACTTCTCCCAGTTGTTCTCCTAGAGCGGCTCCTGCCCCCCGTCGCCCGCCCCCCGCCCCCCCGTCGCCCCCCGTCGCCCCCCGTCGCCCCCCCGTCGCCCCAGGGCTGGCGGGGTGGGAGGCGAGGGGTTATTCTTACCTTGATACTAGGAATACGAACCCCGCTGCCGGGAGGTGCTGCATGGAGCCGGCCTGGACCGATGACGACAAATGCCGTTTGGAGGAAGAGCGGGAGCACCGCCTGAGCGAGGAGATTCCCCGCATAGCCAAGCGCCTGGCCGCCACCTGCCAGAGCCGGGACTGCTTCGACCACGTGGGCCCCACGCCCATTCCCGACCGGCGGCGGGTAATCGGCATCCTGGTGCGCTGCCGCGATCTCCTCTTCCCGGGCTACTTCACCCGGGGCCCCTTGGAGGACATCAACCTGGAGTACCACCTGGGCCAGGAGTTGACCCGGCTGTTCGAGGAACTCTCCACCCAGATCACCCACGCCATCCGTCACGACTGCTTCCGCTACGAGCTGCCCTGCAGCCACTGCCGCGACCGGGGATACGAGGCGGCCAGCGGCTTTTTGGAGCGCCTGCCCGAGCTGCGGCGGAGGCTGGCCGCCGACGTGCGCGCCGCCCGGGAGGGCGACCCGGCCAGCAAGAGCGTGGACGAGGTGATCTTCAGCTACCCCGGCCTGTTCGCCATCATGACCTACCGCCTGGCCCACGAACTCCTGCACCAAGAGGTGCCGCTTCTGCCCCGCATCATGACCGAGTACGCCCACTCGCGCACCGGCATCGACATCCACCCCGGCGCGGAGATCGGCGAGAGCTTCTTCATCGACCACGGCACCGGGGTGGTGGTGGGCGAGACCACGGTGATCGGCGACAGGGTGCGCCTCTACCAGGGGGTGACCCTGGGCGCGCTCTCCCTGCCGCCCGGCGCGGGCCGCACCATGCAGGGAGTGAAGCGCCACCCCACCATCGAGGACGACGTGATCATCTACTCCGGCGCCACCATCCTGGGCGGGGACACGGTGATCGGCGCGCGGGCGGTGATCGGGGGCAACGTGTGGCTCACCGAAAGCGTGCCGCCGGACACCAAGGTCTTCCTGAAAAAACCCGAGCTGGTCTATAGGGGCCAGAGGGGAGGCAAGTAATGAGCCGCATAGCCACCGATGTCACCTGGACCGTGGGGGAGACCCCCCTGGTGCGCCTCAACCGCCTGGCCGACGGGCTGCCGGCGACGGTGGTGGCCAAGCTGGAGTTCCGCAACCCCCTGGCCAGCGTCAAGGACCGCATAGGGGTGGCCATGATCCAGGCCGCCCTGGCCAGCGGCCAGCTCCAGCCCGGCGGCCTGGTGGTGGAGCCCACCAGCGGCAACACCGGCATCGCCCTGGCCTTTGTCTGCGCGGTGCACGGCCTCCGCCTCATCCTGACCATGCCCGAGAGCATGAGCCTGGAGCGGCGCAAGCTGCTGGGCCACCTGGGCGCCGAGCTGGTGCTCACCCCGGCGGCCGAGGGCATGAAGGGCGCCATAAACAAGGCCCAGGAGATCGCGGACGAAACCCCGGGGGCCTATATGCCCAACCAGTTCACCAATCCGGCCAACCCGGCGGTGCACCGCCGCACCACCGGCCCGGAGATATGGCGCGACAGCGAGGGAAAGGTGGACATCCTGGTGGCCGGGGTGGGCACCGGCGGCACCATCACCGGAGTGAGCGAGTTCCTGAAACCCTTGAAGCCGAGCCTCAAGAGCGTGGCGGTGGAGCCGGCGGACAGCCCGGTGCTCTCCGGCGGACAGCCCGGGCCGCACAAGATTCAAGGCATCGGCGCCGGTTTCGTGCCCGAGGTGCTGAACGTCGGCATCATCGACGAGGTGATGACCGTGAGCAACGAACAGGCCCTGGACACCGCCCGGGAGCTGGCCCGGGCCGAGGGACTAGCCTGCGGCATCTCCTCGGGCGCGGCAATGTGGGCCGCCTTGGAACAGGCGGCCCGGCCCGAGAACGCGGGCAAGACCATCGTGGTGGTGCTGCCCAGCCAGGCCGAGCGCTACCTGACCACCGACCTGTTCCCCGGCTAGCCGGGGGGCGACGGGGGGCGGGGGCGACGGGGGGGCGTCGGGGGGCGGGCGACGGGGGGCGACGGGGGGTGGGCGTCGGGGGGCGGACCTATTCCATCCCCAGGCCCTTGGCCGCGCGTTCCAGTTCGTAGCGCCGCTCGGACTTGCGGCACAGCTCCCAGATGATGCAGACCTTGGTCTTGCGGAACTGGCAATGGCCGCACGGGTCGGTGCAGGCCATGCAATTGTCCAGGCACTCCTGGCAATAGCCGATGTTGAGTTTCTGGCAGACGACCTGCGCCTCTCGCTCCGGGTGGTTGCGGCATTCCATGATCGGCTTCTCCCTGTGCGCTGTGTGCACCAGGAGGCTCCCCGCCTCCTGTCTCCCCCCCAAGCCAAGCACAAAGCGTGCCTTTGCCAGCCCCAGGCGCTGACTTTGGGGGACAACCAGTCTATATAAAAGGTTATATCTTGGGGGCGGGTCTTGCCAGGCTTTGGTTGCGTCCTGGTTCGGGTTAACGTCCGGCTGTCCTCCGTTTACGCATCGCAGCCGGCCTTAACGATATATATGGTTTATTATCAAATAGTTACTCTACACAAACCCTGCCGGGGGCGCTAAACGGTTAACGTCTTTCCGGCGGCCCCTTGGCGAGCCCCAAAAGGCAACCACGTGAAATCATTGTCCAATATCGCAACAGGCCGGAGCGGCACGCAACTTGCTCCTTAAACAACCCGACCGAGATCACCAGCAACTTAACCCGGAGCAGCTCATGAACATAGTCATCGAACCTCGCGCGCAGCAATGGCTCCAGGACCGGGGATGCCAACTGACCCTGGAGCCGGTGGGCGGCGGCTGAGCCAGCCGCGGCGGGGCACAGGCTGTGCCCAATCCGCCCCGGGCAAACGGCTACCGCCGGCAGGAGGTGGATGGCCTGGAGGTGTTCGTGCACCCGGTCCTGGTGCAGGTGGCTGGCCAGGTAACCGTGGAGCTGGTGGGGTTTTGGAAGATACGCTGGCTCAAGGTGAGCGGGGCGGCGCCCCTGGCCGCTTGCAGCTTCTAGGGCCAAAAAGAAAGGATACACAGTATGTTGGATATAACGACCAGCGCGGCCAAGGCAGTGGGGGAATACCTTTCCTCCCGCGGTCTGGATTCTGCGGTACGGGTGACCCTGGCCGGCGGCGGCTGAGCCGGGCCCTCTTGGCAACTGGTTCTGGACGAACCACAGGAAAGCGACGAACGCTACGAGGTGGAAGGCATCACTTTTGTCATCGACCGCCGCCTGGCCAGCGAGAGCGGGCAGATCAAGGTGGACTACCAGGAGAACGGCGTGTACGGCGGCTTCCGCATCACCCCGGCCCAGGAGCCGCCCCTCATGAGCCAGGGCGAGGCCTGTTCCTGCTCCTGCTGAGCGAGGCCGGCGGGGCCCTCCGGCCTTTAGAGGGTCCCGCGTTCCTTCCCCACAGGGCCGGGGCGGCCGGACCACGGGTAAGACCCACCTGGGCCGGCTGTCCCGGCCACCCGGCTTTTCAGGCTAAAATTGGGTAAGGTTTTTGCCCCAAGGCAAGCAGTTTGGGGTGTCAGGCAAGTAGATCAGGGCGCCGACCCGGGCAACCCGCAGACCGCGCTCAGTCACGGCGGCAGGGGCAGCACCTCGAAGTACCAGGCCGCGACTGCCGCCGCCAGGGCTGCCAGCCCCACCACTGTCCAGAGCAGATGTTCACGGTTCACGCTGCAGCGCCACCCAGCAAGGGTAATCCCTAAGTGGCGGCGCCGGCCCGCAGGGGCTTCAGCTCACACTCCCGCTGCCGGCTCCGCTCCACCAGATCGGCCAGGGAGATGCCGGCCAGAAACTCATGCATGAGCCGGCTCATCTCCCCCCATACCAAGTGTACCACGCAGCCGCCCACCCGTTCACAGGTGGTGGGGTCGTCCACGCAGTCCACCACCACCACCGGGCCTTCCAGCACGCTCACGATCTGGTAGAGGGTTATCCGGCCCGGGTCGCGGGCCAGCACGTATCCCCCGCGGGCGCCGCGCACGCTGCTCACCAGGCCGGCGGCCTTGAGGGGAATAAGCAATTGTTCAAGATACTTGGCAGATATTTCCTGGTGCTGGGAAAGCTGGACGATGGGGACGGGGCCCTCCTGGTACCGCTTGGCCAGCTCCAAAAGCGCCCGCACGCCATAACGCCCCCTGGTTGAAAGCTTCACGTTGTCACCCCCTGCATGCGCGCCAAAGGCGCTTAAGTCCTAGTGTATCGCTGTAGTTTATAGATCATGTCTGCTTTGGTCAAACGGGTTTTTACTTTTGTTCCCTCCGGCCCCGGCCGCGGCCGCCGCATCCCTTGCGTTGACAAGGAGACAAGGGAGCCATAACTTTAGCTCATCCCATTCGAGTACAGGGGGGCGTAAGGCAAAATGAACCAGATAAAGACCGTGTTACTTCTGGGCCTGCTCACCGGCCTCATGGTGGCGGCGGGCAGGGCCATCGGCGGCCAAGGGGGCATGGTGCTCGCCTTGGTCATGGCCGCGGCCATGAACTTCTTTGCCTATTGGTATTCGGACAAGATCGTGCTGCGGCTCTACCGGGCCCGGCCGGCGGACCAGGGCGAGGCGCCCGGCCTGCACGCCATGGTGGCGGAGCTGGCCCGCGAGGCGGGGATTCCCACCCCCCGGGTCTACATCATAGACGAGCCCACGCCCAACGCCTTTGCCACCGGCCGTAACCCGGAGCACGCGGCGGTGGCGGTGACCAGCGGCATCCTGGAGCTGCTCCCCTCCCGGGAGCTGAGGGGCGTATTGGCCCACGAACTGGCCCACGTCAAGAACCGCGACATCCTGGTGTCCTCGGTGGCGGCCACCCTGGCCGGGGCCATAATGATGCTGGCCAACATGGCCCGCTGGGCCATGTTCCTGGGCGGCGGCTCCAGCGACGACGACGAGGGCGGCGGCCTGGGCGTGGTGGGCCTGCTGGTGATGTCCATCCTGGCGCCCATTGCCGCCCTTTTGGTGCAGATGGCGATAAGCCGCAGCCGGGAGTACCTGGCCGACCAGGAGGGGGCCCGCCTGGCCCGCGACCCGGAGGCCCTGGCCCGCGCCCTCACCAGGCTCGAGGAGTCCAACCAGCGGCAGCCCATGCCCGACACCAGGCCCCAGACCGCCCACATGTTCATCGTGAATCCCTTGAGCGGGCAAAGCCTGGCCAACCTCTTCTCCACCCACCCGCCCATGGAGGAGCGGGTGGCCCGGCTGATGGCCATGGCCGGCCAGGGGGACCATGTCTCCCCGGCCAGGCAGGCCGGCAGCGCCTCTGGCACGGCTTACCCGCCCCCCCCGCCTCCTCCGCCCCCCCCGTCCCCCTCGTCCCCCTCGTCGGAGGAGCGGCCGGTACGGGGAAGGATCGACTGGTCGTGAGGCAGCGGCGGCTCTGGCCCCTGCTGGTGGGACTGGCGGCCCTGCTGCTGGCCCCAGGGCCGGCCGCGGCCGACAAGGCCAGCCGGGTTACGCCGGTGGTCAGGGTGGTGCGCGAGATCGCCCCGGCGGTGGTGAACATCTCGGCCCGGGGACGGGCGCCGGTGCGCCTGTTCCGCTCGGGCGACGAGATGATAGACCGCTTCTTCGAGGAGTTCTTCGGGCCCATGCAGCGGGAGCACTCCAGCCTGGGCTCGGGGGTGATCATCGACGGCGAAAAGGGTCTCATCGTCACCAACAGCCACGTGGTGAGCCGGGCCAGCCAGATCATGGTGCAGTTGGCCGACAAGCGCCGCTTCCCGGCCAAGGTGGTGGGCGCGGACCCGGAAGGGGACTTGGCCCTGCTGCGCATCGAGGTGAAGGGGAAGCTGCCCCAGGTGCGCCTGGGCAACAGCGACGAGATCATGATCGGCGAGAGGGTCATCGCCATCGGCAACCCCTTCGGCCTCAGCCACACCGTGACCTCGGGGGTGGTGAGCGCCCTGCACCGCAAGGTGCGGGCCGGGGGCAACCGCTGGCTGGACGATCTGATCCAGACCGACGCCAGCATCAACCCGGGCAACTCGGGAGGCCCCCTGTTGAACGCCGACGGCGAGTTGATCGGCATCAACACCGCCATCTACGCCAACGCCCAGGGCATCGGCTTCGCCATTCCGGTCAACCGCCTGAAGCGCATCGTGAACGACCTGGTGCGCCACGGCGAGGTGATCCCGGCCTGGCTGGGGCTCAAGCTCCAGGACCTCACCCCCTCCCTGGCCGCCCTGTTGGGGCTCAAGAGCACCCGGGGGGTGCTGATCCGGGAGGTCACCCCCCAGAGCCCCGCCGCCCGGGCTGGCTTCAAGCGGGGCGAACTCATCGTGGCCATGCAGGGCAGGCCCCTGGAGAACACCAGCGACTACCTGGCCCGCCTGCGGGGGGTGGCGGTGGGCGAGGTGGTCAAGCTGGAGGTCCTGGCCGGCAACCGCCGCCTGGTCCGCCGGCTGACCGCCAGGGCCTTTCCCCTGGAACGGGCCATGGAGGTGGCCTGGCAGCGGCTGGGCTTCCGGGTGCGGGAGATGCGGCCCCAGGACGCCTTGCGCCACCGGGTCCGGCCGGGCTCGGCAGTGGTCATCGCCCAGCTCCGGCCCGGCTCCCCGGCGCTGGAAATCGGCCTGCGGCCCGGCGACCTGGTGCGCCAGGTGGGCGACACCCCCACCCCCAACCTGGCGGCCTTCAAGCGGGAGATGGCCCGGCACCGCCTCTTGAAACGCATAACTATCCTAGTGCAGCGCGGCCCGGCCTCCCAGTTCATCACCCTGGGCCAATAGACCGCTCGGGCCCCGGGGCGAGGCCACCCGCCAAGGCCCGCGGTCGGCCAGAAAAAGCGCCCCCGTCCCGCCCGCGCCGGGAGGGGCGGAAACCACGCCTGAAGCTGACACGAAAAAAGGCCGGCCGGCTTGGCCGCCGCCGGGGTCCCCTGCCGGCCGCCGCCGGG
>CAZUHP010000003.1:0-51092 GCA_964620595.1 uncultured Desulfarculaceae bacterium | reverse complement strand
AAAAAAGGCCGGCCGGCTTGGCCGCCGCCGGGGTCCCCTGCCGGCCGCCGCCGGGGGCTCGGGTTGACCGCCGCCGGGGTTTGGGTTGGCCGCTGCCGGGGAGCTTGGGTTGGCCGCCGTGAAACCTGCCGCCGGGGGACGGTCGCCGCCGGGGGCCCGCCGCCGGGGTTTGGGTTGGCCGCTGCCGGGGAGCTTGGGTTAGCCGCCGTGAAACCTGCCGCCGGGGGACGGTCGCCGCCGGGGACCTGGCGCCGGGGGCTAGAAGGAGGCCATGGCCGCCACCTCGGCGGCGGTGAGCACCTTGTCGATATCCAGCAGTATCTTGACCTTGTCACCCACCTTGGCCATGCCCAGGATGAAAGCGGTGTCCAGGCTCACCCCGAAGCTGGGGGTGGGCTCCACCTCCGAGCCCTTCACGTCCACCACCTCGTTCACCTGGTCCACCACGATTCCCATCTGCACGGTGCCGCCTTCGGCCGCCACCTCCACCACGATGACGCAGGTGCGGTCGTCTGGCTCCTTGTAAGGCAGGCCGAACTTGAGGCGCAGGTCCACCACCGGGATGACCTTGCCCCGCAGGTTTATGACCCCCAGCACGAAGTCCGGGGTCTTGGGCACTGGAGTTATGTCCATCAGCCCAATGATCTCGCGTACCCGCAAGATCTCCAGGCCGTACTCCTCTTCGGCCAAATCAAAGGTGAGGTACTTGCCAGCGACGCGTTCGGCTAGAGAGGATTGCGCTTCACTGGCCTGGCCACCGTTGGACATGTCTGTCCTCCTAGGAAAGTTGCCACAGATTCGCCCTAATTATGCCCTAGAAAACCGGGTAGATGCAAGGTCTTATCAGTCCGGCCTACCCGCCGGCCTGGGGCAGGGCGGCGGTGAGCACAAAGCCCTGTCCCTTGGGCGCCGGGCCGGAGGAGAGATAGCCCCCGTGGGCCTCCAGGATGCGCCGGGCCCGGGCCAGGCCCAGCTCCGGGCCGAAGTGCTTGCCCGCCAGCTCGTCGTCCTTGGGTTGGGGCGAGCCCGGCCCGAACACGGTCACCTCGGCCCAGCCCGCCTTTTCCCCCAAGTGCACGTGCAAGGGGCCCTGGGAGGGGTCCAGCAGCAGGGCCCCGTATGAGATTACATTCTTGACTGCCGCGGCCACCCCCTCCGGATCGGCCTTGACCGGCACCTTGACCTTGGGCAGGTGCCACTGCATGGGCGGCAACCCGCCGCCCAGGTGGGGCGGCGGCTCCTCCTCCAGGCGCTGGCTGAGCCGGGCCAGCTCCTGGGCCAGGTCCAGGGGCTGGGGCTGGGGGTGATAGGGCGCGGCCACCGAGACCATCTCGGCCAGGACCTGGTCCAGGCGGGCGGCCTCGGAGATGATCACCTGGGCATAGGAGCGGGCCCGCTCGCTGGACTCGATCTGGCTGGCCAGGCGGCGGGCAAAGCCGCCCACGCTCATGAGGGGGTTGCGTATCTCGTGGGCCACCGCCTCCAGGGTGTTCATGATCGCCTCTTCGCGCAGGCGCTCGTCCCCCGGGGAGGAGGCGGCGTCCAGGCGACCCTCCACCACCCGGCGCACCGCCGGCTCCATGCGGCTGGAGAGCCTGGAGAGGGCGGCGTTGGCCTTTTCCATCACGGCCAGAAGGTCCGCGTCCTGGTTCAGCTCGATGTCCATGGCCTGGGCCGCCTCGCCCACGTAGCTGAGGGCCGAGGCCAGCACCTGGTTCACCGCTTCGTCATCCAGGCCGAACCAGCGCCAGGCCACCTGGTAGATGTCGGTGAGGTGCTTTTCGGGCAGGAAAAAGGCCTCGGTGGCCCGCCGGGCGAAATCGGTCACCTCCACCAGCAGGGGCGCGGTCTCCCGGGCCGGGTCGTGGATCACCTGCATGGTGTCGGCCAAGAGCTTGGGCAGGCCCCATTGCAGCAGCAGCTCGCGGCCCACCTCGCGGTGGTCCAGGCCCAGGCGCTCCTTTTCCCAGGCGAGCTGGGTCTTCAAGGAAACCCCGAAGCCGGGGAAGCCTTCCGCCTCCTCGGGGGTGAGCACCCAGAGCATGAGGGGCAGGCCCATCTCCAGGAGCAGCCCGGCCACGAAGGCCTCCTCGGCCGACTCCAGGGCCAGGCGGCCGGCCGTCTCCCGGGCCAGCACCGCCCGGTGCAGGGAGGCGCGCCAGAAGAGGTGGAAGTCCTGGTCGCCCTTCTTGAGGGGGAGGGTGTCGCGTAGGCTGATGGACAGGGCCATGATGCGCACCTCGCGCAGGCCCAGGAGCACCACGGCCCGGGAGATGCTGGTGATGTCGTCCTCGCTGCGCCGGAGCGCCGGGCTGTTCACCAGGCGCAAGAGGCGGGCGGTGAGGCCCGGGTCCTGCTCGATGATCCGGACCAGGTCCTGGGCCGAGGAATGGTCGTCCGCAGCCAGTTCCACCAGGCGCACCGCCAGGGGGGAAAGGCTGGGCACCGATCCCGTCTCCAGCACGCGCTCCAGTATTTCTTCCCGCTTGTCAGCCATATCCGCCCAACCACTCCACTTCACCGGCAAAACCGATCTTGGTCTATCATATCATGCCCCCGGCTGGCGGCGCACCCCTGCCGCGGCTTGACCCGCCCCCCTCCGGCCAGTAGGTTTGGGCCATGCGTTTCGAGGGCCCCATATACCGGCCGCCCTCCGAGGCGGACAGCCTGCTGGTGCAGGCCACGGTGGGCTGCCCGCACAACAAGTGCTCCTTCTGCATGGTCTACAAGAAGGGCCCCCGCTTCCGGGTGCGGCCGCTGGCGGAGATCAAGGCCGACCTGCGCGAGGCCGCCGCCGAGCTGGGACCCCGGGTGCGCACCCTGTTCTTCCCCGCGGGCAACAGCCTGGCCATGCCCACCGGCGAGCTGGCCGAGATCTGCCGCGAGGCCCGGCGCCTGTTCCCCAACCTGGAGCGCATCACGGTCTATGCCTCCATGCCGGCCATAGAGGCCCACGGCCCCCGGGGCCTGGCCCGGCTGCGGGCCGCCGGCCTGAGCCGCCTGCACGTGGGCCTGGAGTCCGGCCACGGCCCCACCCTGCGCCGGGTGAAAAAGGGCACCGACCCGGCCCAACAGGTGCGGGCCGGGGTCATGGCGCTGGAGGCCGGCCTGGAGCTTTGCCTCTACGTGCTCCTGGGCCTGGCCGGGCCGGAGGACTCCCTGGAGCACGCCCTGGCCACCGCCGAGGTGGTGAACCGGATCAACGCGGCCGGGGAAGTGACCTTGCGGCTGCGCACCCTGGTGCCCAAGGTGAACACCCTGCTCCTGCACCAGATGAAGCGCGGCCGCTTCACCCTGTGCACGCCGCACCAGATCATGGACGAAACCAGGGCGCTGGTGGAGAACCTGGCCGGGCCCCTGGGCATCTACAGCGACCACTACACCAACTACCTGAACCTGCACGGCCGCCTGCCCGAGGACCGGGCGGCGCTCCTGGCGGAGTTGGCCCAGGCCCGCCGGCTCCCCCGCCAGGCCTTCCGTCCCGACTTCGTGGGCACCCAGTGACATGCCTTGTGAGCAGCCGGATGTAATGATATATTCTCGCAATTAACTGCCCTGCCACCTGAAGGAGAGCCTATGCCCAGCAGCGGCTACGAAGATATGGGACCCCGGATCGACCTTGGCGCCGAGCCCGAAGAGCCCGGTTACCCGCCCCCCGGGGGGACAGGGCGGAGGTCTTCACCTCCTCCGCCCCCGGCCGGCGGCCGGCCTTCCCCTGGCAGCGGCGGGCGTGGGCTGATCCTGGCCTGCCTGGGGGTGGCGCTGTTGGCCCTGGTGCTGGCGGTGTGGGATCTGGTGGACCGGCCCGAGCCGGTGAGCGGCCCACCGCTTTCCTCCGACGTGGTGCCCGGCGGCGCGGCCGAGCGGGTGGCCAAGCTGGAAAAGGACGTGAGCCAGCTCATGCTGCGCCTGGTCACCCTGGAGAAGGAGCTGCAATCGCTGGCCAACAAGGCCGGCACCGTGAGCCAGCTCACCGAACTCACCTCCAAGGTGGCGGCCCTCCAGGACCGGCTGGACACCCTGGCGGTGGAGGCGCGCCTGGCCTCCTTGTCCCGGCGCAAGGGCCAGCCCACCGCCCCCAAGACTGAAGCCGCCAAGCCCCAAACCGCCCCCCAGGCCGCCACCCGAACCGCCCCCCAGGCCGCCGCCCAAAAGGCCAAGCCCGCGTCCAAGCGGGCCGCGCGCAAGAAGCTGACCTACACCGTGCGCCGGGGCGACACCCTCTTCACCGTGGCCCAGCGCTACAAGGTCCGCATGAAGGACCTGATGAGCTGGAACAACATCAAGCGGGGCGACGTGCTCAAGATCGGGGAGAAGCTGGTCATCTACAAATAGCCCCTCCAAGGCGGGGCCGGGCCGGGAGAAGCGGGACAGAGCCGGGAGAAGCGGGGCAGCGGCGGGAGAGAAGGAAGCCGCGCCCTGCCTGCCGACGCTTCGCTTCGGCGTGCCTCCGCGTCCCGTTGCCCCCCGTCGCCCCCGTTGCCCCCGTCGCCCCCCGTCGCCCCCCGTCGCCCGCCCCCCCCGGTCAGGCGTGGATGCGCCGGCGCTCGATGTCTTTCAGCTTGTCCTCTATGAGCCGGGCCAGGTCCTCCAGGTCCTCCTCGCTGCCCAACAGGTTGCCGTGCACCTCCACATGCAGGTTCACCACCTGGCCGCCGGCAGGCGCCTCCAGGGGCCGGCCGGTCTGGTTCAGGGCCTGGAGCCAGGGCAGGGTGGCGGCGGTCACGCTGGGGGCCCGCACCACGAACTCACCCCGCTGGGCCACGATGGGCACCTCGTCCGAAGCCAGGCGGCGCACCAGGGAGCCGTGATGCAGGCGCGGCGCGGCTGAGAGCCAGCCGCCCTGGTGCATGACCAGGCCGCCGAGGTGCTTGGTCTCGCCACCGCCCTGGGGGGGCGGGCCCTTGCGCCAATTCCAGTCCAGCAAGATGGTGCGGTCGGGTATGCTCTTGATGGCTTGGGCCAGCTCGCGCATCTTTTGGGCGGTCAGCTCCCCCTTCTTGGCCGCGCTCTCCAGGGCGGCCTTGAACTCCTTGTCCATCTGGGCGGCTATCTGCCCGGTGGTGACGGTGCCCTCGGCCAGGCCGGCGGTCATGCGCTCCACCGTGGCGCTGAGGCCGGCGGTGTTCACGCCCGCCTCGCCCAGCACGGCCACCAGTTGGCCGAGCTGGCCCCGCAACTGCTCGGTGCTGCCGTTCCAGTCGTAATACTGGGTGATGGCCCGGCCGACCATTGCGTCCAGCAGCTCGCCGGCCTGGGCCGCCTCCACCATGGCCGCGCCCAGGGCGCCCAGGCCCTCGATGGGCAGGCCGGTGGCCGCGCCCAGCTCCTGGAGCTGGAGGATCTGCTCCTGGGTGAGCGCCATCTGCTCCTCGATGGCCGCCAACTGCTCCTCGGCCGCGCCACTCTCAACGGCCTCGCTGCGGGCCGTCTCCAGCTCCACCAGCTTCTGGTTCAGCTCGTCCACCCCCAGCACCAGCAGGTCGATCTCCTCGGCCGAAAGCCCGGCCCGCTCGGCGATGCGCTCGATCTCTACCGCCGCGTCCTGGAGCTGGTCCAGGCTGAAGCCGCCCTCCGACTCCCGGGCCCGCTGCAGGTAGTCCAGATCGCCGGCCAGGTACTGGCGGGCACTCTGGCTGGTATGGCCGCCTCCCTCGCTGAGGCCCAATATGGTGCCCAGGGCGTTGGTGATGCCCTCCACCGGGCCGGGCATGTCCATGAGATTGGCGAAAAGCTCCACCCCGCCGAAGATGCCGGCGCCGGCCAGCCAGGGCGCCAGGGAGCCTCCCCCGGCGGCGACCCCGCCGCCGCCCCCGCCGCCGCCCCCCACCCCGCCGCCGCCCCCGATGCCCAGGTCGGCCAACCCGTAGCCCAGGGCCGAACCGCCCGCGCCCATGCCGCCGGCCCCCGCGGCCCCGGCCCCGATGCCCAACTCGGCGAGGCCCTGGCCCAAGGCGCCGGCGCCAGCCGCCGCCCCGCCGCTGGCCGGCCCGGCCGCGCCCAGGCCGAGCCAGGAGCCCACCCCGTCCAGCACCTTGTCGAACAGCCCCCCGAGCACAGAGGAGAAGGCGTCCTTGAACCAGCCCAGCATCCCCTTGAGCGCCTGTTTGAGGGGGTCGACGAGCGCCTCCGGCAAGTAGGCCCCGAGGGCGCCGAACGCCTTGTGGAAAGCATCGCTCACGGGCCGGGCTATCAGCGCCTCGGCGGACGAGCGCAGCCCCTCCCCCAGGCTCTCGAACAGGCCGGTCTGCAGGGCCTCGCCCAGGTGGCCGAAGGCGCCTTCCAGCTTGTCGCTGAACCGCCAAACCGCGTCCTCCATCTGGCTGCAGCCGCCCAGCACCTCGTCGAACATCTCGCCAAGCGACTCTCGGCCCAGGGCGGCCACCTTGTGCAAGGCATCTCCCCAGGTCTTTTCCAGGCGGCCGCCCATCCGGGTGAACGCGCCTTGGGATATATCGGCCAACTCTGCGGCCGCTTCGCGGTATCGCCTGGGTATCCAGTCGATTATATTGTCGATGTCTTCCTTGAGCCGCCTGGAGGAATCCAGGTCTACTTCCAGGCCCACCTTGAGCGAAACAGACATGCCCGTGCTCCTTAAGCCAAGGTTCAACACCCCGCTTAACCCATGGAGCCCGAGGGGGGCCAGAAAAGCATTTCCGTAAAACTATTCGCCGGTCGGGGGGCGGGCGCATATCGCCGGCAGCGATACAGGGAAGACTGGAGGAACCTGCCAAAGACGGGAGGGTGCAGAACAGGGGAACCGCGCAGCCCCCAAGCAAGCGGATCAGCCCAGCTTGCCCGCCTTGCGCAACGCCTCCAGGCTGCTGCGGGCCGCGTCCTGCTCGGCCTCCTTCTTGGATTTGCCCGTGCCCTGGGCCATTTCCTTACCCTCCACCAGGCAGGCCACCCGGAAGGTCTTGTCATGATCCGGGCCCAGGGCCTCCACCAAGCGGTAGCGCGGGGTCACGTGCATGATCTCCTGCACCTTCTCCTGGAGGCGGGTCTTGTAGTCGCGCTTGGGGGCGCGGGAGATGGCCCGCTCCGCATCCTCGGCCAGGAGCCTGACCAGCACCTGCCGGGCCGCCTCCAGGCCGCCGTCCAGGTACACCGCCGCCACCAGGGCCTCCAGGGCGTCGGCCAGGATGGAGGACTTGTCGCGGCCGCCCTGGCCCTCCTCGCCCTTGCCCAGGCAGAGATACTCGCCCAGGCGGAGCTGGCGGGCGGTGGCGGCCAGGCGGGCCTCGTTGACCACCCCGGAGCGGGCCTTGGAGAGCTGGCCCTCGCTGGCGTCCCCGAAGCGTTTGAAAAGGTGTTCGGTTATGACCAGCTCCAGCACCGCGTCGCCCAAAAACTCCAGGCGCTCGTTGGAACCGGCGGCCTCTTCCGGGTGTTCATGCACCCAGGAGGAGTGGTGCAGGGCCCGGTCCAGGAGGGCCGGGTCCTTGAACTCATAGCCGATATCAGCGGCCAACCCCTCCAGGGCCCGCCGGCGGGACTCGTCCATGGCGACCTCCAGGCTCATAAATATTACCGGCTTCACCAAAATGTCAATCTGTCTTGGAGGACAGGAGCTTGACGGGGCCGGCTGCCTGCCGTATGAAGTCAGGCATGAGCACCTTTTCCGTGCTGCATACCGAATGGTCCAACGGCTGGGGAGGCCAGGAGATCCGCATCCTGTCCGAGTGCCTGGGCCTGGCCGAGAGGGGCCACCGGGTGGAACTGGCCGGCTGTCCACAGGGCCGGCTGCGCGCCCGTGCCCAGGAGGCGGGGCTGACCTTCCATCCCCTGGCCATGGCCGGGCCCTGGGACCTGCCGGCCCTCTGGCGGCTGAAGGGGCTCATGGCCCGGCTGGGCACCCAGGTGGTCCACACCCATTCCTCGGTGGACTCCTGGCTGGGGGGCATGGCCGCCCGCCTGGGCTCTGCCGCCTGCGTACGCACCCGCCACCTCAGCGCGCCGGTGAACACCAGCCCCCTGAACGTGGTCTACAAGTTGCCCCAGATGGTGGTCACCACCGGCACCGGCATCCGCCGCCACCTGGTGGAGGACTACGGCCTGTCTCCGGAGCGGGTGGTCTCCATCCCCACCGGGGTGGACACCAGGCGCTTCAGGCCGGCCGAGCCCGACCCGGAGCTGATGGCCGAGCTGGGCCTGGAGCCCGGCGCACCGGTGGTGGCCATGGTGGCGGTGCTGCGTAGCTGGAAACGCCACGACGTATTCTGCCGCATGGCCAGGGAGGTGCTGGCCCGGCGGCCGGAAACCCGTTTCCTCATCGTGGGCCACGGCCCGGGCTGGGAACGGGTCAACCGCTACCTGGACGAGATGGACCTGCGCCCGGCGGTGATTATGACCGGACACCGCGAGGATATTCAGCGTATACTGCCCTTGTGCACCGTGTGCGCCCTGACCAGCGACAAGAACGAGGGCGTGCCCCAGGCGGTGCTGCAGGAGCTGGCCTGCGGCCGGGCGGTGGTGGCCTCCCGGGCGGGAGACATCCCCGAGGTGGTGCGCCACCGCCGGACCGGCCTGCTGGTGCCCCCCGGCGAGGTGGGGCCCCTGACCGAAGCGGTGCTGGAGCTATTGGACCGGCCGGAGCTGAGGCAAAGGCTGGGCGCCGAGGGCAGGCGCATGGTGCAGGCCGAATACTCGCGGGAGAGGATGCTGGACGCCACCGAGGAAGTATACGCCAGGGCCCTGGCTGCCAAAGGGGGGGGCTGATGCTGGAGTGGATCGGGGGGACCGCGGCCGGGTTGGCGGCCGTGGGCGTATCGCTGCGCTACAACTGGTGGCGCCCGCCCCGGCGGGGAGTGCCGGTGTTGATGTACCACCATGTCACCGACCAGCTCAACGGCACCGGGCTGCCCAAGCTGCGGGTCTCCCCCCGCCGCTTCGCCCGCCAACTGGACTGGCTCCGGGACCACGGCTTCCAGGCGGTGAGCATGAGCCGCGCCCTGGGCCCGGACCCGCCGCCCAAGCCGGTGGTGCTCACCTTTGACGACGGCTACGCCAACTTCTACCACGAGGCCTGGCCCCTGCTGGCAGAGCGGGGCATGACCGCCACCGTGTTCCTGGTCACCGGCGCGGTGGACGGGGTGAACCGCTGGGACCGGGAGAAGAACGAGCCCGAGGAGCGGCTGCTCACCCGCGAGCAGATATTGGAGCTGGCCGCCAAGGGGGTGGAGTTCGGAGGCCACTCCCACAACCACCGCGACCTCACCCAGTTGGACGACCGCGGGCTGATACGCGAGATAACCGGCTGCCAAAAGGCGCTCACCGACATCCTGGGCCGGCCGGCACGCAGCTTCTCCTATCCCTACGGCCTGTACAACCCCAAGGTGCAGGAGGCCACCAGCCGCGCCGGCTTCACCATGGCCTGCACCACCCGGCCCGGCAAGGTGGCGCGCTCCAGCGACCGCCTCTGCCTGCCCCGCATCATCGTGAAGCGCTCGGACAACCTGCTGGACTTCCGGCTGAAGATGTCCCGCACCCGGAGCAGGCTCTAGCCATGACCCGGCTCAGCGTAGCCCTGATCTGCCGCGACGAGGCGGCCAACCTGCCCGCCTGGCTGGAGGCGGTGAGGTCCTTTGCCGACGAGGTGGTGGCGGTGGACTCGGGCTCCAGCGACGCCACCATCCAGATACTGCAAGAGGCCGGCGCCCGGGTGGAGAGCCGCGCCTGGAGCGGCTACGCGGACCAGCGCAACTTCGCCGCCTCCCTGTGCCGCGGGGAGTGGGTGCTTTTCCTGGACGCGGACGAACGGCCCGACCCCGAGCTGGCCGCGGCCCTGAACGCCCTCAAGAGCGGGCCCCCGCCCCGGGAGCGGGCCTTCGAGTTGAGCTACAAGGTGTTTTTCTTCGGCCGCTTCCTGCGCTTCGGCGGGTTCTTTCCCGAACGCCACCTGCGCCTGTTCCGCGCGGGCAGCGCCCAGTGGGTGCGGCGGGAGGTGCACGAGCGGCTGGAGGCCCAGGGCCCGGTGGGGCGCCTGCCCGGCTACGTGCACCACTATTCCTATGACACCGTGGGCCAATACCTCCGGCGCCTGGAGCGCTACAGCGCCGAGGCCGCCCGCCAGATGCAGGCCGCCGGCCGCCGCACCTCGCCCCTGGCTGCCTGGGGGCACGGCGCCTGGAGCTTCTTCTCGCGCTACGTGCTGCGCCTGGGTTTCCTGGACGGCTGGGCCGGATACCTGGCCGCCCGGCTGGAAGCGCTCTACACCTTCACCAAGTACGCCCGGCTCATGGAGCTGAACCAGGGCAAAGGAGGGAAACGGTGAGGTTTCTCCGCCCGGCCGCGGCCCTGCTCGGGGTCCTGGCCCTGGCCGTTCCGGCCCTGGCCGCGGCTCCGGCCGTGCCCCGGGAGTTCGAGCAGGCGGTGGAACAGGCCCGCCGGGGCATCAAGGCCCGGGACCCGGCCCAAACCCTGGGCAGCCTGCGCCAGGCCGTGGCCGCGGCCTGGCGGCGCCTGCCCTTCACGGCCATCGAGGTGCACCTGGTGGCCGCGCCGCCCACCGGTTTCGGCGAGTTCATCCCCCGGGTGGACAACGTATACCGCCCCGGCGAACCCCTGATCCTCTACCTGGAGCCGGTGGGCTTCACCGTGCGCCGCAACCGGGAGAAGAACACCTATTCCTACCGGCTCAGCGCGGACTTCAACCTGGTGGACGCCTGGGGCCACGTGGTGAGCGGCCGCCGCCAGTTCGGCCGCTTCGAGGGCGAGTCGCGCCACTTCCCCTCCCGCCTGCCCCTCACCTTCACCTACTCCCTGTCCGGCCTGCCCCCGGGCGAGTACCGCCTGGAAACGGTGCTGCGCGACATGCTGGGCAAGCGGAGCCACACCATAATCACTCCCATCCGCATCGAGGGTCCCTAGGGTCCGCGCTCAGGCGCAGGAGCCTGGCGTGGAGCTTGCGAAGCCCCTTTTCCTCCTGGCCCAGGCGCGCCAGCACCTCCCGGGGGCTCTTGGCGCCCTGCTGGGCCAGGCAGAACTCGTCCTCCATGACCACCAGCTCGCCCTGGGGAGCCACGAACACCGGGTACATGCGGCAAAAGAGCGGCCGGGCCCGCCGGGGCAGGCGGCAGCCGTGCGGACCCAGGAAAAAACAGGCCCCGGCCTCGTCCACCTTGAGGCGCAGGCGGCGGCCGTGGTTCAGGGGGCGGGCCAGGGCCGGGTGCAGGGCCTCGGCCCAGGCGAGCACCTCGGGCCCGGCCCGGTCGGCCACCACGAACTCGCCGGGCGCCAGCCCCGAGGCCTTGGCCATGAGCCTTATCTCGGCCCAGGTGAGCCCGAACACGTGTTCCGCCCCCCCTGCCCCCCCGGCGGCCAGCCGGCAGCAGCCCCGGCCGGCCTGGTGGCAGAGGGCGCAGGGAGTCGGCTCTTGGCTGGGGTTCAAGGAAGCTCCTTTGCCGCCTGGGGTGATTTATGGGCCCAAGTCATCGTAACCCATAGTATAATCTCATTCGAGCCTTGCCGCCAGGCCCAAGGTGACGCTGCGCTCAGGAGTTACATTTTAGCTAAAAAGTAGCTTGCATGCAGCCATGGGGCTATGCTACAACGTGATTGAAATCGAGATAGCTTGTGCACAAGTAATAAAAGCTCGGGGGGCGTGGGGTCTGCCGGGCAAAGCATATAAACCTGTGGCCTGGGTGCCTGCGGGGGTATGGGCAGGCGACTTCATGCCATGGGGGCCAGCCAATTGTCCTGAGGGAGGGCGAGGATTATGATCTGGGACGAAAAATTCGAAACGATGTCCACCGACGAAATGCAGGCCTTCCAGCTTGAGAAACTCAAGGAAACCGTGGCCTGGGTCTACGAGCGGGTACCATTTTATAAGAAGAAGCTGGACGAGCTGGGCGTCACCCCCCAGGACATCAAGAGCCTGGAGGACACGTCCAAGCTGCCCTTCACGGTCAAGACCGACCTTCGGGACAACTACCCCTTTGGCCTGTGCGCGGTGCCCATGAACGAGGTGGTGCGGGTGCACGCCTCCTCGGGCACCACCGGCAAGCCCATCACCGGGCCCTATACCAAGAAAGACCTGGACGACTGGGCCGAGTGCATGGCCCGCTCGCTGACGGCCAACGGCATAACCAGCGATGATATCTGCCAGAACGCCTACGGCCTGGGCCTGTTCACCGGCGGCTTGGGCTTCCACCAGGGCGCGGAGAAGATCGGCTGCACCATCATCCCGGCCAGCTCGGGCATGACCGAGCGCCAGATAACCCTGATGAAGGACTTCGGCACCACGGTGCTCTTCTGCACCCCCTCCTACGCCCTCACCATCGCCGAAAAGGCCAAGGACCTGGGGGTGGACATGCACAAGCTTCCCCTGCGGGTGGGCAGCTTCGGCGCCGAGCCCTGGACCACGGAGATGCGCCAGGAGATCGAGGAGCGCATGGGCATCAAGGCCCACGAGGCCTACGGGCTCACCGAGATGATGGGCCCGGGCGTGGGCTTCAGCTGCGAGGTGCAGGACGGCTACCTGCACATCAACGAGGACCACATCCTGGCCGAGATCATCGACCCGGTCACCGAGGAGGTGTTGCCCCTGGGCGAGAAGGGCGAGCTGGTCTTCACCGCCATCCAGCGCCGGGCCATGCCCCTTCTGCGCTACCGCACCAGGGACATAACCGAACTCAAGCGCGAGAAATGCGCCTGCGGCCGCACCCTGATCAAGATGAAGAAGGTCCTGGGCCGCTCGGACGACATGCTCATCATCAGCGGGGTCAACGTCTTCCCCAGCCAGATCGAGTCCCTGTTGCTGGAAGTGGACGAGGTGGAGCCCCAGTACGTGCTCATCATCCGCAAGAAAGGCTACCTGGACGCCCTCAGCGTGGATGTGGAGGCCAAGCCCGAGGTCTACGACCTGGGCGAGGAGAAGCTCAAGGAAGTGGAAAAGGTCATCGAGGGCAAGATCCGCGGCACCATCGGCATCGGGGTCAAGGTGCGCCTGGTGCCGCCCAAGAGCATCGAGCGCTCCGAGGGCAAGGCCAAGCGGGTGTTCGACGCCCGCAAGCTCTAAAGCCGGCGTCATCGGCGAACAAGCAGCGGGGCTCCCAGGCGGGGCCCCGCTTCTTCATGGCGCGGGCGCCGCGGCCCCGGCCGGCTGGCGGCGGCCCAGGCGGTAGAGCCGGTAGAAATCGGAGCCGGCATCCAGGGGAGTGAGCACCAGGTCTTCTTGTTCCAGGCCCGCCAGGGGGTTTGCGGACAGGCGGTGGTGCGAAACCAGGTACAGGCAGCCATTGCGCCGCAGCGCCTCCCGGGCCCGGCCGGGATCGATGGTCACCTCAAAATGAAAATGCTTGGCATACTCCCACACCGCGTAGCCATCAAAGGCGTGCCATTCGTAGACCACCGGCAGGGGGCGCAGGCATCGCCCCCGCCGGTGCAGGGCCAGCATGGCCTCCCGCGGTGAATAACGGTACAGGTAAAAACAATATGACAGGTCCTGGGAAACCCGCCCCAGGGCCAGGTCCTGCTCCAGGTGGGACCGCGCCTCGCGCAGGGCATAGACCAAGGAACCCAGGCTGAGCGCCGCCACCAGGGCCAAATAGGCCCCGGTCCGCCCCAAGCTCCCTCCCCAGCGGGCCAGGGGGGCCTCCAGGAGCAGCCCCATGAGCCCGGCCATCACCGGGGCCAAGACCAGCAGCACCCGCTGATAGGGCACCACCCCATAGGCCCAGGTCAAGAGAAACGGCCCCAAAAGCGACAGGCCACCGGCCAAGAGCAATCCCCGCCTGTCCGGCTCTCCCCGCAGCGCCGCCGCCAGCCCCAGGGCCAACAGAGGCAACAGCAACCAGCGGCTGGAGAAAAGATGCTCCCCCACGGTGGGCAGGAGCCGGGTCAGCACCCGGCCCTGGCTGAAAAGGCCGCTCGAGGCCCCCAGCTTGAACAACTGGGACCACACCGGCAGATAGGCCAGCCCTGCCAGGACCAGGCCCGCCGCCAGCCATCCCAGCGCGGTGAGATGGGAGCGCCGGGCCGGCCGCAGCAGCACGGCGGCCGCCAGGATAGCCATCAGCGGCGCGCTGAAAAAAAGGTTGGACGGCAAAGTGTACAAGAAGGCCGCGTGGACCAGGGCCAGGCCCACCCCGCTGGCCAGCCGGGGCCGCTCCAGGTGGCAAAGCAGCCAGTCCAAGAGCACCACCACCAGCAGGAGAGAAAGCGAATACCCCCGCAACTGGGTGGCGAAGTTGGCAAAGGGCAAGGTGGTGGCCAGGGCCAGAAAACCCAAGAGGGCGGCCCGCTGGTTGAAGTGACGGACCATGGCCCGGTAGAGCCAGGCCAGGGCGCCCAGGGCATAGGCCAGGGCCAGCAGGCGCAGGGGAAAGGGATTGTCCATCACCAGGCCCAGCTCATGGCAGCCCACAAGGCGCAGGAAGAGATTGTTGAGCAGGTTGTAGAAGATGTGGTTGTTGGCAAAGGGGTAGTAGGTGACGGTCCTGGCCAGGGGAGCCAGGCTGAACATGGTCAGGCTGGTTAGTTCGTCGCACCACAAGTCCAATTGCACCTGGGGCACCACCGCCAGCACCACCAGGGGCGCCGCCCCCACTCCCAGCCCCAGGACCCAACGCCAGCCCCCCCGCGGCCACAGCCCCACGGCCAGAAACAACCAGCCGGCCAGCACCACGGCCCAGGCCCCGGCGGCCTGCCCCCGGGCCCGGTAGCCCCACTCCCGCGCCTGGTCCAGGGAAAAGGGCTGCTCCACCGGGGACAGCACCGCGGCGGGCATCAGCCCCGCTTCCAGGCGCCAGGGAGGCTGCCACCACAACTGCAAGGCCGCCTTGCCCTTGCGCTGGGTGTAGTCCACCTGGATCAGGTGGGGCCCCGGTGCCAGCCACACCCAGGCCAGGCGGCGGCGCAAGGGGTGCTCCCCGTGGTTGTCCACCAGCACCAGGCCGTCCAGGACCAGCCATGAGTCGTCGTCCGAGGCAGTGCCCAGCCGGTAGGGACCGGGCACGGTGACAAAGAGAATGCCTTGCAGGGTGAGCGAGTAGTCCTGGCCGCGGGCGGGGGAAAGCTCGGCGCCGCTCAGGGTGGTGCGGACCTCGTCATAGGCGCGCAGGGCCGGTTTCCGGCGGAACCGGTTGGGATAGTAGAACGCCCTCAGGCCACGGGCAGGGCGGGGCCGGGGATACTGCTCCACCCGCGCCCACCAGGAAGCGGCCGCGCAGACCCCCGCTCCGATCGCCAGGGACGCCAGCAGCCATAGCTTGACCTGCTTGTGGGACAACAGACCCTCCCCTTGGTCGTCGGATCAAGCCAAAGGGCAGACAAATCCAGCGGGCGGGGATTCCCGGCAACGGGGAAAGAACGGGCACACCGGCGGCCCTATTATGTCACCCCTGGCGGGACTTGGCAACGCAGGGACCAGCGACGGGGGGCGGGGCGACGGGGGGCGGGGGCGACGGGGGGGCGACGGGGGAGGCGACGGGCGTGCTATGGGGGCAGGGGTGGCGGCCAGCCCAAGGCCAAGCGCGGGTTCGGCGCCTGCAAGCTCCAATACCGGCGTTATCGGCGGACAGGCAGCGGGCTCCCTGGGGGACAGGGCGGGATTCCAAGGGCGCTTTGGCCGGGCTGCATCGGACCGGTTTGGTCTCTTCGGCGCTTGTGTATTACAATTGAAGCCTCAAAGACATTCTGCTGCCTCTGGGAGGCTTTAAGGAGCGGCCATGCCCCAGGTTAGTTTGAGCAAATACGCCGTGGCGCTGTGTGCGCTCATCGTTCTCGCGTGCCCTGGGGCGGCCCATTCCCAGGCCGAATTCGGCCAAGGCCAGGAGGACCTTTTCCAAAGCACGCTGGAACAAGGCGTGGCCCAATGCCGGGTGCCCGGCGCGGTGGCGGCGGTGCGTTCGCCCGAGGGTGCCTTGTGGAAGGGAGCCGCCGGCCTGGCCGACATAGAGCATGCCCTGCCCATGAGAACGGACTTGCATTTTCATGTCGGCAGCCTCACCAAGTCTTTCACCGCCACCTTGTTCCTGGAGCTTTGCGACCGGGGCCTGGCCTCCCTGGATGACACGGTGGAGAAATGGCTGCCCGGCCTCTTGGCAAGGGGGGACCAGATCACGGTGCGCGATCTCTTGCAGATGCGCAGCGGGCTGGAATCCTACGGGAACATACAGGCCTTCCGGGACAAGTTCCTTTCCCGCCCGCGTTACCAATGGCTTCCCCGAGAGCTGGCCGCAATGTGCGGCCGGCAGGTTTTTCCGGTGGGAAGCCGTTTCGATTACAACAACGTGAACTACTTCCTGGTCGGCATGATCATAGAAAAGGCGCTGAACCAGCCCTATCACGAGGCGGTCCAGGAATATATCCTGGACCCCCTGGGCATGGTGCATTCCTCGGTGCCCACGGGCTCCGGCATGCCGGAGCCTTTTGCCAAGGGCTATTTGTACCAAAACGGGTTCGTATCGGATGTGTCCACCCTTTGGGACCCCTCGCCTTTTTGGGCGGCGGGCAGCATGATTTCCTCCTTGGATGACATGCTGATCTGGGCTGACGCCTTGATGGAAGGAAGCCTGCTCAGCGCCGCCAGCCACGCCCAGCAGTTCACCTTTGTACCCATTGAAAGCGATCCCCATAGGGCCTATGGCATGGGCGTGGGAATCGACCGGGGCATGATGGGCCACAGCGGCAACTACAACGCGCTGTACACCGCCACCCTCTACAGGCTCAACGGCCATGACCTGGTTATTCTCTGCAACGGCCAGTCACGCGGTGGCGATGAGGGCTCCACCGCCAGTTGCCTGTTGAGCCGGTTCAGAACCGTACTGGAAGACATGCCGCGCTGACAGGTCGGACCCCGGCGGGGAGCGGCGGGGAGCGGCGGGGGGCGGCGGGGGAGGGAGCGGCTAGTCGCAAGAAGCCCGCCCCGGCTGCACACAGCCCTTGTCTAATCATTCCGGCTGGCCTACAAATAGGTTACGGCGCGGGGCCGTGGGTTCGGCCGGGCCTGCCGGCCACGGCCAGGCTGTCTTGCTTGTCCCGCCCGCCAAAGGCATCCTGGGCAGCGAAGGAACAAGGAGGAACCATGAGCGACATCAAGCCCAAGAAGCTTCCCCCGGACTTCGACCCCACTGCCGAACTCTGGGACCGCATCATCGACGACGTGGCCACCCGGGGTGCGCCCTGCTTCGACACCGTGGAGGAACTGGTGGACCAGGCCTGCCGGCTGGACCCCCGGGCCGCCTCCCCGGGCAAGACCGACTCCCAAAAGGACTGACCGTGGGCTGGCGGGAAACCTACCGCGACCGGCGCATGGAGGCCGCCGAGGCGCTGAAGCTCCTGCGCTCGGGCAGCCGCATCTTTCTGGGCTCGGCCTGCGGTGAGCCCCAGCACCTGGTGCGCGCCCTGATCCAGGCCGCGCCGTCGCTCAGCGACGTGGAGGTGATCCAGGTCCTGAGCCTCTCGCCGGCCGCCTACGCCCAGACCCGGTACACCGACAGCTTCCGGCCCAAGAAGTTCTTCGTGGTCGCCGGCGCCCGCCAGGCCGTGGCCGAGGGCCGGGCCGAGTTCACCCCCCTGTACCTGTCCGACGTGCCCCAGCTCATCAGCGAAGGGCCGCTCACCGTGGACGTGGCCCTGGTCCAGGTGTCGCCGCCGGACGAGCACGGGTTTGTCAGCCTGGGGGTGGCGGTGGACGTGGTGGCCGAGGCGGTGGAGCAGGCGCGGGTGGTGATCGCCCAGGTGAACCCCCGCATGCCGCGCAGCCTGGGCGAGGGCTTCGTGCACGTGGAGCGGCTCGACGCCATCGTGGAATACGAGGAGCCGCTCCTGCAGTTCCAGGTGCCGCCGCCGGACCAGACGGCCCTGGAGGTGGCGCGCCACGTGGCCAAGCTCATCCCCCACGGCGCCACCATCCACCTGGGCCTGGGCCAGCTTCCCCAGGCCACCCTGGGCCTGCTCAAGGACCACCGCAACCTGGGGGTCCACTCGGACCTGCTCACCGACGGCTACGTGGACCTGGTGGAGGCCGGGGTGATCACCGGCGCGGGCAAGACCCTGCACCCCGGCCGCATCGTGGCCTCCTTCTGCCTGGGCACCGAGCGCCTGTTCAACTTCGTGCACAACAACCCGCGGGTGCTCCTGATGCCGGTGCGCTACACCAACGATCCCGAGGTGATCGGCCGCAACCAGCGCATGATCACGGTGCACGAGGCGGTGGAGGTGGACCTCACCGGCCAGGTCTGCGCCGACGTGGTGGGCACGCGCATCTACGCCGGCCTGGGCGGCATGGTGGACTTCATGCGCGGCGCGGCCAGGAGCCCGGGCGGGCTCAGCATCATCGCCCTCACCAGCACTGGCCCGGACGGCGAGAGCCGCATCCGCCCGGCCTTCAACTCCGGCGCCGGGGTGCTGGTCACCAGGGCCGGGGTGGGCACCGTGGTCACCGAGTACGGCGCGGCCTACCTGCACGGCCTCAGCGTGGGCGAGCGGGCGGTGGCCCTGATCGACATCGCCCACCCCAACCACCGCGACTCGCTCCTGGCCCAGGCCAAGGACATGGGCATCATCCGGCCTTCCTCCATCCTGGCGCCCCTGTTCACCGGGGTATATCCCGAACAGTACGAAACCACCATCACCCTCAAGGACGGCCGGGAGGTCTTCCTGCGGCCGGTGAAACCCATCGACGAGCGGCTGGTACAGGAGTTCTTCTACTCCATGAGCGACCGGGAGGTGTACTACCGCTTCCTGCACTCCATCAAGGCCTTCCCCCGCAAGGACATGCAGCGCATGGTCAACATCGACTACCACCGCGAGATGAGCGTACTGGCCCTGGTGGGCGAGTTCGGCAAGCAGGAGGTGGCCGGGGTGGGGCGCTACGTGCTGGGCAGCGGCGACTACCCGGAAGTGGACTTTGCGGTGCTGGACAAGTACCAGGGCCTGGGCCTGGGCCGGGCCATCATGACCTACATAACCGATATTGCCCGGGACCGCGGGTTCAAGGGCATCAGCGCGGTGGTGATGAGCGAAAACCTGGCCAGCCTGCACATCCTCACCCACCTGGGCTACGCGGTCACCGGGGTGGTGAGCCAGGGCGTGATGGAGATCACCGTGCACTTCGACCAGCCGGTGGAGGAGCCCAAGGTGGACCTCAAGTACGAGAGCCGCGGCCCCTTCTCCGACACGGATTCCAACAAGGACGACGAGCCCCTCACCCGCATCTGAGCGGCTGCCCGCAGATTCGGCCCGAACCGGGAGATGGAAAGCCAGACAGAGCGCCGATAGGCGGCCTGGACGAAGCACCGGCGCAGCCCCCCCCACCTGCCCCCCGTGGCCCCCGTCGCGCCCCCCCGTCGCCGCCTCCCCGCCGCCCCCCGTCGCCTAGAACAAGCGCTTCTGGGCGCCGGTGGTGGGTTTGCGGCCCAGGTGCTCGAAACCCCGGCGGGTGGCCACCCGGCCGGCCTTGGTGCGCTTGATGAAGCCTTGCTGGATCAGGTAGGGTTCGTAGACTTCCTCGATGGTGTGAGCCTCCTCGCCCACCGCCGCGGCCAAGGTGCCCAGGCCCACTGGCCCGCCGTCGAACTTGTCGATGATGGTGGCGATCAGCTCCCGGTCCAGCCGGTCCAGGCCCGCCTGGTCCACGCCCAGCCGGGCCAGGGCGTAGTCGGCCAGGCGGGCGTCCACCCGGCCGTCGGCCTCCACCTGGGCGAAGTCGCGCACCCGCTTCAAGAGCCGGTTGGCCACCCGGGGGGTGGCCCGGCTGCGGCGGGCTATCTCCAGGGCGCCGGCCTCGTCTATCTCCATGCCCAGCAGGCGCGCCGAACGCAGGACGATCCTGGCCAGTTCCTCGGGGCTGTAGAAGTCCACCCGCACCTGCACGCCGAAGCGGTCCCGCAAGGGGGTGGTGATGAGCCCGGCCCGGGTGGTGGCGCCCACCAGCGTGAACGGCGCCAGGTCCAGCTTCACCACCCGGGCGCTGGGGCCCTCGCCGATCACCAGGTCCAGGCGGAAATCCTCCATGGCCGGGTACAGGGCCTCCTCCACCACGTGGCTGAGGCGGTGTATCTCATCCACGAACAACACGTCCCGCGGTTGCAGGTTGGTGAGGATGGCGGCCAGGTCGCCCTTGCGCTCCAGCACCGGCCCGCTGGTGAAGGTGATGCCCACTCCCAGCTCGGCGGCCAGGATGTGGGCCAGGGTGGTCTTGCCCAGGCCGGGGTGCCCGTGCAGCAGCACGTGGTCCAAGGCCTCCCCCCGCTGGCGGGCGGCCTCGATGAACACGCGCAGGTTGCCCTTGGCCTCCTCCTGGCCCACGAAGTCGGCCAGGCTGGCGGGCCGCAGGGAGTCCAGGCCCGCGTCTTCCTCGCAGGGGACGCCGTCCACCAGGCGGCAGGACAAGGGATCGTCGGCTGGGGTGGTCATGGGTTAAAGGCTTCCTTCCTGGGTTTGGCCGCCGGGCGCCCCCGGCGGGCGCCGGCACCCCCATTCTAATGACTGTCTCGCCAAAAAACCAGCCTGGCCGCCCTCCCCGGCCAGATCCCAAGAGGGCGAAAAGGGGCGGCGCGGGCCAAAGTCGTGGGCAGGGCGGGCGCAGGGGAGTATACTGCCCGGCGTACATCCACTCACCCCCCTCCCCCCTCACCCTGACACGGCCAGGGCCAGGAGGCTTTCAAGCAAGGATTGCCCGTGCCCGTTCAACGTGACGTAAAACAGGAGATAGCCAGGGCCAAGGAGGTCTACGCCACCCACGGCGAAGCGATCCTGGCCGAGCCCCACCTGGCCCAACTGCTGGCCGCCTTCCGGGAGCAGATAGAAGCCACCAACCGGCTCTTTCAAGAAATGGGAGTGGCCGAAGACTGCGCGGCCTGCTGCGACCGGGACAAGGGTCCCTGCTGCTTTGACGGCGCCCAGGGCTGGTACGACCTGCGCCTGTTGCTCATCAACCAGCTTCTGGGCGTGGAGGTACCCCAGGAGCCCGAGTTGGCCGACGACTGCTGGTTCAACAGCCCCAAGGGGTGCAAGCTCCTGGCCAAGGACTCCATCTGCCTGAACTTCTTTTGCCCGGAGATACAGGCGCGCCTGAGCGACGAGGAGCTGCTGGCCCTGCGCCGGCAGGTGGGCCGCGAACTGTTGGCCGGCCTGGACCTGGAGGCCGCGCTCCTGCCCTGGCTCCAGGCCCGGGGCGTGAGCTGGCTGTAAGCCGCCCGCGGCCGGGCGGCCTTTACCGCCCCGCCGGAGCCGGCTGGACTCGGCAAGCACCCTTCACCTGCCGGAGGTGAATCATGGAACCAAGGCGCAAAGAGCCGGGCCAAGGGAAACCAGGGCTGGTGCTGATCTACACCGGCGAGGGCAAGGGCAAGACCACCGCGGCCCTGGGTTCGGCCCTGCGGGCGGTGGGCCAGGGGCTCAGGGTGCTCATGATCCAGTTCATCAAGGGCGGCCGCAGCTACGGCGAGCTGGAGGCCGCCGGCCAGGTCGCCGGCCTGGAGATACGGCCCATGGGCCTGGGGCTGATCGGCCGGCAAAAGGACTTGGCGCCCCACCACCAGGCGGCCCGCCGGGCCTGGGACGCCGCCCGCCGGGCAGTGGTGGAGCCTGCTTGGGACATGGTGATCCTGGACGAGGTATTCCTGGCCCTGTCCCGCGGCTTTTTGCAGGCCGGCGAGATCGCGGAGCTGATAAAGGGCAAGCCTGCCGGCCTGCACCTGGTGCTCACCGGCCGCCATTGCCCGCCGGAGCTTTTCGAGCTGGCCGACGCCGTGACCGAGATGCGGGCAGTGAAGCACCACCTCAAGGCCGGGATCAAGTCCCAGCCCGGCATCGAATACTAAGGCCGGCCCCGGCTCAGAACTCGCGGCTCACGCCCAGTATCCAGGTCAAGGGAGGGGCCGGGTAGCCGTCGCCGTAGAAGAAATCCTCGTCGAACAGATTGTCCACGCTGCCGAACACCCGCCAGCCGTTGAAACGATATTCCGCCCTGAGGTCCACCTTCTGGTAGCCGCCGGTCTTCTCCTTGTTGTCCGAGCGGGTGTAGACCTCGGATGAATACGTGTACAGGCACCCGAACATGAACCCGGGCCAGGGCCGCAGCACCAGGTCCGCCTTCACCTTGTGCCTGGGCTTGGCGGCCAGCCACAGGCCGGTATCCAGGTTCAAGGCCTGCATGTAGGTGTAGGCCGGCCGGAACTCCAGCCATCTGGCCGGCTTGAAGCTGACGGACACCTCCATCCCCTGGGTCCGGGTGCGGCCCTCGTTGCGGTACTGCCCCACGCCGCCGTCCCCGCGTACATAGGTGATGCGATCCTTTATCTCCCGGCGGAACAGGGTCAGGTCCCCGGAGAGGCCCCAGGGGCCCCGCGCCGACGCCCCCAGGCTGTAGCTCACCCCCTCCTCCGGCCCTAGCTCGGGGTTGGGTATCAGGGTGCGGGTACGGAAGTAGCGCTGGCGGAAGGTGGGCACGTTGTTGGTCTTGACCGCCGAGGCCTTCAACTCCACCTTGCCCAGGTTCCAGGCCAGCCGCAGCTCGGGGTTGAGGACGGTCTGGTACTCGGAATAGAAGTTGGCCCGCAGGCCGAATTGCAGGGTCAGGGGCAGGGAGGTGAGCTTGAGGCTCTTGTCGGCGAACAGGCCATAGCTCTGCTCCTGGCGCGGGTCGAAGTTGTTGCCCTGCCCGTGGGAGAACTCCAGCAGCACCCCGCAATGCAGCCTGCCCAGCCAGGGCAGCTCTGGGGAGGCGCGCAGGTCCTGGCGCAGGGACCAACTGTCCAGCACCGACTCGAAGCCGGCATCGGGATTGAGGCTCTGGTTGTGGAAGCGGGTGAAGGAGGTGGCGCTGGCCAGGCCCCAGTTGCGCCAGGCCAGGGACACCCCCAAGGAGTCGTCGCGGGAACGGGAGTGGGGGGTGGGGTATCGGAGATACCCCGGGTTGCCCTTGCGCACCTGGCCCAGGTCCACCGCCAGGGTGGGGGGACAGGTGCCCTGCCAGCCGGCAGGGGTGTAGGAAATCTTGAGCCCGCCGCGCCGCTGCTCCTTGTCGTAGTTCCGCCGGAAACGGTCGGTGTAGTTGTACTCGCCGTTCAGGGCCAGGCCCCAGCCCCCGCCGGCGTAGGACAGGTTGGCCTTGTAGTCCTGGTAGTTGAACTTGCCGGCCGAGGCCTCCGCATAGAACCGGGTCCTTTCCAGCTTGCGGGTGTAGATCAGGATCACCCCGCCGCTGGAGTCGTCGCCATAGGCCACCGAGCCGCCGCCCTTTTTCACCACCACCTTCTGGACCTGGTGAAAGGGCACCAGGTCCAGCTTCATCGCCCCCGAGGCAGGATCCCGCAGGGACATGCCGTCCAAGAGTATCCTGACCTTGTAGGAACCGCGGATGCTGATGTGCCTGCCGCTGGCCTTCACCCCGGGTATGAGGTTGAGCAGCTCCGCCAGGGAGTGGACGTTCAGGCTCTTGATCTCCGCCTCGCCGATAACCACGGTGTCGCTGTCCGCAAGGGGCTCCAGCCGTTTCTCTGCGGCCAGTCCCATGGTCGCCGCCAGCCAGGTGGCCAGCACGAGGCTCAACACGATAGCTCCCAGGCGAGACATCCTGCTTTCCCATCGCCCCCCGAACCGTAAGCCGTGTCGCCGCGCCGGCCCGGGGGATGACAACCGGCGCGGTCAACCCAAATCGGTCTCACTCCAGCGCGATACCGTGGTCCTCGGCCGCATCCCGGGCGTGCTCCAGGTAGATGTCCGCCCAGGAGTCGTTCTGGCCCAGGCCCGCCAGGCGGCATTCCACCTCCAGCCCGGCGGCCTCCAGGATCGCGCGCCAGGAATCCTCGCCCGGGCCGCACATGTCCTCGGCCGCGTGCACCCCGGCCACCACCATCAAGGGCCTGAGCAGCACCTTGACCGCCCTCTTGGCCAGCAGGCGGTCGCGCACCAGGCGGGCATCCAGCAGCCCCTCCACCGTGCCCACCAGCACCTCCTTGCCCGGGTGCAGGCGTTGCATCACCACCTGCAACTCGTGGTACACGCCCGTGGAAAAGTAATGGTTGCCGTGGCCCACGTAGACCAGGGCCGCCCCCAGCCGGGAGGCCTCCTCCACCTCCGGGGCCAGGGCCCGGGCGGCGCGCTCCAGGTCCTCCACATAGGGCCGCCGGGGGCCCGGCTCCCCCAGGGCCGGCCGGCCCAGGGCCAGCTTGCGGAAGGGCCGCCACTTGGGCTTGAGGGTCTGGATGGAATTCAAGCCGGCCAGGTAGCTCTTGAGGTCCTGGTACTCCTCGCCGGCGTACACATGAAGCGGCTGCACCAACTGGCTCCGGTAGCCCTGGTCCTGCAGCTCGGCCATCACCGCCAGGGGCCCCTTGACCGCCAGCGCCCAGGCCGGGGTCTGGGGATGGGCCTCCTGCCAGGCCCGGTCCTCCCGCCTCTTGCGCCAGAGACGGCGCACCTGGTTGGAGGTGAAGCAGACCTCCACCCTCGCGGCGGGAAAGGCCGCCCGGGCCCGCTGGTAGATGTTCTCGATGCCCGCCAGGGCCTCGGGCCGCCCCGCGCCAAAAGCCGCCAGCACCAACGCCGTCTTTTCCATGTCCGCCTCCGCCGCCTTCAGGCCGATCCCTTGGCCGCCGCCTTGCCGTACTTGGCCAAATAGCCCCGGGGCGTGACCATGCGGCCCTCGTGCACAAAGCTCTGGCTGTTGCCGATGATGACCAGGGTCTGCATGTCCACCTCCATCTCCGGGGCATCACCCAGGGTGGTCACCTGCATCCGCTGGCCCGGGCGATAGGCCCTGGCCACCACCCCCACCGGGGTCTGGGGGCCGCGGTGGCGCCCCACGATGGCAAGAGCCTCGCCGTACTGCCAGGGCCTGCCCTTGCTGCGGGGGTTGTACAGGGCGATCACCAGGTCGGCCTGGGCGGCCAGGTCCAGCCGGCGGGTGATGCTCTCCCAGGGCGTGAGCCGGTCGCTCAGGCTGATGCAGGCGAAGTCGTGGGAAAGGGGCGCGCCCAACAGCGCCGCCGCCGCGGTGACCGCGGGCAGGCCGGGGACCACCTCTATCTCCAGCCCGCCCGGCCCCAGGCGGAGCATCTGCTCGCGGGCCGTCTCGAAGACCACCGCCGCCATGGCGTAGACCCCGGGGTCCCCGCCGGACACCAGGGCCACCTCCCGGCCGGCCTGGGCCAGCTCCAGGGCCATGGCGGCCCGGTCCAGCTCCCGGGTCATGCCGCTGGCCAGCACCTCCTTGCCCGCCAGCAGCCCGCCGGCCTGCTCCAGGTAGGGCCGGTAGCCCAGGACCACCGCGGCCCTCTCCAGGGCTTGCCGGGCCTGGGGGGTGAGCTGCCCCTCCCCGCCCGGCCCCAGGCCTACGATCCAGAGCTTGCCAGGGCCACCGCCACGGTCGCGTTGGGGCTCTTTTGCTTCTCCACCAAAAGCGGCCCGCCCCGGGCCGCCAGCCTGGCTGTCGCTTCGCATACGCTTCTCACTCCCAGATGCCGTTGGGCGGCTTCAGAGGGATTGGGCACTTCCACCGCGTTGATCTGCTCGGCCTCGAAAAACTCCGTCTCCACCCCCAGTCTCCGGGCCAGGGCCAAGAGCCCGGCCTCGTCGCGCTTGGCCGCCACGCTGGCCAGGCGGCCGAGGCAAGCCAGGCTGAGCCCCGCCTGGTCGAACACCCGGCGCAGCAACGACTCCAGCTCGCCCACCGCCGTGCCCCGGTTGCAGCCCACGCCCGCCACCAGGCAGGGCGGCCGCACCACCAGCCAAGCAGGGGGCGGGTCGGCCGCTAGGAATCGCCAGCCCACCCAGACCAGGGGCGGGCCGTCCGGCCGGGGGGTGGGTTCGCGGTCCAGGCGCTTGAACCGCCCCGGCCAGGGCTCCAGCCTGGACCAGAGCCAGCCGCCGGGATCGAACACCTCCACCTGCCCGCCCTCCAAGAGGACCGTGCTGACCCTGGCCAGGGCTCCCAGGTTCTCCACCGCGCAGCCCGCCTCCCGGCTCACCATCTCCAGGCTGGGCAGGCCCTCCACGTCGGTGGCGGTGGTGATGACCGCCTGGCCGCCCAGTATCTCGGCCACCCGGCCGGCCAACTGGTTGGCGCCGCCCAGGTGGCCCGAAAGCAGGCTGATGGCAAAGCGCCCCCGCTGGTCCACCACCACCACGGCCGGGTCTCGGTCCTTGCCCCGCATGAGCGGGGCCAGGCTCCGCACCACCATGCCCGCGGCGCAGAACAGCACGTGCCCGCCAAAGGAGCGGAAGTTGGCGGCCAGGACCTCGCCCAGCCGGTCGAAGGCCTCTGCCCCGGCCACCCGGCCAGCCAGCCGGCGGGGCAGGAACAGCCGGCTGCCCTCCAGGCCCCGGCCGAGCAGCCGGGCCCTTTCCGCTCCCACCGAAGTGAGGGCATAGATGGCGACCTTTGGGGGCCGGCTGGCCACGGCTAGTCTTCCTCCCCGGCGGCCGGCCGGAAGCCGTGGCTGAAGGCGGCGTCGTACAGCCGCGAGGGCGGGGCCTCCTCCCCCCGGGCCACCGCCGCCACCGCCGGCCCGGCCAGGATAAGGGCGTGGCGGTCGATGCCCGCCTCCTCCAGGTCGCGGGCTAGGTCCTGGGGGGTGGTCCACACAAGGCGCTGGTCCGGCCAGGAAACCCGGTAGGCCACGGCCAAGGGCGCCCGGGCGCCAAAGGCCCCGGCCAGGGCCCGGCCCACCTGTTCGGCCCGGGAGGCGGAAAGGTATATCACCAGGCTGCAACCATGCGCCGCCAATGCCGCCAGGTCCTCGCCCGGCGGCATGGGGGTGCGCCCGGCCGCCCGGGTGAAGACCAAGCTCTGGCACACCTCGGGCAGGGTGTACTCCAGGCCCAGGGCGGCGGCGGCGGCAAAGGCGGAGGTCACCCCGGGAATGACCCGGTAGGGAACCCCTGCCTTGTCCAGGGCGCGGAACTGCTCGTGCACCGCGCCGTAGAGGCTGGGGTCGCCGGTGTGCAGGCGCACCACCCGCTCTCCCCGCCGCCAGGCCTCCACCATGGGCCGCACGATCTGGTCCAGGTTCAACCCGGCGGAATCGATTGTCCGGGCCTCGGCCGGGCACCAGCAAAGCATCTGGCGGGGCACCAGGGAGCCGGTGTACACCACCAGCTCGGCCTGCTCCAGGGCCCGGCGGCCGGCCACGGTTATCAGCTCCGGGTCGCCGGGTCCGGCCCCCACGAAGACCACCGGGCTCTTGTCTGCGCTGCTCATGTCTGCCCTCCCGCCGGCTTTTGGCCGCATATCAGCCACACCGGGTTGAGCCCCTTCATCCGCACCCCCCCGGCCAGGGGAGCGCCCCGGCTGAGCTGGAGCAGGGTCTCCTCCACGGCCAATCCCTGGCCGAGCATGGTGCGGCGGGCCACCTCCAGGCTCTCCAGCTTCACCAGGCCGGCCACCACCACCCCGCCGGCCGGCAGGCGCCGGGCCGCCTCCTCCAGGATGGGCCCCAGGCAGTAGCCGCCCCCTCCCACGAAAACCCGGTCCGGGTCGGGCAGGTCGGCCAGGCAGCCGGGCATGCGCCCCGCCACCACCTCCAGGGACGCCGCGCCGTAGCGGGCCCGGTTGGCCTCTATCTGGCGCACCCGCTCCGGCTTCTGCTCCACGGCCACCACCCGCCCGCCCGGGGTGAGCAGGGTGGCCTCCAGGCCCACCGAGCCGCAGCCCGCGCCCAGGTCCCACACCGTCTGGCCGGGCCCCAGGGCCAGCTTGGCCAGGGCCGCGGCGCGCACCTCGGTCTTGGTGATCATGTCCCCCTGGTGCTGGTAGGCCTCCTCGGCCAGGCCCAGGCGCAAGGGCTCCGGCCTGGCCACGCGCTCCAGCACCACCAGGTTCAGGGGCGAGAACTCCCCCCGGGCCGCCTCCTCCAGGGAGAACCAGCCCACCCGCTCGTTCTCCCCGCCCAGGTCCTCCAGCACGGCCAGGCGCCAGAACTCCTGCCCCCGCGCCAGCAGCGCCCGGGCCAGGAGCGCGGGGCCGCGAACCGGATCGGTGTACACCCCCACCAGGTCATGCCGATACAGGGCTGCCCACAGGTCCAGCCAGGCCCCCTCCGGCCGGCCGTGCAGGCTGACCAGGGCCGCCGCCTGCCAAGGCAGCTTGAGCCGGGCAAAGGCCGCCTGCATGGCGGTGAGGTTGGGATGGATGACCACCCGCTTCGGCCCCAGGCGCTTGACCAGGCGCGCACCGATCCCGAAAAAACCGGGGTCGCCCGAGGCCAGTACCACCACGCCTTCCTCCACCACCGAGGCCACCTGGTCCAACCAGGCATCCAGCCCGCCGCCGAGAACCAAGCGCCGAGCCGGATGGTCCGGAAACCAATCCAAGAGGCGCGCGCCGCCGGCCAGCACCCGGGCCTTGTCGATCACCGCCCGCAGGCGGGGAGTCACATCCGCGGGCCCAAGGCCCAGCCCCACCACTTCGACCACCTTCACGAACGCCCCCCTTTCCAGGTGCCCTGGAACAGCACCCCGCCTTGCATGTCCAGCACCGCTGCCCACACCTCCCGCCCCGGCCCGGCGAACCCGGCGGCCTGGGCCAGCAGGCGGCGGCCCACCGGCTCCACCAACTCCAGCCTGCCCCTTTCCCGCAGTAGCTCCACCACCTGCCGGGCGGTGTTGGCCTCCCTGACCGCCCGCACCAGGTCCTCATCCGCGCCGGCGGCGGAAAACCAGCCGGCCAGCCGCTCCAGGTCCAGGGGGGCCTGGTGGGCGTGGGTGTACTCCAGGCCCATGGCCTGCTTGACCGCCTTGCCGAAGAAAGAGACCAGGCCCACCCGCTCCATGCCGCTGGCCGCCGCCTGGCGCAGGGCATAGGCGAAAAAGTCGGCGATCTGCACAAAGGCCGTGTCCGGCAGATCCGGCCGCAAGGCCATGGCCCGCTTCTCGCTCTTGCCACCGGTGGCCAGCACCACCTCCCGGTTGCCCGCGGCCCGCGCCACCGACAGGGCGCTCTTGATGGTGGCGGTGTAGGCCTCGTGGCTGAAGGGCTTGACCAGGCCGCTGGTGCCGATGATGGAGATGCCCTCCACGATGCCCAGGCGGGGGTTCAGGGTCTTCCGGGCCAGGCGCTCGCCCTCGGCCACGGATATCTCCACCCTGGCCGCCAGCCCGCCGCGGCGGCCGGCGCGGCGCCAGGTGTCGCGCAGGGCCTGGCGGATCATGCGGCGGGGCACCGGATTGATGGCCGGCTCGCCCACGGCCACCGGCAGGCCGGGCCGGGTCACCCGGCCCACCCCGGGCCCGCCCAGGATGGCGATGGGCTCCCCGGGGGACGCGCCCTCCCCCAGGCTCACCCGGGCGGTGATGGCCGCCCTGTGGGTCACGTCCGGGTCGTCGCCCGCGTCCTTTATCACCGTGGCCCGGGCTTCCCGCTCCGACAGCCGCTGCACCTCCTTCACCGCCACCTCCAGGGAGCCGCCGTCGGGCAAAGGGATGCTCACCTTGCCCGGGGGCGGCTCCCCCAGGATGGCCAGGAGCGCAGCCTTGGCCGCGGCCGTGGCCGCGGAGCCGGTGGTGAAGCCTAGGCGCAGCTCGCCGCTGCGCCTTCTCTTGTGGGCCGCGCTTGTCAAGGAACTCACTCCTCCCCGGCCTTCTTCACCAGCAGCAAGGTCAAGTAGGGTACCTTCCCGCCCTCCAGGCGGCGGGCGTCGGGCTCCAGGCGCTCCCCGGGCAGGCCCACCAGGGAGGCCGCCGCCACCCGGCGCGGCCGGGGCAAGTCCTGGAGGGTCTCCATGATGCGGTCGAAGTTGCGGTAGGCCTTCATGATGACCAGGTTGTCCCCGAACTCGGCCAGGCGGGATATCTCCCCGGCCTCACCCACCCCGGAGACCACCAGGAGCGACTCCTTGCTCTCCACCAGGGGCAGGTTCAGCCGGGCCGCGGCCGCGTGGTAGGCGGTGATGCCGGGCACCGTCTCCGCCCGCAGCCCCGGGTGCATCCGGCCCAGGGTGCGGAGCAGGTAGCCGTAGGTGCTGTAGGTCAAGGGATCGCCGATGGTCAAGAAGGCCGCGTCCTCGCCCTGCTCCAAGACGGCCAGCACCGCGCCGGCGTTTTCCTGCCAGGCCCGTTCCAGGGCGGCGCGGTCGTCGGTCATGGGAAAGGGCAGCCGCTCCACCCGGGTGGAGGCCGGCAGGTGCTCCTGCACGGTCTGCAAGGCCAGGCTGTAGCCGTTCTTGGGCGAGCTGGCGGCAAAGACCACCCCCACCTCCCGGATCACCTCCAGGGCCCTGATGGTCAGGAGCTTGGGGTCGCCCGGGCCCACGCCCACCCCGTAGAGGGTTCCCAGCTTGTCGCCGCTCATGCTGTCTCCTCCTCGCAAAGCTGGGCCAGGGCGTTTATCACGCTGGCCGCCACTGCCGAGCCGCCCTTGCGCCCCAGGGCGGTTATGTAGGGCCGGTCGATGGCGAGCAGCGCCTCCTTGGACTCGGCCGCGTTCACGAAACCCACCGGCAGGCCCACCACCAGCTCCGGCGCTGCCCGGCCGGCCTGGATGTGCTCGATGAGCCGGAACAGGGCGGTGGGGGCGTTGCCGATCACGAAGATGCTGGGCTTGATCGTCTCCACGGCCAGGTCCACTGCGGCCACCGCCCGGGTGGTCCCACCTTGCCGGGCCCGCTCGCCGGCCTGGGGCAGGTCCATCAGGCATTGCACCCGCGCGCCCAGCGGCTCCAGCCGCCAGCGGGAGATGCCGGCCTGGGCCATGCGGGTGTCGGTGAATATCACGCCGCCCGCCTTGAGGGCCCGCACGCCGCTGGCCACGGCCTGGGGATGCAGGCGCACGGTGCGGAGGTATTCGAAGTCCGCGCTGGTGTGGATCATGCGGCGGATAACCGCCCACTCCCCGGGCGGCCGGCCGTGCTCCCCGGCCTCCTGGGCTATGATGGCCATGCTGCGGCGCTCTATCTCCTCGGGCGGCAGGTTCCACTGGCTCATGAGAGGTTGCCCTTTCGGCAAAAGGAAACGAAATTCTGGGCCAGGCGGGGGTTGCTGCCAAAGTGCAGGTGCACGTAGCTGGCCAGCACCGCACCCTTCAAGTATCCCCGGGTGTCCGGCGCGGTTCCCCGGCGTCCGCTCACCTGGTAGACCCCGGCGTCCAGGTCATCGTCCGGCGCGCAGCTCCCCACCTCGGAGTAGTGGAACTCGTGTCCCCGCATGACCGTGCCCGCCGGTCCCAGGGGGGTGTCCCGGGCCAGGGTCACCTCGCGGTAGCCCAGTGACTTCAGTCGGGGCAGCATGCGGGTGCGCAGGGGCAGCACCCCGGCCATGGGCCAGCGCCGGCCCTCGCCGTCCTCCAGTTCCCGGCCCAGATACATCATGCCCCCGCACTCGGCGTATATCGGCAGGCCGGCCCGGGCCAGGGTGGCTATCTCCGACCGCAAGCCCTGGTTGCCGGCCAACTCCCCGGCAAAAAGCTCCGGGTAGCCGCCGCTGAGGTACAGCCCGTCCAGGCCCGGGGGCAGGCGGGAATCGTTGAGGGGAGAGAAGAACACCAGCTCGGCGCCCGCTGCCCGCAGGTGGCGCAGGTTCTCCTGGTAGCAAAAGCAAAAGGCCTGGTCCCGGGCCACGCCCAGGCGGACCAAGGGCGCGGCCTCGGCCGGTGTCTCCCCTGGCGGCGGCAATTCCACCTCTGGCAGCCGCTCCAGCAGCCCGTCCAAGTCCAGGCCCTGCTCCAGCCAGGCGGCCAGGCGATCCAGCCGGTCCGGGTCCAAGCCGCCCTCCCCGGCCATAACCAAGCCCAGGTGACGCTCGGCAAGGGCCAGCTCCGGCCGCCGGGGCAGCCCGCCCAGGAAGGGCGCCTGCGGCACCAGCTCCATGGCCTCGGCCAGCAGGGCGGCGTGGGCCGGGCTGCCCACCTTGTTGGCCACCACCCCGGCCCAACTCAGCCCCGGGTCGAAGCCGACGAACCCCTGGACCAGGGCGGCCAGGCTGCGAGCCATGGCCTGGGCATTGACCACCAAGAGCACCGGCAGGTCCAGGAGCTTGGCCATCTGGGCGGTGGAGCCCACCTCGCTGCGGGGCCCCAAGCCGTCGTAGAGGCCCATGACCCCTTCCACCACCGCCACCTGGGCCGAGCCGGCATGGCGGCGGAACAGGTCCTGGTTGTACTGGGGCGATAGCATCCAGCCGTCCAGGTTGTGAGAGGGCCGGCCCGCGGCCAGGGCGTGGTGGCCGGGGTCGATGAAGTCGGGACCCACCTTGAAAGGCTGCACCGCCACCCCCCGCCGGGCCAAGGCCCGCATGAGGGCCAGGCTGACCGTGGTCTTGCCCGCCCCGCTGTTGCTGCCGGCTATCACCAGGCCTCGCAAGGTCGTTGTCTCCAAACAAAAATCCCCAAGCCCATGCGGGCTTAGGGATTGCACCCGGTTTTCTTCACCCCTAAAACACCCTGTGACAGTCCGCGCTGTCTTCGCTACTGGTAGCAGGCAGGTCTTCTGGCTCCCGGATCAACCTACCGGCCGCGCCTTCCCACCGTCCTTTTGCGACCGACGGCAGTGGCTCTCTTGCGGCTTTCGTCCCCGGTTACAGCGGCGGGACCGCGACGGAATCTCACCGTCTTCCCCATTAAGCCATCACGGCGCCTGCTACCGCATGCCAGTAGCAAAAACCAAAGAAGGTGTCAACAACTGTTCGCAGGGGAGGGAATCCGCTACCTGCGGGTCAGGGGGCGGCGGCTCCTCATGGTTGACATCCGCGGCTTATATTGTTACAGCATCCTTGCCAGGTGCCCTTGGAGGCTTAATAGGGAATCCCGTGGGAATCGGGAGCGGACCCGCCGCTGTAACCGGGGACCAAGGCCGCATGGGCTGAGCAGCCCAACGCCACTGGGCGCGTGACGCGCCTGGGAAGGCGCGGCCAACGGAACGATCCGGGAGCCAGAAGACCTGCCTGACGAGCCATGCCGCCCGCGCCCGGGAAGAAGGCGTCCGGCAGCGAGTTCGCGAAGGATAAAAGGGGAATCCCCGAACTCACAAAAGAGTTCGGGGATTATTTTGTCTGCAGCGCACATGGCCGAAACCTTGAAGATAGCCCTGGTCCACCTGGCCGTGGAGTTCCAGCAGCCGGAAACAAACCGCCGGCGCTTGCTGGAGCTGAACCGCCGGGCGGCCGCCGGCGGGGCCAGGATCATCGTCAACACCGAGGCGGGCCTGAGCGGCTACGGCTTTGACTCCCGCTCCGAGATGGCCGCCATGGCCGAAACCGCGGACGGCCCCACCCTCAAGGCCCTCTCCCGCCTGGCCCGGGAACAGGACGTGTACATCTGCGCGGCCCTGGCCGAGCTGGACCCCGCCACCGAGCTTGTCTACAACAGCGCCTTTCTCCTGGGCCCGGACGGCCGCATCCAGTGCCGCCGCCGCAAGGTCACCGCTGAAACCAAGTGGGCCTGTCCGGGAGAGCCCCGACAAGAGGACGTATGCGACACCCCCTGGGGGCGGGTGGGCCTTTTGATCTGCTCGGAAACCTACTTCGGCATATTCGTCCGCCAACTGGCCCTCAAGGGCGCGGACCTGGTGCTGGTGCCCGCCAACTGGCCTGCGGGCGGGCTGGAGCCCAGGGAGCTGTGGGGGGCACGCGCCCTGGAAAACGGCCTGGCCCTGGCGGTGTGCAACCGGGCCGGCCAGGACCGCCGCATGGACTGCTCCCGGTCCTCTTCCTGCCTGTTCGACGCCGAGGGGAACATACTGCTGGCCGGCCAGAGCCAGGAGTCAAAGGTGTTCTTCGCCGAGCTGCCCCTGGAAGGGGGCCGTCTCCCCCAGGGGCAAAGGCGGGCCCGTCTCTCGGCCAGGAGCCCGGGTTGGTACCACTACCTGGCCGCGGACGTGCGCCTGAGCATGGACTTGACCAGCCTGTACGACCTTCCCCAGCCCGGAAAGATGGAAGTGGGCTGCCTGGCCCTGCGGGGCAAGGACCGGGGCTCGCCCCGGGCAGTGGAGCGTGGCCTGCCGCTCACGGTGGTGGGCCAACCCCGCCTGCTGATCCTGCCCGCCTTGCAGGGAGATGGCTTTGGCCCCGAGTGGCTGGCCGGCCTGGCCCGGGAGAGGGACGCGGCCGTGTGCGTGCGCCTGGATGAAGCCCTGGCCTTTGCCTGGCCAGGGGGGCAACGGGTCTTTCCCCTCAACCGCCCCCGGCGCCGGGCCCAGGAGCCCCTGACCATCGACTATGGCCCAGCCCGCATCGGCCTGGCCGCGGCGGAAGACCTGCTGCACCCGGAGCTGGCCATGGCCCTGGCCAAGCGCGGCTGCGATCTAGTCGCGGCCATGGGAGGCGCGATGTCTGAAGCGGAACAAACCCTGCTCAAGGTGCGGGCCTACGACAAGATCGCCGTGGCCGCCGCCCTGGGCGACGCGGCCTTTGTCTGCCTGCCGCCCGAGGGCCACGCCCGCTTCGTGGAAAAGGAGGTGCGGGGCGCGGGGCTCTGCTCGCAGGTCCTGGACACCACCGGCACCAGGAGCAAATCCTTCCCCGACCGGCTGGACTACCAACTGCTCTTGAGCAAAGAGGCTCCCCATGCCTGAAGCGATCATCCAGATCCAGGACCTGCGCAAGACCTACGGCGACACCGTGGCCGTGGACGGCCTGAACCTGGAGGTGTACGCCGGCGAGGTGTTCGGCTTTCTGGGCCCCAACGGCGCGGGCAAGACCACCACCTGCCGCATCCTCACCACCCTCACCAAGCCCAGCTCGGGCCGGGCCCTGGTCTCGGGCTGCGAGGTGGTGGCCGACCCGGTGGGGGCCAAGAAGGGCATGGGCCTGGTGCCCCAGCACCTCAACGTGGACCCGGACCTCACGGTCTACGAGAACCTCAAGCTGCACGGCATGCTGCACAAGATGCCCCGTGCCCGCCGCGAGGAGCGCATAGCCACCCTGCTGGAGTTCTCCGGCCTGACCCGGCGGCGCGACCACCTGGCCAAGAACCTGTCCGGCGGTCTCAAGCGCCGGCTCATGATCGCCCGGGCGCTCCTGCACCAGCCCCGGGTGCTCTTCCTGGACGAGCCCACCGTGGGCCTGGACGCCCACACCCGGCGGCGCACCTGGGAACTCATCCGCCAGAGCAACCAGGCCGGGGTGACCGTGTTCCTCACCACCCACTACATCGAGGAGGCCCAGAACCTCTGCCACCGGGTGGGCATCATCCACGAGGGGAAGCTCATCGCCCTGGACACCCCCGCCGCCCTGATGGCCCGCACCGGCAAGGTGGTGGTGGAAGGCGCCGGCGGCGGCGCGCCCCGCTTCTTCGCCACCCGGGCGGAGGCCGCGGCCTTTGCCGCCGGGGCGGGCGGCGACGTGATAATCCGGGGCAGCAACCTGGAGGACGTGTTCATCAGTCTCACCGGGCGCAAGGTGGGCAACCAGCCCGCAGCCCCGGCCGAGGCCGGCGGGCACGGCCAGGGGCATTAGGAAGGAAACGCCATGCGCGGCCTGATAGCGGTCTACTGGCGGGAGATGGTCATCCTCAGGCGCCGGCTCAAGCGCCTGCTGGCCAGCTACTCCATCAGCCCGGTCCTGTTCCTGGTGGCCTTTGGCTGGGGCATGGGCAGGGGCCTCACCGTGCAGGGAGTGGACTACCTGAGCTTCATGATACCGGGCCTGTTGGCGCTCTCCTCCATGAGCCAGAGCTTCAACATCGCCACCGACATCAACGTGGCCCGCTTCTACTGGATGACCTTCGAGGAATACCAGACCGCACCCATCTCCTACTGGTCCATAACCCTGGGCGAGGTCATGGCGGCCATGACCAGGGGGCTCATGGCCGGGGCGATCATCGCCGCCCTGTCGCTGCTGGCCGGCGCCCAGGTCAGTTTCAACCTTCTCCTCGTCCTGTCCCTCCTGCTGAACACCTTCCTGTTCGGCTCGGCCGCGGTGTTCGCGGCCATGATGGTCAAGTCCCATGCCGACCAGGCCAGCCTGAACAGCTTCATCATCCTGCCCATGAGCTTTCTGGCCGGCACCTTCTTTCCCGTGGACCGGCTGCCGGCCTGGGCCGCCTTTCTGGTCAAGTTCCTGCCTCTCACCCACGCCAGCCTGTGCCTGCGGGCCGCGGCCCTGGGCACGCCCTTTCCCTGGGAATCGCTGCTGATCATGCTGGGCTGGAGCGTGTGCCTGTTCGGGGCGGCGGTGTGGGCGGTGCGGAAGGCGAGCATATGATGCGGGCCGAGGCAGCCACATACCAGCCGGCGGGCCGGGTCCTGCCCTTTTCCGCGGTGGTGGGCCAGGAGGAGATGAAGCTGGCCCTGATCCTCAACTCCATCGACCCCGGGGTGGGCGGGGTGCTGGCGCGGGGCGAGAAGGGCACGGCCAAGTCCACCACCGTGCGGGCCCTGGCCGCCTGCCTGCCCGAGATCGAGGTGGTGGCGGGCTGCCCCTTTGGCTGCGACCCCGCCGACCCCCTGGCCATGTGCGACGACTGCGCTCGGGCGCTAGGCAACGGCGGCCTGCCCCGCCGCCGGCGCCGGGTGCGGGTGGTGGACCTTCCCCTGAACGCCACCGAGGACATGGTGCTGGGAGGGATCGACTTCAGCCGGGCGGTGAAGAGCGGCCAGCGGCGCCTTTCGCCGGGGCTCCTGGCCCGAGCCAACCGGGGCTACCTCTATATCGACGAGGTAAACCTGTTGGACGACCACCTGGTGGACATCATCCTGGACGCGGCGGCCAGCGGGGTCAACACCCTGGAGCGGGAGGGCATCTCCTTTGCCCACCCGGCCCGTTTCGTGCTGGTGGGCACCATGAACCCAGAGGAGGGCGAGCTGCGGCCCCAGCTCCTGGACCGCTTCGGCCTGTGCGTGCAGGTGGCGGCGGAGAGCGACCCGGAACTCCGGGTGCGGCTCATGGCGCTGCGGGAGGACTTCGACCGCGACCCCCGCGCCTTTTCCCAGACCTGCCGCCAGGCCGACCAGCAAGTGGCCGCAGCCATCCGCCGGGCGCGGGAACTATTGCCCCGGGTGGTCCTGGCTCCCTGGCTCCGCAGCTTCGTCTCCGAGCTGTGCCTGCAAAACAACGTGGCCGGCCACCGGGCCGACATAGTGATCGAGCGGGCGGCCCGGGCCCTGGCCGCCTACCAGGGCCGAGGCCAGGTCAGCGAGGAGGACATCAGCCGGGTGGCGCCCCTGGCCCTGCGCCACCGCAGCCGGGATCCCCTGCCCCCCCCGCCCCCCCCGCCTCCTCCGCCTCCCCCGGACTCCCCGGAGCAGGAGCAAACGGACCCGTCATCCGGCGAAAACGAGCAAGTCCCGCCCGACCAGGCAGGGGACCAGGAGGCCTCCCCCCACCAGGGCGAGGAGGAATTCACCCTTCCCCTGCCCCCGTCGCCCGACCCCGAGGCAGAAGGCGGCGATGAGGACCAGAAAGACACCGGGGAGCGGGTGTTCGAGATCGGCGCCACCTTCAAGGTGCGGCCCCTGGAGCAGGCCCGGGACCGGGTACTGCGCCGGGGGTCTGGCCGGCGCTCGCCCACCCGCACCACCCAGAAGCAGGGGCGTTACGTGAAGAGCGCCTTGCAGGGCGATCCCCACGACCTGGCCCTGGACGCCACCCTGCGGGCGGCAGCGCCCCATCAGCTCCGGCGGGCCGGCCGGAGCGATTTGGCCGTGTGCATCGAAAAGGACGACATCCGCTGCAAGGTGCGCGAGAAGCGGGTGGGCAACTTCCTCCTGTTCACCGTGGACGCCAGCGGCTCCATGGGGGTGCGGGCCCGCATGGCCGCCACCAAGGGGGCGGTGCTCTCGCTGCTCCTGGACGCCTACCAGAAGCGCGACCGGGTGGCCCTGGTCGTGTTCCGGGGCCAGGAAGCCACCTTGGCCCTGCCGCCCACCTCCTCCATCGAGATGGCGGCCAAGCTGCTCCGGGAGCTGCCGGTGGGCGGGCGCACCCCCCTGGCCTCGGCCCTGGTGGAGACCCACCGGCAGCTCACGCGCCACCTGCGCAAGGAACCCACCTCCCGGCCCATCGTGATCATCCTCACCGACGGCAAGGCCAACGTGGGCTGGTCCGGAGAGCTGGCCCCGCACAAGCAGGCCCTGGAGATGGCGCGCCGCCTGGGTGGGGACCCGCGGGTGCGTTTCGTGGTGGTGGACACCGAGCCCCAGGGCGTGGTGCGTCTGGGGCTGGCCGGCCGCCTGGCCGCCGCCCTGGGGGCCGAGTATTTCCCCATTGAAGACCTGAAGGCCGAGGACCTAGTGGCCATTGCAAGGAGCGACCAGTGAGCAAGCAACCCCTGTATCCCTTTGCGGCGATCGTGGGCCAGGAGGCCATGAAGCTGGCCTTGATCCTCAACGTCATCCACCCCGCCCTGTCGGGGGTGCTCATCCGCGGCGAGAAAGGCACCGGCAAGTCCACCGCGGCCCGGGCCCTGGCCGAGATACTGCCCGAGATCGAGGTGGTGCGGGGCTGCCCCTTCCAACTGGCCCCCGCCGAGACCGGGAGCCAGACCTGCCGCGACTGCTCCCAGAGGGAGTGCCGGGAAAAGGTGCTCGCCGGCACCGCGGTGGAGATCGGGCGCCGCAAGGTGCGGGTGGTGGAGCTGCCGGTGGGGGCCACCGAGGACCGGGTGGTGGGCACCATGGACCTGGAGCGGGCCCTCAAGGAGGGCGAGAAGTACTTCGAGCCCGGCATCCTGGCCGCCGCCCACCGGGGCATCCTCTACGTGGACGAGGTGAACCTGCTGGACGACCACGTGGTGGACGTGCTTCTGGACTCGGCGGCCATGGGCGTATGCACCGTGGAGCGCGAGGGGGTCTCCTTCAGCCACCCGGCCCGCTTCACCCTGGTGGGCACCATGAACCCGGAGGAGGGCGAGCTGCGGCCCCAACTCCTGGACCGCTTCGGCCTGTGCGTGCTCATCGAGGGCATCCGCCAGGCCGAGGCCCGGGTGGAGGTCATGGAGCGGCGCATGGCCTTTGAGGCGGACCCGGCCGGCTTCTGCGCGGCCTGGCAAGAGGCCTCCGCCAAGCTGACCCGGGACATCGAAAAGGCGCGGGACCTCTACCCCCGGGTGGAAGCCGACCGCCAGGTCATGCTGAAGATCGCCGGCCATTGCCTGGAAGCGGGAGTGGACGGCCACCGGGGGGACATCATCACCCTGAAGGCGGCCAAGGCCCTGGCCGCCTATGCCGGGCGCGAGCGGGTCGAAGATGGGGACGTGGAACGGGCGGTGGAGCTGGCCCTGCCCCACCGGCTGCGGCGCCAGCCCTTCGAGGACATCGCCGCGGTCCCGGGACGCTGAGGAGACGGCTTGGCGGCGCGCATCCCCCTCAAGTTCCTGGTGCTGATGCTCACCAGCCGCTGCAACCTGGGCTGCGCCTACTGCTATGCCGAGGCCGGCCCGGGGGGCGACGACCTGCCCCGGGAGACGGCCCTGGCCGCCCTGGAGCTCTTCGCCCCGCCCCAGGGCTGGCTCACGGTGGAGCTGGCCGGCGGCGAGCCCCTGCTCAGGTTCGAGCTGGTGCGGGAGCTGGTGGAGAGCGCCCCGGCCCGCCGGGGCAGGCTGCGCTTTGCCCTGCAAACCAACGGCCTGCTCCTGGACGAGGAAAAGGCCCGCTTCCTGGCCGGCCACGGCGTGGGCCTGGGCCTCAGCCTGGACGGCACGCCCCGGATCAACGACCTCACCCGGGGCGGAGGCGAGGGCACCGAGCGGGCCCTGCGCCTGCTCAGCGAGTTGGGCATGGGGGCAAACCTCACCGTGGTGCTGACCCGGCGCAACGTCGAGCACCTGCCCGAGTTCCTGCTCTTTTGCGGCGGCTACCCCTGCCTGCGGGTGGTCAACCTGGACCTGGTGCGGCCCCTGGGCCGGGCAAGGGGGCAGGAGCTGGCCCCGGAGCCGGACCAGCTCAGCGAGGTGGTGCCGGCCATGCTCAAGGCGCTGGAGTTCATCAACCAGCGCCGCTTTCCGCCCCTCAAGGTGCGGGAGGTGGACCAGACCAGGCGCCGGATAAAACAGGGCCGCGTGGAAGCCTACTGCTTCGCGGCCCAGGGCCTGGCCGCGGCGGTGACCCCGGCGGGGGAGCTGTATGCCTGCGCCTCCCTGGCCGGGCGGGAGGAGTTCGCGGCCGGCACAGTGGAGGAACCCCAGCCTGGGGTGCTGCGGGACATGGCCCGTTGCTTGGCCCTGCCCCCGGGCTGCCGGAATTGCCCGGTGGCCGTGGTCTGCCGGGGCGGCTGCCCCTCCCGGCGGGTGGCCTATAACGGCCGGGCCGACCGCCGGACTGAGCTGGAGTGCCGGCTGCGCAAGGAACTGTTCAGGAGGCTGACATGAAACCACTGAAAGTGGCCCTGTTCACCGCGGGCGGCTCGGGCCTGCCCAGCATCAGCCAGGCCTATGCCCGCCTGCACCGGGATCATCCCGGCTGCCTGGAGCTTTTGGTCCGCGGCAACGACGATCTCTTTGACCGCAAGCAGACCGAGGACTTCCTGGCCCGGCTCCCCGCCTACGACCGGCTCATGGTCATCCTGCACGGGGGCAAGGCATCCTGCCGCTTCTTCGACAAGATGATCCAGGCCGCCCAGGGCCTGGACATCTACATCCACACCACCGACGAGGAAGACCTGGAGCTGAGCAAGCAGCACTCCGCCGGCTACGGGTCGGAGCTTTTCCAGGACACGGTGCTCTATCTCAAGTACGGGGGCCAGGACAACTGGTACAACCTCTTCTGCCGGTTGGCCGCCGAGGCCGGGCACGAACTGACCTGGCAAAAGCCCCGGCCCCAGCCCTGCCAGGCCATGTACCATCCCCGCCTGGGCCTGGCCGACACCTTGGAGGAATACCTGGCCGGCCTGGGCCACGACCTGGAAGGGGTGACGCGGGGCGACCGGCCAGTGATCGGCCTGTGGTTCGGCCAGTACCAGTTCCTGGACGGCAACCTGGCGGCCATCGACCAGATGATCGCGGAGATAGAGCGCCAGGGCTGCATCCCCCTCTGCTGCTTCCGCCGCCACCCCGACCCCCTGCTGGCGGTGGAGAGGCCCCGCTGGGTGGTGGACCACTATTTCCGGGCGGGCGGCAAGACCGTCATAGACGTGCTGCTGTCGCCCATGCTGTTCTCCCTGAAAATGCTGGACCGGGACGACGCCGACATACTGCGCCATCTGGACGTGCCGGTGCTCCAGGCCATGCAGCTTCTGGCCAACCGGAGCTTCTGGGAGGAAACCAGCCAGGGGGTGCAGCCCATGGACGTGAGCGTGTCCGTGGCCCAGCCCGAGTTCGACGGGGTGCTCATAGGGGTGCCCGTGGCCACCAAGGAAGTGGGCCAACGCGACCCCCTCACCGGCGCGGTGGTTCCCCGCAACGAGCCCATTCCCGAACGCATCGCCAAGATCGTGCGTTTGGCCAAGAACTGGGCGCTCCTCCGGCGCAAGCCCAACTCAAAAAAGCGGGTGGCCATCGTGTTCCACAACTACCCGCCCCGCAACGACCGCATCGGCTGCGCCTACGGCCTGGACTCCTTTGCCAGCGTGGCCGGCCTGGTGGAGCGCCTCAAGCAAGAGGGCTACGCGGTGGAGCGCACCTACCCCGACCCCCAGGAGTTGGCCGAGGCCATGCTGGGCGGCCTCACCGTGGACCAGCGCTGGCTCACCCCCGAGGCCATGGCCCAACGGGCCGCCGGCCTGGCCGGACCCGAGAAGCACCAGCCCTGGCGGGAGGAGCTTCCCTCCGCCAACCAGGAACACCTGGGCAAGGACTGGGGCCCCAGCCCGGGCCAGCTCTTCGTGCACCAGGAGCAGGTCATGATCAACGGGGTGATAAACGGCAACCTATACATCGGCATCCAGCCGCCCCGGGGATTCATCGAGCAGCCCGAGAAGATCCACGACCCCTACCTGTCGCCCTCCTGGCACTACCTCTACTACTACCGCTGGCTGAGGGACGTGTTCCAGGCGGACGCGGTGCTGCACATCGGCAAGCACGGCTCCCTGGAATGGCTGCCGGGCAAGAGCGTGGGGCTCTCCCGGGAATGTTACCCCGAGCTGGCCATCATGGACCTGCCCCACATATATCCCTACATCATCAACAACCCCGGCGAGGGCACCCAGGCCAAGCGCCGCTCCTACTGCGCCATCATCGACCACCTCATCCCGGTGATGACCAATGCCGACACCTACGAGGAGTTGGCCGAGGTGGACAACCGGGTGCTGGACTATATGCAAACCAAGTCCATGAACCCCACCCGGCTCCCGGTGGCCCAAAAGGAGATATGGGAGGCGGTGGAGCGGGCCGAGCTGCACCGTGACCTGGAGACAAGCCGGGAGGAGGCCCTGGCCGACTTCGACGCCTTCCTGGAGCGGTTGCACGCCTACCTGAACGAGTGCGCCGACACCGCCATTGCCGACGGGCTGCACATCCTGGGGCAGGCGCCCCGGGAACAGGCCCTGGTGGAACTGGCCACCCAGTTGGTGCGCCTCAAGAACGGCGAGGTGCCCTCCCTGCGCGAGTCCATCGCCGCCCTGTGGGGCTATGACTACGACCTCATGCTGGAACGGCGCGGCCAGGCCGACCCCAGCGGCCGCCACCCCACCTACGCGGTGGCCCTGGCCGCGGTGCACGATGCCTGCCGGCAGACCGTGGCGGCGGTGGCGGAGGGACGCCGGCCGGAGTTGGCCGGCCAGAGCCCCCAAGTGGACGAGGTGATCGAGTACCTGGGCCACACCGTGCTGCCCAAGTTGGCGCGCACCCGGGACGAGATCGAGGCGGCGGTGGCCGCCCTGGAGGGACGCCACGTGGCGCCCGGGCCCAGCGGCGCCCCCACCCGGGGCATGGTGGACATCCTGCCCACCGGCCGCAACTTCTACTCGGTGGACCCCTACAAGATACCCTCCCCCTCGGCCTGGCGGGTGGGGGTGAGCCTGGGCGACGATCTGGTGGAGCGCTATGTCGAGGAGACCGGCGCGCCGCCGGACAACGTGGGCATGGTGCTCTGGGGCAGCCCCACCATGCGCAACCAGGGCGAGGACGTGGCCGAGGCCCTGTACCTCATGGGCCTCAAGCCGGTGTGGAACCGCAAGAACGGGCGGGTGGAGGGCCTGGAGGTGCTGCCCCTGGAGGAGCTGAAGTTCCCCCGGGTGGACATCACCTTCCGCACCTCGGGCTTTTTCCGCGACTCCTTTCCCAACGTGATGGAACTGCTGGACCGGGCGGTGCATCTGGCCAGCGCCCTCAAGGAGCCCCTGGACAAGAACTTCATCCGCCGCAACGTGCTGCGCGAGGTGGAGGAACTGGAGAAACGGGGGCTCTCCCCGGAAAAGGCGCTGCGCGAGGCTTCCTTCCGGGTGTACAGCGACGCGCCGGGGGCCTACGGCGCCGGGGTGGCCGCGGCCATAGATGCCAAGGCCTGGCAGACCAGCGACGACTTGGGCGAGGTGTGGGTATCCTGGGGCGGCTATGCCTATGGCCAAAAGGTGTACGGCGCCGAGCGCAAGGAGAGCTTCCGCCGCCGGCTCCAGGACATCAGGCTGGTGGTCAAGAACGAGGACTCCCGCGAGTCGGACCTGTTTTCCTCGGACGACTTCAACGCCTACTTCGGCGGCTTCGTGGCGGCGGTCAAGATGGCCTCCGGCGTCCAGCCCCGGGCCTATTCGGGAGACGCCTCGGACCCGGACCGGGTGAAGAACCGCTCCATCCAGGAGGAGGCCAAGCACATCTTCCGCTCGCGCATCCTGAACCCCAAGTGGATCCAGGGCCTGATGCGCCACGGCTACAAGGGCGCGGGCGACCTGTCGCGCACCGTGGACAACTCCTTCCACTGGGACGCCACCAGCGGGGTGATCGAGGACTGGATGTACGAGGGCCTGGCCCGCAAGTACGCCTTTGATCCCAAGATGCAGGAGTGGTTCAAGCAGGTGAACCCCCACGCCCTGCAGAACATCACCGAAAGGCTGCTGGAGGCCATCAGCCGGGAGATGTGGGACGCGGACCCGGAGACCAAGCAGAAGCTGGAGGAACTCTACCTGGACATAGAAGGCGACATCGAGGAGACCACCGCCTGAAAGCCCGGCCTGGTCAGGGCCGGCCGGCTACTCGCGGTCCTGCCACTTCTCGGCAAAGCCCAGGGCAAAGGCCCGGTACACCAAGGCCAGGAACTCGCGGTCCCCTTCCGCCTCCAGGCCGGGGGCCAACTGCCGGCGGTAGTGGTCCAGGCGCTGGTGCTTGCCGCTCACCGCCGCGGCCACCTGGGCCGCGTAGCTGCCCATGACCTCGGTGCGGCATTCCCGGGGCAGCACCCCCCAGGCCAGCTTGTCCTGCAGGTGCACCAGGGCGGCCACCGCGGCCACGGTCATGGGGTCGCGCTCTATGGCTTGGCAGTTGTCCCGCAGGAGCCTGGCCTGCTCGCTGCTCAAAAGGGAAGTCACTCCCTCCAGGAATTCCTCCTGGCCGCAGCCAAAACGCTCCAGGTGGACCACGGCCGAGCAGCGGCTGGCCGGGGTGAGTCCGTTCTGGGCGGCCAAGGTCTGGCTTATGGCCCGGTGGACCGTCCTGCCGATCAGCTCCCCCAGTTTGGAATGCTTGCCCGCGCTGGTGAGAGGCTGTCCCGTGCCCAGGCGGCAGGCCACGGCTATCTGGTCGGTGCCGGTGCCGGTGGCCAGGCCGTTGGAGTAGCGCGAACTCACGGCCAGCTCTTGCAGCACCGCGGTCTTGGCCTCGGTGGCGGTCATCACCGTGCGGACCAGGGCGCCGGGGGTCAGCTCCTTGTTGATGAAAACCATGGTGTTGATGGTGCCGTGCTCCGCGGCCGGCGGCTGGTCCAGGCTCTCGAAACCACCCTCGTGCTCGAACACCGAGGCCGGATCGCCCACCCGGCCGGCATTGGTCTCCACCCCGCCGGTGGCCACCGCCACCACGGTCAGGTCGCGGAAGTCCTGCTCGGCGATGGCGGCGTTGTTCATGTTGGCCGCAGTGCCCAGGGTGGCGCAGGCTTCGGGCTCCAGGCCGTATTGCCGGCATACCAGCCGCCGGTACTCCTGGGGATCGGCCCAGGCGCTGGCCAGGAGGTCCCGGTGGTGGCCGGTGGGTTCGCAGACCTGGTGGTTGTAGACCTGGGACAGCCCGTCCCGGATGCCACCGGCCACCCGGCAGGTGGAGATGACCCGGTGGGGCGCCAGGAACTTGGCGATGACGATCTTCTCCTGGCGGTGAATCTCCAGAGCTCCATAGAAAGCGGCCAAAAGCATTGCGTCCTTCCCGCGGTTTCTGGTCCAGGCTAGGGTCTAGTGCATAGCAGCAAACCCCGGCCCCTGTCCAGGCGAATGCGCCGCCCGCGGCCGAACCCGCAGCGCCATTGTAGGGTTGACAGCAATGGTGGATTGGTTTAAGTAACGGGAGCAAATATACCTCCCGGATGCCGCGAGGCTTAATAGGGAAGCCGGTGCAAGTCCGGCGTGGTCCCGCCGCTGTAACCGGGGACGAAAGCCGCTAAGGGCCTGACGGGCCCATAGCCACTGCGCGGTCGCAACCGCGTGGGAAGGCGCGGCGAGTAGGACGATCCGGAAGCCAGAAGACCTGTCCGGGAGGTAGAGGCCCGAAAGTGCCCGTGGAGAGGCATGGGGCTGGAGTTGGGGCAAGTAAACTGGGTGCGCCCCGAGTCCGCGATAGTGGACTCGGGGCGTTTTCGTTTGGGCCCCGCCATCTGAAAGCGAGGAAAGGCCCCCCAAGATGAGCCCGTACAGCCTGTGGATAAGCAATTCCTTCTACCTGGCGGCGGTCTTCTACCTGCTGGGGTTGACGGCCCTGGTCTGGCCGCGCCGCTGGCTGGCCTGCTCGCTGCTGGGCCTGGGGCTGGCCTGCAACCTGGTTTCCCTCGGCATCCGCCTCTACTACTCCTGGCCCATGCAGGCCCCCTACCAGGAGCCCTTTTGGCTGCCCGCCTGCCTGGCGGCCTTTGCCCTGGCCCTCAGCCTGGCCCGCCGTGACCGCCTGGTCCGGTGGCTGATTCCGGTGATAGCCGGCCTGGCTATCTTCACCGCCGTGTTCCCCAAGGACTACTACCTGCCCTTCCCTCGCTCCAACACCATCTTCTCCCACCTCTTTCTGCTCTTGAGCGCCTCGGGAAAGGCCTGTCTGTGGGTGGCCGGGGTGGAGGCCCTGCGCTTCGCCCTGGGCCTCGAGGAGGACCGGGCCGCCGGGGGCGGGCGGCCCCTTTTCGGCAAGCTGATCGTGTGGGGATTCGTGGTCTACACCCTCAGCCTGTTCACGGCCGAGACCTGGTCCTATTTGGGCTGGTCGGCGCCGGTGATCTGGGAGGACAACAACCTGGCCGCCACCATGGGCACCTGGTTCTACTACGGCTGCTTCCTGCACCTGTACCTGCTGCGGCGCTGGACCATCCAGCGGCGGGCCTGGTTCGCGGTGGTGGGGATGGTGCTGCTGTTCTACTTCAACTACCTACCCGAGACGGGCGAGCTGAAAGTGCCGGTGTCCTTGTGATGGCGATGCTGAAAAACATATGGAACTTCCTGGGCCGGCCCAGCCTGACCTTTGCCCTGCTGCTCGGCCTGGTGGCGGACTCCTACGCCGGCTTCTTCCTGGTGCGGGCCAACCCCGACCTGTTCGGCCCCCTCAACCGCCTGATGCTCTTCGACTGGATAGCCACCTATGGCTGGTACCACCTGGACGAGACCTGGTGGTTCTTCCTGCTCTTGATCCTCATGTTCCTGCTGGTGCTCAACACCTTTGTCTGCACCTTGCAGAAGGTGCTGCTGCTCCTGCGGCACGGGCGGCGGAACCAGGACCGCCTGGGCTACCTGCTGCGCTTCTCGCCCCACCTGATGCACCTGGCCTTCATCATCATCCTGGCCTCCCACCTGACCTCCTACGTGGTGGGTGTCAACGACCAGAACAACGTGGTGCGCAAGGGAGGCGTCATCTCCCTGCCCGGCTCGCCATACCGCCTGCGCCTGGACGACATCCAGGTGGACTTCTACCAGGGGAAGCGCCTGGACTTCTTCCGCGGCCGGGCCATGGACCAGCGCATCAAGCTGACCTTCTTCGACCAGGACCAGCGGGCCACCTCCAAGGTGCTGTCCATCAACCACCCCCTCTGGTACCGGGGCTACAGCATCCACCTGAAGCGTTACCACCCCTCCCGCCGGGGCGGCATGGCCCGCGCCCCCTATGTCAACCTGATTATCCGCAAGGACCCGGGCATAGTTCTTTTCTTCTTGGGAACCGCCATCTTCACCGTGGGGCTGCTGGCCTACCTGTGGCAGGCCGTGCGGGAGCGGCGGCGGGAAGTGCACACCGAGCAATTCGCGGAGGTGACCGATGCGCCGGCTTAGCCTGGCCAACCTGGCCCTGACTCTCGTACTCTTGCTGGCGGCGCCGGCCTGGGGCGGCCCGCCCAGCTTCGAATCCTTCGGCTCCTTCAGCGTGCGCAGCCTGCCGCGAGGCCGCTACCTGGTCACCGACGCCATCGGCCGCACTTTCCACCTGGTCCCCCGGGGACAAAAGCCCCCCGCCGGGGTGCCCCGGGAGGAGGTGGTGTTCATCCCGGTGCAACGGGTGGCCATGGCAGGCGGCCGGGACGTGTCGCTGCTCATATCCCTCCATTCCATCGATACGGTGGTGGCGGTGAGCGGCAAACCCAAGGACTGGCTGCTGAAGCCCATCCAACAAGGGCTGGCAAAGGGAAGCATCGTCTCCCTGGGCGCCAACCACGCCATCGACTACGAGCAGTTGGCCACCATCAAGCCCGATGTCTTCTTCACCTGGGACGAGTCGCTGATCCCCATGGCCGCCTCTTTGGGGGTGCCGGTGGTGATCACCTACGGCGAGCTGGCCCGCAACCTGGAGACCCAGATCAAGTTCGTGCGCTTTTTGGCCCCCTTCTTCGGCAAGCAGGAAGAGGCCGACCAGTACGTGGCCCGGGTCCAGGCCGCCATCTCCCGGGTGCGGCAACGCACCAAGGAGGTCAAGCACAAGCCCAAGGTCATCTGGGGCGACATCTACGAAAAACGGGTGCTGGTGGAACCGGGGCATTCCTGGGCGGCCGAGGTGATAAGGCTGGCCGGGGGAGACTACCTGTTCAACGATGTGCGCGGCACCTCCTGACTGGAGATCTCACTGGAGAGGTTCTTCTCCAGCGGAAAGATGGCCGACGTGCTGATCACCTACCGGACCCCCCGCCAGGGCATCAGCACCAAGGCCCAACTGGCCAAGGTGAACCCGGAGATGGCCGAGATAAAGCCCATGACCACGGGGAGGGTCTTCTTCCCCCGCAAGATCTACAACCAGTCGGGCAACCGCCTGGACGAGATCATCGAGGAGCTGGCGGCCATCCTGCACCCGGAACTTTACCCGGGCTACCAGCTCAAGTTCTTCGTAGAACTGCGATAGGGAACCAATCATGCCCGCCATCGCCCCCTCCCGGAATTACACCCTGCTGTTCATCGCACTGGTGGTGCTTCTGTTGGGAGCAGTGGGGCTCAACCTGGCGGTGGGCAGTATCTCCATCCCCCTGCCCAAGCTGCTGCGCCTGGTGGCCGCCGGCCCCGCTGATTCGGCAGAGAGCTTCATCGTGTGGATAATCCGCCTGCCCCGGGCGGTGGCCGCGCTTTTGGGCGGGGCCTTCCTGGCGGTGAGCGGGCTGTTGCTCCAGGTATATTTCCGCAACCCCATCGTGGGTCCCTTCATTCTGGGCATCTCCTCCGGGGCCACCTTGATGGTGGGCCTGGTGATGCTCACCACCTGGGCCCTGGGCTTCACCGGGGTGGGGGCCTATGTCACCACCCTGGCCGCCCTGGCCGGCGCGGTGGGAGCCATGCTGCTGGTGCTGGGCATCGCCAGCCGGGTGAAGCAGGGGGTGATCCTCCTGATCATCGGCCTGATGATCGGCTACCTCACCAGCGCGGTCACCAGCCTGCTGGTGGCCTTTGCCGAGTCGGAGCGGCTCAAGGGCTTCACCCTGTGGACCCTGGGCAGCTTCTCGGGCTACCGCTGGCAGGAGGTCACGGTACTGGCCGCGGGCGGCGGCCTGATGCTGCTGGGGGTATACGGGCTCAGCAAGCCCCTGAACGCCTTTCTCTTGGGAGAAGACTACGCCCAGACCATGGGCGTCAACGTGCGCCTGTTCCGCCTGCTGGTCGTCTTCTTCTCCTGCGCCCTGGCGGCCATGGTCACGGCCACGGCCGGACCGGTGGCCTTCGTGGGCCTGGCCGTGCCCCACATGGCGCGGCTGGTGCTGGGCACTTCCAACAACCGGCTGCTCATCCCCACCGCGGCCTTGATCGGCGCCAGCGTCACCGAGCTGTGCGACCTGGTGGCCCGCATGCTCTTTTCGCCGATAGAGACCCCCTTGTCGGCCGTGACCTCCTTTTTCGGCGCGCCGGTGGTCATCGCCCTGCTTCTGAAAAGGAGGAACAAGCTATGAGCCATCCCTCCCGGCAGGACACCAGGCTCAGCCTGCGAGCCCTCAGCGTGGGCTACGGGACCAAGACGGTGCTCAAGGAGATAATCGGCAACATCTCCCAGGGCAGCTTCGTCTCCCTGTTGGGCCCCAACGGCTCCGGCAAGACCACCCTGCTCAAGACCCTGGCCCGCCTGCTCAAGCCCTTGGCGGGCACGGTGTGGCTGTGGGGCGATCCCCTGGAGGAACTCAGCCAGCGGGAGCTGGCGCGGCGCCAGGCGGTGGTGCTCACCGAACGCTCGACCCAGGGCATGATGACCGCCTACGAGCTGGCCGCCCTGGGCCGGCACCCCCACACCGGCTTCCTGGGCAGCCTCGGCCCCGAGGACGAGCACAAGACCATGAGCGCCCTGGGACTGGTGGGCGCGGCCGACCTGGCCCACCGCTACATGGACCAGCTCAGCGACGGCGAACGCCAGAAGGTGATGCTGGCCCGGGCCCTGGCCCAGGAGCCGCGGGTGATCCTGCTGGACGAGCCCACCCTGCACCTGGACCTCAAGCACCGGCTGGAGGTCATGTCCATCCTGCATCGGCTGTGCCGGCAGCGAGGAATCACCGTGGTGGCCTCCATGCATGACCTGGACCTGGCCACCCATCTCTCGGACGAGGTGGTGCTGGTGCGGCGGGGGGAGGTCATGGCCTGGGGACCACCGGAGGTGGTGCTCAGCCAGGAAGCGGTGGTCCACCTCTACGAGCTGAACGGGGTCGCCTTCAGCCGGGAGCTGGGCATGATCGCCATGCACGGCCAGCCCAGCCAGGACCCCGTGTTCGTGGTGGCCGGGGGGGGCACCGCCGCCACCTTGCTGCGCCTGCTGGCCAAGCGCGGCTATGGCCTCCGTTGCGGGGTGTTGCCGCAGAACGATGTGGACAGCCACCTGGCCGAGGCCCTGGGGGCGGTGGTGGTGAGCGAGCCGCCCTTCGAGGAGGTGTCGCCAAGAAGCATAAAAACCGCGGCAGCACTCATGGCAGGCACCCAGGCGGTGGTGGACACGGGCTTTGCGGTGCGGACGCTCAACCAGGGCAACCTGGCTCTATTGCAAAAGGCAAAAGAGATGGGCAAACCCCTGTACAGCCTGCGGCCCGCAGCCGAGGCCCGGGCCCTGCTGAAGGATTCCTCCGGCCTGGTGCAGTGCTGCGCCGATGCCTTGGAACTGGTCGAAAGGCTGGGGGCCCAGGACCGCCCCCCCGCCCCCCTATCCCCCCTCGCCCCCCCTCGCCCCTCCCGCCAGGGCAAGGACGGAGGGGATGCCCTGGGGACGCCATCGTCCTGAGCGATGAAGCCGGGAAAGGGAACGACGAAATAGCGACGTCAAGGGGAGCCACGAAGGATGTTGCGGTTTTCGCTAGCTTATCTCAGCCCGGAGCAAATGGCCCAGGTTAAGGCCCTCGAGGACAAGCTGGACAACGTGCGGCTGCTGCCCATTGGCAAGGAGCAGGAAATCTTTGTGCTGGAGGCCAAGATGGGGCCCAACGAATGGCAGCCGGTGCACCTGGTCTATCCAGAGGTGGAAGGGCTGGCCTGTTGCTATTTCAGCGAAAATGACGCGGCCCTGGCCAAGTCCTCCCTCAAATCCATGCTCCGCCGCCGGGGCCCCCTGCAACACCGGAAACGGCCCATCCGGGTGAGAAAGGTCTGATCCCGGTTCCAGTCTGGCGCACGCCGGAGCCAGCCTCCGGCGCACCACCATCCAGGGAAGGCCGCTGCCTCCATAAATATGTTGGCACGCCTGGAGGGATTCGAACCCCCGACCCGCGGCTTAGAAGGCCGCTGCT
>CAZUHP010000002.1:133842-171777 GCA_964620595.1 uncultured Desulfarculaceae bacterium | reverse complement strand
CCAAGAAAGCCGCTTAATGACAAACTGGTGTCCAAAAAACTGGACGCGGTACATTGCTGATCCTGCGAGATGAAGATGACAAATGTCCAAGGGAACTGGCACCGAAAATTGCAGCCCATATTCGCACTCTTAACCTGCCGTTTCCCGTAGCCTACGTACTTCTACACCCTGAATATGAGGTCCTTTTTCTGCCATGTCTGCAGCAGATGGGGTTTCCTCCTTGGGACAAAAAATCATGGGAGGCTCGTCGCGGGATAAAAGAGTGGCTTTCCAGTCAGCTTCCTAAGGGAAGGTCGTACAAACCAACTGTTTCCCAGTTGGATATGACCCGTAAGATAGATTTTCAAACATTGCGAAAGTCGAAGGTTCCTTGCTTTGGCTCTCTTGAGCATGCACTTGTTTTTTTAAGGGATAACCTCGGAGTTATAGGGGCTGTCTATCCATGATACCTTATCCGAAGTTTTTCTGATTTCGCAAGGAACGTTCAAGTATAAAATTAGTGCAGGTACGTTGAGTGATGTATTTAGCTGGCAGTTACCTCTGGCCGGGGCTTGTTTAGATTGCAGGGATCCTCTGGAAGTTCTGGACATGACTCAAGCCGAGCTGGCCCGCCGTGCGGGGCTCACCCCCAAGGCCATAAGCGGAATCATCAAGGGCAGGGAGCCCATTACCCCTGATACCGCCCTGGCGCTGGAGAGGGTGCTGGGGACGCCGGCCAGCTTTTGGTGTAATCTGGAACGCAACTACCGGGCGCATCTGGCCCCGTATCCAGTAGCTTCGACCGTTTGGCGCCAGCCGAGGGAATAAGGGAGAATTATGCTGTCGGGCCTACTCTTTACCCGCTATTTCCTCGAAGAAGGTGTGCGGGAGACCGATGCTTGGAGTTCGCTGTCTGACGATTACATTCAATCCGTTGCCAGCCGGCTCCGTGAGCTCTTCGCCGCCTTCCCCGTTACCGGCTCTCCCAATGAGTCCCAGACCGAGCAGGACCTTATCTTCCCGGTGCTGCATGCTTTGGGCTGGGAGCACTACCTCACCCAACAGACCGCCTCCCCACGCGGGCGTTCCGACGTGCCCGACATGCTCCTATTCCTGGAAGAGGCCGATAAGCTCGCGGCCAACCGGGAGCGGCACCAGGCGAACAAATATCGCCATGGCGCGGTGATTTGCGAGAACAAGCAGTGGCAGATTCCCTTGGACCGCGCCGCAGGCTCCCGGCCCCTGGATTGGGGCGTTCCCTCCACCCAGATACTCCGCTACCTGACCGTGGCCGAGGTGCAGTCCAGTGGTGGCATCAAGTGGGGTATCTTGACCAACGGCCGGCATTGGCGGCTGTACTATCAGCTGGCCCATTCCCGCTCCGAGCAGTTCCTGGAGTTGGACCTGCCCGCGATCCTGGGCATCCCCGGCTTCGAGAGCCTGTTCCTGGGCGACGAGGCCGAGCGCGAGCACTGGCTGAAGGTCTTTCTGCTCATGTTCCGGCGGGAGTCCTTCGTGCCGGAGGGGGTATCCGGCCGCACCTTCCACGACGAGGCCCTGGAAGAAGGCCGTCACTGGGAGGAGCGGGTATCCAAGGACCTGGCCGAGATCGTCTTCGCCAAGGTTTTCCCGGAGCTCATCGCCTCGCTGGCCCGCCGGGACCCGGAGGCTCCCAATCCACTCACCGAGCCGTACTTGGCGGAGGTCAAAGAAGCGGCTCTGATCCTGCTCTATCGCATCCTCTTTGTTCTCTACGCCGAGGACCGGAACCTGCTCCCAGCCAAGGACGAGCGCTACGACGACTACGGCATGCGGTACGCCGTGCGCCAGCACATCGCGGATCGCATGGACCGCGGCGACGTGTTCAGCGAAACGGCCGTCCGCTATTACTCGCATATGCGCGACCTGTTCCGCATAATCGATCAGGGTGACCGCTCCATCGGCGTACCTCCTTACAACGGCGGCCTCTTCGACAGCGCCCGCACGCCGCTCCTTGAAAGGACCGACCTGCCGGACTCCGTTTTCGCTCCCATCGTGGAGGTCCTTTCCCGACGGGAAGAGGGGGGTATCCGCAAACGGTGGATCAACTATCGCGACCTATCGGTTCAGCAACTGGGCTCCATCTACGAGCGCCTGTTGGAGTTCGAGCCCTTCCTGGAGGATGGCCGGATAGTCATTCGGCCCAACATCTACGCCCGCAGGGGCAGCGGGAGCTACTACACCCCAGAAGAGCTGGTACGGCTCATCATCGAGTGCACGGTTGGCCCTTTGGTTCAGGAACGCAAGGAAGCTTTTTTGAACAAGAGCGAAGAGCTCGCCTCCAAGCGCGGTCCCAAAGCGGCGCGGCTGGCGGAGCTGGCCAAGGCCGATTCCGCCACGGCCATACTCGGCTTGCGCATCTGCGATCCCGCCATGGGCAGCGGACACTTCCTGGTCTCCTTGGTGGATTACCTTGCCGACAACATCCTGGAGGCCATGGCCGAGGCCGAGGCTGCGGTGGGGTGGGCGGACGACGACTCGCCCTACCAATCGCCCCTGTCCCAGCGCATTGCCGATCTCCGCGCACATATTCTCAATCAGGCCCATACCAGGGGCTGGACCGTCAGGGAGGAGCAATTAGACGATCGGCTCCTGATCCGGCGCATCATCTTGAAGAGGGTCATCCACGGCGTGGACTCTAACCCCATGGCCGTGGAGCTCGCCAAGGTGTCCCTGTGGCTGCACACCTTTACCGTGGGGGCCCCCTTGTCTTTTCTGGACCATCACGTCCGTTGCGGCAACTCCCTGTTCGGGGAATGGGTGGATACGGTGAGGGGCGAGCTGGCCGCCACGGGCTTCAGCCTGCTGATCAACAGCTACGTGCAAAAGGCCATGGAGGCGGCCAAGGATATGCGTCGCATCGAGGACCTGCCCGACATCGACATCGGGGAGGTAAAGGAATCGGTGGAGGCCTTCGACCAGGTGCAGGGCGGCGTCGGTCCCCTCTGCCGCATTTTGGACCTGCGCCAGTCCTTGCGCTGGCTGGGAGTCAAGGACCTTACCGGGCGGAGGTTGCCCGCGGCCGTGCAAAGCATCTTTGATGGGGAGCAGGGGGACCTTCTCCAGCTCGCCTCAAAGGGGCTGCCCGAGGAGGACGACGGCCAGCCGCCCGACCTGAGCTCCGGCAGGATGCCCCGGGCTCAGCTCAGGCTTAATGCCGCCCGCATCCTGGGGCGCTCCCTGGAGTTGGCCGGCGAGCAGCGTTTTCTGCACTGGGAGGCCGCTTTCCCCGATGTCTGGCGCGGGTGGGACGGCGGCGAGCCCCAAGGCGGCTTCGACGCCATCATAGGAAACCCGCCCTGGGACCGCATGAAGCTCCAGGAGGTGGAGTGGTTCGCAGCCCGCCGGCCGAAGATCGCCCATGCCCAGACCGCAGCTGAGCGCAAACGAAAGATCCGGGCCTTGCGCCGCTCCGGCGACCCCCTCGTGAAGGATTACGAAAAGGCCAAATGGGTGGCCGAGGCCGCAACCCGGGTGGCCAGGCAGCAGGGCGCCTACCCCCTGCTGTCGAGGGGGGACGTCAACATCTACTCCCTGTTCGTCGAACGGGCCATGGCCTTGATCAACCCGGAGGGAATGGTGGGACTACTGACCCCTTCGGGAATCGCGGGTGATAAAAACGCCAGCAATTTCTTCAAGGAGATAGCCACCAACGGCCGGCTGGCCTGCCTGTTCGACTTCGAGAACCGCCGCCCTGGCCGTCCCCGTTTTTTCCCCGACGTGGATGGCCGCTTCAAGTTCTGTACATTCATCGCCGGGGGAGAAGCCAGGCGTTTTCCCCAGGCCCGTTGCGCCTTCTTCCTCAGCGAAGCCACCCAGGCCGAGGACCCCGAGCGCAGCTTCACCCTAACCGCCGAGGATTTTGCCCGCATCAATCCCAATACTGGTACCGCCCCTATCTTCCGCACCAAGCGCGACGCCGAGATAACCAAGGCCATTTATGAACGGGTTCCGGTTTTGGTGGATCGCCGGGGACCCGAACCGAAATATGTTTGGCCGGTAAAGTACGTTCGCATGTTCGACATGACCAACGACTCGCATCTTTTCCGCACCGCCCAGCAACTGGAGGAGGAAGGGGCTTATCGCGTGGCCGGCAACCGCTGGAAGCTCGGCGAAGAAGAATTCGTGCCGTTGTATGAAGGAAAGATGGTGCAGGCCTATGACCACCGAGCGGCCAGCATTGTAGTGAATACGGACAATGTGCATCGCCCCGCACAGCCGGAGCCGGCTACCCAAATACAGCATGAGGACCCTAGCTGGGCTCCTGATCCGCAGTTTTGGGTGTCCATGGTCGAAGTCCAAAATCGGTGGGAGGGGGGGGGAAACCTGAAGTGGCTGTTGGGTTTCAAGGACGTCACCGCTCCCACCAATGTCCGGACTATGATAGCTGCGATAATCCCTTTCTCTGGCACCGGCAACACCTTGCCCCTGTTGCTGCACCAACCGGGGCGAATCAAGGAATACAAAAAGTTGGTTCCCTGGCTGCTAGCCAACTTCAATAGCTTCGCCTTCGATTTCGTAGCCAGGCAGAAGGTCCAGGGACAACACCTGAATTGGTACATTATGGAGCAGCTGCCGGTAGTGCCAGAGGGTGCATATCGAACCAACATCGGCGAATGGACTGTGGGGGAGATCATACGACAGGAAGTCCTAAATCTGGTCTACGTAACTTACGACATGGAGCCTTTTGCCCGGGATATGGGATACACAGGCGAACCATTCATTTGGAATGAGGAGGAGCGCCGCCATTCCCGGGCCCGGCTCGATGCGCTCTACTTCCTGCTCTACGGATTGGGCCGAGACGAAGCCAGCTACATCCTGGACACCTTCCCTATCGTCAAGCGGGAAGATGAGGCCGCCTTCGGCCGCTACCGCACCAAGGATTTGATCCTGGGCTACATGGCCGCCTTCCAGGCCGGAGATACTGAAAGCCGGATCGAGGCTTAGGGAGGGGATATCATGCCTGGGGAACTTGACACGTCCTCGTAGCCGAGCTAGATTGAAAGTGCCACCCGCATTCGACGTCCCGAGCCCAACCCCAGGAGTGATCCGGGTTGGGCGGCGTCTTTTCCGGCACCAGAGTTCCTACCGTACTGACCCCCGAAGCCGTGGCGGGGATACTCCACTTGCACCCCGAGACCGTGCGGCGGCTCATGCGCCGCGGCAAGCTGCCGGGCGCCAGGATCGGCGGGTCGTGGCGTACCACGCTGGAGGCCCTTAATGCCTATCTGGAAGACCAAATACGGCTGGCGGACCAGGGTGGAGGTGAACGGCCAAAGGATCTACGGCCCGACCTTCCGGTACAAGTCGGAGGCGCGGGCGTGGTGCGAGGCCGAAAAGCAAAGAAGAAAGGCCCGGGCAGAGCAACCCGCCACCTCCGAATTACTGTACCTAGCTGAGAGCTACCTCGACCACGTGCAGCTCAACTTCGGCCGGCGCACCTACTACGAGAAGCGGGGGGCGCTGGAGCGTCTCATCACCCAGGTGGGCAACGTGAACCCCCGGGAGGTGTCCCCGGCCCAGATCATGGAGCTGCTGGCCGCCCGGGCCCGTGAGCGGTCCAACAACGCCGCCAACAAGGACCGCAAGAACATCAAGGCATTCTACCGCTGGCTGCAAGACTTCCACGGCATCATGCACGACCCCACCGGTCCGGTCCGGCCGCTTCCCCACACCAAGAAGGCCCGGCGCCTGATTCCCATCCAGGACATCTTCCGGGTGATCATGGTGGCCCCCATGCCCGAGAAGGCCCTCATCGCATGCTACTGGCACACGGGCGCCCGAAGGGGTGAAATTCTGCGCCTCATCTGGGCCGAGGACGTGAACCTGGAGGAACGGTGGATTCGGCTGGGCACCCGCAAGACCCGGGACGGATCCATGGTCTATGAGCGCCTGTGGATCAACGACGACCTGCTGGGGCTGCTGAAGCAGCTCTGGCGCATGAGGGACCCATCCAGCCCCTACCTCTTCCCTGACTACTACCAGCCGGACAAAAGGGGTAACAACTGGAAGGGTGAGCAGCGTGCTCATCGGCTCCTGGTGGGGAGCAAAGACCCGCGGACCGGGGAGCTAAGGGGTGGGTTGTGTGAGAAGGCGGGCGTGGAGCCGTTCGGCTACCACGACATCCGCCACACCGTGGCGAAGTATCTCAACGACGTGCAGAAGGTGGGGCTCAAGAAGGTCCAGCAGGTCCTGCGCCACCGCCGGCAGACCACGACCGAGATCTACGTGGAGGGCAACTACACGGACGTGCGCCCGGCCATGGAGCTCTTGACTCAGGATTCGGTGCGCAAATCGTCTCAAAAATCGTCTCAAAACGAAAAAACGGGGCTAGGCGATAACGCCTAGCCCCTTGATATTGCTTGGCAGTCCCAACGGGACTCGAACCCGTGTCTTCGGCGTGAGAGGCCGATATCCTAGACCACTAGACGATGGGACCGCGTATTTAAACGTTTGGCTGGCGGACCAGGATTCGAACCTGGATAGGCAGATCCAGAGTCTGCTGTCCTGCCGTTAGACGATCCGCCAGCGTTCGAATTTCTGTATTTAACGGAAGATACTCCTAGCGTCAAGGACTTTCCGGCGGATTTTTCGCCAACTTGATGGCAGCGTCCAGCCGGTCCAACACCCGCTGCCTGCCCAGGATGTCCATGACCTCGAAAATGCCGGGACTGGCAGTGCGCCCCACCAGGGCCACCCGCACCGGCTGGGCCACGGCGCCCAGCTTCACGCCCTTTTCCTCGGCCAAGTCGCGGAAGGCCTGCTCCATGCCCTGGGTGTCGGCCACGCCCATTTCGGCCACCAATTCCCGCACCCGGAGCAGGATGGGCTCACTCTCCGGCTTGAGAAACTTCCTGACCGCCTTGGGGTCCATCTTGGGCTGCTCCACCAGGTAGGGCTCGGCCCACTCGGCCAGCTCCACCAGGGTGCGTGCCCGGGGGGTCAGCTCGGGTATGGCCTTCGCCAGCACCGCCTCCTGGGGCTGGCCCACCTCCACGCCGCGCTGGGCCAGGAAGGGCTTGACCAGTTCGAGTAAACGCTTAGGGTCAGCGGCCTGGATGTAGCGCGCGTTCATCTTGAGCAGCTTGTCCTGGTCGAATACCGCGGCGCTCTTGCCCACCGCCTCCAGGCTGAAATAGCGTATCAGCTCGTCAACCGTGAACATTTCCTGATCGCCGTGGGACCAGCCCAAGCGGGCCAGGATGTTGAGCATGGCCTCGGGCAAGTAGCCCATATCCCGGTAGGCCACCACGCTGGTGGCGCCGTGGCGCTTGGAGAGCTTTGCCTTGTCCGGCCCCAGGATCATGGGTATGTGGGCATACTTGGGCAGCTCGGCCTCCAGCGCCTGGTAGAGCAGGATCTGGCGCGGAGTGTTGGCCACGTGGTCGTCGCCGCGGATGATGTGGGTCATGCCCATGTCAATGTCATCCACCACCACGGCCAGGTGATAGGTGGGCGAGCCGTCGCTCCGGAGCAGCACCAAGTCGTCCAGCTCGCTGTTGTCCCATGATATCGGACCCTTGACCAGGTCGTTCCACCCGGTGCTGCCCGTGCGGGGGCCCTTGAAGCGCACCACCGCGCCGGGAGCCGGCCCCAGCCCCTTGTCACGGCAGGCGCCATCATACATGGGCTTGCCGCCAGCAGCCATGGCTCGTTCACGCTTTTGCTTCAACTCTTCGGGGGAGCAATGGCACCAATAGGCCCGGCCCTTGGCGAGCAGATCCTCGATGGCCTGGCGGTAGCGGTCAAAGCGCTGGGTCTGATAGTAGGGGCCTTCGTCATAGTCCAGGCCCAGCCACTCCATGGCCTCCAGGATGGACTCCACGTGCTCGGGCTTGGAGCGCTCGCGGTCGGTGTCTTCCAGGCGCAGCACAAATACCCCGCCGTGGTGGCGCGCAAAAAGCCAATTGAACAAGGCGGTTCTGGCCCCGCCCAGGTGCAGGGCGCCGGTGGGCGAGGGAGGAAAGCGGGTGCGGACCTTGGGGGTGTTGTCGTCGTTCATAGTTCCACTTCTTATAGCTTTTGCTCAAATATACCCGGGCCTGGCAGGCCGGCCCGGACCTAGGTCATGTGGCGGCTAGTTTACCGCCAACCGCCCCCAAAAGCCAGGCCAACGCCTGCCCGGCGTTGACCCACTATTGATCGAGCAGCACAACCTACGGATTCTACTTTATTATCAAGCCGGCGTAGCCCACCACCTGGCGGTAATCTCCGCTCACCTCGCCGCTGTTGGTATAGACCACCAGCTCGGCTTGGCTGGCGCCCAGCTCCTTGGCCGCAACCAAGGCCACCGTGGTGGGCAGCACCCCGCACATGGTGATGCCCATCCCCACCACCGTGTCGTAGAGCCCCTGGGGGTCCAGGGCGAGAATGCGGTCTATGGCCTTGGTATCCTTGCTCTTGGCAGCTTCGGCCGACTCATAGTGGGTCATGTCGGTGCTGGCCACCATGAGCACCGGCTCACCTGCCGCCTTGATGGCCGCGGCCAGACCTTGGCCCAGCTCCTGGCAATCGTTGAAGCCCAGGTGCCCCAGGCACAACGGCGTGAGCAAGAAGTCTTCCCGCAGCATCTGCAAGAACGGCACCTGTACTTCAAGTGAATGCTCGAATTGATGCGCCAGGGAGTCTTCCTGCACCAGCCCACAGGCCTGTTTCAGGTTGCCCGCCAGTTCCGCGTCAAGCGCCACCCTGCCCAGGGGGGTGAGCCATTGGCCCTCGCTCATCACCGCCGCATCAGCGCCCATGCCCCGGTGGTTGGGGCCCAGGACCACCACCCGCCGGGGTATCTCCACCCTGCCCAACACCTGTCCAGCCACCGCGCCGGAGTAGACATAGCCGGCATGAGGGCTCACCGCCGCCAGGGCCGGCTGGGGCTGGGGCCGGTCCTTGAGATAGCCTTCCAGCATGTACCGCAACGCCGAAGGATCGCCAGGGTAGAACTGGTCGGCCACCGCTGGATGACGCAACATGCTAACCTCCTGCCTTCATAGGACAATCAGGGCAGGGCTTTCTCATATGCTTAGCATATCCTCCCGCCCGTCCGCAAGCTGCACGCTTGTGAACCAACTATATCCAGGATACAATGACACCCGTGGAAAAGGAGGAAAAACGTCATGCCCCAGGCGCTATTGATCGTAGACATGTTGAACGACTTCGTGCGGCCCGAGGGTGCGCTCTCGGTCCCCGGAGCCCAAGAGATCATCCCCAACATCCAGCGCGAGCTGGAAGCCGCCCGCCAGGCCGGCCAGGCAGTGATCCACGTGTGCGACGCCCACGCCCCGGACGACGTGGAGTTCAAGCGCTACCCTCCCCACGCAGTGGAAGGGACCCCTGGCGCGGAGATCATCTCCGAGCTGGCGCCCCTGCCCGGGGAGCCGGTGGTCAAGAAGAAGCGCCTCAACGCCTTTTTCGAAACCGAGCTGGGCGACATCATCTCCCGCATCGCCCCGGACAAGGTGACCGTGGTGGGGGTGGTGACCCATATCTGCGTGATGGAGGCGGTCGGCGGCCTCTGCTACCGCGACATCCCGGCCCGGGTTCCCAAGGACTGCGTGGCGGACTTTGACCAGGAGATGGAGGCCTGCGCCTTCAAGCGCATGGAAACGGTCTTTGGCGCGGAGATAGTCTAGGCCCCGCCCCAGGGCTTTTGCCCCTCCCACCCCACTCCCCGCTCTCCCGCCGGGGTGGTATGCTTTTATGGAAGGGGCCGGGGATGTCTGCCCGGCAAAGAGAACACCCTTGACCGCAAGGAGACGACCATGACCCAACCCCGCGTCCTGCTGTACGCCCTCTCCACCTGCAGCCACTGCAAGAGCACCAAGCGGCTCCTGGACGAAAACGGCATCCAGTACGAATGCCTGGAGGTGGACCTCACCCAGGGCCCCGAGCGCGAGGCGGCCATCGACCAGGTCAAGAAGTACAACCCTGCCTGCACCTTCCCCACCCTGGTGGTGGGCGAGAAGGTGATCGTGGGTTTCCGCGAGAACGAGATCAAGGAGACGCTGGGCCTATGACCCCCCAACAGCTCTATGAAATGCTGAAAAAGACCCAGGAGCCCAAGGGATACTACTTCAACCAGGACCAAGAGCGGGTCATGGAACTCATGGAGGCGCTGCTTCTCAACAAGGAGCGCTACGGCTACATGTGCTGCCCCTGCCGCCTGGCCGCCGGGGACCGCCAAAAAGACCAGGACATCATCTGCCCCTGTGCCTACCGCGAGGCCGACGTGGCGGAATACGGATCCTGCTATTGCAACCTGTACGTGAGCCAGCAGTGGAACCAGGGCGACATACCCCATGAGTACGTGCCCGAGCGCCGGCCGCCGGAAAAGATGTTCGGCTGAGGCCGATCCCCCGCCCGCAGGACGCCCGCCGCCCGCCCCCTGGACGGCCCCCCCTGGACGCCCCCCTGGATGCCCCTCTCGCCCCTCCGAACGCCCCCCCTCAAGGAGCCAGGGCCCCTGAATCCGCGTCCCAAACGCCTGCCGGCACGAGCCAAGCGGACTCCCCGGGAAGCTTGTCTACTCCAGGCTGCACTTGGAGAAATCGATCTTCTCCTTGCAGGCCGGGCAGTAGTGCTCCCGGTCGAACTCGTCGGAGAAAATCTCCTTCTCTGCGCCGCAGTTGGGGCACTTGCAGATAAAGGCCTTGAGGTCCTTGTTGGCCTCGAACCCAGGGCAGTGACGCGGTGTGCTCACTTTCCGCTCCTTTGGCTGGCATCCCTCCTGCGCCCCGGCCTATCTGGTCCGGGGCGACAAGCACTTCTAATTAAATGATGAAGGGCTGCCCAAGGGCAGTCAAGGTCACGAAAAGGGAGCCGGGCTTGCAACTTGGCCGGCTTTACGGTAGGTAGAAGCCCTACATGACAGGCCGCCCGTTGTTCGCCCTTGATTCATGGAGGATTCCATGGCCGTCGTCGCGCCTTTCAAGGCCGTGCGCTACAACCCGGGCAAGATATCCGAGATGCGCAAGGTGGTTTCGCCCCCTTACGACGTCATCCCGCCCGAGGACCAGGAACGTCTCTACCAGACCGACCCGCACAATATAATCCGTATCGAGCTGAACAAGTCCCGTGACACGGATACCGCCACGGACAACCGCTACACCCGGGCCGCCGCCCACCTGGAGAACTGGCTGCAACAGGGCGTGCTGCGCTGCGACCCCCGCTCGTCCTTTTATTACAGCGAAACCGAGTACCAGGACCTGGACGGCAACACCCGCACCCGCCACGGCTTTTTCACCCTGCTGAAGGTGTCGGACTTCTCCGAAGGGGTGGTGCTGCCCCACGAAAAGACCTTCACCGGCCACAAGGAGGACCGCTTCAAGCTCACCGTGGCCACCGGCGCCAACATATCGCCCATCTTCGCCCTGTACCCGGACGAGACCAACCAGGTGCAAAAGGTGCTGCAAGGGGCCATGAACCCCCATCCTCTCAACGACTTCGTGGACCCCATGGGCCTGCGCCAGCGCCTGTACGTGGTGGACGACCCCGCGGCCCGGCAGCAGGTGGTGGAACTCATGGCCGACAAGGTGATCTTCATTGCCGATGGTCACCACCGCTATGAAACCGCCATCAACTACCGCAACTACATGCGCGAAAAGCACCCCGAGGCCGGCCCGGACGCTCCCTTCGAGTACGTGATGGTATACCTGTGTTCCATGAGCGACCCCGGGCTCACCATCTTCCCCTGCCACCGGGTGCTGCCCAAGCTGGACCTGTTCGAGGCGCGCGACTTCCTGGTGCATGCCAAGAAGCATTTCGACTACCAGGAGATACCCATCGAGGGCGACATGGACCACGCCAAGCAGCGCTTCCAGCAGGCCCTCCACGAAGCCGGCCAAAAAGGACGCAGCTTCGGCCTGGCCTCCACCGAGGCCAGCTCCTTCTACGTCTTCACCCTGAAGAACGACCCCGGCGACTCCAACTGGCAGCAGTTGGAAGGCCCCTTGCGCGACCTGGACGTGGAGGTGCTGACCAACGTGGTGCTGGACCACATCCTGGGCCTGGACAACAACTGGCGCGACCAGGTGCACACCATCAAGTACGTGTCCGACGCCAACCAGGTCATAGACGAGGTGCGCACCGGCAAGTCCAAGGTGGGCTTCCTCCTGAACCCCACCCGCATCGAGCAGGTGCAGTCCGTGGCCAAGGCCGGGCTCATCATGCCGCGCAAGTCCACCTACTTCTACCCCAAGGTCCTCACCGGGCTCACCATCAACCTGGTGGACCCGAGCCGGCTCATGCCGCTGCTCCACTGCTGAGGACGCCCCCATGGCCGGCAAGGGGGGCATGGGGATCAAGGGGGGCGTGGGGGGCGTGGGGGGCGCGGGGGACGCCAAGAGAGGCGGCGCGGGCGGCCAAACCAGCCCCCAGGGTGTCCCCCCCCTCCCGGACCCGGCCCTGACCACGGACGACGCCCTGGGCCGCCACCACCTCCTCCAACCCAAGGAAGGCTACCGTTTCTCCATCGACAGCGTGCTCCTGGCCGGCTTTGCCCCGCGGGTCAGCGGCCCGGTGGCCGACCTGGGCGCGGGCTGCGGGGTGCTGGCGGTGCTGCTCCATGCCCGCGGCCTGGCCGGGCCGTTCTGTTGCGTGGAGATAGACGAGCTGGCCGCTCGATGCTGCGGCCACAACCTGGCCCGGGCCGGCTTGGAGGGACGGGTGCTCTGCCAGGACCTGGCCCTCCCCCACCCCGATCTGGCGGCCGGCTCCTTTGCCCTGGTCATCAGCAACCCGCCTTTCACCAAGGCCGGCCACGGCCGGGTCTCGCCCCGGGCCTCCCGGGCCCGGGCCAGGCAGGAGTTGGCCCTCAGCGCTGAGACCCTGTGGCGCCGCGCGGCCGAGCTTTTGGAGCGCGGCGGGCGGCTGGCCCTGTGCTGGCCACCCGCCCGGCTGGTGGAGGCCCTGGCCGGCCTGGAGGCGGCCGGCCTGACCCCCAAGCGCCTGCGCCTGGTTCACGGCCGGGCCCACAAACCCGCCAGCCTGTCCCTGATCGAAGCCGTGAAGCAGGGCCGCCCCCAGCTCACGGTGGAACCGCCCCTGGTGGTCTATGCCCAAGGCCAGGCCTACACCCCGGAGGTGCAGGCGCTCTATGACTCCCTTGGCAGATGACCCCGCCCCCCCTTCGGCGGCCTCTGCCCTGCCCTCCCTCCCCGCCGGCCGGCGGCTGCCTAGTCCGACTCGGGTCCGGCCTGGAGCTGGGCCCGCATGGCCCGGCCCAGGGCGGCGCGCAGCCCAGGGTCGCGCACCTCTTGCACCTGCCGCTCCACTGCGGCCTCCTCCTCCGGCTCGAGCCGGCGCGGCGGAGCCTGGGGACGCTCTGGAGGGGGAGCAGCCGCCTTGACCAGGCGCAGCCGCGCCACGGGAAAGCCCTGGCCGCGCAGGCCCTCGGCCAGGCGGGGGGCGGCCAGGGCCAGTTCCTGGCGCCATGCCGACCCCGCCACCGCCACCACCAGGGTGCCGCCTTCCTCGCCATCCTCCCCCGGCTCCAGGCACACGGGATGCGCCCGCCGCGCCACCTCTGCGCCGGCCAGTTCCCGCCAGGCGGATAGCAGACCGGGCGGCGGCAGGCGGCGGGACACCTCTGTTGGCAGGGCCCCGCCCAGCACCTCGCCCAGGCTCGGCACCACCGGCCGGGGGGGGCGGGGGGGGCGGGGGAAACGCTGGCTCATGAGGCAATCCCTCCCTCTGGCCAGGCGGCGCCGAGCGCCCGGGCCAAGGATGATACGGCTGGCTTCTGCATCAGGTGCACGCTCCCCCCTCCGGGTCGCTTCATTATAGCCCAGAAAACAGGGGCTACCCGCGCGAAGCCGCCCGAGACACAGCCCGGGCGATGGCCTCCAACAGCGGCTCCTTCTCCACAGGCTTTTGCAGCACCGCCTCGGCCACCTGGTGCAGCTCAGAGGCGCGCTCCAGGTTCAACTCCGGCGACCAGCCCGTGAGGATGACCAAGGGCACCCGCGGCCGGCCCTGGCCTGTCCCGCCTTGCAGGTCCTCCACCAGTTCCCAGCCGGAGCCGTCGGGCAGCACCATGTCGCAAAGCACCACCTCCGGCGTCTCTTGGGCCAGGGCCTGGCGCGCCTCGGCCAGGCTGGCCGCCCAACTCACCTGGTGGCCGGCCTGGGTCAACATGGCCTCCAGGCCAAGGGCCACCAGGGCCTCGTCCTCCACCACCAGCACCCGGCTTCCAGCCGCCGGGACGGCGGGGGCGGTTTCCGCCGGGGCCGGGGCCGGCTCGGCCCGCGGGAGGGTGACCACCAAGGTGGCGCCCGGCCCCGCCTCGTCCACCACCTGCAAGTCGCCCTGGAAGCTCTGCAGGATGCCCCGGCTGCTGGAGAGGCCCAGCCCCCGCACCGTGGTGCCCTTGGTGCTGAAAAAGGGGTCAAAGACCCGGGCCCGGGTCTCGGGGTCCATGCCCTGGCCGCTGTCCCGGAAGACCAGGCGCACCTGGTCGCCGTCCTCCTCCTGCACCAGGGAAAGCACTCCGCCCTCGGGCATGGCCTCCAGGGCGTTCTTGATGAGGTTCAAAAAGACCTCCATGAGTTCGCCGCGCCGGGCCCTGGTATACACGCCGGGGTTGAGCCGGGTGCGGAACTCCACCCCGTCCAGACCCAGGTGGGACCAGCCGGTGCGGGCCAGGTCCAAGGCGGCCTGGGCCACCTCGGCCACCTCCAACAGCTCCAGGCGGCGGTCCCTACCCCCTTGTCCCACAAAGGCGCTCAGCCGCTCCACCACCTCCCTGCCCGCGGCCGCGCTTTGCAAGGCGTTGGCCACCAGCGTGGCCGCCTGCCCCCCGCCGACGCTGGATCTCGCCAGCAGGGAAGCGGCTGCCTGCAGGTTGCCCATCACCGCCATGAGCACATTGTTGAAGTTGTGGGCCACACCCGCAGCCAACTGGCGCAAGGTCTGCTGGGCCCGCTGGCGCTCGGTAACGTCCACCCCCACCCCCCAGACCAGCCAGCCGGGGATGGGCACCAGGCGCGAGATGTTGGACCAGGCTATCAGCTTCACGCTGCCGTCCGCGCAGGTCACCTCCCACTCCCTTTCGCGGAACTCGGCGTCCGGCGCGTTCCAGGCCGCTATCACCCCGGCCCGGGCCTCCTTGTCAGGGAAAAGCCGCTCCATCACCCCCCGGCGGCCCAGCACCTCGGAGGCGCTGTACCCGGTCACCCGCTCGCACTCCCGGTTCCACATGGCCACCTTGCCCTCGGAATCAAAGGCGTACATGAGAAAAGGCATGTTCTCCAGGGCCAGGCGCAACCGCCTCTCGCTCTGGGCCAGCACGTCCTTGGCCGCCATCAGCTCGCCACGGCTGTGCTGGAAAAAGGCCAGCAGGAGCCCGATGGCCACCCACACCTCCAGGCCGGTGATGACCACGTAGCCGTATTGGGCGAACATGGGCTGGTTTATGCCAAAAGGGTATACGAGCTGCACCACCCCCCACAGGGTGAACCCCAGCCCAGCCAGCACCCGGCCCGCTGCTTCCAGCTTGTCGGTCCGCCACAGGTCGCGCGCGCAAAGCAGATAGGTGGCGGCCAAGGCGGTGGAACAGGGCAAGGTGCTCCACACGAAGCCCACCCCCAACAAGAACCCCACAAAGGTCCAGACATAGGCAATACCCAGCAGCCATGGCCAGAGACGGGGCCGGGGCATCTCCAGGAAGTCGCGCACTCCCCACAGGAGAAGATAGGCCCCCAGCACGGCCAGGGTGGCGTAGACCACCGGCACCGGGGTCAGCCCGTGGGCCTTGGGCATCCACAAAAAAACAGGATAACGCAGCAGGAAGCAGGCCCACCCCCCGGTCCACAGCAGCCAGTAACGCCGCCGGTGCAGGGCGGCCAGGTACAGGTAGACGATGAACAGGATGCTGGCAGCGGCCATGCCCGCGACGATTTTGATCAGGCTCCACTCCAAGAGCTGTCTCCGGCAACGTCGGGGATGCCCCGCCAGGGGGGGCAAGGCGGGGAGGTGGTCCAGGGCAGGCAGGTCACGCTACTCTTTGAGGCCAGAGCTTAGCGCCATCTTTGTCCTGGAGCAAGTCAATGCTCCACGGCCAGGCCCAACACCTCCAGGGAAGGCACTGTCAGGTCCAGGTGGGCGAAGCGCCCGCCGTTCAAGGAGGGCCGGCCCAGGATCACCCGCACCGCCTCGTTGACCTGCAAGGCGCCGATCAGTGCCGGGGTGGGGGTAGGCACCCCCAGCCAGCCCTCGGCCCCCCTGCCCTTGGCCACCGGATCGGGGCCGTAGAGCCCGGCCAGGCCGGGGTCGCCGGGCATCACCGTCATCACGAAGCCCTCCAGGCCGCCCACCGCGCCGTGCACATAGGGCACGCCCGCCTCCCGGGCCGCCTCCTCCAGCATGTAGCGGGCGGGCAGGTTGTCCAGGCAGTCCAGGGCCACCTGCATGCCGGCCAGCAGCTTGGGCAGGTTGCCCGCCGTGGCCCATTCGTTCAGCGCCCGCACCTTGACCACCGGGTTTATGGCCGCCACCTCTTCGGCCGCGCACAGCGCCTTGCTCCGGCCCAACCGGTCCTGGCGGCAGAGGAGCTGGCGGTTGAGGTTGCTCTCCTCGAACACATCGCCGTCGCAGACCGTGAGCCGGCCCACCCCCACCCTGGCCAGGGCCGTTATCACCATCCCGCCCAGGCCGCCGGCACCCACCACCAGTACCCGCGAGCCCAACAGCCGCGCCTGGTCCTCCGCGCTGAAGCTGCCCCGGTTGGGCCGGAAACGCTCGGGCCAGATGCCTTCCCCCAGGCAGGCAATCATCACCGCCCGCAAGGTCGCGCCCGTCTCTGCCGCCACTTGGGCCAGGGCCGCCTCGGGCACCGAGTAATAGGGCTCTGCACCGTGGGGCTCCTGGCGTATGAGGCTGTCCCCCAGGCGCCCGGCCAGGTCCATCTCTGCCAGCTTGTCCATGTCCTGTCCAGCCAAAGCCGCACCTCCTCCCCCGGCGCCAGGCCGTTTTCCTCATTCTAACACGCCCCTCTCTCCACCCTCCTGACTTGTGTTTTCGTGGTTTTGGGGTAAACATGGCCCATGGACCGCCAAGACCCCAAACCAGACCTCCGCGACCTGGGCGCCCAGGAAGTACAGGACCTCTTGACCGGCCTGGGCGAAAAACCCTTTCGCGCCCGCCAAGTGCTGAACTGGCTCTACAAGCAGGGAGCCCGCTCCATCGCGGACATGACCGACCTCTCCAAGGGCCTGCGCCAGCGCCTGGGCCGGGCAGCCCGCCTGGACTGGCTGGAGCCGGCCAGGATAGAAACCTCGGCCGACGGCACCCGCAAGCTGCTCTTCACCCTGGCCGACGGCCGGCTGGTGGAGAGCGTGCTCATTCCCGAAGCAGACCACCACACCCTGTGCGTCTCCTCCCAAGTGGGTTGCCGCCAGGGCTGCCGCTTCTGCCGCACCGCCACCCTGGGATTCAAGCGCAACCTCACTCCGGCCGAAATCACCGGCCAAGTGCTGGCCGCCCGCCGACTTTGCGACCAGGCCCGCCCCCTCACCAACCTGGTCTTCATGGGCATGGGCGAACCCCTGGACAACCTGGACAACCTGCTGGTCAGCCTGGAGCACATCCTGGGTGACCATGGCCTGCAAATGAGCCAGCGCAAGGTCACCGTGTCCACCGTGGGCCTGGTGCCCCGCCTGGCCGAACTGGGCCGCCGCACCCCGGCCGCCCTGGCCGTCAGCCTGAACGCGCCCAACGACGAGCTGCGCTCCCGGCTCATGCCCGTGAACCAGCGCCACCCCCTGGCCGAACTCAAGCAAGCCCTCCAGGCCTACCCCCTGAAGCCCACCCGGCGCATCACCCTGGAGTACGTGCTGCTGGCCGGGGTCAACGACCAGCCCCAGCACGCCCGCCAGTTGGCCAAATGGGTCCACGGCCTCAAGTGCAAGATCAACCTCATCGCCTTCAATCCCCATCCGGGCGCGGAGTATGAACGTCCGGACCAGGCCGCGGTGGAGCGCTTCCAGCAAATCCTCCTGGACAAGCACCTCACCGCCCTCTTGCGCGCCTCCCGCGGCACTGACATATCCGCCGCCTGCGGCCAATTGGCGGCCAAGACAGAAGGAAAATAATAGTAGGATAAGTGGCGCAGCGGGCCGCCCCGCTCCCCGCCCGGGGCAAGGCGACGGGGGGGCGACGGGGGACGGGGGGGCGACGGGGGGACGGGGGGCGACGGGGGGACGGGGGCGGGGCGAACCCTGCTTGTCACATTATGGTTACCATTGTCCGGCGCCGGGCCGAACCGTGCCTCGCGGCCTTGACAAGCCGCCCTTTGGGGGATAAAAGGTTTGATTCATTTGTAAGCCAAGGAATGAAATGATGATAGAGCTGGATTTCGAGAAAACCGGGGGGCTTATCCCCGCCATTGCCCAGGACGCGGACACCGGCGAAGTGCTGATGATGGCCTATATCAACCAAGAGTCCTGGCAAAAGACCCTGGAGACAGGTGAGGTGCACTACTGGTCCCGCTCGCGCCAGGAACTCTGGCACAAGGGCGGGACCAGCGGCCATGTCCAGAAGGTCAAGGCCATTTACGTGGATTGCGACAACGACACCGTGCTCTTCAAGATCGAGCAACTGGGCGGCGCTGCCTGCCATACTGGCATGCGCTCCTGTTTCTACCGCCGGGTCCAAGGCGACGAGCTGGTGACCGAGGGCGAGCCGGTGTTTGATCCCAAGAAGGTGTACGGCAAGTAAGACGACCAGGAAAGGCCCTCTTCAGAGGCCATATCAGGAAGGTAAAATAGAGTCATGCAAGAGCCACTCAAACTGGGCGTTCCCAAAGGCAGCCTCCAGGACGCCACGGTGCGGCTTTTCTCCCGCGCCGGCTGGAAGATAAACGTCAACGGCCGGTCCTACTTCCCCGAGATCAACGATCCGGACATAGACTGCTCCATCTGCCGCGCCCAGGAGATGAGCCGCTACGTGGAGAGCGGCACCCTGGACGCGGGCATCACCGGCCGCGACTGGATACTGGAAAACGAGTCCGACGTGGAATACGTGGAAGAGCTGGTCTATTCCAAGGTGTCCTCCCGCCCGGCCCGCTGGGTGCTGGCCGTGGCCAACAACTCGGGCATCGAGAAGGTGGAGGACCTGGCCGGCAAGCGTATCGCCACCGAGATGGTCAACTTCACCAAGCGCTACTTCGAGGAGCAGGGCATACCGGTTTCGGTGCACTTCTCCTGGGGCGCCACCGAGGCCAAGGTGGTCAACGGCCTGGCCGACGCCATCGTGGAGGTGACCGAGACCGGCTCCACCATAAAGGCACACGGACTGAAGATAATCAAGGAGCTGATGCAGTCCACCACTCAGCTCATCGCCAACAAGAAGGCCTGGCAAGACCCGGCCAAGCGCAAGAAGATCGAGCAGATCGCACTGCTTCTCAAGGGCGCCCTGCTGGCCGAGAAGTTGGTGGCCCTCAAGATGAACGTGCCCAAGATCAGGGTGCACGAGATCGTGGAGTGCCTGCCCAGCCTGCAAGCCCCCACCGTGGCCAACCTGTACAACTCGGACTGGTTCAGCGTGGAAACCGTGGTGGAAGAAGACCAGGTGCGCGACCTCATCCCCAAGCTCATGGAGAAGGGGGCCGAGGGCATCATCGAGTACTCCTTGAACAAGGTCATCTAGGCCCGCCGCCCCTTGCACGAGCCAGGCGCCCCCCGCGGGGGCGCCTTTTGCCTTTGGCCCCTGGCTAGTGCAGCAGCCCCTCCCGTCCCTGCCCCCCGCGGAGGCCTCCGCCGGGGCGGCGGGGCGGGGTTTCCTCCAACACCTGCCGCACCTTGGCCAGCAGTTCGGACAATTGGTAGGGCTTGGCCATGAACCCGACCGCGCCGGCCTGGGTTATCTCCCGCGCCTGGCCATCGGCCGAGTAGCCCGTGGCCACGATCACCCGCGCCTCCGGGTCCCGGCGCAAGAGTTCCTCCAGGCAGCGGCGGCCGCCCATGCCGGGCATGCCCAGGTCCAGGATGACCAAGTCCACCTGGCCGGCCCGGCGGGTGTAGATATCCAGGGCCTCCTCGCCGCTGGACGCCTCCAGGACCTGGTAGCCATAGTGCTCCAGGGCCTCTTTCAATATCTGCTGGACCGGCCGTTCGTCGTCCACCACCAGGATCAACTCGTTGCCCTGCCCGGGCTGGGCCTCGGGCTCGGTTTCCGCCGCCTGGCTCACCTCGTCCTCGCTCATGGCGGGCAGATAGATACAAAAGGTGGTGCCCCCGCCGGGCCGGCTCTGGCAGGTGATGTGGCCGCCATGGGCCTTGACTATGCCATAGACCGTGGAAAGCCCCAGGCCGGTGCCCTTGCCCACCCCCTTGGTGGTGAAAAACGGCTCGAAGATGTGTTCCAAGGTATGGGGGTCCATGCCCTCGCCGTCGTCGGACACCTTCAGGAGAACGTAGTCCCCCGCCGTGCAGCCGCTGAGGCCCTGGCAAAACTCCTGGTCCAAGCGCACGTTGGAGGTCTCGAACACCAGGCGCCCTCCTGCGGGCATGGCGTCCTTGGCATTGCTGCCCAGGTTCATGAGTATCTGGTCCAGTTGGGTGGGGTCGGCCTTTATCCGCCTCAGGTCAGGGGCCAGGTTCATCTCGATGCTTATCATGCGGGGGATGGTGCGCTCCAGCATGCGGCAGGTCCGCAACACCTCCTTGTTCAGGTCCACCGGCTCCTTGCGGGTCTCGGCCCGGCGCCCGAAGGTGAGAAGCTGGTTCACCAGCTCGGACCCGCGCCGGGCCGAATCCTGTATGCCGCGCAGGTGGGCGCGCTGGGGCTCGTCCAGGTTGGAGTCCAGCAAAAGGAGCTGCACGTAACCGCTGATGGCCTGCAACACATTGTTGAAGTCGTGGGCAATCCCACCGGCCAGGATGCCCACCACCTCCATCTTCTGGGAATGTTGCAATCTCTCCTGCAGGCGACGCTGGCGGGCCTCGGCCTCCTTGCGGCTGGTCACGTCGATGCCGTGGGCAAGGGTGGCGTTCCGCCCCTGGTAGACGATGGGCGAGGCCAATATCTCCAGCCAGCGCACCTCTCCGCTCTTGGTGATGGCCCGGAAGGCATAGTGCTTCACCGGCTGGCCCTCGCGGAGTTGCTTGCGCACGCTCTCCAGCATCCGCGGGCGGTCATCGGGATGCACCAAGTCCAGGACCTTCATGCCCAGGCACTCCTCGTTACGGTAGCCCAGGGCTTCCGACAACCGCCGATTGGCGTACACCAGGCGGCCATCCTGGACTATGGTGATGTAGGCCAAGGAGTGCTCGGTAAGGGAACGGTACTTGTACTCCGATTCGCTGAGCTGGTGCAAAATCTGGTCTATGCGCCGGCTGCCTTGTTCCAGGCTGTCCACCATGGTGTTGAATGCCTCCTGCACCCGCCCGATCTCGTCGCGGCGCCTGGTGGGAAGGCGCACGAAACGGCCCTGCGCCACTTCGGAGGTGGCTTTTATGATGCGTTTCAGGGGCCGGTTGACCAGCAAATGAAAGGCGATGAGCAGGGTGAGCAGGGTGGCCAGGAGCACTGCGGCCGTGGCCGCGTTCACCACCCAGGTGGCCATGCGGCGGGGAGCCAGGTAATCGTCCTCTGAAATGAGGCTCAAGATGTTCCAGCGCCAAAAGGGGAAATAAGTACTGTACGCCCGCATGCGCCGGCCGTCCACCACCAGGGTGAAGGCCCTGCTGCTCACTCCCGCCGGAGGCGGCAGGGGGCCGCTCACCTTGCCTTTCAGGGTGGAGGCCAGGATCTTGCCCTCCTGGTCCACCACCATGAGTTCGATGGCGTGGAACTTGCGGCGCAGGCCCTTGATCTGCTCCAGGGCCTCCAGTTTCATGGACGAGATCACCTCGGGCGAGTTTTCCAGCCTGAGGTCCAAGAGATCACTCAGCATGCCGTCGCAGATGGAAAGGCCCAGTTCCGAGGCCAGGTGCAGCTCGCTGTCAGTGCGTTGTTGCAGGTGATGGACCAGGGAGGGGGTGAGAAAGCGGTTGGCCAAAAAGAGGATCAAAAGCCCCAAGAGCAGGACCGGCGCCATGATGGTCACAATTATGCGCGGTCGCAACCTATGGCCTTTCATAATTCACCGGATCGCCGCGGACGCAGGAAACAAGGGTGGCGCCGTTTGCATGTTGGGAGGATAGACTATTTGCTTCACGCCTTTCTGCCATTGGATGAGCAGGGGACTGTGCCCCACCTGACGGCCGGCCATGTCCACCTTGAACCTGCCGATAACCGTGACCGTATCCAGGGAAAGCACGTAGTCCCGTATCTTGTCCTGGTCTATGCGGCCAAAGTGGTTGATAGCCGTTTCCAGTATCTTCATGGCCGAATAGGCGCTGGCAGCATGGTAGGAGGGCATGGCCCCCCCGCTGAACTCCTTGTAGTCCCGGATGAAGCGCCGCGTGCCCGGAAAGGGAATACGCGCGTTGGGTTCCCACTGGGAGGGCCCGAACACACCCTCCCCCAGGGAGCCGGCCTTCTTGAGAAAATCGGGCAGGGCCGGGGTAATGGACATTCCCACCGCCGGCGGCCGGCAGCCAAGGGCCTGCATCTCGGCCAAGGCCCGGAAGCAGTCCGGCGGATAGGCCGAGAACACGAGCCCGTCCGGCTTGGCCGCACGCACCGCCTTCATCACCTGGGGTAACTCCCGGGCGCCGTTGTGAAAGGAGTGGAACAGCACCACCTCCAGGCCGAAGCGTTCGGCCCAGGCCATGGCCCCTGCCGCGGCGGAGACATTGAAGGGGCTGTCCTCGTAGACAACGGCCACGGTCTTGAACCTGTGCCGGGCCATCACGTCCAAGAACCCGATAAAGTAGCGGTCCGCCGGGGCATACACGCCAAATATGTAATGGTAGCCCCGTTCCCAGACCTGGGAGCCCGAGGCGGCAAACGCCAACAGCACGTAATGGGCGGGCTCGGTGACTTCCGAGGCGGCCAGGGTCAGGGTGGTGCTGTAGGGAGACACCACCAGGTCCACCTTGTCCTGGTGGATGAGCTTGGTATAAAGCTTTTTGCAGAGTTGGCGATCGCTTTGATCGTCGTAGAGGATCAGCTTGACCGGCCGGCCCAGGAGGCCACCTCCCTTGTTGACCTGCTCAGCCCAAAGCCTGAGGGCGGTTTGTATGATCTTGGAGGGCTTGCGGTACTTGCCCTCCAAGGACACGGTGCCGCCGATTAGGATGGGAGGTTCGCCCGACCAGGCCGTCCCCTGGCCGCAAAAGTGCCCCACCCCCAACACCAGGCAAGCCCAGGCCAAGCCCCAGACGACCAGCCGTGCCACACGCGCCGCCGCCATCACCTCCCCTTGCTCAAACTAAACATCTTTCCCCCCAAAGCCGCTACCTCTACAGAAAAGCATACTATAGAGCTGCTCCTTTCGTCAGCAACATAGGAGAAGCAGCGCAAAGAGGCCCTGCCCGCAAGCCCGCGCCGCTATAGGGGCCCGCGCCCCCACGCCCCCACGCCCCCACAAAGCGACCGGAAGCGGTACCCCAAACCACTTCCGGCCACTGCCCGCCTCCCAAGCCGGGGGCGGTCGCTGTCATGCCTCTGGTTTACAAGCCAGCGTCGAACACCACGGTCTGGCCCTTCTTTATCTCAATCCCCTCGCCCACCGGCAGGGGTTCCTTCATGCCCTTCAAGTACACCCGAAGGTCATACTTGCCGGGCTGCATGGGAAAAGTCGCCCACAGGGGATAGTCATTGTCCCAGCGCCGGCGCACCACCAGGACCGGAGTGCTCTTGCCAGCGGGCAGCAGCTCCCAGGCCTGCACGCCGGGAGCCTCTTTGAGGGCAAAGCCCGTGTCCAAGGTCACCACGGTCTCCTTGCCGGCCTCCACCTTCACGCCCTTGGCCAGTGTCCACGGCGTCTTGCTGCGGGCATAGGTCACCGTGATGCTGTAGGTTCCGGCCGGCACCGCCTTGGGCTTCCACAGGTAATAACCATTGTTATGGTATCCGAGGCGCACGAAATACTGTTCGCTGCCCTCGTCCAACACCCCCACCCAGCGGGCAGCATCTCCCAAGCCCTTGGCCAAGTTGAACACGATGCCGCCCAGCTTGATCTCGGTGGTCTCGCCGCCCTTGACCTCGTACTCGCCGAGCGTGACCTCGGTGGGAGGCACGTAGTTGGGATTGGCAAAGCCCAGGACCACCTTATACTTGCCAGCCAGGAGGGGATGCACGCTCTCGGCCTTCAGCCGGGTGGCCTCCTTGACCAGCTTGCCGTCGGGCTTCAATATCTTGAGCACCTGCAGGCTCCTCACCGTGCTCTGGGGAACGACCAGCTTGAGCTTGCCCAGGCGGCTCTTCCTGGCCACCTTGGTGGTCTTGGCCTTTTCGACCTTCACGGCCACGTCTTTCTTCACGGCCTCCAAGGCGGCCAGGAGCCCCTTGGCATCGCCGGCAGAGAAGTACTTGCCGCCGCCGGCCCGGGCCAGGCAAGAGAGCTGCTCCTTGCCCCTGGCATCCACGCCAAAGCCAACCACATGCAGCACGAACTTGATGCCGCTCTGCTTGAGCGCCTTTATCACCCCGCAGGGGTCGTCGTGGCAGGTCTCGATACCGTCGGAGACCAGCACGATAGTGGTCTCGTTCTCCTTGCCCTTCAGCGCCTCGGCCACCTGCTTCACCGAGGCGGCGATAGGGGTCTTGCCCTTGGGCGAAAGCGCCTGGACCTTGGCCAGCAGCGCCTTGCGGTCAGTGCTGCCCGCCGGCACCAGGGTTTCCACGTCCGTGCAGTCGCCCTTTCTGCGGTGCCCATAGGCCACCAGGCCCACCCGCACCTCGGGCGGCAAGGCCGGCACCGCCTGGGCCAGGACCTGCTTGGCCACATCTATCTTTTTCTGCCCGCCGGCATCACCCCACATGCTGCCCGAGGCATCCAGGATGAACATCACCTCCGGGTAATTGGGCGCCGCGGCCTGGGCCGGCAGAACCGCCCAGGTGGCCGCCAAGGCCAGCACCACCACCAACAATGCACGAATGGCCTTCAACATGATAATTCTCCATCGCTGTGGCAAGAGCGCAGCGGGCGTGGAGCTTGAAGATCCTATTGACAAAACGATGCGCCGCTACGCCTGGGCAGGCCGCCGTTGTGAACCGGAATCTCTTGGCTGCAGTTACCTGTTTTAATAGAATGCCCCAGGCGGCGGGGGGATTGCAAGGCAACGGTGACCCGCGCCATGTCTGGTATCATGGCAGAGTAGCCCCAGTGGGGCAAAAGAGAGGCGTGGACTGCGTGGAATTCATGGCCGCGAACCCGCCGGCAAGGGAAGAACCGCCGCCCAGGCTCTCCCCTTGTCAGGCCCCTGGCAGGCACTCGCCAAAGGGCCCGCGCCGCTGCTTCCGCCATGACGAAAAAGAGGCCGCAGGCACCAGCCCGCGCGAGGCCAAGGAGCAGACCTGATCATGTGTACCATCCTGGTGATGTATCACTCGCAGACCGGCAACACCGAACGCATGGCCCAGGCGGTGGCCGAAGGAGTCCAAGCCATGGAGGGCTGCCGGGCCATGTTGAAGCGCGCCGCTGACACCGGCCTGGACGATCTTCTGGCCTGCGACGGGCTGGCCATAGGCTCGCCTGAAAACTTCGGTTACATGTCCGGCATGGTCAAGGACTTCTTCGACCGCACCTATGACCAGGCCCGGGGCCGCAAGGAAGTCTTCAAGAAACCCTACGTGGTGTTCATCAGCGCGGGCAACGACGGCAGCGGCGCGCTCAGGAGCATCGAGCGCATCTGCCTGGGCTACCAGTTCAAGAAGGTGTTCGACCCGGTGATCGCCCGAGGCGAGGTAAGGGAAGAGGACCTGGCCCGCTGCCGGGAGCTGGGCCAGACCATCGCCGCGGGCTGCGAGGCGGGGATATACTAGTCAACGGCCCGCCCCGCACGGCAGCGGGGCGGGCCGTCCGCATGGTGTCCTACTTGAGCCAGGGCATCATCTGGCGCAGGCGGTCGCCCACCTCCTCGATGGGATGCTCGGCCTCGCGCCTGAGCAGGGCATTGTAGCGCGGCCGCTTGGCCTGGTTCTCCAGCACCCATTCGCTGGCAAAGCGGCCGTCCTGGATCTCGGCCAGTATCTCGCGCATCTCCTGCTTGGTGTACTCGTCCACTACCCGGGGACCGCGGGTCACGTCCCCCCACTTGGCGGTGTCGCTCACGAACTGGCGCATCTTCTTGAGGCCGCCCTGGTAGATCAAGTCCACGATGAGCTTCATCTCGTGGCAGCACTCGAAGTAGGCCATCTCCGGGGCGTAGCCCGCCTCCACCAGGGTTTCGAAGCCGGCCTTGATGAGCGCGGACACGCCGCCGCAGAGCACGGCCTGCTCGCCGAAGAGGTCGGTCTCGGTCTCCTCGGCAAAGGTGGTTTCCACCACTCCCGCCCGGGCGCCGCCCAGCCCCAAGGCATAGGCCAGGGCGTTCTGGAGGGCCTTGCCGGATACGTCCTGGTGAATGGCCACCAGGCAGGGCACGCCCTGGCCCTGCTCATACAGATCGCGCACGATCTTGCCCGGGCCCTTGGGCGCCACCATGATCACGTCGGCATCGGCCGGGGGGGTGATCTGGCCGTAGTGCACGTTGAAACCGTGGGCGAAAAGCAAGGTGGCGCCCTCTTTCATCTTGCCGTCCACGTAGCGGTAATACACCTCGGGCTGGGCCGGGTCGGGCAGGAGAAAGGCGATCAAATCGGCTCCATCCACCGCCTCGGCCACCGGCAGGGCCTTGAGCCCGTCCTCGGCCACCTGCTTGAAGGTGGCGCTGCCCTGGCGCAGGCCCACCACCACCTTGAGGCCGCTGTCATGCAGGTTGCGGGCGTGGGCGCGGCCCTGGCTGCCGTAGCCCAGCACGCAGATGGTCTTGCCTTCCAGGTCCGCCAGGTTGGCGTCCTTTTCATAATAGATCTTGGCGCTCATCCTCATTCTCCTTGATTTGGCTGATACAAGTTGTAGACCCCCGTCTCGGCGGCCTCTTCGGGGACCTCCGCGCCGGGCACCTGGTAGATGGTCTCGCTGCGTCCCAGGGCGATCTGGCCGGTGCGGACCATCTCCAGGATACCGTGGGGTTTCAGCATGTCGATCATGGCCTGCACCTTGGCGCGCTCGCCGGTCACCTCCACCACCATGCTCTGATGGTCCACGTGGTCCACCCGCGCGCGGAAAATCTGCACCAATTGCAGGATCTCGGCCCGGTCCTCGGGCTTGGCCCGCACCTTGATCAGGGCCAGGCCCCGCTCCACCCGGGAGCCCTTGGAAAGGTCCATGACCTTGATCACGCTCACCAGGCGGTTGAGCTGCTTGACCGCCTGCTCCAAGGTGGCGTCGTCGCCGCTCACCGCCACGGTGATGCGCGAGAAGCGGGGGTCCTCGGTCTCGCCCACCGCCAGGCTGGTGATATTGAAGCCGCGCCGGGCAAAGAGGCCGGCCACCCGGGCCAGCACCCCCCGCTCGTTACGCACCAGGACCGCGATCGGCTTGAGATCGTTCATGACAGCCCTCCTTCCGGCTGGCAAGGCAAAAACTCGGCATTGGGCGCGCCGGGGGGAACCATGGGCAGCACCACCGCCTCGGGGTCCACCTGCACGTCCAGGACCACGGGCAGGTTCTCCTTGCGGCACTGGGCCAAGGCCCACTCCAGGGCGCCCTGGACCTCTGCCTGCTTCTCCACCCGCCGGCCCAGGCCGCCAAAGGCCTTGGCCACCTTGTCGTAGGGCACCCCGGAAAGCAGGGTTTCGCTGCGCCGTCCCTCCAGGAACATGTCCTGCCACTGGCGCACCATGCCCAGGTAGGAGTTGTTCAGGATCACCACCACCACCCCGATGCGGTAGCGCACCGCAGTGGCCAGCTCCTGGATGTTCATCAGGAAGGAGCCGTCGCCGTCTATGCACACCACGTCGCGCTCCGGGCTGCCCACCTTGGCGCCCAGGGCCGCGGGCAGGCCGAAGCCCATGGTGCCCAGGCCGCCGCTGGTGATCAGGCTGCGCGGCCGGCGGAAGGGATAGTACTGGGCGGTGTACATCTGGTGCTGGCCCACCCCGGTGACCACGGTGGCCTCCTGGTCCAGCACCCGGCCCAGCAGCTCCACCACCTCCTGGGGGGCGATCATGCCGGGCCGCCGGGGATAGCTCATGGGGTACTGGCGCTTCCAGCCCTCTATCTCCTTGAGCCAGGCGGTGTAGTCGGGCCGGGTCTCCCACTGCCCGGCCTCCTTGATGAAGGCCTTGAGGGTGGGCTTGGCGTGCCCCACCACCGGCACCACGCAGCTGAGGATCTTGTTGATTTCGCTGGCGTCTATGTCCACGTGGATCAACTTGGCCTGGGGGCAGAACTTGTCCACCTGGCCGGTGATGCGGTCGTCCAGGCGCGAGCCCAACACCAGGATCACGTCCGCCTGGTACAGGGCCAGGTTGGCGTAGCCGGTGCCGTGCATGCCGGGCATGCCCAGGGACAGGGGATGGTCGGCCGGGAAATTGCCCAGCCCCATGAGGGTGCTGGTCACCGGGATGGAAAGCATCTCCGCGAAGCGCTTCAGCTCCTCGGCCGCCTCGCCCTGGATCACTCCGCCGCCGGCCAGGATCACCGGCTTTTGGGCGCCCCGCAGCAGCTCCAGGGCCTCGGCCACCCGCTTGGGGTTGGGCTGGTAAGGCGTCCAGTAACCCTCGGGCACCCGGGGCGGGGCCTGGGAGCGGGGGCATTCCTGCTGGGCCACGTCCTTGGGCAGGTCGATCAAGACCGGTCCGGGGCGGCCGCTCATGGCCACATAGAAGGCCTCGGCAAACACATCGGGCAACTCGTCCGGGTCGATGACCTGGTAGTTGTGCTTGGTCACCGGCATGGTGATGCCCCACATGTCCGCCTCCTGAAAGGCGTCGTTGCCCAGGAGGCTGGAGCTGACCTGGCCGGTGATGGCCACCAGCGGTATGGAGTCCATCATGGCGGTGGCCAGGCCGGTGACCAGGTTGGTGGCGCCGGGGCCGCTGGTGGTGAGCACCACGCCGGGCTTGCCGGTGGCGCGGGCGTAGCCGTCGGCCATGTGGGCCGCGCCCTGCTCGTGGCCCACCATGATGTGGCGCGGGGCGCCCACCCGGTAGAGCGAATCGTACACCGGCATGATGCTGCCGCCCTGCATGCCAAAGACCACTTCCACTCCCTGGTGGAGCAGACTGGCCACCACGGTGTCGGCGCCGGTGTGGGGATGGTTGTCTGACTTGTTCTCTATCGCTTGTAGTTGGCTATTCATTTTCTCCCCCCTGTTCCTCGGGGTTGTCGCGCAGGATAGCGCCCGTGGCCGCGCTGGTGACCAGGCTGGCGTAGCGGGCCAGGGCTCCACGTTTGAATCGTTTGGTCGGGGCCTGCCATTGGGCCCGCCTCTGGGCCAGGGTGTCGGCCTCCACCATCAGCTCCAGCCCGCGGCCGGGAATGTCGATGCTGATGAGGTCGCCGTCTCTCACCAGGGCCAGCGGCCCACCCTGGGCCGCCTCGGGGGATACGTGCCCGATGGCCGCGCCCCGGCTGCCGCCGCTGAAGCGGCCGTCGGTGACCAGGGCCACCTTGCCGTCCAGGGGGCCACCGGAGATGAGGCTGGTCAGGGCCAGCATCTCGCGCATGCCCGGCCCGCCGGCCGGGCCCTCGTAGCGCACCACCACCACCTCGCCGGCCTGGATCAGGCCCTGGTTGTAGGCCGCCACCGCGTCCTCCTCGCAGTCAAAGCAGCGGGCAGGCCCCTGGTGGGTGAGCATGTCCTCCTCCACCGCGGTCTGCTTGACCACCGCGCCCTCCGGAGCCAGGTTGCCGTAGAGCACCGCCAGCCCACCCTGGGCGTGCACCGGCTGCTCCAGGCTGTGGATCACCGGCTGGCCAAAGGCCTCCACCGCGGGCACCTCGGCGGGCAGATAGTCGGCCAGGCTGCCCCCGGTCACCGCCCCGGCCTCCAGGTGCAGCATGCCCTCCAGGCGCTTCATCACCGCGCCCACTCCGCCGGCCTCGAAGAGATGGGTCATGCGCATGGGGCCGCCCGGGCTCATGGAGCAGAGATGGGGGGTGGTGCGGGATATCTGGTCGAACTCGGCCAGGCCAAAGGGTATGCCCGCTTCGTGAGCTATGGCGGGCAGATGCAGGGCCGTGTTGGTGGAGCCGCCCAGGGCCATGTCCACCCGGCAGGCATTGGCAAAGCTGTGGGCGCTCAAGATGTCCGAGGGCCTCAAGCCTTTCTCCAGAAGCGTCATGACCGCCTTGCCGGTCTCAAAGGCCAGGCGGGTCTTCTCCTGGCTCTCGGCCAGGGCGCAGGCGCAGCCGGGCAGGCTCAAGCCCAGGGCCTCGGTGATGCAGGCCATGGTGTTGGCGGTGAACATGCCCGCGCAGGAGCCGGCGCCCGGGCAGGCCCTGCGCTCCAGCTCCTCCAGCTCGTCCGCGCTCATGGCGCCCGCCTCCACCTTGGCCACGCCCTCGAACACGGTGATCAGGTCCACCACCTGGCCCTGGTACTCGCCATAGGCCATGGGCCCGCCGGTGAGCATGATGGCCGGCAGGTTCAGCCGGCAGGCGGCCATGAGCATGCCCGGCACGATCTTGTCGCAGGAGGCGATCAGGACCAGGGCGTCGAAGCCGTGGGCCCGGGCCATGAGTTCCACGCTGTCGGCCACCAGCTCGCGGCTGGGGAGCGAGGCGTACATGCCGGCGTGGCCCATGGCCAACCCGTCGCAGATGCCGATGGTGTGAAATTCGAAGGGGGTGCCGCCCGCTTCCCGCACGCCGCGCTTCACCTCCGCGCCCAGGCGGTCCAGGTGAATGTGGCCGGGTACGGTCTCGGTCAAGGAGTTGGCAATGCCGATGAAGGGACGCTTCATGTCCTGGCTGTCCAGCCCCAGGGCCCGCAGCAGGGAGCGCTGGGGCGCACGGGCGGTTCCTTTTTTAACCTGGTCGCTGTTTCTGGTCATGTCTGATACTCCTAATGCGCGGTCCCACTTCCAAAATGGCCGGCAAGCAGTCTATTCACCTGGCCAGGCGCCTTCTTGGACACCAGCAGGCGCCACGACACCACGGCCAACAGGGCCGGCGGCAATAATATTGATTGTTTTTGTGAAGTGTCAGGCCCCTACAGGGGCAGAATAATCAGGAGGCTGGGTACGGATACCAGGATGGCGGTAAGGGGGGAGAGGGTGCGCACCAAACCAGTGCGTTTGGAAGGGCTGGTTGAGCCGGTTTTCCAATTAGTCCTCTTCATGACCATGCCTCCGAATCAAGTTCGGCCAATATTACTACCGGCCCGGCGGGATGTCAACGGCCGGGGCGACGGCCCTGGGGCTTGGCGCCGCCCTGTCCTTCCTCCTGCCAGCGGGGATGCAGATCAAAGCTTATGCCGTGGGTGGTGCGGGGCTTGATGAACACGTGCCCGCTCTGGCTGAGGCCCTGGGCGCGCACCTCCACCTCATGGGGTCCCACCGCCAGCTCCAGCTTGAGGGGGGTCCTGCCCACCGGCTTGCCGTCCACCAGCACCTGGGCCTGGGGGTCGCAACTCACCCTGAGCCAACCGAAACGCTGGGCCCGGGCCAGGCGGCGGCTCCGCTCCAGCAGGGCCCGAGCCTGGCTATCGGCCGGGAACACGGCCAGATAGCTCTCTATGAGCTGCACGGCCTTCTCGTAGTTGCCCGCGTTGAACTCGTCAATGGCCTGGGTGTAGTTCAGCTTGGCCTGGCGCCGGCGCTGGCGCTCGGCCGTGCCCTCCGGCCCCCAGGGCGCCTCGCCGGCCCCGTGGTGGGGCAGGGGTTCGCCGATGCACGTCTCCTGCGGCCCGGGGGTGGGCTTTGCCGGAGCATCATCTATCTGTATCTCCTGCACCTCCTCGGCCAGGGCGACCGGCGCCAAGGCCAGGGCCAGGATAATGGCCAGCGCTATGATCCCACAGGGTCTTTGCATGAGCTTTACTCCCTTGGCGTGAAGCCGCTTCCCCCCCCTCCCAGAACCTAACCTCCCGCGCCCGAACGCGCAAGCCCGGCAGCGCGCGGGCTAACCGCCCAGGCTGAAATCGTAGTTGATGATGATGCGGAAGTCGCTGAAGTCCTCGCCGCCCAGGCTCTCGTCCTGGTCCACGTAGGCCCCCCGCACCCGGAGCCAGAGGCCCTCGAGCGCCCCGGCGAAACGGTAGTCCACCGTGAGGTCGTGCTCGGTCTGGTCCGGCGAGGCATGGGTCCCGCTGTCCGGGGTGCGGCTGAAGGTGTGCAGGGTGTAGGCGGAAAGGCCCTTGGCCCCCAGCCAGGCGAAGTCGTAGCTCAGGCCCGCCAGCCAGGTATCCTCGCCGGCCCGGTCGTTGTCCTCCTCCATGATGGAGGTATAAACCGGATACGAGCCCCAGGGGTTGACGATGTCATGGTCGGGCCGGGTGCTGGTGAAGGCCGCGGTGAAGCCCCAGCCGCGCCACAGGAGCTTGGCCTGGAGCCCCCATTGCCCCGCGTTGAAGGTACCGCCCAGAGCCCGGCCCACGTCGCGCTGGTCAATGGCCTGGGCCGAGGCCAGGAGGGTCGTCTCCCGGCTCAGGCTGAAGCTGGCGTCGGCCTGGAAAAAGGCCACGTTCATGAACTGGTGGCAGAAGTAGTCCCAAAGCTGCAAGGTGTAGCCCTTGGCCGGTCGCCACACCCCGCCCACCAAGCTCACCGGCTCTTCGCCGCCCACCCCCGCGGCCCGGCTGAAGGGCTGAAAGGTGGTGTCGGTCCAGGGCTTGATGCCAATAAGGTGCGCGGCGGTGAGGCGCAGGCCCGGCAGGCTGTGGTCGGTCAGCAGGGCGCCCTCAAAGGTCACTGGAACCATCTTCACGTCAAAGGGATTGATGAACGGCGAATCCAGCTCCAGCCGGCCCAGGCGCAGGGAAGTGTCTCCCAGGCGGGCCTGCAACCAGGCCTGGCCCAGCACGCTGTAGCCGGACTGCCCGGCGGCCAACAGCCCGCCGCCGTCGTGCCGGGGGTCGTCCACCAGAAAAGGCTGGGAGGTGTAGCCCCCCAGGCCGAAGGAGAGCCCATGCCATTCCGGGCTGGTGTAGACCGCCCAGGCGCCCAGGGCCAGGCTCTCCTGCAAGCCGGCCCGCTCGAAATCCCGGTGCAGGTAATAGGCCCGAACCTTTAGCTCCAAGTGGCCCCAGCCCGCCCGGCCCGCAGGAGCGGCCTGCTCCCCTTGTCCCCCGCCCAGGGCGGGAGACAAGGGGAGCAGGAACGAGAGCAGCCAGGCGGTGAGAACCAGCAGCGCCCGCAAAACCACCGGCCTTTACTCGGTCTGGCCCGCGTGGAACTCGGTCCAGGGCTGGCTGGGCCGGTCAAAGAGGTAGCCGGCCAGGTAGCTCCATTGGGGGTGCTCGGCCAGGAACTTGTCGGCGTCAAAGGGCATGCCGCTGGAATTGCCCCAGCGCGCCACGAAGCTCAGCTTCTTGGCCATGTCCGAAGTCATGACCTTGCCGTCCACCGTGCCCCGGGGGCGGTAGGGCTTGGGCCGGCTGGGGTCGCTCATGTACTCGCGCGCATCCAGCTCGTAGTGGCCGTCCACGGTGCGCGAGCAGGGATGGTTCTCTTTCTTGAGATAGACGTCGTAATGGTCGGCCAATATCTTCTGGCCCACCGCCGCGGTTATCTTGCCCTTGTACTGCTCCATGAGCTGGGGCAGACGCACCTGGCGGGCGCCCTGGTGGCGCCGTATGTCGCAGTAGCCGGTGTTGGAGCATTCCAGGTTGCGGATGCGGGGGTCCAGGGGCGCGTTGAAGCCCACGAAGTAGCCATGCTTCTTGCGCTTCACGCTCGAAAACCGGAGCCCCAGCTCGAAGCGCATGATCTCGCCGGTCTTGATGTCCGCCAGCAGCCAGGAGTTGGCATAGCCGCCGTTGTTCTGCTTTTTCATCAGCGAGACGAACTGGTCCAGGTTGTCCGCGTACTGCATGGCCTTGCGGACCCGCAAGAACTCCGGCGCCTCGTTCTCGTCGTAGAGCGAGAAGCCGCCGATGGTGGTCTCGGTGCCCATGATGCCCGCGTCGGTCACGAAGAAATCGGCCATGCTGTCTATGTATCCCGGCTGGGACTGCATGAAGATGCGGTGGCCCTTGGCCGGCTTGATGTCCAGGATCACGTTGGCGAACTGGCCCCACTCGAAGTTGTTCCAGGAGTTGTGGGCCATGACGATCTTGCCGCCCACGGTATAGGGCTTGGTGGCCAGGAAGGCGCTGCAATGATCGCGCGGCGCACCGATCTTGGAGATATAACGATACTGGGGCAAGACATTGGGCCACCAGTAGTCCATGATCTCTTCCTGGCCGTTCCAGGCCAGCACGTCCTGCCAAGTGATCTTCACCCCCCGCTTCTGGGCACCGGCGGCGATTCCCTTGATCTCGTCCAGGAACTCCTTGTCCAGCCATTTGGTCCACATCTTCTCGGCCGCGTCGGTAAAGAAGTCCCAGTGCTTGCCAGTGTCATGGTAGGTGAGGTACTTGAGGCTCTTCATGATCACTTCCAGCTCCTTGGCCACCAGGTAGCCGTGCTGGAAGCCGCGTTCATAGGGCTCCCCCTCGATATGCACATATATCCAGCCGTTCTTGTCGAAACGGTATCCCTTGCCATAACGGACTATCTTGCTCTCCCCGGCCAGGGCTGCCAAGGGCAGGGCCAGCAAGAAGATGGCAAGCAGGCATACAACCGCGAGACGGACCGGTCGTAAAAGGGCAAACATGATTTTTCCTCCTAAACAAGTTTGGGCAGAGGGGGCATATTCGTTCATTCTAGCCCAGGAAAGGCGATAGATAAAGCGATGGCTTGGAGGTCAAGGCCTAGCGGTGGGGTCGGAGAGAACGCCCTCACCGGTCAGCCCAGGCATTCCAGGGGGTCGCGGCACTCCTCGTCCAAAGCCGCGGCCACTGCCGGGTGGGTGACGCGGCCGGCGCACACGTTCACGCCCAGGGCCAAGGCCGGGTCGCGGCGCGCCGCCTGGGCCAGGCCCTGGGTGGCTATGGCCAGGGCATAGGGCAGGGTCACGTTGGTGAGGGCAAAGGTGGAGGTGCGGGCCACGTTGCCGGGGATGTTGGTGACGCAGTAATGGGTCACCCGGTCCACCAGGTACACCGGGTCCTGGTGGGTGGTGGGCCGGGAGGTCTCAAAGCAGCCGCCCTGGTCGATGGCCACATCCACCACCACCGAGCCGGGCTGCATGGCCGCGATCATCTGGCGGGTGACCAAGGAAGGCGCCTTGGCCCCGGGTATGAGCACCGACCCGATGACCACGTCGGAGACGGCCACCAGGCGGGCGATGTTCTCCGGGCTGGACATGACCGTGGTGAGCCGGGTGCCGAATATGTCGTCCAGGTAGGCCAGCCGCTGCTGGTCGATGTCCAGCAGAAACACCTGGGCGCCCAGCCCCACCGCGATCTTGGCCGCGTTGGTGCCCACCACCCCGGCCCCGATGATGGTCACCTTGCCCCGCTCCACCCCCGGCACCCCGCCCAGCAGCACTCCGCGGCCGCCGTGGCTCTTGGTCAGGTAGGAGGCTCCGATCTGGGGCGCCAGGCGGCCGGCCACCTCGCTCATGGGGGTCAAGAGCGGCAGCGAACCGTCGGGCAGCTGGATGGTCTCGTAGGCCACCCCGATGCAGCCCGAATCCAACAAGGCGCGGGTCAGCTCCGGCGCCGGCGCCAGGTGCAGGTAGGCGAAAAGGATCTGTCCCTCCCTGAGCAGCCCATACTCCGGCGGCAGGGGCTCCTTGACCTTCATCACCATGTCGGAGCGCTCATAGACCTCCTGGGCCGAGTCCACCAACTCGGCCCCGGCCGCGGCATATTCCTGGTCGCTGAGCCCGCTGCCCTCTCCGGCCCGGCACTCCACGACAACCTGGTGGCCCGCCGCCTTCATCCGGGCCACCCCGGCCGGCACCATGGCCACCCGGTACTCGTGATTCTTGATCTCCTTGGGCACCCCGATGATCATGACCTACGCCCTCCCGCAGTCCGCGATGCACAACCGGCCAAACCGCTCTTGTTTCATTTTAGCCCAATCGGCGCCGCCTGGCTCAGGAGCGATGAAAACGCGCGTCGCCGCAACGGTCTGCCGCCGCGACCTTGCCGGTAAGCCAGCCTATACGCACCTCGCCCTCTGGCATGTCGAACTGGGGCACGTAGGGCTTCAGGTCCAGCAGGGGGGTGCCGTCCAGCATGTCCACCTCGGCCAGGCGCAGGCGGCTGCCCTCCACGGCCAGCAGGCGCACCACGGAAAGGCCGATGGGATTGGGCCGGGCCGGCGCCCGCACCGCGAACACCCCGTGAAACCGGGTGTCCAGGAAGGGCTTGACCAGAAGCTCCGGCTCCTTGGCCCGGTGGCAATGGTAGATGAGGATCAGGTGGGAAAACCCCTCCAGGTCCTTGAGTCCTTCCACCAACTCGGGCCGCAGCTCGGCCCAGCCCTCCACCCCCCGGGCGCCTGGAGGCTGGATGGGCGCGCCAGCGGGATCACTGAAAGGAGTGTGCAACACGCCGATGGGTTCGTACACAAAAGACTCGCTGCTCAACTGACTGTCTTCCTTCCTGCCCACGTGGATACTCAGGCTGCAGGCAAACCCCGGGCGGCCAGGACGCCAGGCTCCGGGGCCGACCCTCCCTGATTATGACCCCGCCGCCCGCTTCTTCCAAGTGAGAAGCTGCTTCCAAATGCAGCCACGAAAAAACCAGGTGAAAAACCACCAAAAAGGGCAGGAGAGACTCACTCTCCTGCCCTTCCCGCCCTTAGCGGGGCCTTTTGGCTGATGCTAGTCCAGCACGTCGTCCACCCAGCTCAGGGCGGCGCTCACCTGGGGGAAGCCCAATATGCTGGTGAGCAGGATGATCGCGTGGCGTATCTCCTGGTCCGAGGCGCCGGCCTCCCTTGCCCGGCGGGTGTGGCTATGCACCGCCCCCTCGGAGCCCTGGGCCGCGGCCGCGGCCAACTGGATGAGATGGGCGGTCTTGCCCTGGATGGGGCCTTGCTGCTTGGCCAGCTCGCCCAGCCGGTTCACCGCCTGCATGTACTCTGGATAGGCCTGCAACAACCTCTGGTAATGCTGGGGCAGATCGTGATGGCTCATGGCTTTCCTCCTGGCAACCAGGCAAGGGCCGGGCAAAGGCCGGCACCACCCTGGTCGTGTTTCATGGTTATTTGGTGAAGATCCAATCGTTCGCCTGCACTGCTTGGTGGCACTTGAGGCAACCCCTCACCTTGCCCGCAGCCAGCACCTTGCCGTCGCTGATCTTGGCCCAGAACCAGTCGCCGCCCTGGGGATTGAATCCCTTGACCTTGTACATGGGCGTGATGGCGGCCAGGGTCTTTTTGTCCTTGTAATTCTCCTTCACGATGATGGCGCCCGGTGGCATGGGCTTGTGGGCCTTGAGCGCCTGCAAGGCCGGTTGGTTGACGAATATCTTCAGGTAGCGGCCGTGGGGGCTTTTGCCCTCGTACATGCCCTCCTTGCCGGGCCACATGGTCCACTTGGTGTAAGGGTTGGTCTTGCTGATGTAGGTCCAGAACGCCTGACCGTCTGCTGGCGGCATGCCAGCGCCCGCCAGGGCCGGAGCCGCCATGGCCACGACCAGCGCCAAGGCGCACCCCATCACGATCCACGATTTCTGCCTCATGCCGTTTACCTCCCTTTTTCGCCAAACCCCCTCATGGTTATATTAAAAGTGTAACTGCTCACAGGGACGCGGCAAACAGCACCTGGGCGATTCGCGCCAAAACGCGCGGGCGGCCAGGGTCCATCCCGGCCGCCCGCGCGCTGGAGTGCAGCGCCCGTCAGGGTGCCAGCGCGGCCCGCAACTCCCCGGCCAGCCCTTGCACCGACGCCACGGCAACCGCGCCCGAATCCGCTTCCAGCACGCGGCGCACCAAGGCGCTTCCCACGATCACCCCGTCGGCCGCCTGGGCCAGGGCCGCGGCCTG
>CAZUHP010000002.1:115311-133742 GCA_964620595.1 uncultured Desulfarculaceae bacterium | reverse complement strand
GGCGGCAGGTCGGGCACGATGACCCCGGCCACCCCCGCCCCTGCCGCCGCCCGGGCAAAACGCTCCAGGCCCATGGCCAACACGGGGTTGTAATAGGTCATGAGCACCAGGGGCGCCTCCACCTGGGATGAAAGCCCAGCCAGCATTTCCAGGACGCCGGCGGGAGTGGCGCCGGCATCCAGGGCCAGCTTGCTGGCGCGCTGGATCACCGGCCCGTCGGCCATGGGATCGCTGAAGGGAAGGCCCACCTCGATGATGTCCGCCCCGCCGGCATCCAAAGCGGCGATGAGACGGGCGCAGGTATCGGCCTCCGGGTGGCCGCCGGTCACATAGGGTATGAAGGCGGCGCGGCCTTGTGCCTTGGCCTGCTGAAACGCCTGGCCGATGGTCTTCATGACTGCTCCTCCAGATATCGGGCCACCTGGGCCACGTCCTTGTCGCCCCGGCCGGAAAGGCACACCAGGACCAGGGCGTCCTTGGGCAGGGACGGTGCCAGCTCCGTCAGGTGAGCGATGGCGTGGGAACTCTCCAGGGCAGGAATGATGCCCTCGGTGCGGCAGAGCAACTGGAAAGCCTCCACCGCCTGGGCGTCGGTAACCGTGGTGTAGCGCACCCGTCCCAGTTCCTTGAGAAAGCTGTGCTCCGGCCCCACCCCCGGGTAGTCCAGGCCCGCGGCAATGGAATGGGCCTCGATCACCTGGCCGTGCTGGTCCTGCAACAGGTGCATGTAGGCGCCGTGCAGCACCCCGGGCCTGCCCGCGCACAGGCTGGCTGCGTGCCGGCCCGTGGGCAGCCCGTGGCCGCCGGCCTCCACTCCCACCAGCTGCACCGGGTCGAAGCGGAAGGCGTGGAACAGGCCCATGGCATTGGAGCCCGCCCCCACGCAGGCCAAGGCCACCTCGGGCAGCCTGCCCTCCCGCTCCAGGATCTGGGCCCTGGCCTCCTGGCCGATCACGGCCTGGAACTGGCGCACCATGAGCGGATAGGGGTGGGGCCCGATGACCGAGCCGATGATGTAGTGGGTGGTTTCCACGTTGCCCACCCAGTCGCGGATGGCCTGGTTCACCGCGTCCTTGAGGGAACAGCTACCCGACGCCACCGGCTCCACCTCGGCCCCCAGCATGCGCATGCGGGTCACGTTGGGCGCCTGGCGCTCCATGTCCAGGGTGCCCATGTACACCACGCACTCCAGGCCCATCAGCGCCGCGGCAGTGGCCGTGGCCACGCCGTGTTGACCCGCGCCGGTTTCGGCGATGATGCGGCGCTTGCCCATGCGCTTGGCCAGGAGCACTTGGCCCAGGGCGTTGTTTATCTTGTGCGCGCCGGTATGGGCCAGGTCTTCGCGCTTCAGGAAGATACGCGCCCCACCCAGCTCGCGGCTGAGGCGCCTGGCCTCGTACAGCGGGGTTTCGCGGCCAGCATAATCGCGCAGGAGCCCCCTCAACTCGGCGGCAAAGGTCTCGTCCGCCTGGGCCGCCTCAAAGGCCGTGGCGAGTTCCTCCAGGGCCGGGATCAGGGTTTCGGGTACATAGCGCCCGCCAAAATCGCCGAAGCGGCCCGCCTCAGTGGGCAGGGTTTGCCGCGGCCCTGGCGTTATGGATGAAGCTTGCGATCTTGTCATGATCTTTTCTCCCAGGTTCCTGTTCCACGCCGCTGGAAACGTCCACGGCGTAGGGTCGTACTTCTTTCACCGCCCGGGCCACGTTGTCGGGGCGCAGGCCCCCGGCCAGGATCACCGGCCGGCTGCGGGCCAACTCCCGGGCGCGGCTCCAGTCGCAGGTCTTGCCGGTGCCGCCCCGGCGCAAAGGGTCATAGGCGTCCAGGAGCAGGGTGGCCATGGGCAATTCGCCCAGGTCACGGCCGCCCCCCGTCTTCAGGCGCAGAGCCTTTATCACCCCCGGGCACAGGGCCTGGATGTAGTCCGCGCCCTCTTGGCCGTGGAGCTGCACCGCATCCAGGCCGCAGTAATCGCGCACCCGGCGCAGGTGGCTAAGCGGCGCATCGGCAAACACCCCCACCTTGACCACAAAGGGCGGCAGCTCGTTGCTGATGGCCCGCGCCGCCTCGGGGCTGATGCGGCGGGGGCTGTCGGCGAACACGAAACCCAAGGCATCGGCGCCCAGGCGCACCGCGGCCAGGGCATCGGCCAGGTTGGTTATGCCGCAAATCTTGATCCTCACGGTAAGGCTCCTTTCCCCCTGGTGAGCGCCCGAAGCGCTGCCCCGGGATCGGACGCGCGCATCAGGCTGGTGCCCACTAGAAAAGCATCCAGGCCGCCGGCCCGCAGCCGGGCCAGATCTTCCGGACCGTGGATGCCGCTTTCGGCCACCACCGTCACCCCGGCGGGCAGCAGAGGCCGCAGGCGCAGGCAGGTGTCCAGGTCCACTTCCAGGGTTTCCAGGTTGCGGTTGTTTATGCCCACCAGATCGGGCGCGAGCGCCAGCACGGTCTCCAGCTCAGCGGCCCGGTGTATCTCCACCAGCGGCGTCAGCCCCAACTCCCGGGCCAGGTCGTAGAGTTCCCCCAAAAGGCCGGCCTCCAAGGCGGCCGCGATGAGAAGCACCGCGTCGGCGCCGGCGGCCCGGGCCTCGTAAAGCTGGGCCGGGCTGATGATGAAGTCTTTGCGCAGGACCGGAAGGCTGCTGGCAGCCCGGGCCCGGCGCAGGTCCTCCAGGGAGCCGCCAAAGAAAACCCGATCCGTGAGCACCGAGAGCGCCGCCGCGCCACCGGACTCATAGGCTGCGGCCAGGCCGGCCGGGTTCACCTCCGGGGCCAACTTGCCGGCCGAAGGCGAGGCCCGCTTGATCTCGGCAATCACTGCCCCACCCGGCCGCTGGCGCAGGGCGGCCAAGAAATCCCGGGGCGGGGGGGCCAGGCCGGCCAGGCGGCGCAGCTCGACCAAGGCGCTCCGCATGGTCAGCCGGGCCACCTCCACCCGCTTGTTGGCCAGGATCCGTTCCAATATCCCCTGGCTCACCGTGCGCCTCCCTGAACGCGGGATGCCGGCAGGGCGTAGTCACTGGCCATGGCCACCAGGTCCTCCAGCCGCGCCATGGCCGCGCCCGAGTCTATGGCCCCTGCGGCCAGGGCCACGCCCTCGCGGAAGCCATCGGCCCGCCCGGCCGCCACCAGGGCCGCAGCCGCGTTCATGAGCACCATGTCACGCCGAGCACCGGGTTCCCCGGAGAGCACCGCCAAGGTCTGTTTGCGGCAGGTTTCGACATCGCCGCCGTGGATATCCGCCAAGCCCGCCCGGCGCAGGCCCAGCTCCTCGGGCGTGATGGTGAACTCGCTGACCCGGCCCTGGGCTAGGCGGGCTATCCTGGTCCTGCCGGTCACGGTGATCTCGTCCAGGCCGCCCTCGCCGTGCACCACCATGGCGCTCTCCGCGCCCAGGCGTCCCAGCACCTCGGCCAGGGGTCTTACCAGGCGGGCGTCATACACCCCCACCAGCAGCACCGTGGCCCCGGCCGGGTTGGTGAGGGGGCCCAAGAGATTGAACACGGTGCGCAGGCCTATCTCCCGCCGGGGCCCCAGGGCATGGCGCATGGCGCCGTGCAGCCTGGGGGCAAAGAGGAAACCAATACCGGCCCGGTCCACGCAGGCGCCGATTTCCTCGGGCGCCAGGTCCAGGGGCACGCCCAGGGACTCGATGAGATCGGCGCTCCCGCAGGAACTGCTTATGGCGCGGTTGCCGTGCTTGGCCACCTTGAGGCCACAGCCGGCCACCACGAAGGCGGTGGTGGTGGAGACGTTGAAGGTGCCGGCACCATCGCCACCAGTGCCCACTATGTCCACCAACACGCCTCCCGCGGCCCGGGCCAAGGTGGGCACCTCGCTGGCCTTGTCGCGCATGACCCGCGCCGCGCCGGCTATCTCCTCCACGGTTTCGCCCTTCATGCGCAGCGCAATGAGAAGCGCCCCGATCTGGGCCGGTGTGGCCTTGCCCTCCATGATGTGGCTCATGGCGGCGATCATCTCGGCTTCACTCAGGTGCTTGCCGCTGGCTGCCTTGGCTATGGCTTCGCGTATCATGGAAACCCTCCCACTTTCTGAACCCCAAAAAGAAAACCGCGGGCGACTCTCTGGTCTGCCCGCGGCTCCTGGTTACTCGCATCTACGGCCTAGCTATGGACAGACCTCTCCCTCCTGGTGCGCCACCACCAGCCCCAAGCCCGCCCCTGGGGGGCACAATGGTCGAGGTCTGCCTGCATCAAGATTGTCTCCCAAGCCGAACGCAACAAGGCCGTGGTCCCTCTGGAGGTCCACGGCCTTGGTCTCGGCTTTGCTTCAGATATGCTCAGACCACTGCGGCGCGCGGCACCTCCGCGTTTACCTGCCACCACCAGCCGCGCCATGCGGTCCTGAGCTTCATATCTCTCTCCTTACACGTAATCTCTCTGTAGGCATACTACCCCAGGTTCCGGGCCCGGTCAACAGCCTGCCCGGTCTGGCCGGCCGTAACCAGTTGCACCGCTTGATCCAGCAGGGCGGCCACTCCTTGGCGGTCGCGCTGCGCCAGGGAGACATGGAGCCGGCCGGCAGCCCGGGCCAGGGCGCGGGCCGCCTCCGTGCCCTGGGAATTTGCCAGGGCCAACTCTGCGTACAGCTCGGCGGGCTGGGCGCCTTGATTGTCCAAAAGCTCCCACAAGCGGCCGAACCAGGGCCCGGCCAGGGCCAGGTCCGTGTGAGGGTCGAAGTCCATCTCTACCAGGGCCAAACCCAGCACGGCCACCAGAAGGTGGCGCAAGGTCTGCACCCGGGCCATGAGGCTGTCGTGGCGGGAAGGAGATATCTCCACCACCCGGGCCCCAACCCGCCGCCACAGGCAGCGCCACCATGCGGCCCAGGCCCTGCCCCGGCCGGGACAGAGAAACACCGTCTGGCCGGCGGGATCGGCCAGGGGACCGAAGAGAGGATGGCTACCCACCACCTCGCCGCGGGCGTGGGCCAGCATGGCCCGCAGGGGCTCCTCCTTGAGGGAGGCAACGTCGATAACCGCCCCGTCGGCCCTGGTATAGGGCCCCACCGCCCGCATGACTTCCTCTACCGCCGACAGCGGCACCGCCAGCACCAGCACCAGGCAGCGACGCGCCAGCTTCGGCTCCCAGGGGCCGTCCTTCCGGTCCAAGACCAGCACCTCTTGCCCGGCTTCCTGCAGGAGCCGCACCAGGAGCCGGCCCATGCGGCCCCGCCCCCCGATGACACCCACGGTGAGCGGCCTGAAGAATCCCTCCTCCATGGTCAAAGCCTCCTGCTCCCTAGCTGTGCCCCTCGGCCCGATCGCCCCAAGGCCCGCCGCCAAGGGGATAGGAGCCCAGCACCTTCAGCATGTCCAGCTTTTCGGAAAGCACGGCCAATACCTCGCGCAAAGGCTCCTCCTCCTGGTGGCCCATGACATCCACGAAAAAGGCGTATTCCCAGGGCCGGCCCTTGATGGGGCGCGACTCTATGCGGCTCAGGTTCAAGCCGCGGGAAGAGAAATGGCTGAGCGCGGCATACAGGGAGCCCGGCTGATGGGCGGCGAAAAAGACCAGGGAGGTCTTGTCCTCGCCGGTGGGCGGACAGGACTCGCGGCCCAACACCAGAAAACGGGTCAAGTTGGGCGAGGCGTCCTGGATATCGGTGGCCAACAGGTTCAGGCCGTAGCGGCGGGCAGCCAACTCCGCGCCCACCGCCGCCGCACCGGGCTCGGCCGCTGCGCGGCGGGCCGCCGCGGCGGTGGAGCTGGACTCCAACAGGGCCACCTCGGGCATGACCCGCGCCAGCCAGCCCCGGCACTGGTTCAAACCCTGGGGGTGGGAATAGACCCGCTTCACCGCGTCCAGCTCCTGCTCCCGGGACATCAAGGCGTGGGCGATGGGGGCGAACACCTCGCCGCACACCTTGAGTTCCGAGGACAGCAGGCGGTCCAAGGTGACGCCCACCCCCCCTTCGCAGGAGTTCTCCACCGGCACCAGGCCCACCTGGCAATGGCCCCGCTCCACGGCCGAGAACACCTCGGCGATGCTGGCCTGGCCGCAAAAGTCCGCCCCGCTGCCAAAGCGGGACAGCGCCGCCTGGTGGCTGAAGGTGTACTCCGGCCCCAGGTAGGCCACCTTGAGCGGCCGCTGCAACTCGCGGCAGGAAGAGATGACCTCGTTGTAGATGCGGCGCAGGTCCGCCTCTGGCAAGGGGCCTGGGTTGGCCAGGCAAAGCCGCTTGATCACCCGCTCCTCGCGTTCGGGCGCCAACACGGCCAGGCCGGCGGCCCGCTTGCAACGGGCTATCTCCAGGGCCGCGCGGGCGCGCAGGTTGAGCAGGTCCAGGATGCGAAGGTCCAGCTCGTCGATCTCCTGGCGCCGGACTTCCAGCTCCCGTCGGGCGGCTTGGTCACAGGTGATGGCAGCGGCGTCGCCGGCAGGGCCGGCAGGCGTCTCGGCTAGTTGGCGGTCGGCTGGCATGGCTCTTCTCTCTTGCCAAAAAGGTTGCGGTTTTCTAGCCCAGCTCCAGGGTGCGTCCCATGGCGCCGGCCATGAGCCGCAGGTCGTCCATCATGTCGGCAAACTCGGGCGGGGTGAGCGACTGGTCGCCGTCGCACAGGGCGCTCTCCGGCGCGCAGTGCACCTCCACCATGATGCCGTCCGCACCCACGGCCAAGGCCGCCCGGGCCAGGGGCCGCACGAAGCGGCGGTGGCCCACCGCATGGCTGGGGTCCACCACCACCGGCAGGTGGCTACGCTCCTTGATCACGCACACGGCGCTCAAGTCCAGGGTGTTGCGGGTGGCGGTTTCAAAGGTGCGGATGCCGCGCTCGCAAAGCACCACCTGCTCGTTGCCGCCGGCCATGATGTATTCTGCCGACAGCAGGAACTCCTTGACCCGGGTCATGAGCCCCCGCTTCAGGAGCACCGGCTTGTCGACCTTGCCCAACTTGCGCAGCAGCGAGAAGTTCTGGACATTGCGCGCGCCCACCTGGAGAATGTCGGCGTACTCCGCCACCAGGGAGATGTCCTCACTGTCCATCACCTCGGTCACCACCGGCAGCCCGGTAATCTCGCGGGCCTTGGCCAGAAGCTTGAGGCCCTCCTCACCCATGCCCTGGAAGCTGTACGGCGAGGTGCGGGGCTTGAAGGCGCCGCCGCGCAGGATCACGGCTCCGGCCTGGCTCACCTTGCGGGCGGTGCAAAGCATCTGCTCGCTGCTTTCCACCGAGCAGGGCCCGGCGATCACGGCGAAGCGGGAACCGCCAATGGCCGCCGCGCCCACCCGGACCACGGTATCGTCGGCCTTGGCCTCGCGGCTGACCAGGAAACGCCGGCCCTCCCGCTGGCCCGCAGCCGGCGCCTGCTGCACCGTGCCGGGTTTGACGGGGTCTTGGCTCGCCTCTTTTTGCATGCCTGGGGACAACATCTTCCTCCTCCTTGCTCCTGGGCCTCGGGCTGACCTCCTGCCGCCGGCCTCCCTACACGCAAAAAAGGCCATGGGCGGCTTTTCGTCCGCCCATGGCCTTGGTTGGTTTCGGCTTATTAGCTGGTCTTAGGCCTTACACCTCCCCTGCCACCGGGCGGACGGCGGAATAAAAATAGCCAAAAAAGAAATAGGGCGCCGAGGGGCCACTGATCCCCTTCATCGCGCTCTTTCTCATGTCCGCCTTACCCGTCATGGCTGGGTGCTTCGACCTTTCTCTGCATTATCCAGGCCCCACGGCCTAGTTCGGGAATTAAACACCTTGGCCGGGGGAAAGTCAATGGTTAAATCAGGGCCAAAGGCACGCTAGCCTTTTTCCTGCCTCCACCCGAACCATTGCAGGGCCAGCAGGTAGGACTCCCACCCGAAGCCGGCCACCTCGCCGGCGCACACCCCGGCCAGAAGCGACACCCGGCGGAACTCCTCGCGCGCGTGCGGATTGGTCAGGTGCACCTCCACCACCACCGCGCCACTGCCGGCCACCGCGTCGCGCAAGGCCACGCTGGTATGGGTGTAGGCGCCGGCGTTGAGTATGACGCCCGCGCCCTCGGCCCCGGCCTGCTGGACAGCCTCTACCAACTCGCCCTCGTGGTTGGACTGGCGGCACTCCACCTCCATGCCCAGCTCCTCGCCCCGGGCGATGAGGCGCTGCTCTATGTCGGCCAGGGTCAAGTCGCCGTAGATCTCTGGTTCGCGCCGGCCCAGGAGATTCAGGTTGGGACCGTTCAAAACGAGCACTTTCATGGGCGGCTCCTTTCCAAGGCGCGCTGCACCAGCCAGGCGTCGGCGATCACCAAGGCGGCCATGGCCTCGGCCACCGGCGCCACGCGGGGGCAGAGGCAAGGGTCGTGGCGGCCCTGGATGCTTATGTGCCGGGGCCGGCCCTCCAGGTCCTGGGTGGACTGCTCCCGGCTGATGGAAGGGGTGGGCTTCACGGCCAGGCGCAGCACAATGGGCTGGCCCGTGGAGATGCCTCCCAGGATACCGCCGGCGTGATTGCTCAAGAATCCCTCCGGCCCCATCTGGTCGTTGTTCTGCGAGCCGCGGCGGCGGGCCGCTTCAAAGCCGGCGCCGATCTCCACCCCCTTCACGCCGCCGATGGACAGCATGGCCCCCCCCAGCAGCGCGTCCAGCTTGTCGAACACCGGCTCGCCCAGGCCGGCCGGTACGCCCTCAATGGCCAACTCCACCACCCCGCCCACCGAGTCGCCCTCGGCGCGGGCCGCCTGTATCTCAGCGGCCATAGCCTCGGCCATGTCCGGGTCGGCCGCGCGCAAAGGATGGGCCAGGGCGAAATTCGGGTCAACCTGTCTCCCCTGCACCGCCCCGACAGCAACGGTGTAGGCTGCAAAGCTTACGCCCAAGGGCTCCAGCAGGGCCCGGGCCACTGCCCCGGCCGCCACCCGGGCCAGGGTCTCCCGGCCCGAGGCGCGGCCGCCGCCGGGCTGGGGCGGGGTGCCGTACTTGCGCCAATAGGTGTAGTCGGCATGGCCGGGGCGGAAGAGCCGGGCCAGTTCGCCGTAGTCGCCCGGGCGGGCGTCCTGGTTGCGTACCAGCATGGCGATGGGGGTGCCCAAGGTCTTGCCTTTGGACAGGCCGGAGAGTATCTCCACCCGGTCTGGTTCGCGCCGGGGCGAGACGTGGGGACTGGTGCCAGGCCGGCGCTTGTCCAGCTCCGCCTGCACCAGGGTCTGGTCCAAGGCCACCCCGGCAGGCACTCCCTCCACCACCACCCCCAGACCAGGGCCGTGGCTCTCGCCAAAGGTGGCTACCCGCAGTATGCGTCCCCTGAAGCTGCCCACCTCACCTGCTCCCCACCCGCTGCAGGGCGGCTTGCAGCTCCTGCCGGGTCAAGTCATCGACCACCAGCGGCTGGCCCACGCCTTGAACGAGCACGAAGACCACCCGTCCACCCTGGTTCTTCTTGTCGTTTTGCATCACCGGCCAAGCCTCCTCTGCCGTGGGCCAGGCCAGCTTGCCCCGCGCCAGGGTTTGCAACACAGCCTGCAAGCGCCCGCTGGTGTCATCATCCAAGAGCCCCCGCGCCCGGGATATCTCCACGGCCACCATCATGCCCGCGGCCACGGCCCGGCCATGGCCCACCCGGTAGCGGTTGTGGCTCTCCAGGGCGTGACCATAGGTGTGGCCCAGATTCAATATACGCCGCCGGCCCGCCTCGCGGAAGTCCTGGCTCACCACCTCTGCCTTGGCCCGGGCCGCCCGCGCGACCACCCGGGCCAGACCCAGCACCTCGCCGCGCATCAGCCCGCCCAGGTGCTCCTCCATCAAGGCGGCCAGGGCTGGATCGGCCACCAGGCCGGTCTTGTAGGCCTCCACCAGCCCGTCCAGCACCGCCCGCCGCGGCAGGGTGGCCAGGGCGGCCAGGTCCAGTATCACCGCCCGGGGACGGGTGAAGCAGCCCACCTGGTTCTTGGCACCGGCCAGGTTCACCGCGGCTTTGCCGCCGATGGCTGCATCTACGCAGCCCACCAGGGAGGTAGAGCACAGCACGAAATCCATGCCCCGCTTGAAGGTGGCGGCCACAAAGGCGCCCAGGTCGGTAACCACACCGCCCCCCACTATCACCAGCAGGTCGCCGCGCTCCACCTGGGCCTGCAACAAAGCCTGGTACACGCGTTCGGCACTGCGCAGGCTCTTGCTGCGCTCCCCCGGCGGCACTACCACCTCTGCCACCGGGTCCATCTCCTGGCGGTAGCGCTCCAGGTGCAGGCGGGCCAGGTTGGAGTCCGTGAGCAGCGCCACCCGCCGGCCCGCAATGAACTCGGTCAAGCGTTGCGGAGCCTGGCCGGTGGCAAGGATGGGACACTCCCGGCCGTCCAGGACGGCGCGGAAACGTTCCTCGCCCAGCAGCTTCACGGCCGCGGATTGCGCCACTTCCTCAGGGCCCCGGCCGTCTACCTTCAAGCTGAGATCGCATTCCGCATAGGCCGGGCGGCGGCGCTCATAGAGCGCGGCCACTGCGGCCTGGTCCCGCCACAGGGGGCGGCCCTCCACCTCGGCCCCCAGCCGGCGGCGGCAGGTGTCCAGGCTGGCGTCCAGGTGCAGGATGCTGCCCGAGGCGCGCATGACCTCACGGTTGGCAGCCCGCTCCACCAGGCCGCCGCCAGTGGCCACCACCAATCCGCCCTGCCGGGCGAGGCGCCTGAGTTCCCTGCTCTCGGCCTGGCGGAAGGCATCCTCGCCCAGCTCAGCAAAGACCTGCGGGATGCTCATGCCCAGGCGGCGGGCCAGGCGTTCGTCCATATCCACGAAGCGGCGGCGCAAGAGCCCGGCCAGGGCGCGGCCCACCGTGGTCTTGCCTGCTCCCATGAAGCCGGTGAGGTACAGGTTGCCGCTCATGACCGCGCCTCCAGGGCCGCCAAAAAATCCTCCACCCTTGCCTCCAGGCCGGTCCAAAGGTTGAAACTCAAGCAGGCCTGGTGGGCCAGCATGGCCAGCCCGTCGCCAAAAGCAGCCCCATTCCTTTGGGCCAACCCGGCCCAGAAATTATCCTGCCGGCCGTAGTTGAGGTCCATGACCAGCGACAGGTTGGGGGCGGGCGGCAGCTCCCCCAGCCAGTCCCGCATGTCCGGCGACTCGGCCGGCGAGGACACGCTGGTGGCGTTCACCACCAGATCGACCCCCTTGAAAACCTTGGCGGCTTGGTCCAGGCTCAGGCCCTCGCCGCCCAGCTCGGCGCAGAGCGCGGCGGCCTGCTCCCGGCGCCGGGCAGCCACCATCACCTGGGCGCCGTCCCGCACCAGGGCCAGGACCACGGCCCGGGCCGCCCCCCCGGCCCCCAGCACCAGGGCCCGGCCGCCGGCCGGCCCTGCGCCGGCCTGGGCGAGGGCCCGGCGGAAACCCTCCAGGTCGGTATTGTACCCGATCAGCCTCCCGCCCTCGGGCTTGATGGTGTTCACCGCGCCCAAGGCAGCGGCATCCTCGGACAACCGGTCCAGGTGGGGCACAACCGCCTGCTTGTGGGGCACCGTGACGTTGACCCCGGCCAGGCCCAGGGCCTTGATGCCGGCCACGGCCTGGCCCACCGCCGCTGGCTCCACCGCAAAGGGCAAGTACACCCCCTCCAGCCCGTGCTTGGCCAACAGGGCATTGTGCATGCGGGGCGAAAGCGAATGAGCCACCCGCGCGTCACCCATGATACCCAGGACGATCATGACAAAAGCCGCTCCAGGTCCTGGGCAAAGCGGGGGTAGGAGATGGCCGCGCAGTCAGCGTGGTTGACGCGCGGCATCCCGCCGGCCGCCACCCCGGCCAGGGCCAAGGTCATGGCGATGCGGTGGTCGCCAAAGGACTCCAACGCCTGGCCAGGCACCCGCAAGGGGGCCGGCCCTTCCACCACCAAGTCGTCTCCCTGCACCTCCAGCCTGGCCCCCATCCTGCCGAGCTGGGAAACCACCGCCGAGAGGCGGTCCGATTCCTTTACCCTGAGTTCACCCACCTGGTGGAACACGGTGGTGCCCTGGGCCTGGGTGGCCACCAGGGTCAGGATGGGCACCTCGTCCACCAGGAGCGGAATCTCGCCAGCCGCCACTCGGCATCCCTTCAACTCCGGCGAATAGGCCGCGCGCACCCGGCCCCAAGGCTCGGGGTCCCTGCCCTCCTCCCCCACTTCGATATTAGCGCCCATGCGCTCCAACACCTGGAGAAAGCCCGTGCGGGTGGGGTTGAGAAGCATCTCCTCGGCCACCACCTCGCTGCCCGGGGTGATCACCGCGCCGCAAAGAAAGAAGGCGGCCGAGGAGGCATCGCCCGGCACCCGCAGGCGGCCGGGCAGGGTGAGGCGGGAGCGGGTCACCTGCCAGGCTCCAGCTTGGCGCCTGATATCGGCTCCGCAGGCCTGGAGCAAAAGCTCGGTGTGGTCGCGGCTGGGAGCGGACTCCTGGACCGAGGTCCGGCCCTCGGCCTGCACCCCGGCCAGGAGCAACGCGCTCTTGAGCTGGGCGCTGGCCACGGCCAGGCGGTGCTCCACCCCCCGCAGGGAAGCGCCTTCTATCTCCACCGGCGGCCGGCCCTGGCGGCAGCGCACCCTGGCGCCCATGGCCGCCAGGGGGTCGGCCACCCGCTGCATGGGCCGGCGGGAGAGCGACTCGTCACCCTCCAGCAGAAAGCGGCCGGGCCGGCCAGCCAGGATGCCCATGAGCAGCCGCATGGTGGTGCCCGAGTTGCCGCAGTCCACCCGCCCGGACCTGAGGTCGCCCCCTGCGCCGTGGAGCCTCACCGTCCCGCCGTCCTCCTCCACGCCGGCCCCCAGGAGGCGGGCAGCGTCCAGGGTGGAGGCGCAGTCCGCGCAGGGCGAGAAGTTCTCCACCTGGCAGCGCCCTCCGGCCAGAAGCGCGAAGAGCCCCAGGCGGTGGGAAATGGACTTGTCGCCCGGGGGCGAAAAGGAGCCGCGCAGCCGCATCAGACCGCCTCCTTCACCTGGCGGCCCACGGCCCGGGCCAGGCCGGATAGTTGCCGCATCATGGCGGCAAAGCCCGGCAGGTCCAGGCTCTGGCGTCCATCCGACAGGGCCTGCTCCGGCTGGGGGTGCACCTCCACCAGCAGCCCGTCCGCACCGGCAGCCACCGCCGCGGCGGCCAGGGCCGGCACCAGCTCGCGCTTGCCCGCCGCGTGACTGGGGTCCACCACCACGGGAAGATGAGTATACTGCTTGAGGAGCGGTACTGCCGACAGGTCCAGGGTGTTGCGGGTCTCGGTTTCAAAGGTGCGGATGCCCCGCTCGCAAAGCATGACCTGCCAGTTGCCCCGGGCCAGGATGTATTCGGCCGAAAGCAACAGCTCCTTGATGCTGGCCATCATGCCCCGCTTCAAGAGCACCGGCCGGTCGGTCTCGCCCACCGCCTCCAGGAGCGCGTAGTTCTGCATGTTGCGGGTGCCTATCTGGAGCACGTCGGCATAGCGCGCCACCAGGTCCACCTCGCGGGGGGAGAGCACCTCGGTCACGATGGGCAGGCCGGTGGCCTCCCGGGCCTCGGCCATGATCTTCAGGCCCTCCTCGCCCAATCCCCGGAAAGAGTAGGGGCTGGTGCGCGGCTTGAAGGCCCCGCCCCGCAGGCCCGCGGCACCGGCCGCGGCCACCGCCTGGGCCGTCTCCAGGAAGTTTGCCCGCGACTCCACCGCGCAGGGCCCGGCAAACACCGCCACCTCGGCCCCCCCTATGGCGAGCCCGCCCAGCTCGATCACCGTGGGCGTGGCGCGGAACTGCCTGCCCACCAGCTTCCAGGACTGGTCAAAGCTGGATATCTCCTCCACCCCCTCCAGGCCGCGCACCTTGTCTCTGATATCCTCGGCCTGGCTGCGGCTTAAATCCTCCACCACCGCCAGCACGGTGCGGGGGTCCGAGGAGACGATGCGCGGCTCCAGGCCAAAGCCGCGGATGGCGGCCAACACCCGGCCCACCTGGTTCTTGAGGCAGCCCTCCTGCATGGCGATCAACATGACGCCCTCCCTACTGCTGGCAGGCGCCGGCCTGGAGCGGCGGCTGGGCCGGCAGCGGCGCAGCCACCCGGCGGCCGCCGTGCAGGTGCTGGGTCACGAAGTTCTCCAATATCCGCATGCCTTGCCCGGTGCCGATGGACTCGGGGTGGAACTGCACCCCCTCCACGGCATGGCCTTCCAGCCGCACGCCCATGACCTCACCCTCCAGGGTGTAGGCCGAAACCTTGAGCGGCGGTTCTATGCTTTGCTCGGTCAAGACCAGCGAATGGTAGCGCACCGCTGGGAAGGGGTTGCGCAGCCCTTTCAGCACGCCTCGGCCGTCATGGTATACCTCGGAGGACTTGCCGTGCATGGGCCTGGCCGCGCGCACCAACTCGGCGCCCAGGACCAGGCCGATGGCCTGGTGGCCCAGACACACGCCCAGGATGGGAACCCGCTCCAGAAAGCGCTCAATGACCGCCAGGGTGATGCCCGAGTTCTCGGGACGGCCTGGCCCGGGGGAGATTACGATGGCCTGGGGCTCCAGGCGTTCCACCTGCTGCAAGGTGACCGCATCGTTGCGCACCACTTTGGGCTCTGCCCCCAACAAGCCCAAGCACTGCACGATGTTGTAGGTGAAGGAGTCGTAGTTGTCAACAACCAGAATCATGACAATCCCTCCGCGGCGGCACGCAGGGCGGCCAGGCCCTGGGCTGCCTTGTGGTTGATTTCCTGGTACTCCATCTCCGGGTCGGAATCGGCCACGATGCCCGCCCCGGCCTGCAGGGTGTAGCGGTCGCCCTCGAACTGGATCATGCGGATGGCGATGCAGGTGTCCAGGTAGGCCCCCGGCCCGAAACAGCCCACCGCCCCGGCGTAAGGCCCCCGCGGGGCCCCCTCCAATTCGTGGATGATCTCCATGGCCCGCACCTTGGGCGCGCCGGACACGGTGCCGGCCGGAAAGGCCGCCTGGAAAGCGTCCCACACACCCAGGCCCTGGTCCAACACGCCGCTCACCGCGGAGACGATGTGCATCACGTGGCTGTAGCGCTCCACGCTCATGAAAGGCGCCACCTTCACCGAGCCGTAACGGCACACCCGGCCGGCATCGTTGCGGGCCAGGTCGACCAGCATCAAATGCTCGGCCCGCTCCTTGGGCGAGTCTAGCATCTCGCGTTCCAGCTCCTGGTCGCGCCGGGGATCGCGGGAACGGCCCCTGGTGCCGGCGATGGGCCGCAGCCGCAGGATGCCGCCCTCCATCTTCACCAAGGTCTCGGGCGAGGAGCCCACCAGGCGGCAGTCAGGGAAGCTGAGATAGAACATGTAGGGCGAAGGGCTTTTCACCCGCAGCCAACGGTAGACCGCCAGGGGGTCCACCTCGGCCTGGCCGCTGAAGCGACCCGAGAGCACCACCTGGAAGATATCGCCGGCCAGGATGTATTCCTTGGCCCGCCGCACCGCCTCCAGGAAGTGCCGCCGGGACGGTGCCTCCGCGGTCACCCGGCCCGGCCTGGCCTTGAGCGGCAGGGCGGTGCCCAGCTGGGCCGCGGCCTCCTCCAGCTTGGAGCGGCCGGTCTTTTGGTCCGCAGCCAGGGCCACCAGGGTCATCATGCGGGTGAGGTGATCGAAGACCACGAACCGCGAGGGGTAGACCAGCCTGGCCACGGGCAGGTGGTGGTCCGGGCCGGGAGGCAGGCGCTCGATGAGTCTGACCGCCTCGTAGCCCACATAGCCGATGAAGGCCCCCACAAAGGGGAGAGCCGGCAGGCCGGCGCAGGTGAACTGGTCCATGGCCTGCTGGGCCACGGCAAAGAATTCTTCCGGCGGGTGCCGGCTGACCCGGCCGTCCAGGTCCAACACCACCCGGTCGGCCTCCAGGCGCAGCTCGGCCAAGGGGTCCCAGGCCACGATGGAGTAGCGGCCCACGCTCTCCATACCTTCGCCGCTCTCAAAGAGAAACGAGTTGTCGCCCCCGGCGCAAAGCTTCAGGTAGGCCGACACCGGCGTGTCGGCGTCGGCGAGAAGCTCCTTGGTCACTGCCTGTAAGGTACCCATGGCCCTTGGCCTCCCCTGGTTTCGCGCAAATCAAAAGCCCACCGTCCTGGAGACGGTGGGCTCGCTATCAAGGGATTCGGCTATGACTTAGCTAGGACAATCCTCGGCGAAGCTCACCGCCTCTGGCGAGCGCCACCACCAATAAAAGCGAAAACCACCCCCGCTCTGCGCGGTGCCCCGCGCCGAGCCCTGGATGGTTCCGCTGGAAACAGTCTGCCGAGTCATTTGCCGTGTAATCCTTTTTTGCACTCTAATATCTGGTCCAGCCGCGGGCTCTTGTCAAGCCTCTTTTGACTCCGCCCCGGTCCTGGCCGCGGTTTAGCCTGTTCTATTCCACACCTAGGGCCACTTTTTTCTCCCCCCGCCTCAACCGGCCACAGCCTCCAGCTCCCGGCGCAGGGCTTCGGTGGCCTCCTTGTCCGGCATGGCCAAGGGAGAGCGCACCCTGCCCGCCTGGTAGCCGGCCATGGCCATGGCCGCCTTGAGCCCGCCCACCCCATAGGTGGTGGTGACCATCACCGCCAAGGCGGTCAGGCGCCATTGCAGCTCGCGGGCGCGCTCCAGCTCGCCGGCCTGATAGGCCCGCATGAGTTCCACGCAGCGCTCGGGGACCAGGTTGGCCACGGCCAGGATGCCGCCCACCGCACCCAGGCACAGGGCGGGGAAGAACACCGGCGCACTACCCACGAACACCGCGAAGTCCGGGGGGCACAGGCGCACCAGCTCGCTCAGTTGGGCTATGTTGCCCGAGCTGTCCTTGATGCCCACCAGGTTGGGATGCTCGGCTATCTCGGCCACGGCTCCGGCTGGCAGGTTGAGCCCGGTGGCCTGGGGGAAGTTGTAGGCCAGCACCGGTATGGGCGCCTCCTCGGCCACCCGGCGGTAATGGTCGGCCAAACGGGCCGGCGTCACCTGGCCCTTGAAGTAATGGGGCGTTATCACCAGGGCGCAGTCCGCGCCCAGCTCCGCGGCGCGGCGGGTCTGGGCGATGGTGGCCCGGGTGCTCTCGGCCCCGGTGCCGGCCATGATGATCTTGTCCGGCGCGGCAGCCTCCAAGCTGGCGGCCAGCACCTGGTCGCGCTCCTTGGCAGAGAGATACACCGACTCTCCGTTGGAGCCCAGCACCAGATAACCGCTGAGCCCGGTCTGGTTCCAGCGCTCTATGTTGGCCTTGAAGGCCGCCAGGTCCAACTCCTCGTCAGTGTCGAAGGGGGTGACCACCGGCGGCAATACACCCTGCAGCTTCTTTTTCATGGGAAACCCTTTCTAGGCAAAGTCCCGCAGGGCCCGCAACAGCACGGCCACCTTCTGCACGCAGGCGTTTTCGCCCATGAGCCCGATGCGCCATATCTTGCCGGCCACCGGCCCCAGGCCAGCGCCCACCTCGATGTCGTAGTCGACGAGCAGCTTCTTGCGGATGCCCTCCACGTCCCAGCCCGGCGGCGGATAGGCGGAGGTAAGGGGCGGCAGGCGGTGTCCCTCCTGGGCCCAGAAGCTGAAGCCCAACTCCTCCAGGCCCTGGTAGAGGTGGCCGGCGGCGGCGGCATGGCGCTGGCAGCGCTCGGCCAGGCCCTCCTCCTGCACGATGCGCAGGCCCTCCCGCAGGCCGTAGATCATGGTGATGGGCGCGGTGTGGTGGTATAGGCGCTGGGCCTCGCCCGCGGCCCAGTACTTTTGCAGCATGGTCAAGTCCAGATACCAGGACTGCACCTTGCTCTGGCGCTTGTTTATCACCTCCATGGCCTTGGGGCTGAAGGTGACCGGGGCCAGGCCCGGGGGCACGCACAAGCACTTCTGGGTGCCGCTGTAGCAGGCGTCGATGCCCCAGGCGTCCACCTCCAGGTTCACGCCGCCCAGGGAGGTGACCGCGTCCACCAAAAAGAGTGTGTCGGTGTCCTGGAGAAAGGCGCCCAGCTCCTGGATGGGCTGCAGCACGCCCGTGGAGGTCTCGGCATGCACTATGGCGCAGAGCTTGGCGCCGGGGTTCTGCTTGACCGCCTCGATCATCTGGCCCTGGTCGATGATGCGGCCCCACTCGGCCTCCACCTTGACCACCTTGGCGCCGCAGCGCTGGGCCACGTCGCACATGCGGGTACCGAACACGCCGTTCACGCCGATGACTGCGGTATCCCCCGGCTCCAGCAGGTTCACGAAGGTGGCCTCCATACCGGCCGAGCCAGTGCCCGAAACCGGGAAGGTCATCTGGTTCCGGGTCTGAAAAGTCTGGCGCAGGAGCTGGCAGACCTCGTCCATGATCTCCATGAACTCAGGGTCCAGATGGCCGATGACCGGGGTGGACATGGCGCGCAGCACGCGGTAGGGCACGTTGCTGGGTCCCGGTCCCAGGAGAAGCCTTTGCGGGGGGGTCAACTCCTTCATGCTTTCCTCCGTGGCGGATTGGGTGGATGGCGCACCGCGAGGCTGCTGCTTGGAGCAGAGCCAAGCGTCGCCTTTACTATACCCGTAGAGTCGCCAATGCAAAAGCCGGC
>CAZUHP010000002.1:0-115211 GCA_964620595.1 uncultured Desulfarculaceae bacterium | reverse complement strand
AGCGGAACAGATCGTGCATCAGAACGCGGAAGGACAGGCAAAACGCGTTTCCCCAAGGAGCCTCTCATGCGCGCAAAGAAACTCTGCCTGATAATCGGAATGGTGGCCGCCATCACGGCCCTGCACTACCTCACCGCGGCCAGCGCCTCTCCCCTGCACATCATCTACCGGGAGCTGTATCTCATACCCATAGTGCTGGCCGGCCTATGGGGTGGACGGCGCTGGGGGCTCATCACCTCCCTGGCCGTGTCCCTCATCTACCTGCCCCACATGCTCTGGCTGGCCGAGCACCAGGTCCAACTGCACCACATGGCGGCGCAGAGAAGCCTGGCCGCGTTCGACAGCCTGGTGGGAAACTCCCTGGAGGTGGTGCTGTTCAACCTGGCCGGGTTCCTGGCCGGCGCCTACGGCGATGCGCGCGCCGGCTACCTGCGCGCCAGCGCGGCGCCATACCAGCCGGCCGAGTTCGAGCGGAGCTTCCTGCTGTGCGTGGACCAGCACGCCCAGGGACTATACGCGGCCAAGTACTTTGCCGACGTGATGGGCGGCCTCAGCGGAGTGAAGGTGACCCTGGTGTGGGTGAGCGAAGAGAAGGACCCGGACAACGCCCCTGGCCCGGAGGAGGCCAAGGCCCGGCAAGCCGAGGTCCAGGAGGGAGGCCGCCGGGCCTTGGACCAGGCGCGGGACATTCTCCTGGCCGGCGGGGTGGCGCCAGAGAACCTGGAAACCAAGGTCCTGGTGGCGGACAAGCGCACCCGGGTTTCGGACGTGCTCCTGCGGGAGATAAGCGAGGGTGGCTATCACACGGTGGTGCTGGGCAAGCGCGAGCTGACCAAGGCCCAGGAGTTCCTGTTCGGAAGCGTGTCGGTGCGGCTCCTGCGCGAGGCCCCGGTCAATATCCTGGCCATCAAGCGCCCGGTGGAGCCGGAGGAAGCTCCACCAGCCTAGCCGGAGACGGTGCGCTCCCAGTCGCGGCGCACCAGCTCGGTAACCTGCTTGCCGCGCTCGAATTCCAGCTTCATGTCGTCCCAGCCCGGGGTATGGTTCATCTTCTGCATCAGCAGGCCGTCTCCCTCGGCGAACCAGCAGGGCAGCACCCCGCCCAGGAACCAGCCGTCGTCCCGCAGCGCCTCCACCGACGCGCCCACCCAGGGCACGGTGAGGGGGAGCCGCACCTGGAACACGATGCAGTCCTTTTGGGCGGCCTGGGCCTGGTGGTCGGCCACCACCCGGGCCAGGTCCTCGCCGACCTGATGCACGGTTATGCGTGCCACCTGGGCGAAATCGAATATATCCATGTCCACCCGGCTGGTGCTGCCGGCCGGCGGCGCCGCCTGGGCAGGAGTGAAGCTGCGCTGCTCGGGAAAGTCGGCGTAGAGGAAGTCCAACTCCTCCAGGTAGACCTCGGGCAGGAACACCTGCTGAGGGCAGGGCTTCAGGGCGCCAAAGTCCAACAGGGAACTCACCCGTCCGGGAGCGCTCTTTTCCTTGCTGTAGGCCGCGGCGGGCATGAGGTCCATTTCCAGGGCCATGCTGATCCAGCCCTGGGAATGGGTCAGCTTCTGGCTGAAGACATGGTTGCACACCGGCTCGCCGTACACCATCTCCACCCCGAAGCGGGGCGCCGCCACTTGGGTGTTATGGCTCACCATCTTGTTGAACAAGCCACCGGAGCGGTAAGCGGGCAGCACCACCCCGGCCCCGGACTCATAGTGCTTCGCATTGGGCGGGTAGCGGAACATGGCGTTGTGGCCCACCACCTCCCCCCCCGTGGTGCGCGCCACGGTGGAGATGATCCGCCCCTCGGCATTGGCCGCGATCAGCTCCGCCGGCTCATAGTAGGCCCGCACCGGGTAGCCGTCCCCGTAGACCGTCTTGAAGCAGCCGGCCACGCCCTCGGCGTCTTCGGGCCGGAAAATATCTACCGTGACTTCCTGGCCCGGCTCCACGTAGTAATCACCCTTGCCGTTAGTGTTCATTGCTAGGTAGACCCCCTGGTATGGTTTGAGCCCCTTCACGGACCATCATCAGCACCAGCACCGCCCCCAGCAGGCAGACCCCGCCGCAGGCGAAGAACAAACCCCGGTAGCCCACTCCCTGGATCAGCCAAGCGCCCAGGAAGGGACCCAGGAAAAAGCCGCCCTGGAACATCTGCAAGCCCAGGTTGGCGTTGAGGGCCTTCAGCCTGGGCGGCGAGAGGTCGAAAAGCAGGGCGTTGAAAAGAGGCATGGCCATGCCCCAACCCAGGCCGAAGAACACGGCCAGGACCAGCAGGCCCGGCAAGCCGCCCACCGCCGCGGGCAGGACCAGATAGGCCCCGGCCAGGAGGGCCAGGGCCCCGCTAAGGAGCTTGTGCTTGGGCAGGCGGTCGAAGAGCCGGCCCAAGAACAGGCGCACTGCTATCTCGGTGGCCGTGGCCGAGGTGAAGAACCAGCCCGCGTCCCGCACGCCGCTTTGCTCGGCATAGGAATTTATGAAATAGAACACCGAGGTGAAGGCGGTGAACATGAGCAGGGACACCCCCAAGAGCACTGACACCCGCCGGTCCTTCAGGTTGGCGGCCACCTCGGCCCATTTCAAGCGCCCCTCCTTCTTGGGGGCAGAGGAGCCGTCACCACCGCGGGGCACCAGGAAGACCAGGGGGACGATGAGGAGCATGGCCAGGCCGGTCTGGGCCAGCAAGTCGGGATAGTCGGCCAGGCCCGCATGCATGTTTTCGGCCAGGGGCGGGACCACCGCGTAAGGCAAGATGGTGACCACCGCCAGGAGTCCAAAGGCCTGTCCGCTTTTGTCGGGGGGGATGCAGGCCACCAGGGCGGCCATGGAAGCGGTGGCCAGGAGCACGTAGAAAAGGCCGTGCACTACCCGTATAGTCACCAACCCCCAATAGCTGGTGAACGATCCGTAGAACAGCAAGGAGACCACCACCCCCACCGTACCCACGATGATCCAGAGGCGGGCGTTGGTGGGGTTGAGCACCATGCTGAGGAAGGGCCGCGCAAACAGGGCCACCAGGGCGAACACCCCGATGATGATGCCCAGGCTGGCTGGGGGCAGCTTGAGGTACTTGAGATAGTCGTAGAACTCGAAGAACACGGCCATGTTGCAGAAGATAAGGAACATGGCCACGACGAGGGCCACAAAGCCCCGGTTCCAAAGGCGCAAGCTTGGCGTAGTATGGTCCGGAGCAGAAGCGGTGCCGACGGTCATATAGGGAACACCTTTAGAGAATACCTTCCAGGGCGGTCACAAAGGCCTCCATGGCCTGGTGGCTGCCCACGCTCACCCGGATCCAGTTGGGGAAACGAAAGCCGGTCATGGAGCGGATCATCACCCCCTGGGCCATGAGCTTGCGGTAGGCCAGGGTATCGCTCATGGGCAGGCGGACCATGACGAAGCAGCCTTCCCCCATCTGGGTGCGCAGCCCCAGGCGCTCCATCTCCCGGGCGAGAAAGGCCTTTTCCTCGCGCACCAGGCGGCGGGTGGCGGCGATATGTTCGGCGTCGTCGGAAAGGGCGGCAAGGGCCGCCTCCTGGGCCAGCACGTTCACCGAGTACACCACGCAGGTGCGGCGGATCACGTCCACCACCTCCAGGGAGCCGGCCAGATAGCCGATACGCAGGCCCGCCAGGCCGTACATCTTGGAGAAGGTGCGGAACACCACCAGGTTGGGGTACTCGCGCAAAAGCTGCATGCCGTCGGGATAATCGGGGTGCTCCACGAACTCGAAGTAGGCCTCGTCCACCACCACGATCTGGCGGCCGGCCACCGCGTCCAGGAACCGCCGCAAGCGGTCCTGGTCCCACCAGGTGCCGGTGGGGTTGTTGGGGTTGCAGAGAAAGATGATCTTGGTGCGCTCGTCAATGGCCTCCAGCATGCCCTGGTCGTCAAAGCCGAAGTCCTTGAGCGGCACCAGCTTGGCCTTGAAGCCGCTGAACTCGGCCACCCACTCGTAGACCGCAAAGGTCTTGTCCGCGGTGACGATGTTGTCGCCGGCCTCGCAAAAGGCCTTGATGGCAAAGGCGATGACCTCGTTGGCCCCATTGCCCACCAGGAACTGGTCCGGGTCCATGTCGAAGCGCTCGGCCAGGGCGTAGCGCAGGTAGTACACGTCGCCGCTGGGATAGAGCGCCGCCTTGGGCGGGGAGAAGTTGCGGATCACCTCCTGGGCCGCGGCCGGCGGGCCCAGGGGGTTCTCGTTGTTGTTCAGGCGGTAGAGGTGGTCCACCCCGTAGAGCCGCATCAGCTCCGGGTCGGGCTTGCTGGGTATGTAGGCCTCGAACCCCTTGATGTAGTCCGGGACCAGCTTGTCCAGGGCCAGGCTATGCATCAGGCCGACTCACCCAGATGCTGGAAGACCACCACATCGGCCCGGCCGCCAAAGGGCAGCACCAGGCGCGGGGTGAAACCCAGCTCCAACAGGGGCGGCACCCATTGGCTTTGCCAGGGCAGGCCCAGGTCCAGGTCAAAGAAGATGTTGACCAGTCCCTCGGCCTTCAGCACCTCCAAGTGGCGGGACAGGTTTTCTTCCACGTCCGCGCCGTCCCACATGGGACGCAGGGTGACATGACCCTGGCCACGTTCCAGGTGGGCCGCCACCAGGGAATGCTGGGGGCGGCTCTCGCCCTCGGCCTGGATCAGGTGGATGTCCCGGGCCAGGGCCAGGCGGCCGTAGGTCTCCCGCAGGAAGTCCTGGAGCCGGGGATGGCTCCACACCCGGGAGCCGGGGTCCTCCCGCAACTGGCGGTAGAAGTGGGGCCAGGGCCGGCGGCTCCCGTCCGGCTCCAGATAGTCCAGGCTGCCCAGGGGCTCAAAGTACTCCTGGGGCAGCTCCGGGGTGGCATAGCGGCACACGAAGCCCACTGCCTGGCTCTTGGCCACCCGCCCCAGCACCGCCTCCACCAGGGCCTCGGCCACCGGCGCCGGGTCGGGCTGGCCGAACACATAGGGGCCGTAGGAGCGCACCGTCACCCGGTTGTCAAAGCGCCAGAAAAGGACGCCACCCAGGTTGCCGTGCTCGTCGGCGGCCACCAGGGCCTGCACATCGCCGCTGGCCACCATGTCGGCCAGGCGGGCGGGCAGGGTGTAGTACTCCGGGAAAAGGGCGGGCGGGTAATGGGCCTGGAGCAGGCGGGCCGCCTCCTTGACCTGCCCTGCGTCCGGGGTGAGCACCTGGAAGTCGGCCAAGGGCTGCACGGATGGCGGCTCCTGGCTGGCGGGCGGGGGATAGGCCTTGTCCTTAATCAACAGAAGCTCCAGGCCGCCGTCGGGCTGCTCCTGCAAGAAGAAGCGGTCCACCGAGCGGGAGGCCAAGAGCAGGCCCAGTTGCTCCAGGGAGGATTCGTCCTCCGGCGAGAACTGGGCCGCCAGGTTGAACAGGCCTAGGTCCACATCCCGGAAACCAAAGCTCAGACGCAGCTCCACGCAATACACCCGGCCCAGGGCTTCCAGCACCAGGCTTTCGCGGCCCTCGGTGGCGGTGGAAAGGTAGGAGAACACCTCCTCCACCGCCAGGGTAAGCCGCAAGGCCTCGGGCCGGCCCAGCCCCAGGGAGAGCGCCGCATTCTCGGCAAAGGAGGTGGCCAGGGGCAACAGGTCGGCCTCCAGGGGCACCCGCAGGGACACCGGCGCGTTGGCTTGGGTCATGTCCGGCTCCTTGATGATCATGCGTTAGGGGAGCGCCACCAGGCCGCGCCCCCTCGAGTCCGTTATTCTAGCCCATGTGGCCGGTCGCGCCAAGACCAAGTACCATTACCATTGCCTTTGACAAGCCGGCGCGGCTGGCCTAATTATTATCTGGCAGATCAAGCCGGCTTTCGCCCAGGAGGCACCATGTCCAGCCCAGAAGCCGCTCCGCCTGTCTTGGGGAGCACCCTCATCCGCCGGGACGCACCGGCCAAGGTACGCGGAGCCGAGGTCTACGCAGTGGACCATTACGGCGAGGGGGTCCTTTGGGCCGGGGTCAAGCGGGCCGGGGTGCCCCACGCCCACTTGAAGGCGGTGCACACCGCAGACGCGCGCCAGGTGGAGGGAGTGGTGGCGGTGCTCACCGCCCAGGACGTGCCCGGCCCCAACCGCCAGGGGGTGGTGCGCGACGACCAGCCGGTGCTGGTGGACGACAAGGTGCGCCACTGCGGCGACGCCGTGGCCCTGGTGGTGGCCGAGAGTCGGGAGGCCCTGCGCCGCGGCCTGGAGGCCATCCGCCTGGAGGTGGAGGAGCTGCCCGGGGTGTTCGACCCCGAGGAGGCGCTCCAGCCCGGCGCCCCCCTGGTGCACGAGGATTTCGAGGGCGGCAACCTGTTGCTGGAAGGACGCCTGGTCAAGGGCCAAGGCGCCGCCGCCCTGGACTCCTGCCCGGTGGTGGTGGAAGCCACCTGGGAGCTGCCTCGCCAGGAGCACGCCTACCTGGAGACCGAGGCGGGCTGGGCCCGTGCCGAGGCGGACGGCAGCATCCACCTGGTGGTGTCCACCCAGACTCCTCACCGCGATTGCCTGGAGGTGGGCCGGGCCCTGGACCTGGACCCCAAGCGCATCCACTTGCAGGCGCCCTTTTGCGGCGGGGCCTTTGGCGGCAAAGACGGGGTCACCGTGCAGAGCCTGCTCACCCTGGCCGCCCTGGCCTGCCCGGGCCGGCCGGTGAAGATGTGGTGGGGCCGGGAGGAGAGCATGATCGCCGGGGCCAAGCGCCACCCGGCCCGGCTCCACTACCGCCTGGGCGCGGACCGGGACGGCAGCCTGCGAGCGCTTTCCGCCCGGCTGGTCTACGACACCGGACCCTATGACCACCTGGGCGGGGTGGTGGCCGTGCTGGGCCTGGAGCACGCGGGCGGGCCCTATCGCATCCCCCACGCCGAGCTGGTGGCCCAGGCGGTGTACACCAACAATCCCATCGGCGGTCCCTTCCGGGGCTTCGGCGTTCCCCAGGCCGCAGCGGGCATGGAGCTGACCATGGACCTGCTGGCCCGCGAGCTGGGCCTGGACCCCCTGGAGCTTCGCCGCCGCAACCTGCCGGAGCCCGGCGAAACCACCCCGGCCGGGGTGAAGCTGGCAGACCCCCAGGGGCTGCGCTACTGCCTGGAGGCCGCGGCCCGGCACCCCCTGTGGCAAAACCGCGAGGCCTGGCAGCAACAGGCCGGGCCCCACAAGCGGCGGGGGGTGGGCCTGGCCCTGCTCCTGCATGCCATGGGCTACGGCCCGGTGATACCCGACGAGGCCAGGGCCCGCCTGCAGCTCCTGCCCGACGGCCGCATCCGGCTCTACTCCGGGGTGGTGGACATGGGCCAGGGCAACGCCAGCACCTATGTGCAGATCGCGGCCCAAGTGCTGGGCCAGCCGGCCGAGGCCTTCGAGCTGTGGCAGCCCGACACCCGCCAGACCCAGTCCAGCGGCTCTTCCTCGGCCAGCCGCACCACCTACACCTTTGGCAACGCCACCCTGGGCGCGGCCCGGGTCCTGAAGGCCCGCCTCCTGGACAAGGCCGCCGAACTCATGGGCCGGGGGGTGGCGCCGCGGGAACTGGAGCTGGTTCCCGGCGCGGTAGTGCATCCCAACCTGGGCAAGCGCCTCGGCCTGGCCGAGGTGATCGCGGCGCTGGAGCCCGACCAGCGCGAGGTGACCCACTACTTCCGCGCGCCAGTGGCCGAGGGGCCCCAGGCACCCGATCAGAACATCGCCCTGCACGGCTTCCCCCACGCGGTCTACGCCTATGCCGCCCACCTGGCCGCCCTGGAGGTGGACCAGCTCACCGGGCAGGTGGAGGTGCTGGACTACCTGGCCGTGTCGGACTGCGGCCGCATATTGAACCCCCAACTGCTCGAACAACAGATGCAGGGCGCGGTGGTGCAGGGCCTGGGCTATGCCCTGTACGAGGACTTCATCACCAAGGAGGGACGCACCCTGACCCCGGATTTGGCCACCTACATCATTCCCACCAGCCTGGACGCGCCAGAGGTGGAGACCATTTTCAAGCAGGGGCCGGACTCCTCCAGCCCCCTGGGCATCAAGGGCGCTGGCGAGTTGGGCATAGACGGGCCGCTACCCGCGGTGGGCAATGCCGTGGCCCAGGCCCTCGGCGTCACCCCCACCCGCTTCCCCCTGACCCCGGAACGGGTGCTGGCCGCGCTGGACGGCCGGGAGGGCGGTGCCTGATGCGGCTCGGTTTCGTGCTCAATGGCAAGCCCCTCAGCCTGCGCGTGGCCGAGGACCGGCGGGTGGTGGACCTGTTGCGCGAGGACCTGGGGCTCACCGGCACCAAGGAGGCCTGCGGCGCGGGCGAGTGCGGGGCCTGCACGGTGCTCATCGACGGCGAACCCCGGCTCTCCTGCCTCACCCTGGCCGCCCAACTGGAAGGGCGGGAGGTGACCACCATCGAGGGCCTGGGCTCCGGGGACGGGCTGCACCCGGTGCAGCAGGCCTTTGTGGAGCAAGGCGCGGTGCAGTGCGGCTTCTGCACTCCGGGTATGGTGCTCGGCGCCGCGGCGCTCTTGAAACGCAACCCCGCGCCCACCGCCCAACAGGTGCGCCAGGCGCTGTCCGGCAACCTGTGCCGCTGCACGGGCTACCAGAAGATCGTGGAGGCGGTCCTGGCCGCGGCGCGCCAGCAAGGAGGCGGGGAATGAGCCAGGTGGTCCTGCCCCAAAGCATCAGTGAACTGTGGCAGGAGATGGACCGCCGGCCGGACGCCCTGGTCTATGCCGGCGGCACGGACCTCTTGGTGCGCCTGCGCCAGGCACCGGAGCCGAAGCGTCCCTTGATCTGCCTGGAGAGGCTGGCCGAGCTGAAGCGCCTGGAACTGCGCGGGGACGAGGTGTTCATCGGCGCTGGCTGCACCCATGCCCAGTTACTGACCTCGCCGCTGGTGCGGGAACACCTGCCCGTGTTGGCCCGGGCCCTGGAGGTGCTGGGCTCGCCGCTCGTCCGCAACATGGGGACCATAGGCGGCAACATCGTCACCGCCTCGCCGGCCGGCGACACCCTGCCCCCGCTCTACGTGCTGGGGGCCGCGGTGGAGTTGGCTTCGCCCGGCTTTGCCCGGCGGGTGCCCCTGGCCGAGTTCATCCTGGGTCCGGGCCGGGTGGGGTTGCGAAAGGTGGAGCTGCTGCGGGGCGTGGCCGTGCCCCTGCCCACCGGCTTCAACCGGCACCACTTCGAAAAAGTGGGCCAGCGTGCCTCCCTGGCCATTTCCGTGGCCAGCCTGGCGGCGCTGCTGGAGGTGGCGCCCAGTGGGGTGGTGAACCGTGCCCGCCTGGCCTGGGGCAGCGTGGGCCCCACCGTGGTCAGAAACCGGGAGGTGGAAGCCGCCCTGGAGGGCCGGCCCCTGGACCGCGACAGCCTGGCCCGGGCGGCGGAGCTGGCCAGGCGGGCGGTGGAGCCCATCGACGACCTGCGCGCCAGCGCCTCCTACCGCCGCCAGGTGGCGGGCAACCTGCTCCTGCGCCTGGCTCCGGCCGGCAGCTGACCCTTCCCAGGCCCAGGCAGCCCCTGGCTCCCGCGCCGGCAAGCCAAGGATATCCCCGTCCCTGAATATAGGGCAGGAGCCGACAGGGCCGGGGCGCACCCGGCGCCGGCTCTAATCCACCCCCACCCGGAGCGGCTTTTTGGTGAAAACGAACTCCACCCGGCGGTTCTTGTTGCGGCCCGCCTCGGTGGAATTGGAGGCAATGGGATAGTTGGCCGCATAGCCCACCGCCGTGAGCCGGCGGGGGGGCACCCCCAGCCTGAGCAGGTAGCGCAGCACCGACGAGGCCCGGGCGGCGCTCAGCTCCCAGTTGGAGGGAAAGCGGGCGGTGCGGATGGGCTGGTTGTCGGTATGCCCTTCCACGGTGAGGTAGAAATTGAACTTGTGCATGACCCGGGCCACGCTCTCCAGGAGCTTGCGGGCCGAGGGCCGCACCGTGGCCTGGCCGGGCTCGAACAAGAGGTGGCCCTTCACCCGCATGCGCACTCCCCGCGGCCCGCTCTTGATCTCCACCGCGTTGCCCAGGCCCACCGCGTTGATCAGGTCCCGCACCCGGTCCGCCATGGCCGCGGCCTCGGCCGCATCCTTGGCGTCCTGGATGGAGGGCTGGGGCATGGTGGGCTGTATCATCCTGGTCCGCGAGGGCCGGGGCTTCACCTCGGGAAGCACGGGCTGAAACTTGCCCACATCCTGGAACTGCACGCCAAAGGCCTCCTTCACCGAGCCCAGCATGTCCTGGAACTTCTTGACGTCCATGTTGGCGAAGGTGAGCAAGAGCACGAAAAAGGTCAAAAGGAGGGTACACATGTCCGCAAAGGTACCCATCCAGGGAGGCAGACCCTTTTTGACCTTGCGGGCCACTACTTACCCTTCTTCTTGGCCATGGCCTTGCTCTGCAGCTCCGCCCGGTCCTCAGAGGGCATGAAGCCCACCAGGCGCTGCTGGATGGCCCTGGGGTTCTCGTTGCGGGCCATGCCCAGGGCGCCCTCCAGGATCAGGCGATGGTCCTGGGCCTCGCGCTCGGAGCGTTCCTCCAGCTTGGCCGCGCTGGGCGAGAGGATCAGGTTGGCCCACAAGGCGCCATAGAGGGTGGTCAAAAGGGCCACCGCCATGGCCGGGCCGATGGCCGAGGGGTCGCTGAGGTTCAGCAGCATGATGACCAGGCCGATCAGGGTGCCGATCATTCCCCAGGCCGGGGCCAGGTCGGCCATCTTCTCCAGGATTTTCACCACCTCTTCGTGGCGGGCCACGGTGGCCTCCAACTCGATGCTCAAGACCTCGCGGATGGAATCGGCGTGCATGCCGTCGGCCACCAGGTCAAAGGCGGTCTTCATGAAGGGATTGCTGGCCTTGAGCTTCTCCAGGGCCAGGGGGCCGTTGCGGCGCACCTCGTCGGCCGCCTTGAGCAGCTCGCGCACGGTGCCCACGTGGTCGATGCGGTGTTGGAAAAAGATGGTCATGGAGGCCTTGACCGCACCCATGACCGACTTCATGGGAAAGGCCACCAAGGTGGCCGATATGGTGCCCCCCACCACGATGAGGATGGAGGAGACGTCAAAGAATGCTAGGAGGGAGGCCTTGAGAATGATGCTCACAAGCACCAGGACCAGACCCACCACGATCCCGATGATGGTTCCTATGTCCACGGACGGCTCCTCTACCTGGGCAGGCTATTTGCTCTTGAGTAGTTCATCCAAGGTCACTTCCACCTCGTGACCCTCCTTGGCTCCCTTGACGGCCGGCGGCAACTCCGGCGAGGAGGAACCGCTGCCAGCGCCGTGGCTGCCCCCGCCCCCCGAACCGCCCCCCGAACCGCCCCCCATGCTGCCCCCCATGCCGCCCCCCGAACCGCCATCCTCTGCCACGCCGCGGCCCTTGACCATGCTGCTGCGGCCCTTTTGGCGGGCAGTATCCCAGGGGTTGGCTGGAGTGGGGTCCAGGGCCCTCTCGTCCCGCACGCCCACCACCAAATCGTCGTCGGACATGAAGCGGCCGTCGGGCCCTGCCGAGCGAATAGCATACACGAAACTCCCCCGGGTCACCAACTCCACCCGCATGGGATGGCCCCAGGCGTCCTTGTGCCTGGGCCGGAGCCCGGGCTTGGGAAGCTGGCCGGTGGCCGCCGACACGGCCTGGGTCTCGTTTTGCAAGTCCACGATGCGCTTGGCAGTGTAGGAGGCCAAGGGATCGGCCAGGCTGATGCCGCGGCGGGCCAGCTCCTTCTGGGCCTTCTTGTATACCGGCGAGTCCTTGTATTCCTGCAACTTAACGGCCTCGCGGCAAGCCTCCAGCTCCTTGCCCTGGGCCAAGAGGGTCTGCACCTTCTGCCAGATGGCGGCTTCCACCAGACCGGCATGGACCGCCGGCGCAGCCCAAGGGCCGGCCAGCAAAAAAAACGCCACCATCAGGGCGGCACACCAGTATCTCGCGGCTGACGCAGTCATAATGCTCCCACCCGCCAGGGGTCCATTGAAAAGCCGGTCATAATTACTCAACTATTATAATGAAGTAAGCATGTCAATGCCATGCCGGTATTTCCTGGCGGTGAAAAGGGGAATCCGCCTTGTTCAGCGGACAGGGTGGGCGGCGCTTTCCCGGCCGGGGATCAGGCCCCGAAACACCGGAAAACCGCACCGCCGTTCAGCCCGAAATTCATCAGCAGGGTGCCGTTTTGGGCCCCGAAACACCGGAAAACCGCACCGCCGTTCAGCCAGTCCCCCCAGGCCCCAGCCCCCCAGAGCGCCCCAGGACGCCGCCTGCGCCCGCCTCAGGGTTGGGGTGCGGGAGGCCGCTCCAGGAAAAGCAGGGTGCCCCCCACCGCGGCCAGGGGCAAAAGCGCCAGGTTGAGCACCGGCACCATGCCCAGGACGAACACCGCCGCGCCAAAGGCCAGGCCGGTCAGCCCCAGCCGCCGGGTGTAGCCGAGCTTGGCCCCCAGGGAGTAGCCCCGCCGTTCCAGGGGGTAGTCCAGGAACTCGCTGGCCAGGAAGAAGCTGGTGACCAGCCAGGCCAGCCCTGCATACAGCAGGCTGCCCACCACCGGAACCAGGTTCAGGAGCAGGAGCAGGGCCATCAGCACCAGGTAGATCAGCACCCGCTTGGATTCCTGCACCACCACCCGCCATACGCTCCGCCAAAAACCCATCTGCGGGGGGCTGGGGGCGTCCGGCCGGGCCAATATCTCCACCCGCCGGGTGAGCGCCTCCAGAAAGGGCGCCGCCACGATGCGGCCCACCACGGAGAATAGATACACCTCCACCATGAGCAGGAGCAGCACCAAGAGCACCACCAACAGGTACAACAGCGCCCGCCACCACCAGCCCTGGTCCAAGGGCAGCAGTCCGCGCACCCACTGCTCGAAATAGGTATAGCTGAGCCAGAAGAACAGGGCGAAAAGTCCCAGGTTGATGAGAAAGGGAGTGATGCTGAGCCACCACAGCTTGGGCCGGGCCGCCACGAAGCCGAGTGCCTTCCAGGGAGCGGCCAGGCCGGCCAGGGGTCCGCGAGGCAGAAGCCCTGACATGACCACTATCTCCTAACGCACGGGGGACGAGGGCCGGTATAGATACTGGGGGCCGCTGGCGGCCAGGGACTCCTCCATGATCCCCTTGAACAGGGCGCGCCCCTCCTCCCGGAGGAAACGCTCCAAAAAGCCCTCCAGGTTCCTGTCCGGGCTCACCAGCTCGGGCTCGCCCCGAATGCCGCCCAGCTCGGCGGCCAGGCGCACCGCATCCAGGAAGTTGCCCAGCTCGTCCACCAGGCCCAGTTCCTTGGCCCGGCGGCCGGAGAACACCCCGCCGTCGGCAAAGGTGCGCACCTTGCCCACCGGTATGTTGCGGGCCAGGGACACGTCTTCCACGAACTGGTCGTAGAGATCGCGGGAGAGCCTCTCCAGCATGGCGCGCTCGGCCTCGTTCAAGGGCCGGTCCACCTGGCCGAAGGCCTTGAGTTCGCCGGACTTGACCACCTGGAGGCGCACCCCGATCTTCTCGAAGAGCCGGCGCATATCCGGCAGGGTGGAGATGACCCCGATGGAGCCGGTGATGGTGGCGGGGCTGGCCACCACCTTGGAACAGGGCACCGAGATGTAGAGCCCGCCCGAGGCGGCCACCCCGCCCATGGAGCAGACGATGGGCTTGCGCTTCTTGAACCGCTGCACTTCGCGGAATATCTCCTGGCTGGCGCCCACCCCGCCGCCGGGAGAGTCCACCCGCAGTACCACCGCGCGCACGGAGTCGTCACGGCTGAAGTCGTGCAGGGCCCTCAAAACGGGCGCGGGGTCGGAAATGACCCCGCGCACTACTATCACGCCGATCTTGTCGCCGAAAAACCTGGAGGGCTTGCTTTCGCCCAGCGCATACAGGGCCACGGCGAAGCCGACCACTATCAGGGCCGACACCCCGAAAGCCAGGGCCATCCGGCGCTTGCTGCTCATGAGGAAGACTTACTCCTCGTTCTTCTCCTCTTCCTTCTCGCTGGTCTCCTCGGTCCCGCTCCCGCCCTGGCGGTCCAGCACCTGCTTGAGCTGCTCGCCCAGGTTGCTGGTGGCGGCCTGGGTGGTGTTCAAGTACTCGCTGTAGGTAGCGCGGTCGCTCTCCTCCTCCAGGCGGCGGAGGCTGAGGCCGATCTTGCGCTCGCGGCGGGAGACGCTGACCACCTTGGCGGTGATGGCGTCGCCCACGTTGAACATGCCCACCGGGGTCTTGATCTTCTCGTGGGATATCTCGCTGACGTGGATCAAGCCCTCCACGCCCTCCTCCAGCTCCACGAACACACCGAAGTCGGTGATGTTGGTGACGGTGCCGGACACCTTGGTGCCCACCTGGTACTTGTGGGGAATCTCGTCCCAGGGGTCGGACTCGAGCTGCTTGATGCCCAGGGAGAAGCGCTCGTTCTCGCGGTCGATGTTGAGCACCACCGCCTGCACCTCGTCGCCCTTCTTGTAGAGGTCGCCCGGGTGCTTGATCCGCTTGGTCCAGGAGATGTCGCTGATATGCACCAGGCCGTCGATGCCCTCGTCGATGCCGATGAAGATGCCGAAGTCGGTGATGTTCTTCACCCGGCCCTCGATGGTGGTGCCCACCGGGTACTTCTCGGCGATGACGTCCCAGGGGTTGGGCTCCACCTGCTTCATGCCCAGGCTGATGCGCTTCTGCTCGGGATTGATGTTGAGGACCACCGCCTCCACGGTGTCGCCCACGTTGACCACCTTGGAGGGGTGGCGCACCTTGCGGGTCCAGGACATCTCGGACACGTGGATCAGGCCCTCCACGCCCTCTTCCACCTCCACGAAGGCGCCGTAGTCGGCCAGGCTCACCACCCGGCCGGTGATGCGGGTGCCCACCGGGTACTTGTCGGCCGCGTCGGTCCAGGGATCGGGCTTGAGCTGCTTGAGGCCCAGGCTCACCCGCTCGCGCTCGCGGTCGAAGTTGAGCACCTTGACCGTGATCTCGTCCCCGATGCTGAACATCTCGGAGGGATGGCCCACCCGGCCCCAGCTCATGTCGGTGATATGCAGCAGGCCGTCGATGCCGCCCAGGTCCACGAACACGCCGTAGTCGGTGATGTTCTTGACCACGCCGTCCATGACCCGGCCCTCTTCCAGGATCTTGAGGGTCTCGGCCTTCTTCTCCTCGCGCTCCTTTTCCAGGAGCACCCGGCGGGAGAGAACGATGTTGGACCGCTTCTTGTTGAACTTGAGGATCTTGAACTCGAACTGCTGGCCGATCAGGGCGTCCAGGTTGCGTACCGGCCGGAGGTCCACCTGGGAACCCGGCAGGAAGGCGGGCACGCCGATGTCCACGCTCATGCCGCCCTTGACCCGGCCCACGATGGTGCCGCTGATCACGCCGTCCTCGTTGTATACCCGGCTGATCTCATCCCAGACCTTGATCTTGGCTGCCTTCTCCCGCGAGAGGATGATGGTGCCGTCCTCGTCCTCGGCCCGCTCCAGGAGCACGTCCACCTGCTGGCCCACCTCGGCCACCAGGTTGCCGTCGGGGTCCTTGAACTCGTCCACCGGAATCTGGCCCTCGGACTTGTAGCCGATGTCCACCACCACGTAGTCGTTTTCCACCGACACGATGGTGCCGCGGGCCACTTCGCCTTCCTGGATGGTGCGGAAGGATTGCTCGTAGAGCTTCTCCAACTGCTCCTGGTCCAGGTCCTCTTCCTCTTCGGGCGGGCTGGCCGGGGCAGGCGCCTCCGGGGCCTGAGTTTCTTCCTCAGTTGCCTGGGAAGCAGGGGTTTCGGTCTGAGACTGGGTATCTTGTTCCTTGTCCACCACGTTCTCTACCACTGTTATTGCCTTGAGTTACGGTTGAATACAAAAATCCACCCCTCCCCGCCGCCATCTGGCACGCGGTTCAAGGTAGCCCTCTTGAAAACTATGTCTTACTACCAGAAACCTCTACCGAAAACAAGCCTTGATTCCCCTGCCGGAGCCTAAGGCCGGGCTTTTCGCACCTCGGCCAGCATGAGGGACACCACCTGGTCGATGTCCAGGTCAGTGGAGTCGATGATCACCGCCTCCCGGGCCGGGGCGAGGGGGGCCAGGCTGCGGCCCGCGTCGCGCTGGTCGCGCTCGGCCATCTCGCGGGCCACCTCCGCCAGGGTCAGCTCGGGCCGGCCGGGCTTCAGCTCCTGGTAGCGGCGGCGGGCGCGCTCCTGGTCGCTGGCGGTGAGAAAGAACTTCACCTCTGCCTCGGGGAAGACCACGGTGCCCATGTCGCGGCCCTCGGCCACCAGATCGCCGGCCAGGCCGGCCTGGCGCTGCAGGCCCAGCAAGAAGGCCCGCACCGGGGCCAGGGCCGAGAGGCGGCTGGCGATTCCGCCGATATCCTCGTTGCGGATAAAGGGCTCCACGTCGCGGTCTTCCAGGTAGACCACGAAACGCCCCCCCTCGGGCCGGGCCGCGATGTCCACCCGGGTGAGCCAGGCCTCTATCACCGCTTCGCTGGTCTCCTCGGCCATGCCCTGCACCGTGGCGGCCAGGGCCACCGCCCGGTAGAGCGCGCCGGTGTCCAGGTAGGCGAAGCCCAGCTCCTGGGCCAGGCGGCGGCTCACCGTGGACTTGCCCGCGCCCGAGGGACCGTCGATGGTCACCACCATGCCTAGGCCAGCTCCTGTTGGACCACCCGCCGCAGCTCTTCCACCAGGCGCTGGTTCTCCTGGGGAAGCCCCACGCTGATGCGCAGGAACTCGGGCAGGTCATAGGAACCCATGTAGCGCACGATCACCCCGCGCCGGAGCAAGAGGTCGGCCGCCTCCTTGGCCCGGGGGCCCAGCTTGACCAGCACGAAGTTGGCCTGGCTGGGCACGTAGAACAGCCCCAACTCCTCGAAGCAGCGATAGAAGACCGCGAGCCCCTCCTTGACCAGTTCCCGGGTGCGTTCCAGAAACTCCAGGTCCTCCAGGGCGGCGCGGCCGCCCACCTGGGCCAGGATGGAGGTGTTGAAGGGCTGGCGCACCCGGTCAAAGGCGGCGATCACCTCCTCCGGCCCCAAGGCATAGCCTATCCTGAGGCCGGCCAGGCCGGCGCTCTTGGAAAAGGTGCGCATCACCAACACCGGGGTGTCGTGGCCCAAAAACTCCACCCCGTCGGCCACCTCCGGGTCGGTGGCGAAGTCTATGTAGGCCTCGTCCAGGACCACCAGGACGCCCGGGGGCACCTGGTCCAGGAAGCCGGCCAGTTCGGCCTTCTTGAGGGCGGTGCCGGCCGGGTTGTCCGGGTTGTTGATGAACACCAGGCGGGTGGCCGGGGTGATGGCCTGCCGCATGGCCTCCAGGTCGATGCGGAAGTCCTTGAGCGGCACCTCCCGCAGCCTGCCGCCGGCCACCTGCACCAGCTTGGAATACATGAGAAAGCTGGGCGCCGCCGCCAGGGCCTCCTGGCCGGGGCGCACGTAGGCCCGGGCCAGGAACTCGATTATCTCGTCCGAGCCGTTGCCGATGCAGGTCTGCTCGAAGCGCACCCCGAATTTTTCGGCCAGGGCGGTCCGCAGCTCATAACCGGCGCCGTCGGGATAGCGGTGCAGGCGCCCCAGGGCCGCCTGCATGGCGGCCATTGCCTTGGGCGAGGGGCCCAAGGGGTTCTCGTTGCTGGCCAGCTTGATGGCGCCGGTTATGCCCAACTCGCGCTCCAGCTCCTCGATGGGCTTGCCCGGCTTGTAGGGCACCAGGGCCTCTATCTCCGGCGGAATGGCTGGTGTTTTCGGTTTCACCCAAGGCCTCGCTTAAAGGGATCAATCAGGACCAGGTTCAATGCCGCCAAAGCTACCCGGGCGGCCAAGGGGTGTCAAGGGGCCGGGCCGGCCGCGCAGGCCCCAAAGGCGCGGGCGGGGCCCTGCCCCGCCCGGCCGCCATTCCCGCTTCTAAGGGGGGTTAGTCGTCAAAGTCGCCCTGGGGGCCCTTGTCGGTGCCCAGGGCGGCGCCCCTTTCGCGGATCTTCTCCGGGGTCCACTCGGCCTTCTTCTCGATGCGCTTGGCCTTGGGACCCAAGTTGTAGGAACCCGCCTCCAGGATGGCCTGGATGCCCAACTGCGCGGTGTTGCGGGCGTTGAACACCTTGGTCAAGAGGCCGTACACAAAGTCGGTCACCGCCTTTTCGCAACGCGCCCGGATGGCCTTGGGCTGGGACATGAGCTTGTTCTCAAAGGGCAGGTTCAATTTCTTGTAGTTGCCCCCCTTCCAGCCCTGCTTCTCGGCATAGGCCACCATCTCGGCCCAAAGCTCGGGGGTTACGCCCCGATCGTCCAGCTTGAGGAAGTTGCCGTCCTTGTCCAGCTCGGCGTTGCCGTAGTCGTTCACCTTCACGCCCCAGGTGAGCATCTGGAGCGCGGTGGCCACGTTGGCCTTGGTGGTGCGGGTCTCCTTGGCGATGCGCCGGAGCCGCTCGGAATCGTTGCCGCTGGTGCCGTGCTGGGCGCCGGACACCTGGTAGGGGACGAGGGCCTGGTGGATCTCGGCGGTGAGCCCCACCTGGATGCCCTGCTCCGCGGTCTGGATGCCGTGGGCGGTGCCGTTGTTCAGGGCGATCCAGTCCGGGAAGATGCCGTGGGCATTGAGGCCCTGGATCAAGAACAGGGCCTCGGCCACGGTGGAGAGGCCCTCCTTGCCCTTGATCTCGCCCACCTCGGTCTCCAGGCCGGCCCACTTGGGCACATAGCGGTTCAGCTCGATGCTGGCCAGCAGGTTGTCCGCATCGGGCAGGTGGGAGGCGTCGATGGCGATGGAGGTGATGCCCGCCTCGAACATGGTGGGTATCTCGATCTTGGCGGCCTCCACGTCCTGGGGCCCCTTGATGCCGTAGTGGTCGGCATGCACCGCCACCGGCACCGTGATGCCCAGCTCGTTCATGACCTGGTCCACCTGGCGGGCGATGTTCCAGTAGTTGGTGGCGCAGTAGGCGTTGGCCCCGCCCTCGCTCTTGGCGATCTCGATGATGACGGCGGCCTTGGCCCGCTGGGCGGCCCGCAAGACGCCCCGAATCACCAGGTGGTTGCGCCCGTTGGCCGCGATGGTCATGGCCTTGCCCTTGGCCAATAGCGCCCGGTCGATCACCTTGCCGCTCACGATCAGGGCCCGGGAATTGGGGAACAGCTTCTTGATGTTGGGAGGCCGGCCGATGGCCAGGGCCTTTTCAAAGTCCCTCTGCGCCGCCTGGGCGGACTTGGCTTTCTTGGCTGGCTTGGCGGTCCTGGTCTTCTTGGCGGTCTTGGCTGATTTGGCTGCCATGATCTTGTTCCTCTCCATCCGATAGAAGAAAGCCTCTAGGCTCGTGCCACTTTACATAACAAGTTATTGTAACCCGGCTGGGCAAGGATATTCAATGGAGCCACCAAAGGGACAGGAGGGCTGGCGGCGGAGAAAAGGAGCACCCCCCGCGCCCCCCCGCGCCCCCCCGTCGCCCCCCGGCGCCTGGGCCTTGCCCTGCCTGCCGTCACTGCCTAGCCGTGGGGCAGGATGATCACCTTCAGGGAGTCGTGCTCCATGGGCCGGGCCACGGCGGTGAAGCCTTGCTGGGCATCCTCCAAGCCCAGGCGGTGGGTGATCATGGCCTCCACCGGCACCGCGCCGCCGGCAATGAGCCTCAGGGCCTGGGCGCAGTCGGCCGGCGCGCCGGCATAGGAGCTGGTCAGGGTGACCTCGGTGCGCCAGAAGATGTCGTTGATGGGCTTTTGCAGGGTGGCCCCCTCGGCCGCGCCGGCAAAGAAGAGCACCGTGCCGCCCCGCTCCACGCACTCCAGGGCCAGGGGGATGAAGCCCTCGAAGCCGATGATGACCAGGTCGGCCTTGAGCCCCTGGTTGGCGGCCTTCAGCTCCTCCACCAGCCCTGGCCCTGCCTCCAGGGCCAGGTGGGCGCCCAGCTCCCTGGCCTTTTGCAGGCGGAAGGGGATGGTGTCCGCGGCTATGACCAGACCCGCGCCCAGGCTGCGGGCCAGGGCTATGTGCATGAGCCCGGATATGCCGGCCCCCAGCATGAGCACGGTCTGGCCCGGGCGCAGGCCGGCCTGCTTCTGGCCCCTGAGCACGCAGGCCAGGGGTTCCATGAAGGAGGCCGCCTCGTAGCCGAGGCCGGGGGGCAGGAGAAAGGTGCCCCGGTCCACGTTGATGGCCGGCACCAACAGGTACTCCGCGAACCCGCCGGGGTGGAAGTGGGTCTTCTTGAGCAGGGTCTCGCACATGGTGTGGTGGCCGCTCAGGCAGTAGTGACAGGTATTGCAGGGCACGTGGTGGGTGGCCGCCACCCGGTCGCCGGGCTGAAAGCGCTCCACCCCCTCGCCCACCTCCACCACCTCGCCGGCCACCTCGTGGCCCAGGACCAGCGGCACCTTGTCCCGGCGGTACCACTCCATCACGTCCGAGCCGCAGATGCCGCTGGCCATGACCTTGAGCACCAGCTCCCCGGGTCCGGGCCGGGGCCGGGGCATGGTCTGGCAGCGCACGTCGCTGTTGGAGTAGTACATGCAGACCTTCATCTCGCCGGCACCACCCCCTTTGCCCCGCTTGCCCCCTTTGCCCCCGTTGCCCCCGTTGGCCCCGTTGCCCATGACCATCGCCCCCTTGTCAGGCCTGGCTGAGTTCGCGGTACATCTCCTGGGCCTCCTTGGGCTTGGCCCCGGAGTGGATCACCGCGTTCAGGGCCCGCATCATGGCCACCGGGTGGGGGTTCTGCCACACGTTGCGGCCCAGGTTCACGCCGATGGCGCCCTTTTGCATGCCGTCGTACACGAACTCGAACACCTCCAGCTCGGTCTCGCACTTGGGCCCGCCGGCCATGACCACCGGCACCGGGCAGCCGTGGGTGACCTTCTCGAAGCCGTCCGCGCAGTAATAGGTCTTCACCACCTTGGCCCCCAGCTCGGCCGCGATGCGGCAGCACAGGGCCAGGTAGCGGGCGGTGCGCTTTTCCAGCTCCTTGCCCACCGCGGTGACCGCCATGACCGGGATGCCGTAGTCCTCGCAGGCGCTCACCAGATCGGCCAGGTTCTCCAGGGTCTGGCGCTCGTAGGGGGTGCCCACGAAGATGGAAATCCCCACCGCGGCCACGTTGAGCCGCAGCATGTCCTCCACCGACACGGTGATGACCTCGTTGGCCAGATCCTCACCCACCACCGAGGTGCCGCCCGAGACCCGCAGGATGATGGGGGTGTCGATGTCCGGGTCCACGCAGGAGCGCAGCACCCCCCGGGTCACGAACAGGCCGTCGGCATAGGGCAGAAGCTCGCGGATGGTCTCGCCCGGCTGCTCCAGGCAGCGGGTGGGCCCCTGGAAGTAGCCGTGGTCAATGGGCAGGAACTGGGTGTGCCCGTCCGCGCCGATCAGGCGCGAGAGCCGGTTGCGCATGCCCCAGTCCAGGTGGCTGGAGCCCTTGATGGGCTTGCCCGGGCCCTGGGGCCCGGCCTGGGGCAGCTCGCTTACCTCCCTGGCCTCCAGGATTCCTTCGGCGTCAGGCATGGTCGATACTCCTTACTAAAAGTCAAAGGGTATGTCGTCGTCTCGGTCATAGGGCCGGTCGGTGAACTCCACGAAGACCAGGGGGTCCGGCCCCGGCGCGCTGATGCGGTGGGCCACCCCCGGCGGCAGCCACAGCCGGTCGCCCGGCCCTTGCTCCAGGGTGAGGCGCTCGCCGCTCTGGGCGCAGACCAGCTCCACCAGGGCCCGGCCCTCCACCACGTAGAACCCCTCGTGCTTGCGCCGGTGCAGGTGGGCCCCGCGAAATCCGGCCCCGGGCTCCAGGGTGAGCAGGCACACCCGGCGCAAGGGGCGGTCGTCCACGATGAGGTGGGCCTGGCCCCGCGCGTCCTGCCAGCGCTTCTCGGTCATAAAATCCGCGGTCAGGGGCAGGTGCCGGGCCTCAATGCGCCGGGCCAGGGGCGGGAGCGCACCCTCCGGCGCGGCCTGGTGTCCGCCCATGGCCAGCAGGCGGGCCTGCTCCTCCGGGGGCAGGGGCCGGGCCCCGCCCAGGCTCTCGGCCGCCAAGAGCACCTGGGCCGCGCTCTCCAGCTTCTCGGTACGGGCCCAGGCGCTCTCCAGGTCCGGGCCGTGGGCCAGGGTGCCGTGGTGCTCCAAGAGCAGGGCCCCGGCCCGGCCCAGGTAGGGCCGCACCGCCCGGGCCAGCTCCCGGCTGCCCGGGGTGGCATAGGGCACCAGCGGCACCGGCCCCAGGTGCACCAGGGCCTCGGGCAACGCACCCAGCTCCAGCTCCCGGCCGGCCAGGGAAAAGGCGGTGGCCAAGGGCGGGTGGGCATGCACCACCGCCCCGGCCCGGGGCAGCTCCTCGTATACCGCAAGGTGCAGGGCCAACTCGGCGCTGGGCCGTCCCCGGCCCGAAAGCACCTTCCCGGCCAGGTCCACCTCCACCAGGTCCTCCGGCTGGAGCAGGGCCTTGCTGCGGCCGGCCGGGGTGATGAGAACCCGCTCCGGTCCCAGGCGCAGGGAGATATTGCCGTCCGTGGCCGCCAGGTAGCCCCGCTGCCAGCCCAGGCGGCAAAAGGCGACCATCTGCTCCCGGGCGCGTTCTATCCTCACGCCGGCTCCTCCGCCGGCCGGGGGGCCTCGGCCTCCTCCGCACCCGGGTCTGCCTCCTGGCCTTGTTCAGCAAAGGGCCGCTCCAGCCGGCCCTCGGCCGCCAGGCGGTCCAGCTCCTCCAGGGCGCCTTCCAGCAGTTCGATGCGCTCGCGCACCTTCTTGCGCCGGTCCACGAACAAGTAGTAGCGCCCCCTGAACCAGCACAACCCGCTCTTCAACACCAGGCCGGCGTACTGCAAGCGCTCGTAGCCCAGGCGCACCTCCCGGGCCTTTATCTCCTTTTCCAGCTCCTTGAGGCGCTTTTCGCCCTTGGTCAGCTTGGCCAATCCTCGTTCTCCTCGCTGGCGCCCGCTTCCTCGAGCCCCTGCAAAAAATCGCGCACCGCGGGGCGGAGATAGACTCCCTCCAGTGCCAGGCCCCGCAGGGCCAGGCCCAACTGGCGGGTGCGGCCCTCGGGGGAGAGCCGGCGGTCCACAAAAGCTACCAGCCGCTGCCCCAGCCGGCAAAGCCCGCCCCTGGCCGCGTATTCCTCGTCATCGGTGAGCACCTCCAGGCGCACCTCCACCCCCACCTGCCCGGCCAGCTCGTTCAAAAGCATCCAAAGGCGGCTGGCATCCATGGCCGGCGTCAGCGCAAACGGACCACAAAGGGTGTCTTGACCAGGCCGTTCCGGCGCCAGGCCTTGGCCTGGGCCGCGGCCTTGGCCGGATCGGAGAACTCACCCAGGCAGACCCGGTACCAAACCCCCTTCTTCTTGAGGTTCGCCTTGATGATCCTGCCCTTGAGCCCACTGGCGGCCAGGCGCTTGACAAAGGACCGGGCAGCCCCGCGCCCCCGGAAAGAGGCCGCGCACACGGTATAGACCTTGCCGCGAGGCTTGGCCTTGGGCGCGGCCGGCGCAGCCGCCTTGCGGGCCGGCTGGGACGCGGGAGGCTTGGGCGCAGCCTCCTTGCGGGCCGGCGCCGCGGGGGGCGCGGCCTTGGCCTGCCCCGCTGGCGGGGCGGGAGGAGCGGGGGGCGCCGCGGCAGGCGGCGCCGGCTGGCCGGGTTGGGGCGCCGGCCCTGGCTGCGGCGGTGGCGCAGGGGCCGCTCCGGCACCCGCCGGGGGGGCGGGGGGGGCGGGGGGGGCGGGCGGCGCGGCAGGCGGAGCCGGCGGCTGTGCAGGGGCCTGGGGCGCAGCCGCTGCCGGGGCCGGTGGCGGGCCGGCAGCCGGCTGGGCCGCTGGCAAGGTGGTGGGGGACGGCGAAGGCGGCAACGTGGTGGGCGGCGGGGGGGGCGGCGGGGGGGGCGGGGGCGCGCCGTCGAAAGAGGGGCCCTGGGGCCCTGCGGCCGCCACCTTCTCCGGCTGGGGCAGCGAGGGGCCCGTGGCCAGGCTCACCACCACAAAGGCCAGAAAAGACAACAAAAACAATGCGGTGGACAAGAAAAAGCGGGTCCGCTCGCCCTTCCACAAGCGGGGGAGTTGGGGAAAGAGGCGCTTGCGCACCCGCCAGCGGTAGAGATAGGTCAGGGCACCCGCCAAAAACAGGGCGGTCACACCCAGGAGCCCCAATACCACCAGTGCCGTCATACCTGCGTAATCCCCTGCTAAAACTGGTAAGTCAAGCTAGCACGGATGCCCCGCCCTGACAAGCCCCCTGCGCCGCCCCTCGCAGATGGCACGAATGCTGCATCACTTCGCCCCGAAACCAGGCTCGGCCATGCCGAGGGCAACAGGAGGGGACATGTCACACCAGCCCAGGGAACTTCTTCGAGAATTCTATGATCAGGCGCTCTTGAGCCCCGAACTCTTGTGCCTGAGCTGCGGGAATACCGACTGGACCGGGGCCCGGGCCCGTTGTTCAGCCCGCAAGCGCCAGGATTGCCTGCTCTTTGTGAGTGACATGGTGGGGCGCCTGGCCCCGCCCCCCCGCCCCCCCCGTCCCTCCCGCGCCCCCGTCTCCGAGGGCAGAAGGACCCCGGCTTCCGGTCCTGAATCGGGATAAATTCAAGCTTCGCCCGCACATGGCCGATAAGCCTTATGAGGAGGCAAACAAGCCATGCTCGCGGATATCAGACTCATACGACCCATGCGCGAGGAACCTGAACCCCTTTCCGAGGTGCGCCGCCGCGAGGACCGGCGCAAGGCCCAGAAGGTGCTGCCCCGCAGCGAGGCCGCCCGGCCCCGCAACCAGGACTCCGGGGCAGAGGGCAAGGGGCAAGGTTTGAGCCGTTACGCCTGAGGCCAGGTGGGAGTCTTTTGCCGGGCCACCTAAATAATTGCCGGCCTGGACCGCTCCACCCGTCAAGCCCTTGACGACCCCGACCACGACCCCGACCCCCCGTCCCCCTGTCGCCCCCCGTCGCCCCCGTCGCCCCCTGTCGCCCCCCATCGCCCCCCGTCGCCCCCCGTCGCCCCCTGGTCACACTCCCCGCTGCCCGTTCATCCCGGCGCTATCACCTTGAATCAACCATTTGCCCCCGTGGGCCTGCCCAATCCCTTGACAGGCGCCCTTGCCTGGGGTCAAGTAGGGTATACACCTCGTTCAGTGGAGAAAACCCATGGCCTCCCCCAAGGGCTACCGCGCGCCGTCGGTCAAGCGGGCGCTGACCATACTGGAGATGGTCTCGGAGAGTACGAACGGGCTGGGCATCAGCGAGCTGGCCCGCCGTCTGGGCATCAGCAAGGGCACCGTGTTCGGCCTGTGCTCCCAATTGGAATCCGGCGGTGCGCTCACCCGCGACCCGGTTTCCAAGCGCTACGGCCTGGGGCCGCTGGTATCCATCCTGGCTGGCCGGGGTTCGGTGCACGCGCGGCTGCGGGAGGCGGCCGGGCCGGAGATGACCAGGCTGCGCGACGAGTTGGGCGAGAGCATCTTCCTGGGGGTGCTGGGCCGGGGAGAGGTTACCGTGGTGGAAGCCCGCCAGCCCTCGGGGGTGATCGGCATCTCGGCCGGGCCCGGCACTAGGCTGCCGGTCACCGCCGGGGCGGTGGGCAAGGTGTTCATGGCCGGCATGCCCCCGGCCGCGGTGGAGCGTGTCATCTCCCAGGGGCTCCCCGCCTATACGCCCCACACCGTCACCGACCCGGCCGAGTTCCTGGCCCAGCTCAGCCGGGTGCGCGCCCAGGGCTACGCCCTGGAGAGGGACGAGTACCTGCTGGGGGTGTGGGGGGTGGCGGTGCCAGTGGGCGCGGGCGCGCCCGGCGGCCTGCCCGCCGCGCTGTGGTCCATCGGCTTCACCAGCGGGCTCAAGCCCGGCCGCCTGGAAGAGATCGCCGGCGAACTCAAAAAGGCCCGCGAGCGCCTGGAGCAGGCACTCAACGGCCAGGGCTGAAGGCGAACGCCCTCCCCCCCGATCTCTTGACGCCCCCCCGCCCCCTGGCCCCCCCTCCCACGCCCCCCCCGTCGCCCCCCGTTGCCCCGGGGTGTTCAGCGGCGCTTGGACTTGCTTCCCCCTGCCGGCTCCAGGCTGAACCAGGGGCCCTCCACCCGCTGGGCCTTGCAGCGGGGGCAGCGGCCGGGAGCGTCCAGGCGGCTGCGCCGGTTGAACCGGTAGTCACAGGCCGCGCACACCGCGGGACGCACCTTGAACCGGTTCTTGTGGGAGCGCTTCAGGTGGGCCAGATGGGCCTCCACCTCGGCCGGGGTGAGCAAAAGCGCCTCCGCCAGGCTGCGGGCGCTGTGCTCGCCGCTCTCGAGCAAGGCGGCCAGGGTTTGCCGGAGGGTCGGGCTCATGGGCCTCCAGGGGAACAAGGGGGCCGCCTCTGGCAGGTTCGGCCAAGAGGAGTAAAGATGACCCCGGCCGTGCATCCCGCTTCGAGCCTGCGCCTGGAGGCTGCGGCCGACCCGGCCGCCAAGGACCGGGACGCTCCGCGACACGGACCGCATCGCTTACCGCTGCTTCCTCCCGGACCTGACGGGGTTCACGACCGCCCGTCACGCGGTGTCCGGCAGGCAACCGGGTAGCTCGTCTCCTCCGGCACGGGGCCCTGGGCGGGCCTTCGACCCCGCATAAGCGGATTTCGGGTATAGGGCACCGCTGGCTCCCCGTCTAGCACGGCCGGGGTCGGAGGGTATTATACGCGTAAACACGAGGCCCCGCCGCTGTTTTGGCGCGCGGGGCCGTAATGCTCCTGAAACGATGTCATACGGGCGGCAGGGAAATTACTTGTCCACCCGCTCTTTTAGTTCCTTGCCCACCTTGAAGAAGGGAAGCTTCTTCTTGCCCACCTCAATGATCTCACCCGTCTTGGGGTTACGACCCTGGTATCCGTCGTAATCCTTGACTTTAAAGCTGCCGAAACCGCGGATCTCCACCCGGTCTCCCCTGACCAGGGCCTCCTCCACCGCGCCGAACATGGTGTTCACCACCATCTCGGCCTTTTTGATGGTGAGGTTCTCGGCCTTGGCCAACGCCTCGATCAGTTGCGATTTATTCATCGGACGGGTACTCCTTGCAAGCCAGATGCACCTAAGTGCCTTACGAGCCCACATAATATGAGTTTGGGCCTATCCTGTCAAGGGCCTTTACCACACCAAGCCGTTGCCGGGCCGGTGTCGGCCAAGTCGAAGCTCCGGGGTCGCCCCTCATGCCTAGTGGATGCCCCACCCTCCTGTCAAGACTAATTTTTTTGCGCCAGCCCGGAATCCATTCCCAAGCCAGCCCCACCGCCGGGCTCGACCCGGGGCTGGGGAGAGGATATATTGCTTGCCAGGGCCTTGCCTTGCGGCCGGCCGCTGCTTAAGAACTAGTCAGACCCCGTCCCCCGCAGCGGCCGGGAGACGGCGCATCCGCCCTGCCAGCCGCTACAAAGGAGCGCCGCATGCTGAGTGTGCTGCAAGCCGTCATCCTGGGGCTGCTGCAAGGAATCACCGAGTTCTTGCCGGTGAGTTCCTCGGCCCATTTGGTCTTGGGCCAGAAGCTCTTGGGGCTCGACCAGCCGGAACTGTTGTTCGACGTGGCAGTACACGTGGGGACCCTGTTCGCGGTGCTGGTGGTGTTCCGCGCCGAGGTCTGGGCCATGCTGCGGGGGCTCTGGGCCCGGGACCAGGAGGGCCGCCAGGGCCGGCGCCTGCTGCTCCTGGTGGTGGCCGGCAGCATACCCACCGCCTTCATGGGCTTGGTCTTGAAGGACTTCTTCGAATCCCTCTTCGCCTCCACCGCGGCGGTGGGCCTGGCCCTGCTGGTCACCGGCGGGCTGCTCATGTCCACCCGCCTGGCGCCCAAGGCCACCCGCGGCCTGGAGCAGACCGGCTGGGGGCGGGCCTTTGGGGTGGGCGTGGCCCAGGGCCTGGCCATAACCCCCGGCATCAGCCGCTCCGGCGCCACCATTGCCATCGGGCTCATGCTGGGGATCGAACGGGAGTTGGCCGCCCGGTTTTCCTTCGTGCTCTCCGTGCCGGCGATCCTGGGCGCCTTGGCCTTGCAGATCAAGCACCTGGACTCGCCGGCCCAGGTGCCGCTGGCGCCGCTGCTCACAGGGGCGCTGGTGGCGGCGCTCAGCGGCTACGCAGCGCTCAGGGTGCTGCTCCGGGTGGTCAAGGGCGGCCGCCTGCACTGGTTCGCGCCCTACTGCTGGGCCCTGGGCCTGGTGGCCCTGGCCTGGGCCTGGCTGGGATGACAACAGGAGTTAAGTTCTTGCAAAAAACCGCGTTCTGTGGCACGTGTGCCCCACTGGCCGCTTACCCGGCCGGGGCAGCCGACCTCAGGGAGTTGGGACTATGTATAGCGTAGTGATGGCGGGGGGCAGCGGAACCCGCTTCTGGCCGGCCAGCCGGGAGGCCCGGCCCAAGCAGCTTCTGGCGCTCACTGGCGAGCGCAGCCTCTTGCAGCAGACCGTGGAGCGCATGGCCCCCCTCACCCCGCCCGAGCGGGTGCTGGTGGTAACCGGCGCGGGCCACGCCGCGGCCGTGGCCGGGCAACTGCCCCAGGTGCCGGCCGGCCAGGTGGTGGCCGAACCCATGGCCCGCAACACCGCCGCCGCCGCCGGCCTGGCCGCGGCCTGGGTGGCCCGCAAAGACCCCCAGGCGGTGTGCCTGGTACTGCCGGCCGACCACCTGATAACCGACGAGCCGCTCTTCCGGCAGACCCTGGAACGGGCCGCCGACGTGGCCCGCAGCGGAGACTACCTGGTCACCCTGGGGCTCACCCCCCGCTACCCGGCCACCGGCTTCGGCTACATCGAGGCCGGCCAGGTGGTGGACGAGCAACCGCCCCAGGTGTTCCAGGTGAAGGCCTTCCACGAAAAACCGGACCGGCCCACTGCCCAGAAATACATCGATTCGGGACGCTACTACTGGAACTCGGGCATGTTCGCCTGGCGGGCCGAGGTGCTCCTGGCCGAGATCCAGCGCCACCTGCCCGAACTGGCCGCCGGCCTGGAGGAGCTGGCCCCCGCCCTGGGCACCGACCGCCAGGCCGAGGCCCTGGCCCGGGTATACCCCCGGCTGCCCAAGATCAGCGTGGACAACGGGGTGCTGGAAAAGAGCGAGGCCATCCGGGTGGTCAAGGCCGACTTCGGCTGGTCGGACGTGGGCTCCTGGGAGGCCATGGCCGACTTGTGGCCCGCGGACCAGGCGGGCAATGCCTGCCAGCACGGCCAGGTGCTGGCCATCGAGGCCAAGGACAACCTGGTTTCGGCCGGCGGCCGGCTGGCCGCGCTGTTGGGGGTGAGCGGCCTGGTGGCGGTGGTCACCGACGACGTGCTCCTGATCCTGCCCCGGGAGCGGGCCCAGGACGTGCGCCTCATCATCGAGGAACTGAAACAGCGGGGCCTGGACAAGTACCTGTAGGAGGAACCCTTGGCAGCTATCAAGGCATGGCTGGCGGGAATGGTGGCCTGGGTCACCCACTTCGCCCACACCTCCTACGGCACCTGGGCCCTGTTCGGCCTGACTTTTGCCGAAAGCTCCTTTTTTCCCATTCCGCCCGACCCCCTGCTCATGGCCCTGGCCGCCACCAACCCGGACCAGGCCCTGTGGTTCTCCACGGTCTGCACCGTGGCCTCGGTGCTGGGCGGCATGTTCGGCTACTTCATCGGCCTCAAGGGCGGCCGGCCCCTCCTGCACCGCTGGTTCAAGAGCCACAAGGTCAAGGTGGTGGAGGACTACTACCACCGCTACGACGTGTGGGCAGTGGGCATCGCCGGCCTCACCCCCATCCCCTATAAGGTGTTCACCATTGCCGGCGGCGTGTTCGCCATCAACTTCCCCCGCTTCGTGCTGGCCTCCGTGATCAGCCGGGGCCTGCGCTTCTATGCCGAGGGCCTGTTGTTCTGGCTCTTCGGTCCCCAGATCCAGGACTTCCTCAAAAGCTACTTCGAGTGGCTCATGGTGGCCTTTGCGGTGCTCCTGGTGGGGGGCTTCTACTTCATAGGGGTCATGGGCAAGCGCGCCGTGAAACGGGAGGATGAAAAATGAGCCTGGGTCCCTTCCGCCTGGAGCCGGTGTTCCTTTCCAAGATATGGGCCGCGCCGGAGATAGCCGGCCCCCTGGGCCCCCTGCTGGGGGCCCCGCCCCGCACCGGCGAGGTGTGGCTGGCCTCGGACCGGCACCAGGTTACCAAGGTGGCCCAAGGCGAGCCGGCCGGCCTGGGACTGGACCAGGTGGTGCGGCGCTGGCCCCGGGAACTCCTAGGCCAGGGGGGCGACGGGGGGGGCGACGGGGGGGGCGGCCAGGAGGACGGCCAGGGCTTCCCCCTCCTGATCAAGATCCTCTCGGTGGGTGACTGGCTGTCCGTGCAGGTGCACCCGGACGACCAGGCGGCCCGCCGGCTGGAGAACGAGCCCTGGGGCAAGAGCGAGGCCTGGCTGGTCCTGGCCGCCGAGCCGGGGGCCGAGATAGTCATGGGCCTGAAGCCGGGCGCGGACCGGGCCGCGGTGGAGGCGGCCCTGGCCGCGGGCCGCCTGGGCGAGGTGCTGGCCAAGGTGCCGGCCCGGGAGGGCGAGGTGTTCCACCTGCCCGCCGGCACGGTGCACGCCACCGGCCCGGGGCTGACCATCTTCGAGATACAGCAGGCCTCGGACGTGACCTACCGCTTCTACGACTGGGACCGGCTGGGCGAGGACGGCAAGCCCCGGGAGCTGCACCAGGAAAAGGCCCTGGAGGTGATGCAGGTGAGCGGTCCGGGCGCGGCCACCCCCCCGCGGGAGCTCGCGGCCGGGGACAACCGCTGCCAGCTTCTGGTGGAGGACCCCCACTTCGCCCTCATCAAGGCCGAACTCGGCCGGCCCTATCGCCCCTGGTTCGCGGCCCCGGCCCTGCGCCTGATTTTTGCCCTGGCCGGCCAGGGCGCGCTGGCCTGGCCTGGGGGCCAGGCGGCGCTCCGCGCGGGCCAATGCTGGTGCCTGCCGCACAGCCTGGAGGAGGTGGAGATCCAGCCGGAGGTCGGGCTCACCATCCTGGAGTCAGTGGCCTTGGCCGCCTGATTGTGTTAAATCCCTTGGCAAGCGGGGCCTTGGCCCCTGCTCACGGCCAAGCGCCTGTCTTTCGATGGAGTGGACATGAAGGCCAACATCTTCCGCGAGTACGACATCCGCGGCCTGGTTGACGAGGAGATCAGCGAGCAGGACGTCATCACCCTGGGCCGGGCCATGGGCACCTACATGGACTCGCTGGGCATCAAGCGCCTCACCCTGGGCCGCGACTGCCGCCTCAGCGGCCCCCGCTTTCGGAAGCTTCTGCTGGAGGGCCTCCTGGCCACCGGCCGCCAGGTGGTGGACCTGGGCACCTGCCCCACCCCGCTCCTGTACTTCTCGGTCTGGCATTACCAGGCCGAGGGCGGGGTGATGATAACCGCCAGCCACAACCCGCCCCAGTACAACGGTTTCAAGGTGCTGGCCGGCAAGAGCACCATCCACGGCGAGGAGATACAGAAGATCCGCCGCATCGCCGAGTCCGGCGAATTCGCCCGGGGCAAGGGCGAGCTGCTCAGCGAGGAGATCATAGGGCCCTACCAGGACCACGTGGCCGGCATCATCCGCCTGGAGGGCCCGCTCAAGTGGGCGGTGGACGCGGGCAACGGCACCGCCGGACCGGTGGCGGTGCCCCTCATGCAGCGCCTGGGCATCGAGGTGGTGCCCCTCTACTGCGAGATGGACGGCCGCTTCCCCAACCACGAGCCCGACCCCACGGTGCCGGCCAACCTGGCCGACTTGAGCCGCACCGTGACCGAACAGGGCCTGCGCGCCGGCGTGGCCTATGATGGCGACTCGGACCGGGTGGGCACGGTGGACGAGAACGGCCGGCCCATCTGGGGCGACATGCTCCTGGCCATCTTCGCGCGCAGCATCCTCCAGGACCACCCCGGCGCCACCTTCATCGGCGAGGTCAAGTGCTCCAAGAACCTGTACGACGACATCAAGAGGCACGGCGGCAACCCGATCATGTGGAAGGCCGGGCACAGCCTCATCAAGCAGAAGATGGCCGAGACCGGCGCCCTGCTGGCCGGCGAGATGAGCGGCCATATGTTCTTCAAGCACCGCTGGTTCGGCTTTGACGACGCCATCTACGCCTCCCTGCGCCTGGCCGAGCTGCTCTCGGCCGATCCCCGGCCCATCTCCACCTGGCTGGCCGACCTGCCGCCGGTGGTGAGCACCCCGGAGATCAGGGTGGAGACCCCGGACGAGATCAAGTTCGAGGTGGTGAGGCGGGTCAAGGAGGCCTTCAGCGGCAAGTACGAGGTGGTGGACGTGGACGGGGTGCGGGTCACCTTCCCGGACGGGTGGGGCTTGGTGCGCGCCTCCAACACCCAGCCCGCCCTGGTGCTGCGCTTCGAGGCCCAGAGCCAAGAGCGGCTGGAGGAGATACGGGCGCTGGTGGAAGAGGCCATCGCCCGGGCCAAGGCCCAGGGCTGAGGAACCGGCGCCAGGCAGGCGGCGGCCGGCGTCTCCTGCCCCGCCGGCAAATGCCCAGGCCACCCCCCTAACCAGAGCCCAGGCAGGCCCATGGCGCCAAACCATTCATGTGACGTACTCTACTGGATAAACCTGCACCCCCAGAAACGGGGCTCCCTGGAGGACTTTGCCTGCGCCCTGGCCGGCCAATGCCGCCGGGCCGGGCTGGACCTGCGCTTTGTGCTGGGCTCCGGCACCGTGCCCCTGGTCAGGGAGCTGTTCGCCCGCCACGGGGTGCAGGTCAGCCATTTCGACCAGGCGCGGGTGGGTTCGCTGGCCTACCGCCTGGGGCTGCTGCGCCGCTTCCGGCCCCGCCTGGTGCACTACCGCTTCATGGGCCTGTGCCCGGCCGACGCCCTGGCCGCCAAAGCCCTGGTGGGTTGCAAGGTGCTGGTGGCCGACCATTCCTCCGGGCCCCGCCAGGGGCCGGCTGCCCCCTCCCTGCTGGAGGCGGCCAAGCGCCTGCGCCGCCGCCTTTTCGCCGCCCGGGTGGACTGCTACCTGGCGGTGAGCCGCTACGTGGCCCGCCGCCTGGCCGAGCAGGCCGCGGTGCCGCCGGCCAAGATACGGGTGGTCTACAACGGGGTGGACCTGGAGCGCTTTCGCCCCCTCCCCTCCCCTGAACGCGCCCGCCTGCGCGGCGAGCTGCTGGGGGCCGGGCCAGGGGAGCGCCTGGTGGTGTTCGTGGGCCAGCTCAGCCCGGACAAGGGCCTGGACCTGCTCCTGGAGGCCGCGCCGGCCATCCTGGCCCCGGGCGGCGTGCGCCTGGTGATAATCGGGGCCGGTCCCCTGGAGGAACCGGCCCGGCAGGCAGCGGCCCGCCTGGGCCGGGACCGCCTGCTGGTCCTGGGCCTGCGCGACGACGTGCATCTCTTTTTGCAGGCCGCGGACCTGGGGGTCTTCCCCTCGGTGTGGCAGGAGGCATTCGGGCTCACCATTGCCGAGGCCGCGGCCTGCGGGCTGCCGGTGGTGGCCTCCCAGGTGGGCGGCATCCCCGAGGTGGTGGCCCAGGGCCGGACCGGCCTGCTCATCCCCCCTGGCGACGCCGACTCCCTGGCCCGGGCGGTGCTGGACCTCTTGGCCGACGAGGCGGCCCGGGCACAGATGGCGGCCCAGGCCCGCCAGCGGGCCGAGCGGCTGTTCGACCTGGGGCGCGCGGCCGCACAGACCCTGGCCCTGTACCAGGAGCTGTTGGCTTAGCGCCGCGCCGCCTCAGCCCTTGGTCACCTCCAGGTCCACCTGGTCGCCAAAGGCCGCCCCCAGCTCCGCTTCCAGCGCCTCCAACTGCTCCCGGTCCTCGCACTCCACCACCAGCTCGCGGTCGTCCAAGAGTTTCAGGCGGCCATGGCGGCCAAAGATGTCAATGGCTTGGTCCACGTCCACCGTGACCCAGCCCTTCATGCGGCGCACCAGCTCAGGCCCCCGCAGGGGCCGCTCTATGGTCAGCTCCACTTGGCGCTCCTTGGCATCCCAGCCGATGCGGCAGGGCTCCAAGAGCACCGGACTGACCGGGTCGTGCATGGCGGCGCAGCGAAACCAAACCCTGGCCCTGACCATGGGAAACACCTCCTTGAAACACAAAATGCGCAAATTACAGTTTGAGAAATACATATTACGACTGGCCAATATACTATACAAACATCTTTTTGCCCTTGCCAAAAAAGACATCTGATGCCACTATATCGAGTGGTAAAGGATTGTGCACAGTAGCTTTTTGCACTTCGACTTCTTTGGGCCGGATGGGGTTTCGGCCCGGTGCAGAAAACAGGAGAGACAAAATGGGGCGCTTGCTGCGCGGGGCAATGGTGTTTTTGGCTCTGAGCGCACTGATGGTTCCGGGCTTGCCGGCCGCAGCCGGTGGCTATTATTACAAGATCGGCCCCAGCGACGTCCTGGAGGTCATCGTGTGGCGCGAGGTGGCCATCAGCCGCAACGACGTTCTGGTACGGCCCGACGGCCGTATATCCCTGCCCCTGGTGGACGACGTTGTGGCCGCCGGTCTCACGCCCATGGAGCTGAAGGACGTCATCACCAAGAACCTGCGCCGCTATATCGAATCACCCCAGGTGTATGTAACCGTCAAGGAGCCCCGCAGCCAGGGATGCAGTGTGCTGGGCAACGTGCAAAAGCCCGGCCGTTATCTCATGCTTTCACCCACCAACGTGCTGCAGGCCCTGGCCCTGGCCGGGGGATTCAACGAGTGGGCGCACAAGGACGACGTGGTTATAATACGAGGAACCGGGACCAAGCAACGTCGCCTTCCTTTCGAGTATTCCGAAGTGATTTCCGGCCAGAAGCCCGAACAGAACATCCGGCTTCAGCCGGGAGACGTGGTGGTGGTTCCCTGAGCCTGTTTGCCGCCGTGACCCAGGGGCAGATGTGAGTGACGCAACGGTTTTGCCATAGAAAGCGCTCGCCCGGCCGGGACCGCTGCCCGTGGTCCTGCCTCGGGGGCTGGGTATTGCCGGCCGGCCTGCTGGTGCTGCTGGTGCTGGGTGTCCGGCCAGCCCTGGCTGCCTTCAGCTTCACGCCCTTCGTGCGCGCCGAGATGGGCTACGACGACAACGTGCACCTGCAGCGCGTGGCCCGGAGCGACTTCTTTTTCGCTGTCAAGCCGGGGGCTTCCCTGGCCTGGCAAGAGCCCACCAGCAAAGTCACCCTGCGAGGCGACCTCCGCTACGTGGAATATTACCGCCTCTCGGAGTTCACCCAGGTGGATTCCGGCAACGCCTCCCTGAGCTGGGACTACGAACCATCGCGCCGGTGGAAGCTGCGTCTTTACGACGCCTTTTCCGCCACCTACGACGTGCCCCAATTCGACGATGAGGGCCGGCTGGTGGCGGTGCGCGCCGACTTGGGCCGGCGGGACCGCAACACCCTGGGCCTGGCGGTCCAGCACAACTTCGGGCCCCAGAGCTTCCTGGCGACCGAGCTGCGCAGCAGCTATAATACCTATACCTCGGATGAAGTAGAGGATTCCCAGATCCACCAGTTCAATCTCAGCGGGGGACACCGCCTGGGGCCGGATTGGCGCGCCGAGGCCAAGGGCTACTGGTTCTACAACGACTACCAGCGCTCGGTGGACATAAGCAACCGGGGAGGCAGCTTCTCCCTGGTGAGGATGCTGGGGCCCACCAAGGACGCCATGCTGACCCTGGGCTATTCCGAGGTGCGGGCCAATACCGACAATCCGGAGGTGCGCTCGGCCCGGGACTACGAGACCTACCGGGCGGGGGTTACTTTCGTCCACAGGGTCTCGCCCACCTTCCGGTGGGACGCCTCCTTGGGCTGGGCCCAGGTGGAAGGCAGCCAAGAGGCCAACCAGGCCGCGGGCCACGGCTACCCCACCTTCACGGCCAACCTGGCCTGGAGCGGCCAGCGCTGGCGCCTGGCCGGGTTTGCCTATACCTCCTTGGGCGAGCAGGAGCTTGTGGGGGAGAACCTGGGGCTCACCCTCTCCCATGGGGTGGGATTCACCTTTGCCTATGATTTGGCCAAGCGCTGGAGGTTGGTGCTGAACGCCTCCTACCTGCGCAACGACTACAAGCAAGACCCCCGCCTGGCCGGCCTGCAACCGGACCAGGACACCGAATCCATACTGGCGGGCCTGCTCCTGTCCTGGCGGTTAACCCGGCGCATGAGCCTGGCCCTGGACTACCGTTATCTGATCCGCGACGCGGAGAACGACGACGACGACCGCAGCCAAAACCGGGTGATGCTCATCCTGACTTATGAGCACCCCTACAGGTGGTAAGATGCCGCAACCGGCAGGCACCATAGACCTTCGCAAGTACCTTTTCATCCTGCGCCGGCGCTGGGCGCTGTCAGTGGCGGTGTTCCTGGTGGTCCTGGCCGCGGGCATCGCCTATTGCCTGTTCTGGCCCCGGGTGTACGAAGCCACCGCCCTGGTGGTGGTGCAGCCCCAAAAGGTGCCCGGCTCCATCGTGAAGCCCACCGTGACCTCCAAGATGGAGGAGCGCCTGCAGATCATCACCCAGCGGGTGTTGAGCCGCACCCGGCTCATGGAAATCATCGACCGCTTCAATCTCTATCCCGAGGCGCGGGGCAAGGCGGTGCCCGACGATCTGGCCGAACGCATGCGCAAGGACATCAGCATCAAGATCACCCGCCAGCACTACTTCACGGTCAGCTTCATCTACCGCGAGCCCGAGGCCGCGGCCAGCGTGGCCAACGCCCTGGCCACTTTTTACGTGGACAGCAACCTGCGGCTCCGGGAGGACGACGCGGTGGGCACCGCCCGCTTCCTCGCCCGGGAGATGGAGCGCATGCGCAACCAGCTCAAGGAGTGGGACAACAAGCTCACCGAGTTCAAACAGGCCCACCTGCACGAACTGCCCGGCTCCGAGGACCGGCTCCTGGCCATTGCCGCCCGCCAGCAGAACGCCATCGCCAAGATCGACTACCACATCGAGGTGGAACGCACCCGCCAGAACGGGCTGGAGTTCGAGATATCGGACCTGACCTACAAGATCGAGGATATGTCCCTCAAAAAGGCCCGCATGATGAAGCAGGGCATGACCGTGGGGGGAGGCGAGGACCTGTCCGGCGACAATCCCGAACCCATCCGCCAGCAACTGGCTTCCTTGCGCCTGCGCTACACCGACGACCATCCCGACGTGAAACGGCTGAAAAAGAAGCTGGCCATCGCCGAGGCCCGCCACGAGGCCAAGCTGGCCAAGCTCCGCGCCGAGGGCAAGCTCAAAAAGGGCGAAAAGCAAACCGGCCAGTTGGACATCCAGCTCGGCTCCCTCAAGGAGAGCCGCCGCAAGTACGCCAAGCTGGTGGCCGAATCCCGGGAACGGGTCAAGCAGCTTCTGGCTGAGCGCAAACAGGTCCAGAAGGCCCTGGCCGAAACCCGGCAGCGCATAGAGAACATGCCGGCCGTAGCCGAGCGCCTGCGGGAACTCTCCCGGGGTTACGACTCCCTGAGCCAGGCCTATGCCAAGCTGCACGCCAAGTGGCTGGAGGCCAACATCGCCGCCAACCTGGAGCGCACCCAACGCGGCGAACAGTTCGAGGTGGTGGACCCGGCCGAGGTGCCCACCTCGCCCTACCGGCCCAACGTGAACAAGGCCCTGCCCATGACCGTGGTGGTGGCCCTGGCCCTGGCAGTGGGGATATCCTTTGGCTTGAGCTACATCGACACCTCGTTCACCTCGGTGGAACAGGCCGAGCGCATGACCGAGCTGCCGGTACTGGTGGTGGTGCCCCCCCTGACCACCCAGCGAGAGCTGGACCGCAAGCGACGACGGCTCATCATGCTGGCCGGCTTCTACGCTGCCATTGGCTTCATCCTGCTGATACTCATGGCCATTTTGCTGACCGGCCGGGCCGAATCCCTGAAGAAGCTTGCGGCTTCACTTTTAACCTGATACTCCGGAGAGCGAGGAGCCCTTTTGTACACCGAATACTTTAATCTCCGGGAAAAACCCTTTGCCTTGGAGCCGGACTCGCGCTTTTTGGTCTTGGCCGAAGAGCACAAGGAGGCCCTGGCCACCCTGGTCTATGCCTTGGAGCAACAGGAAGGCTGGGCCCTTCTTTTGGGGGAGGCCGGCGTGGGCAAGACCACCCTGGTCATGGCCCTGTTGAAGGAGCTGGGCGAGTCGGTGGTGCCGGCGGTTATCACCAACCCCCTGCTGGAGCCCCTGGACTTCTTCAACCTGATCGCCCTGGAGCTGGGCATGGAGGGACCCTACCATTCCAAGGGCCAGTTCCTCATCGCCCTGAGCCAGGTCATCAGCAAGTGCCGCCAGGAGCAAAAGATATTGCTCCTGGTCATCGACGAGGCCCACAGCCTAACGCCCCGGCTCCTGGAGGAGATCCGGCTTCTGGGCAACATGGACTGCACCTCGCCCCGGGTGTTGAACATCTTCCTGGTGGGCCAGCCCAAGCTCTTGCTGCTCATGAAAAAGGCCGGCGCCCGCGGCTTGATGCAGCGCCTGCACCGGCATTACCTCCTGAAGCCGCTTTCCGCTGAGGAGACCGCCCAGTATGTCCGCCACCGCCTGGAAGTGGCCGGCGGCTCGGCGGCCCTGTTCGACGACGACGCCCTGGCAGAGGTACACCGCATCACCAACGGCATTCCCCGGCTGATCAACGCCCTGTGCGACGCAGCGCTCCTGCTGGCCTTCAGTCAGGACAAGAGCCAGGTGGACCGTGCCCTGGTGCGCGAGGCGGCCCAGCAGGACACCTCCCTGCTCTGGCCCTCCCCTCCCACGCCGGACACGGACCAGCCCCGCCAGCCCGAGCCCAAGCCCCAGCCCGCTGCCAGCCCTGCTCCTCCCGCCCCGGAGCCGGCCGGCCAGGAGCCCCCTCCCCAGCAGGAGGAGCGGAAGCCCCCCGCCGGAGAGGCGGCCATCCCGCCCCCCCAACCAGAGCCGAGCCAGGCTCCCCAGGTGGACTCGCCGCCCAGCCCCTCCGCCTCCCCGGCAAAAGGCGCCGCCCGAACCCGGGTCCGGCAAAGGCCCCGGCCCAAGAAACGGACCCCGGCCCGGAAGAAAGGGGTGGGCTCGCGCCTTGCGGCCAGCATGTCCCCTAGCCGGGCCGGCAGCCTGTGGCGCCGCCTGCTGTTCCTGATCATCATCCTGCTGCTGGTGGCCGGCGGCTACCTGCTCACCAGCCAAGAGGGCCTGCAATACGTGAAAAAGCTCTGGTGGCGCCTGAAGGGCAAACCCGGCCCCACCCTCTATATGCCCGACGCCGGCGACCAGCGCGGCCAGGCTCAACCGTCCCGGCAACAGTCGGCCAACGCCGGCGAGAAGGACTGGGGCCCCCGCATAGCCTCCCCCGCGGCGAGCGTACCCGCCGCCACTGGCGAGTCGTCCCCGGCCGCCACTCCGTCGCCCGCCCCCCCGTCGCCTGCCTCCCCATCAGGAGAGCGCCATGGGTAAACTGAGCGACATCCTGGAACAAAAGGGGCGGCACCTGGGCAAGGAGGCGCCGGGCACTGGGCGCCGGGCGGCTCCCCCTCCATCCGGACCGATCATAAGGCGGACTCCCCAAGAGCCGCCCCCCGCCACCGGGCCGGCCGAGAGGGATGGCAGCGCCGCCCCGGCGGAGCACCCCACCGCCCAGGCCACGGCCAAGGCCTTTGTGAAACAGCCGGACTTCGACCCCTCCCAGTGGAGCGACCCGGACCACGAACGCCTGGTCAGCCTCTGGCGGCCGAACAGTCCCCAGGGCAAGCGCATCGACATCCTGCGCTCCCAGCTCCTCTACCCGTTTCACGGCGAGCCGCCGCGCACCATCCTGATAACCAGCGCGGTCCCCCGCGAGGGCAAGAGCCTGCTCATCAGCAACCTGTCCATATCCTTTGCCCGCGGCTTGCAGCAGTTCGTGATGGTCATCGACTGCCACCTCATGGAGCCCCGCATCCATGAACTGTTGGGGGTGCCCCTGCGGCCGGGGCTTTCCGACTACCTGGAGGGCCGGGCTACGGTGGCGGAGATCATGCATTGGACCCAGGTGGAGCGCCTGTCGGTGATTCCGGCCGGCACCCCCTCCCACCTCTCCTCCGAGCTTCTGGCCACCGACCGCATGGGCAACCTGATAGAGGAATTGCGCTCCCGCTACGAGGACCGCTACATGCTCCTGGACACCCCTTCGGTGCAGGCCTTCGACGACCCGGCGGTGATCGCCCGCAAGGTGGAAGGCATAGTGTTCGTGGTGCAGGGCGGCGCCACCGACCGCGAGGAGGTCATGCGGGCCCTGGCCCGCCTGCCCGAGGACAAGCTGGTGGGCCTGGTCTTGAACGACAAGCTCTCGGCCGTGGCCGACGCCAGCATAGTGGCTGCTCCCCTGGCCCGGGAGAACGGTGATTGATGCTGGCCACCTCCAGTCGTCCTTCCCCCTATCAAGTGCTGTTCATGGTGGGCGAGTTCGTGCTCATGGGCCTGGGCACCATCCTGGCCCTCATCATCCGCCTGCCCGATCCAGCAGCGGAACTGTTCACCTGGAAGTACTCCTGGCACCGGGTGGTGCTGGTGCCCATCGTGCTCCAGGTCACCTTCTACTACTTCGACCTACACAACTTCCGCATAGCCCGGCCCTTCATCTGGACCGTGGCCCGCCTGGCCCAGGCCCTGGGGGTGGGCATCCTGGTGCTGGCGGTGATCTACTACATCCTGCCCCGCCTGTTCCTGGGCCGCGGGGTGTTGATCCTGGTCTTCTTCACCGTCTTCGGCCTGTGCCTCATCTGGCGGGGGCTGTACTCCTGGGCCCTCAAGCACCACATCTTCGCCACCCGCCTGCTGCTGGTGGGCATGGGCTCCCTGGCCGATTCCATTGCCGAGGAACTCCTGTCCCGCTCGGACAACGTCTACCAGGTGGTGTGCATCGTCTGCCCCGGGGCGGGCAACCCGCCGCCGGACAGCCCCGAGGCCCTGGACGTGGAGCTGATGCAGGCCTGGGGCCGCCTCCTGAAGGCCGACGTGCGCCTGGAGGCAAACGAGCTGGTGGGCCTGGCGCGCTACTACAACGCCGAGATGATAGTGGTGGCCATGGACGAAAGGCGCGGCCGCATGCCCTTGGACGAGCTGCTGCGCATCCGCATGCTGGGGCTGCCGGTCATGTCCGGCGAGGACTTCTTCGAGAACATCGCCGGCCGCATCCTGGCCGACCGCATCAAGACCAGTTGGTTGATCTTTTCCTCGGGCTTCACCACCAGCGGCCTGCGCCGCTTCAGCAAGCGCGCCTTTGACGTGAGCCTGAGTCTGCTGGGCCTGATCCTCAGCTCGCCCCTGGCGCTCCTCACCGCCCTGGCGGTGCGCCTGGACAGCCCCGGACCCATCATCTACCGCCAGGAGCGGGTGGGCCAATTCGACAAGCCGTTCATCATGTACAAGTTCCGCTCCATGAAGGTCGATGCCGAAGCGGAGTCCGGCCCGGTGTGGGCCACGGCGGACGACGAGCGAGTCACCCGGGTGGGGCGTATCATACGCAAGCTGCGCCTGGACGAGATACCCCAGATGTGGAACGTGCTGAAGGGCGACATGAGCTTCGTGGGCCCCCGGCCGGAGCGGCCCCACTTCGTCAAGACCCTGGAGGCGCGCCTGCCCTACTATGCCGAGCGCCACAACGTCAAGCCCGGCCTCACCGGCTGGGCCCAGGTGTGCTACCCTTACGGCTCATCCCAGGCGGCGGCCCTGGAAAAGCTCAACTATGACCTCTACTACATCAAGCACTCCAGCCTGAGCCTGGACATCCTGATCCTGATCCAGACCTTACGGCTCCTTTTGTTCGGCGGAGGTGGGCAATGAACGCCACCGGCCCTGACCCGGCCCCTTCCCTCCGGCGCCTGGCCCCGGCCGAAACCGCGGCCTGGCTCCTGGTGGGCGCGCTTTTGGTGTGGATATATGCGCCCCATGTGGTCTACATGGTGCAGAACTGGTGGAGCGACCCCAACTACTCCCACGGCTTCCTGGTGCCCCTGGTGGCGGCCTACCTGGTCTGGCACCAGCGCAAGGAACTGGCCCAGGCGGCGGCCGGGCCCAATGCCTGGGGCCTGGTGGTGATCTGGGTGGGCCTGGTGCTCTTGGTGGTGGGGCAGGTGGGGCACGAATTCTTCCTGCGCCGCCTCAGCCTGATCCCGGTGCTGTGGGGCCTGGCCCTGACCGCCTGGGGCTGGAGCCTGGCCAGGCGGGTGTGGTTTCCCGCCGCCTACCTGGTGCTCATGATCCCCCTGCCGTATGTGCTCTACGACTCGGTGGCCTTTCCCCTGCGCCTGGTGGCCGCCTCCTTTGCCGGCTGGGTGCTGCAGCTCTGGGGGCTGCCGGTGCTGGTGGAGGGCAATGTGATACACTTGCCCTCCTCGGTGCTGGACGTGGTGGACGCCTGCTCGGGCATCCGTAGCCTCATCTCCCTGCTGGCGGTGGGCGTGCTCCTGGCCTACTTCCTCCTGCCCAGGCGCTGGCAACAGGTGTTGCTGGTGTTCCTGGTGCTGCCGGTGGCGGTGGTGACCAACGCGCTGCGGGTGGTGATCGCCGGGCTGCTGGCCGAACGCTTCGGGCCGGCGGTCCTCAAGGGCGCCACCCACGATCTCACCGGCTGGCTGGTGTTCATGGCCGCCTTCGCCATCCTGGCTGGCATGACCTGGCTCCTGCGCCGGGTCGGCCCGGGCCGAACCCCTTCCAAGGAGGCCGGCCATGGCTCTTAGCCGCCGGGCGATCTACCTGCTGGCCGCAGCGGCGCTCCTGGTCCTGGCCGCGGTGGCCGGCCGCCTGGGCAGCGAGGTGCGACCCCAACGCCTGCGCCAGCCCCTGGACCACCTGCCGCGGGTCATCGCCGGCTGGCAGGCCATGGCCCCGGACCACCGGCTGGACAGCCGCACCCTGGACCTGCTCAAGCCCCAGGAATACCTGCTGCGCTCCTACCGCAACCCGGCGGGGCGGGAGATAGCCCTGTTCGTGGCCTACTTCGGCTTGCAACAAGAAGGGCAAATCATACACTCCCCGCGCAACTGCCTGCCTGGCAGCGGCTGGGAGATCGTGTCCCGGCGCTACCTGGAGGTGCCCAACCCCCAGGGGGCCAACTGGCGGGTCAATCACCTGATCCTGCGCAACGAGCTGAACCGGCTCAGCGTGCTCTACTGGTATCAGGGACGCGGGCGGGTGGAACCAAACGAGTACTGGGAGCGCTTGAGCCTGATCATGGACGGCGTGCTCCAGCGCCGCAACGACGGCGCCCTGGTGCGGCTCACCTCGGTTTTGCCCCCCCAAAGAGAGGGGGAGGTGCTGGCGGACGAACTGAAGCTGGCCGCGGCGCTCATCCCAGCCATGGAGCGCATCCTGCCCCCGGCCGGCATCCGGCCCTGAAGCCATAAGGAGCCCGAACCTTGGGGTTTTTCCTGTCCCTCCTCTACGTGGTCATCATCTTCGTGCGGCCCCAGGAGTTCGTGGAGGGGATGCGGGGCTGGCCCATCCTCGACGTGATGGCGGTGCTGTGCATCTCTGCGGTGTTTCTGGAGGGAGGCTTCACGGCCGATCGCTGGCGGCGCTCGCCGCTCAACGCCCTGATGCTCTGGCTGTGGGCGGCGCTGGTGCTCTCCCACCTCTCCAACCTGAACTTCTGGGGCAGCCGCGTGGCTTTCACCACCTTCGCCAAGGTGGAGATCGTCTACTTCCTCATCATCTTCACGGTCACCACCTTCCGCCGGCTGAAGGTCTTCACCTGGGCCCTGGTGTTCATGGGCCTGTTCTTGTCCCTGCAATCGATCTTGCAGTACTACACCGGCGTGGGCCTGGTGGGCGGAGTCGCCCTGCATCGCGGGGAGATCATCCAGGCCCGGGGCATCGGCATCTTCCAGGACCCCAACGACCTGGCCATGAACATCGTGTGCTTCCTGCCATTCGTGCTGCCCCACTTCCACAAGTACTTCCTGTCGCGCACCTGGCTCACGGGGGTGGTGTTTCTCGTCCCCATGGTCACCGGGGTGCTCTACACCCGCTCCCGCGGCGGCATCCTGGGCCTGGCCGCGGTGCTCTGGTACTACTTCCGCCGCCGGGTGGGCCTGTTCCTGTCCTTGGTGGTGCTGGTGTTCCTGGCCTCGCTCATATTGACCCTGCCCCGCTTCGGCTCGGTGGGCGTGGAGGACACCACCACCCGCACCCGGATGGAGCACTGGGCCAACGGCCTGGATTTCTTCCAGGAGCATCCGATCTTTGGCATCGGCCTCAAGCAGTTCGTGGAGCGCCACGGCGCCACGGCCCACAACTCCTTCATCCTGGTCTTGGCCGAGGCCGGCTTCATGGGCGCCTTTTTCTGGGTGGCCCTTTTTCTGCAAGGCTTCCGCGAACTCTTTCTCCTGGGCAAGCTGCCCCACGCCCCCCCCTGGCTGGAGCCCCAGGTGGCGGGCCTCACCGGCGCCTTGCTGGGCTGGCAGGTCTGCGGCTTCTTTCTCAGCCAGACCTACAAGTTCACCAGCTTCATCCTCCTGGCCCTGGTGGTGGCCACCCTCAACGTGCTGGAGAACGAAGGCTACAGCGTGCGCCATCCCTGGTCCGGGCGCATGACCATGTTCAGCCTGGCGGCCACCGTGGGAGGCGTAATCTTCATGCATTTCATGCTCCGCCTGCTGTGGGGCATGGTGGGCAGGTGAGAACCACATGACCCACGCCTTGGACAAATGGCTGCTGCCCTACCTGGCCCAGGCCCTGCGGCCCCGGCCCGGCCCGCCTCTGGGCAAGCCCCTGACCATCCTCCTGGCCGTGGCCGACCATTTCGAGCCCCTGGGCGGCGGCGTGGACGAGGCCCGGGCCCAGGCCCGGCTGGCCGCCTGGGAACGAGGCCTGCCCCGCCTTGTCCAGGGCCTGGCCGACTCTGCGGGCCGGCCGCCCTGCCACGACTTCTTCTACCCCCTGGAAGACTACCGCCCCGAGTTCCTGGACCGCCTGGCCGCGCTCCGGGAAAAGGGCCTGGCCGAGGTGGAGGTGCACCTGCACCACGAAGGCGAATCCTCGGCCCAGTTGGAGGACAGGCTGGCCGGGTACGCGGAGACGCTGCGCGCGCGCCACGGACTCCTGCGCCCCGGCCCCGAGGGCCGGCCGGCCTACGGCTTCATCCACGGCAACTGGGCCCTGGACAACGCCCTGCCCGGCGGGCGCTGGTGCGGGGTCAACGACGAGATATCCATCCTGGCCCGTACCGGCTGCTACGCCGACTTCACCCTGCCCGCCGCGCCCAGCCCGGCCCAGACCCGCACCATCAACGCCATCTACTATGCCAGCGACGACCCGGCCCGGCCCCGCAGCCACGAATACGGCGTCCCGGCCCGGGTGGGCCAGGGCCCGGCCGGGGACCTGCTCCTCATCCAAGGCGTGCTAGCCCTGGACTGGCGGCAGCGCAAGCTCGGCCTGCTGCCCCGCCTGGAGAACTCCGAGTTGGGCGCCCACCGGCCGCCCCGTGACGAGCGGATGCGGCTGTGGCTGCGCTTCGCCCCCCGGGTGGCCGGAGCGGATGAGGTGTGCTTCGTCAAGCTCCATTGCCACGGCGCGCCGGAAAAACACCACCCGGCCCTCCTGGGCCGGCCCATGCGGAAGTTTTACGAACACCTCCTCAAGCATTACAATGACGGCATCCATTACCGCCTGCGTTTCGTGAGCTGCTGGGAAATGGCCCAGGCAGTGCACGCCCTGGAGGCTGGGGGGAAGTTGGACTGATGTTGACCAGGCTGATCTGCATTTTCTCGCTGGTGTCGATCTTGGCCCTGGCCTTGCCGGCCGCGGCCCAGGACCAGACCCTGCCCACCACTGCCCCGGAGCCGGCGCCCCACCCCCGCATCTGGATCAGCAGCAAGGACCTGCCCCGCCTGCGAGCCCTGGCCCGGCAGCGGTCTTATGACTGGCGGCGACTCATCAACTGGGCCGAGGAGCCGGCCCGGCGCAAGACCCGGCCCCAGGACGGCCCGGGACTGGCCCTGGCCGCTCTGATCCTGAGCCAGGACCAGCCCGTACAGGCCCGGCGGCTGGGGAAGCTGGCCGTGGCCTGTGCCCTGCAGGCCGCTCCCCTGGGCCGGGTGCAAACCGCCGGCAAGCGCAAACTGCGCTACCAGGGGGTGGCGCTCAGCGGAGCCGAGCTGTGGGAGGCCGGCTTCCGCCTGGTGGTGCCCAACGCGGCCCAGGCCCGGGTCCTGGCCGTGGAGCGCTTTGACAATGGCGGGCTCTTGGTCAAGGGCGGCCAGCCCGCCCCGGCCAAGCTGTCCCGCAAGGGAGACACCTGCCTGTTCCTGCTGGGCGAGTTGGCCGCAGCCAACCAGCGCCTGGGCTGGGCCGCGGTCACTCTGGATTGGGCCTGGCCATACTTCGAGCCCGGCCAGCGCCGCCACCTGGCCGCCTGGCTGGTGGCCCAGGCCCGGGTCTTCAGCCAGAGGGGCCACGGCTGCTTTGACGCCGACTCCCTGGCGGCCCTGCGCCTCACCGCCTTGGCCGGCCTGGCCGCCCTGGGCCAGCACCCGGGGGCGTCGGCGCTCGTGCGTCAAGCCCTGGAGCAGCGATTCGAGCAGGAGATCCTGCCCTGCCTGCGGGGCGCCGGCCAGGGGGGTGCCTGGTTCGGCGGGGAGGCGGCGGGCGCCCGGGCCGGCCTGGACCTCTTGGAGTTCGCCGCGGCAGTGAAAAGCGCCCTGGGACGCGACCTCAGCCAGAGCGCATCCTGGTTCGGCGACCGGCTGGGCTTCCTGGCCGCGGCCCTGCTGCCCGGCATCAACTACACCACCCGGGGGGCCTTCTACCGCCTGGCTCCCTTGGGGGACCAGATGCTCGGGCAGGAAGAGATCGCCGACCTGGTCCGCTTGCAGATGCTCATCCTGCTGGCCCTGCGGCCCCAGGACCAGGCGGCGGGCCTGGCCCGGGCGCTGATCAGCGGCACCCGCGGCACCCGCCTGCTGGCCCCCCACCGCCTGGCCCTGGAGCTGGTGTGGCAGGGGCCCGATGCCAACGAGGAGGCCCTGGCCTTCGCACCGCTGACCTTTGTGGCCCCGGCGGCGGGCCTGGCCTTTTCGCGCAGCGACTGGAGCCCGCTGGCCACCTGGCTGGCCTTTTCCTGCGGGCCCCACTACGCCCTGCCCCAACACCTGGCCGCCGGCTCCCTGACCATCTGGCGGCGGGAATTTATCCTGCCCCAGGCGGGCGGCTACGACGGCCCCACCACCGCCCACGCCCTCAACTACGCGGTGCGTAGCGTGGCCCACAACACGGTGCTGATCCTTGATCCCCGGGAGTATTCCTGGCCGGACATGCGTCAGGGCGTAAAGCCCCGGGGCACCTATGCCAACGACGGCGGCCAGCGGTCCTGGACCCTGTTCGGCAAGGACGGCAAACCCCTGCGCACCGCGCCCTGGACCGCCTCGGGCTGGGAGCAGGGCCCGGCCCCCTGGAGCAAGCTCCGGGAGGTGTACGAGGTGGCCCGGATCACGGCCCAGGCCGAGATGCCGCGCTACTTCTACCTGCGCGGCGACATGACCAGGGCCTACCAGGGCAGCACGGCCAAGGCCTCGCGGGTGGTGCGCCACGTGTTCCACCTGCGCGCCGGCGGTCCCCAGGACTACGCCGCCTCCGAAGTGATCGCGGTGGTGGACGACGTGGTGCTGCGCCGAAAGGACCTGGCCGTGCGCTTTGCCTTGCACTTCCCGGGCAAACCCGACCTGCCCTCGGGCCTGGAGCCCCTGGGGCCCGGCCGCCTGCGCGGACCCCTCCGGTGGCTGAGCTACACGGGTAAACGCAGCCGCCTGGAGGTGCGCTGCCTGTGGCCAAGGAACAGCCGGGCCTGGATCTTTGGCGGCGACAAGGCCGGAAGCTGGGTGAACGGCAAGAACTACCCGCCCCGCTCGCCGGTGAGGAACCCCGCTCCCTGGCGGGTGGAGATCGGCGCTGAAAAAGCCGCCGGCCTGAATCGCCCCCTGGTGCACGTGCTGCTGCCCGCCGACCGCGAGGCCCCGCCGCCGCCGGACATCACCCTGCTGGCCGCCGATCAGCCGGAGGTCAAGGGCCTGGTGGTGCACGACCCGCGCTGGCCCCGGGTGGTGGCGGTGCGCCTGGGTGAACCCGACCCCCGGGCCGCCTTGAGCTATGCCTGCCCCCCGGGCCGCTCGCGCCATCTGGTGGCAGGATTGGCGCCGGGCGTCTCCTACCGGGTGGTGGTGGGAGGGACCCGGGTGAGCCTGAAGCCCGGGCCGGGGCTGAAGGCCAGCCCGGCCGGCACCTTGAGCTTTTTGGTCGAACCGACTGGAGGCAAAGCTCCTTAACTATGCCCTATCGGTGTGCTATACCTGGTGAAGCCAACTACGCGAAAGCGCAGCGGGTGCCTCTCGCGTCTGCCCCCTTGTCACCTGGTGCCATCAATGCCTCCGCCCGGCGGGCTTCCTCCGGGCGGGAGGGAGAATAGCCATGTCTCGCCCGTTCCGCATCGTCTGCCTCGGCCTGGGATTCGCCCTGGCCGTTGCCCTCTGGTCCGCCGCGCCAGCCTGGGCCGGCAAGCAAGAGTACCTCCAACGCGGCCTGGAGTACTACAACCAGGGCAAGTTCCGCGAAGCGGAGTTGGAATTCCGCAATGCCCTCAAGGAAGACCCGCGCTACGCCGACGCCCATTACCGCCTGGCCCTGACCTACCTCAAGCTGGGCGAGCTGGCCCAGGCCTACCGCATGTTCTTCAACGTGGTCACCCTGAACCCGGACAACCTGGACGCCCAGGTGAAGATGGGCCAGATCGCCCTGCTGGCCGGGCGGGCGGCCGAGGCAGAGGAACGGGCCCAGACCGTGTTGAAGAAGGAGCCCGAAAACGTGGACGCCCTGGTGCTCCTGGCCCAGGCCTATAGCCAGCGCCAGCGTCCCCGCCAAGCGGTGAAGACCCTGCAGCAGGCGCTCAAGCTGGCGCCCAAACGGGCCGACATCCACCTGCTCCTGGGCCAGCAGTACCAGCAGGACAACCTCTTCGACAAGGCCGAGGCCGAATACCGCAAGGCGGCCCAACTGGCTCCCAAGCTCCTCACCCCGCGCCTGTTGCTGGTGCGCCTGCTCCTGAACCAGGGCCTGGAGGACAAGGCGGTCCAGGTGCTCAAGGAGGCGGCCCAGGACCATCCCCAGGAGGCCCGCCTCCACCTGATGCTGGTGGAGCTGCTGGTGCGGCAGCAAAAGACCGGCCAGGCCACCCAGACCTTGCAGGACTTGATCAGCCGCTTCCCGGACGAGGAACGCTTCCGCCTGGCCTTGGCCCGACTGTACGCCACCAGCGGCCAGCCCACCCTGGCCGAACGCACCTACCTGGAGGCGGTGCGCCTGTTCCCGGACTCCATGTGGCCCCTGCTCATGACCGCCCGCTTCTATGCCACCACCGGCGACGAACGCCAGGCCAAGGCATACCTGGAACGGGCCGCCAAGGCCAACCCCTCCTCGCCGGTGCCCATGACCGCCATGGCCGAGCTGGCCCTCGAGCAAGGGCGCATAGAAGAAGCCAGCAAGCTGCTGGACAAGGTGCAAAAGGAACACCCCGACGACAGCGCGGCCAAGATCCTGCGGGCCCGCATCTTTCTGCGCCGCGGCCAGCGCGACAAGGCGGTGGCGCTTCTCACCGCAGTGCTGCGGACCCAGCCCGACGACCCGGAGGCCCTCTACCGCCGGGCCCAGGCCTTTGCCGCCAAGCAGCGCCCCCAACTGGCCAAGGCAGACCTGGTCAAGGCCCTCAAGGTGGACCCCAACAACCTGCGCGCCCACTTCATGCTGGCCATGCTGCACGCCCAGGCCGGCGAGTACCTGCAGGCCATCACCCAGATGGACCGCATCCTGGAGATGCAGCCCGACAACCTGACCGCCCTGGAGATGCGCGGCCGCTTCTACCTGGCCCAGGGCGCCTACACCAAGGCCCAGGAGGACTTCCAGGAACTGGTCAAGAAGGCTCCCGACTCGCCGGCCGGCTATCTGCGCCTGGGCGTACTGGCCCAGAGCCGGGACGAAATCTCCCAGGCGGAAGCCTTCTACCGCCAAGCCCTGAAGCGTGACCCCAACAGCCTGGAGGCGCTCACCCGCCTGGCCTTCCTGCTTCTGGACCGCAAGGAGCCCCAAAAGGCGGTGAAGCTGGCCAAGGAGAACCTGGAGCAGACCAAGCGCAAGGACCTGGTCCACAACCTGCTGGGCGACCTCTACCAGGCCCAGGGCATGTTCGCCAAGGCCACCCAGGAGTACAAGGCCGCCCTGGCCCTGAACCCCAAGCTGGTGGGCTCCTACCTGGGCCTGGCCGCGGCGGCCCGGGCCCGGAAAGACTTGAAGGGTGCCTTGACCTACCTGGACAAGGCCCTGGAGCTGGCGCCTTTCAGCGCGGCCACCTGGGCCGCCCGGGGTGATGTGCGCGACGCCCTGGGCCAGACGGCCGGTGCGATCAAGGACTACCGCCAGGCGATTGTCATCAACCCGGACTTCATACCCGCCCTCAACAACCTGGCCTTTGTGCTCACCCGCCTGGGCGGCGACAAGAACCTCAACGAGGCCCTGCCCCTGGCCCAGCGCGCCAAGCGGCTGGCCCCGGGCGACCCCAGGATCAGCGACACCATGGGTTGGGTGTTGGCCCAGCGCAAGGCGTGGTTGAGCGCTGCCCAGGAACTCGAGGATGCGGTGCGGCAGAGCCCCAAGAACCCCACCTTCCTCTACCACCTGGCCTACACCTACTGGGGCATGAAACAGCCGGCCAAGGCCGAGGCCACCTTGAAGAAGGCCCTGGCAGCCTCGGCGGACTTTCCCGAACGCCAGGCGGCCGAAAAACTGCTCGAGCGCATCAAGGCCCGCTAGGCTGTCCCATGGCTTCCGCCCCCCCCACCATGCGGCGCACCCCGGCAGCCGGCCTCGTCTGCCTTGCCACCGTCCTGGGCCTGGTCCTGGGAGCCTGGCTCCTGGCCGCGGCTCCCCCGGCCCTGGCCTGGCAGGTGGAGATCAAGGTCATGTCCTACAACATCCGCAAGGGCCTGGACGCGGCCAAGCGCAAGGCCCTCGACCGGGTGCAGGAGGTGGTGGCGGAACAGTTGCCCGACCTTTTGGCCGTGCAGGAGATCAACGCCAAGGACGTGGGAGTCCTGGCCCGCACCACCGGCTTTGCCTACTACCAGGCCGTGCGCGCCTATGGCAAGGAGGACTGGCGCCCGCGCCTGGGCGTACTCAGCCGCTGGCCCATCAAGGTGAAGGCGCTGCCCCTGGCCGGCAGCAAGCGCAGCCTGGCCAAGGCGGTGGTGGACCTGCAGGGCATCCCCCTGGTATTCTACGTGGCCCACTTTTCCCGCGAGGGGCTCGCCAGCGGCGGCGGCAAGGGACTAATCAAGGAGTTCCTGGGACTCAGCTCGCGCTCCCAGCAGATGGCCAGCGTGGTGGCCGACATCAAGGCCGACCGCCACCGCTACCGCATCCTGGCCGGCGACCTGAACACCTTCCCCCTCTCTGGTCCCTACCGGCAGCTCAGCGAGGTGATGCAGGACGCCTTCCCCCGCCTGTTCGGCAAGGGCTCCTACCGGGTGTCCGAACTCAAGTCGTCCCAATACCAGAACCTGCCCAGCCCCAAGATAGATCACATCTTCCACAGCCAGGCCATCCGCTCCCTGCGGGCCTACGTGGTGGAAAAAGGCCCCTCGGACCACTACCCGGTGGTGGCGATCCTGGCCCTGCAAGTGCCCAGCTCCGGGCTCACCGCGCCGGAGATCAAGCGGGTGCAAGCCCTGCTCCAGGCCAAGGGCCTGGGCCCGGCCAAGCTCAGCGGCGAGATGGACCCCCCCACCCGCCGGGCCATCTCCCGCTTTCAAGAGCAAGAAGATCTCCCCATCGACGGCGTGCTAACCGCCGCAACCATGCAAAGACTGCTGCGAGGCCGCTAGAGGGGCCTACCTGATATGCCGCTGCTCCCAGGCGGCCAGGCGGGGCTCCAAGGCATGGGCCAGAGGCTCGATCCAGCGCGCCGCCGGGCGGCTGCGGTCGAACCAGTAGCCGTGCTTGTGCAGGTAGTAGAGCAAGCCCTTGAGATGGGACAGGGCGGTGCGTGAAAAAGGACGCCGGTGGGTGGTCTGGCGGGTGTGGTGCAGCACGCTCAAGTAAGGATAGTAGACCACCGCCCGGCCGGCCTGCCAGGCGCGCAGGCAATAGTCCACGTCCTCGGGCGCATAGAATATGTTCTCGTCCAAGGGCCCCAGCCGGTTGAACAGCTCGCGGCGGAAAAACCAGCAACAGCTTATGGCGGTGTGCACGCAGGCAAGGCGGGCAAAGGGGAAGTTCGGGTACCAGTCGCGGTTGATCGTGGGCCGCCGCAGGAGCAGGCCGGGGATCTTGAGCAGCTTGTCGGCAAGGGTGGGCAGCAGCTTGGCCGAGTCATAGACCTTGCCGCTGGGCAGCAGTATGCGCGGCCCCACGATACCCACCAGGGGCAGGTCGTGCAGCAGCTTGGCCAAGGGCCGCAGGTCTTGATCCAGTATCTCGGCGTCCGAGTCCAACACGCAGACCAGCCGCCCTTGGGCCGCCCGCAGGGCCAGGTTGCGCGAGTAGGTGGTGCCAGTGTTGCGCTCCAGGGGAAACACCTTCAGCCGTGGCCCCAATACCTCGCCAAAGGCGGCCAATACCTGGGCGGTGTGGTCCTGGGAGCCGTTGTCCACCACCAGCAGCTCATAGTCCCAGCCCGCGCGCGTGGCGGCCAGGGCGGCCGAGGCCAGGGCGCGGGGCAGGCGGCCGGCGTCGTTATAGGTGATGATGACGTAGCTGAGGTCACATCCCGGGCCACTCATCCTAAGCCCCCTTGCCGGCCAGGCCGCGGTAGAGCGCAGCATAGGCACCCAACATGGCCTCCAGGCTGAAGTGTTCCAGCACGCGCTCCCGGGCGGCCCGGCCCAGCTCCCGCGCCCGGTCTGGCTCGTCCAGGAGTTGGGAGAGGGCCTGGGCCAAGTCCGCGGCCTCCCGCCTATGCACCAGCAGCCCGTTGCGGCCATGCTCCACCACCTCGGGCACCCCCCCCACCGCCGTGGCCGCCACGGGCAGGCCACAGGACATGGCCTCCAGCAGGGCCATGGGAACCCCCTCGGAGAGCGAGCTCAGGGCAAAGACATCGGCTGCGTTGAGCAGGGCCGGCACATCCCGCCGATCCCCCAGGAAACGCACCCGGCTTCCCAGGCCCAGCTCTCCGGCCAGCTTTTCCAGGCCAGGGCGTTCGGGACCCTGGCCCACCAGGAGGAGGAGCGCCTGCGCCCCGGCGGCGCGCCCTCCCTTTTCCATGACGGCCATGGCGGCCAGCAACAAGCCGTAGTCCTTCTCCGGGGCCAGGCGGCCCACGCTGATCACCACCGGCTGGCCCGGCTCCACGCCCAGCTCCGAGCGCAGGCGGTCCCTTGCCGCCGGGTCGGGCGCGAACACCTCGCAGTCCACGCCATTGGGAATGAGCGCCAGGCGGGAGGCAGGCAGGTGGTCCTTCTCGCGGGCCAGGCGCAATACGTCCCGGCCCACACACACCGTGCGCCGGCACAGCCAGCCCGCAGCCCGGCGCAACCAGGCGCCCCGGGAACCGGCCCCGAAGCTGAGGCCGTGGCGGGTGCAGAGCACCGGCCGGCCACCCAAGCGGCCGGCCAGGCCCGCATATAGCCCGGCGCCCTCGTTGTGGGCGTGCAACAGGTCGGCGTCCATGCGCCGAGCCAGCTTCCTGATCCGCCCCACCAGGCGCCAGTCCAGGCCGGCGCGCTTGTCCAGGCTGCACCACCTTCCCCCCAGTTTCTCCACCAGGGCGGCCAACTCGCCGCCCGGACTCAGGGTGGCCACCTGGCTGGTGAAGCCGTGCTCCGGCCCCCGGCGCACCATCTCCACCACGATCCGCTCCAGCCCGCCGGTGTGCAGGCTGTGGCAGATGTGCAGGACCTTGAGCGGTGCTGGCATGGGCGGGCGATCCTCTCCGTGGGTGGCAGGGCTTCCACCACAAATAGGCTTTTAGCTCCCACCTTGTCAACCAGAGCCGTACTTGAGCCGGTGTGCTAGAATCTGGGGGCATGAGCCCTGACCTTTCACCAAAGGACGCCCGGGAGGGGCGGCTGCGGGTGTTGGCCCTGGCCAGCCTGTGGCCCAATCGCCACGCGCCGAGCCAGGGCATGTACAACCGCCAGCAATTCGGCGCCCTGGCCGGAATGGCCCGCCTGGCCCTGGTGGCGCCAGTGCCGTTCACCCAACTCCTGCCCGCTTCCCGGCGCAACCAGGCCGGCCCGCCGCCCGAGGACCCCTTTCCGGTGCGGCGGCCGGTGTTCTGGTATGTCCCCCGCCTGGCCCGCGGGTGGCAGGGCCGGCTCCTCTTGGCCTGCGCCTGGCCGTCCCTGCGCTCCCTGGCCCAGGAGCTGCGCCCCCAGGTGGTGCTGGCCAACTGGGCATATCCCGACGGCTGGGCCGGGGTGAGGGCGGCCCGCCGCCTGGGCCTGCCCGCAGTGCTCCAGGTGCTGGGCTCTGACCTCAACTACATGGCCACCGACCCCGCGCGCCGACCCTACATCCGCCAGGCCCTCGGAGGGGCGCGCCTGGTGACCACGGTGAGCGCCGCCCTGCGCGAAAAGGTGCTGGCCCTGGGGGTCCCGGCCGAGCGGGTGGTGGTGCTGCCCAATGGCGTGGACACCGGCCTCTTTCGTCCCCGCGACCGGGCCGCGGCCCGGCGCGAGCTGGGCCTGGACCCCAAGGCCCGCTTGGTCCTGTTCGTGGGCCACCTGGTGCCGGAAAAGGGACCAGGGATCGCCCTGGAGGCCCTCCACCGCCTGCCGAAAGAGGCGGGCCTGGTGGTGGTGGGCACCGGCCCCCTGGCCCCGGAGCTGAAGACCCGGGCCCAGGAGCTGGGCCTGGCCGGACGGGTTGTGTGGGTCGGCGAGGTTACTCACGAACGCGTGGCCGCCTACCTGGCTGCCTGCGACTGCCTGGTGCTGCCCAGCCTGCGCGAGGGCGAACCCAATGCGGTATTGGAGGCCTTGGCCGCGGGCCGGCCGGTGGCCGCCTCCCGGGTGGGCGGGGTTCCTTCCCTGGTGAGTGATGGCCGCCAGGGATTCCTGGCCGCGCCGGGCGATGCCGCCGATTTGGCCCGGGCCCTGGGCACGGTGCTGGAACGCGAGTGGGACCCGGCCGAGCTGGCCGCCAGCGTGGCCGGCCGCACCTGGGTGGCCAGCGCCCAGCGCTTGCTCGACATCTTGAAACAGGCGGCCGGAGGGTAGCCATGCGCCGCTTTCTGCTCATCAGCTACGTGTTCCCGCCCACCGGCGGGGCCGGCGTGCAGCGGGCGCTGAAGCTGGTCAAGTACATCGGCCGTTACGGCTGGCAGCCCGTGGTGCTGACCCCGCGCACCGCCCTGGTGCCGGTGCAGGACACCTCCTATGACCGCGACCTGCCGCCCGGCCTGGTGGTGCGCCGTCTGCCCAGCCTGGAGCCGGCCCGGCAGACCAGCGGGAGCAGCACCACCGCGAAAGGCGCGACCGCCCGCCTGAGCCGCCTGGCGCCGGAATTCCTGTTCCCGGACCGGCACGTGCTCTGGCTGGCCACCGCCCTGCCCGGCGCCCTGGCCGCGGCCCGGCGCCACCAGGTGGAGGCGGTGGTGGTCACCGGCCCGCCCTTTTCCAGCTTCATCCTGGGCCGGATGGTGGCGGCGAGAACCGGGCTGCCCTTGGTGCTGGACTTCCGCGACGACTGGAGCGGTTTTTTCAGCAAGGGTTTCACTGCCCACGGCGGCGGCCCCCTGTGGCGGCGGGCAGTGCTCAGCCTGGAACGACGCCTGGTCCGCAGGGCGACCCGGGTGGTGGCCACCACGCCCGCCCTGTGCCGCCGGCTGCAACGCCTGCACGGCGGGCCGCACACCAAGTACGCCTGGATACCGAACGGCTACGACCCAGAGGACTTCGCCTTTGTGGAGCAGGAAGCGCCTTCCCCGCCGGCCGACCGCCGCCTGCATCTTCTCTACGCGGGCACGGTGTTCGAATCCCATCCCCTGGACGACCTCTGGGCCGGGACCGCCCTGCTCAGCCGCGAGGAGCGCGGGCGGCTGGCCCTGGAGATCATGGGCCGGGCCGTGTCCGGTCAGGTGCTGGACCCCGGCCTGGCCGGGCTTGCCGTGCAGGTCCGTCCCTACCTGCCCCACGACCAGGCCCTGCGGCGCATGGCCCGGGCCCATGCCCTCATCATGACCCTGGGCGACCTTCCCGGCCTGGAGCGCATGGTGCCGGCCAAGCTGTTCGAGCACCTGGCCCTGCGCCGGCCCACCCTGGCCATCACCCCGCCCGGTGCCGCCGCGGCCATCGTGGAGGCCTGCGGCGCGGGCGAGTGGCTGCGGCCCGGCGATGCGGCCGGCGTGGCCCGGGTGCTGCGCGCCTGGCTGGCCGAGCCGCCGGCCCGGCTGGGCCCGCCGCCTTCCTTGTTCGACCGCGCCCGCCTGGCCGGCAGCTGGGCGCGGGTGTTGGCCGAGGCCGCCACGGAAACCCAGCCATGAGCGTGATCCTCAAGGTAGTTCCCCTGTTCCTGGTGATCGCGGTGGGCTTCGCGGGAGCCAAGCGCGGCTTCTTCCCGCCGGGGTTCATCGGGCCGGCCAACCGGCTGGCCTATTACCTGGCCATCCCCGCCTTGATCCTCCGGGCGGTGGCCCACGCGCCCCTGGCCGAGTCCCTGCAACCACTGCCCGCGCTCACGGCGGTGGCCAGCCAGCTCATGGGCTGGCTGCTGGCCCTCTTGCTGGCAAGGGCGCTGCTGCCCGCGGCGGCCACCCCGCGCCCCTACCGCGCCTCTTGGATTCAATGCGCCATCCACGGCAACCAGGGACTCATGGGGCTGGCGGTGGTGTTCTATGCCCTGGGCCAGCCGGGCCTGGCCGCGGCCGGGCTGATCGCCACCAGCATCATCATCACCCAGAACCTGCTCTCGGTCATCACCCTCACCCGTTGGGGCGGCCAGGCCGCCGGCCAGGGATCATACCTCAAGTCCCTGGGGCTCAACCCCATCATACTGGCCACCTTGTTGGGCATGGGCCTGGCCCTGTCCGGCGCGCGCATCCCCCACTTCCTGGATCGCACCCTGGAGATATTGGCCGGGTTGGGAGTGCCCCTGGCGCTCCTGATCGTGGGGGCCAGGCTTTCGGAAACGCGGCTGGGCGGGTCCTGGGCGCGGCTATTGACCATGCAGACGGTGAAGCTGGTCGCCATGCCGGCCGTGGGCTTCGCCTTGCTTTGGCTGCTGGGGGTGGAGGCGCTGCCCCGGGCGGTGGCGGTGGTGCTGCTCTCCTCGCCCAGCGCCACCCTGGCCGTCATCATGGCCGGCCAGTTGGGCGGCGACGTGGAACTCAGCTCCCAGGCCATCAGCGCCAGCCACGCCCTCAGCGTCCTAAGCTACTCCTTCTGGCTCTGGCTCCTCATCCCCTGAACCGGCCTCGGCCGCGGCCGGCGCCGCCTCGTCCAGGGCGGCCAGGCCGGCGCGCGCCTCCTCCAGGTTAGGCTCCAGGGAGAGCGCCCGGATGAACTCGTCCCGGGCCGCGGTGATCTCGCCACGCTCCACCTGCAGGCGGGCCAGTTGCAGGGCCAGGAAGGGGTCCTCGGGATGCCGGCCCACTGCCTCCTCCAGGAGACGGGCCGCCTCGTCCAGGCGCTGCAAGGCAGTGAGGGCACCGGCCATGATACGCAAGTGCCGCGCGGCCGCAGGCTCCAGCTCCCGCGCCTTGCGGGCCAGGGAGAGCGCTATCTCCAGGTTGGCCCCGCGGTGCAGGTACATCTCCGCCAGGCTGGCCAGGGCGGCGGCGTCATTGGGGTTGAGCTTGACCGCCTTGTGAAAGGACTCCTCGGCCTCGGCCAGGCGGCCGGCCGCAGCCAGGGCCTCGCCCAAGTGGCGGTGCACCGCCACCCGGCACTCGGGCTGCTGGGCCGCGCGGGAGAAAAGGTCCAGGGCCTCGGCCAGGCGGCCCTCGCCTTGGGCCAGGCGGCCCAACTGGAACAAGGTATCCGCGTGGTCGGGCTGCAAGGCCAGGCTGGCCTCCAGGCGCTGGCGGGCCTCGGAGAGCCGGCCCTGGCCCATGAGGGCGTAGCCCAGGTTGTAATGGGCCATGAAGTCGTCAGGGGCGGCGGCGAGCGCCCGTTCGAAGTAGGCCATGGCCTGGTCCATCTGACCCAGGTGGCCGTAGCACACCCCCAGCGAGTTGAGCAGGTTGGGCTCATCGGGCTGGAGCCCCAGGCCGCGCTCGTATTCGGCCACCGCCTCGCTGATGCGCCCCTGGGCGAAAAGGGCGTCGCCCGAGATGTTCAGGCTCACCGCGTCGAAGACAACCACCGCACCGGGCTCCAGGAAACCAGCGTGCACCAGGGCCTTGGCCGCGTTGTCCAGGGTGTCGGCCGCCTGGAAGCCGGTACAGGGGTGGGCCGCCACCCCGGCGCGCAGGGCCCGCTGGGTGGTGTCGGCCAGGCGGGCGAGGAGCTTTTCGGCCTTGTCCTTGGCCACCTCGGCATCGGCCCCGGGCAAGAGCACCGCCAGGGTGTCCGGCGCAAAGCGGCCCAACAACGCGCTGTCAGCAAACTCCTGGCGCGCGGCGCCGGCCAGGCCCTTCATGAGGGCGTCGGTCCCCACCCGGCCCACCTCCTCGCGCATGCCCTCCAAGCCTTCCACCCGCACCACCAGCGCAGCAAAGGCGGACTCTCCCTCGCACATGGCCGAGAACAGGGCCACGAAGGAGCGGTGGCAGGCCAGGCCGGTCACCTCGTCCAAGACCACCCGCACCCGCTGGCCGCCGAGTTCCACCACCTCCTCGCTGGCGGACTCGCCCGGGGCCGCGCTCTCCGTGCTGGCGCGGCGGAGGCGGTCACCGGGCCTCAGGCTCCAGGTGGGGTCGTACAGGGCCACCACCTCGGCCACCGCCTCCTCCTCGGCCACGCTCACCACCACGATCTCGGCCTTGCCCGAGCCATCACCGCCGCCGTCATCGCCCTCCGGCCCGGCCACCACCTGGAAGCGTTCGCCCTCGGCCAGGCCGTGCAGCCGGCCCAGGTCCAGCCGCACCCGGTCCAGGGGCATCACCTCGGTGACCCGGCCGGCCTTGTCCACGATCTCACCGAAGAACAACAGCTCGTCCAGGCCCACCCGCACGGCGCAGGCCAGGGTCCGCAACACCCTTCCCTTGAACACCGCCGCCGCCTCGGCGGCCAGGCCGCCGGGCTGATAGGTGCGCGCGTCCATGGTGGCGGCCCCCATGCGCGGGCAGGGGAGCCACACCCCGCCGTCGGGCGTGGGCAGCTCCAGGGACTTGAGACTGCGGCGCAGGCGGCCGGCGGTCTCCTGGGCCACACCGGCGCCGCCCTCCAAGAGCACCAGAAAGGCGTTCCCCGCCCGGGCCAAGGCCTTGGCGTCGGCCGCCATCTCGCGTATCTTGCGGCTCACCTCCAGGAACACCTGCTCGCCGAAACGCCGGCCATAGCGATCCAGCAGGGCGTTCATGCCCTCCGGCTCCAGGGCCAGCAGCGACAGGCCCCTCTCCCCGCGCTGGCGGTCCAGGGCCGGGCGGCCGCGCACCTTGGCCGGGGTCAGCGCGGCCAGGGCCCGGGTCAGCTCCTCGTCCAGGGCCGACTCGTTCAACAGGCCGGTCACCGGGTCGGTCTCCGCGGCCAGGCGCAGGCGCACCATGTCCAGGGCGGTCTCCACCAGGGCCGAGAGGAAGCTGGCCACCTGGGGCGCCAGTTGCTCGGCCTTCACCCCCCAGATCACCAACAGGGCCAGGGTCTGCCCGCCGGCCATGAGCGGCAGCACCAGGCGGCCGGCCCGCTCGTCGAACACGGCCCGCCCCTTGGCCACTGCCCGGGCCAGGGGGTCGTTGGAGTCCGCATCCGCCCGGGGCGGCGGCAGCAGGTCCACCCGGCCGCTCTCCAGGGCCCGGCGGAAGGGGGGTTTCAAGGTTTCTTCGAAACGCAACAGGTCCTGGTAGGTGAGTCCGCGGTCGGGTGCGTCGGCGGGCAAGGTTTCCTCCCTCGGCGGGGTCAGGCGGCCAGGCGGCTCAAGGCGGCGGCGATGAGCTTGTCGTCGCCGGGCAGCATGGTGCGCACGTCCATGAGCAGCCGCCCGTCCTCCAGCCGGCAGATGATGGGCGGCTCAAAGGCGCGGAGGCCCTGCTCCAGGCGGGTGGGGGAAAGGCCGTCCACCGCCACCTCTACCAGGCGGGTGCGGGGCGCGGCCAAGGGCAGGGCGCCGCCCCCCACCCGGCTGGCGCCTTCACAGGTGCCCACCTTGAGCCGGGCCAGGCCCAGGCGCCTCAGCCGCCGGGCCAGGGAGGCCGCCTTCTTGCGCAGGTGCTCGTAGGGCGTGCTGATCATGCGCAAGGTGGGGATCAGCTCCAGCGCCTTCTGGGGCTCGCGGTATATCTCCAGGGTGGCCTCCAGGGCGGCCAGGGTGAGCTTGTCGATGCGCATGGCACGGTTCACTGGATTGTTGCGCACCGCCTCCACCAGATCGCGGCGCCCCAGGATTATGCCGGCCTGGGGCCCGCCCATGAGCTTGTCGCCGCTGAAGGTGACCAGGTCCGCGCCGGCGGCCACGGCCTCCTGCACGGTGGGCTCCTTGGGCAGGCCGAAGCGGGAGAAGTCCACCAGGCTGCCCGAGCCCAGATCCTCCATGACCGGTAGGTGGTAGCGGTCGGCCAGTGCCCGGAGTTCAGCCAGGCCCACCTCCTGGTGAAACCCCACCACCGCGAAGTTGCTGGTGTGCACCTTGAGCAGCAGGGCGGTCTGGCTGGTGATGGCCTGCTCGTAGTCGTGGAGGTGGGTCTTGTTGGTGGTGCCCACCTCCCGGAGCACTGCGCCGGAGCGGGCCATGACATCGGGGATGCGGAAGGAGCCGCCGATCTCCACCAACTGGCCGCGGCTCACGATGACCTCCCGGCCCTGGGCCAGGGTCTGCAAGCACAGGAAGACCGCGGCCGCGTTGTTGTTCACCACGATCGCCGCCTCGGCGCCGGTCAGTTCGCTCAGCAGTTCGGCCGCATGCACGTAGCGCGAGCCCCGGCGGCCGGCCTCCAGGTCGTACTCCAGGTTGGTATAGGTACGGTTCAGGGCCAACAGGCGCTGCAAGGCGCTCTCCGCCAGGAGCGAACGGCCCAGGTTGGTGTGCACCACCACCCCGGTGGCATTGACCACCCCCCGCAGGGAGGGCCGGGCCAGGAGCCGGGCCCGCTCCGCCGCAGCCGCGGCCACGGCCTGGGGGGTGAGCGCCTCGGCCGGAGGCGTGCCGCCGGCCAGGATGTCCTCGCGCAAATGTTCCAGCTCGGCGCGTACCGCCTCCTTGACGATGCTGCGGGGAAGCTCAAGGCTCGTCTCGGCCAGCTCGGGCCGGGCCAGCACCTGGTCCACCTTGGGCAAGCGGGCCAAAAGGCTCTGATCGGGCATGGGCTCCATCCTAACCAGGGCCGGCGGCAACGGCCCGCCGGCGGATGCATGATTCCTTGGCTTACAACAATTCAGCGGCCGGGGCAACCCCTCCGCGCGACAGCCAAAAGCGGGCAAAGGCCGCCACCACCAGGCTGTGGGTTATCTCGCCGGCGCTGATGAGGCCCGGCACCTCCTGTAAGGGGCGCAACTCCACCTGGATATCCTCGGTCTCCTCCAGCCGGGGCGGCCCCACTGCCCGGCAATCCAGGGCCAGGCAGGTGTAGCAACGGTTGTTCAAGAGCGCGGGGTTGGGATGCACCCATCCCAACAGCTCGAGCCGGCGGGCCTCATAGCCGGTCTCTTCGGCCAGCTCCCGGGCGCCGGCCATGAGCGGCGATTCGCCCGGGTCGATCAGGCCACCGGGTATCTCCAGGGTGGTTTCGCCGGTGCCATGGCGCCACTGGCGGATCAGCACCACCTGCCCCTCGGCCGTGACGGGCACCACGTTGACCCAATCCGGCGAACCCAGCAGCACGAACTCATGGGCCGGCTCGCTCCCGCGGCTGCGCTGGGCCAGGTCCACCTGCAACACGGGATGATCCAGCAACCGCTTGCGTTTCAAGGTATGCCAGGCGCGCAATGGCTTTTCCCTCCTGCCCTCAAATCAGGCCCCTTGCCGATGTGGCAGCAAAACGATAAATAAGTTAGGATAACAAACAATAATCATTCAGAGCCGCCCCATCAGTTCCACACCTAGCTTGGATGTGAGTTCATGAACGTCGAATTCATCAACCCCTTCCTGCGGGCCACGCTGAACGTGCTCAAGACCATGGCCTTCACCGAGGCCACCGCCGGCAAACCCTACGTGAAAAAAGACCAGATCGCCGGTGGCGACGTATCCGGCATCATCGGCATCACCGGCGAAACCGAAGGCTCGCTATCCATTTCCTTCAGCGAACCTTGTATCTGCTATATCGTCTCCAACATGTTTGGAGAAACCATAACCAAGATCAACAAGGAAGTGGAAGACGCCGTGGGCGAGATCACCAACATGATCTCCGGTGACGCCCGCCGCGAGCTGGCGGAAAAGGGCCTGGTGTTGCAGGGTTCCATACCCACCGTGGTCAGCGGCAAGAATCACAGTATCAAGCACCTGGCCAAGGGGCCTTCCATCGCCATACCCTTTTCCACCAAGGCCGGCCACTTTGTGGTGGAGGTGTGCTTCAACGACTAGGGCGGCGCCGGCTGCCTAGCGGGGTATGACCACCGCCGGCCCCACGATCATGCTGAGGATGCCGTCCAGCACCACGTGCTGCACAAAGAGGATGACAAAAATGAGCAGCATGGGGGCGATGTCTATGCCGCCGAAGTTGGTGGGGATCAAGCGCCGGATGCGGTAGAGCACCGGCTCGGTGACACCGTAGAGAAAGCGCACGATGGGGTTGGAAGGATCGGGGCTCACCCAGGTGATGACCGCGGCTGCGATGACCACCCACATATAGGCACCCAAGATCCAACTCACGAACTGTAAAAGCCTGATCAGGAAAATCATGGAGCGTCACCTCGCCTGCCTGGATTGTTGTGGTTATAGTGATGGCTACCCGAAGTCCTGTCAAGGGCGTGACTTATAAAGCCTTGCGGAGACGTACCCCAACCCCATGAACGAACAGGACCTGCCCCCCCAGGATGTACTGCGCGCCGCCTGCCTGCGCCCCGGCCGGCCGGTGGAGCTGATCCTGGCCACCGACCTGGACCGTGACCTCATAGACGTGCGTTCCTCGGTGCTGCACGACTTGACCCCCCAGGGCCACCTGATCCTGGCCCAGACCCAACCGCCCACCACCCGCTCCTATGTGGGACGCCCCCTGGAGGTCACCTTCCTGGCCCGTTACCACGACATCCCCGGCGGCCGCTGGCTCCGGGTGGGGTACCAGACCCCGCTCAAGGCGATAAAAGAAGACTACCGGCTAGGGCCCGACCTCAAGGAAACGGTACTCATCGTAGCCGGCCCCAAAAAACTCACCGGCTTCACCCTGCGCCTCGACTACCGCCTGGAGCCCTCGGGCGACTGCGGCCTCCAGCTCTGTTTCTGGCCGGACCGCACCCCCCTGACCATCCTGGACATCTCGGCCGGGGGTGTGCGCTTTTCCCACGCCGCCTCCTGGAGCTTCGAGCCGGGGCAACAACTGAACCTGGCTGTGATAAACGGCCCAGAGACCCTGCTACTCAAGGCCCGGGTGAAGCGCAGCGGCCAGCCGGAGGGGTCGGGCCGGGGGGCGCTGGCAGTGACCGCAGCCCAGTTCGAGGAGGTGGCCCCGGAGACCCGGCGCAGATTAGGTCAAATATTACAAGAGGTTCTGAGAATCCAACTGGCCCGGCGCGCTGGCCTGGACTAACCATGGACAACCGATTGTGCCAAAACCGGCCCCAGCCTAGGGGCGGGTTGAGATAGTGTCTGGAGGCTGTTATACTGGTCCTTAATTGCATCTAGCCAATTACAATAACCAAAACCGGCGGCGCTCCCGGATGTATACGGTGTGGCCGCCTTTGATTGGGGAGGTCCTTACGGCATGAGGCTCAATCGCGTGCTGGTTGCCCTGGGTGTGGTAGTGGCCCTGGGGTTGGGCATTAGCCTGGCGGTGGAGGCCGAGGTGAAAAAGCCTGCGGTCTGCCTGGATAAGAAGCTGTGTGCAGAAAAGCTGCGTTATGGAGTGGAAGCCTTCAACCGCGGTCGCTACAGCCAGGCCAAGGCCTTCTTCCGCCAAGCGGTGCAGGCCGACCCCACCTCTATCAAGGCCTGGAGCTACTATGACCTCTCTGTCATGTACGACGTGGCCGAGCAGGTGAAGCGGGCGGGCCAGGTGCGCACCTCCGGCGCGCCCAAGCCGGGCTGCCCCGAGGGAACCGGGGCGGCATCTCCGCCCGCCAGTCAGGCGGCGCCGGCCCCTGCGCCCAAGCCGGACACGCCAGCGTCCATTCCAGCCATACCCGAGGACGAAGGTTGCTAGCTTAGGCTGGGCTCCGAAAGGTGGGTGTGACTACATAAGGGGGGGGTGAGTACAGCGGGTTCAAGGCGGTCCCTCGAAAAGGACGGGCTTTCGGCCGGTCCGGGGACTGCCAGGGTAAAGACGTATGGCGGCCACCGCTTTTACGGTCCCGCCAGCATGCAACAACAAAATCAGGAGGGATGGACATGAGGAAATTGTTTGTGGTGGTCCTGGCGGTTGCCATGGTGATGACCTTCGCCGCCGCGGCTATGGCGGGCAACAACCCGCTGCGGGCCAACGAAAAGAAAGTCCACGCCGAGTTCACCAAGCTGGTGCCCAAGGACAAACTGGTAACCATTGATGACCTTTACAAGAAATGGCAGGAGGTCCTGGCCGGCAAGTCCAAGGCCATCCTCTTGGACGTGCGCACCCATCCCGAGTTCAACGCCTTCCACATCGAGGGCTCCAGCCACATCCACTCGGGCCACATGTACACCATCCCCAAGAAGATCAAGGACCCCAACGCCGAGATCTGGGTCTACTGCCGCACCCAGCATAGGGCCGGCTATGTCGCGGGCTTCCTGTACAAGTACGGCTACAAGAACGTCTACTACGTGGTCAAGTCCAAGGACGGTACGCCCGGCGGTATCGTGGGCTGGGTCAAGCGCGGCTACCCCATCGTGAACTACTTCTTCGGCTACGCCGACAAGAACGGCATCCACTACGTGAAGCAGGGCCACCTCAAGGAGCGCAACTGCAAGAACTACATCCGCGAGTTCTCCGGCCAGCGTGGCGAGTTCTGCAAGTAGCCACAACCTGACTTCGGTCGGTGACACGGGGGAGGCCTGCCTGCGGGGTGGCCTCCCCCGTTCCTTTTCACCCGCGCCAAGGAGTGAATCATGGCCCCGGACAACCTCCGCCAGCACGCTGCCGATATCCTGCGGGCCGCCCTGGAGGCGGTGGAGCCCGCCCAGGCGGTCAAGCGCGTCCTGAACCTCGAGGGCGATACCCTCCAGATCAACGGTCACAGCCTGGATCTCAGCGCCTATGACCGTATCGTGGCGGTGGGCGCGGGCAAGGCCGGCGCCCCCATGGCCGCCGCCCTGGAGGAGGTCCTGGGTCCCCGCCTTCTGGGCGGCAAGGTGGTGGTCAAGGATGGCCATGGCGGCCCCACCCAGAAAATCCAGATCTACGAGGCCAGCCACCCGGTGCCCGATGAACGCGGGGTACAAGCGGGCAAAGAGATCGCCGAGTTCCTGGAAGCCCAGGCCGGGCCCAGGACCCTGGTCTTCTGCCTGCTCTCCGGCGGCGGCAGCGCGCTCCTGGTGAGCCCGGCCCCGGGCGTGAGCCTGGCCGACAAGCAGGAAACCACCCGCCTGCTCTTGGCCAGCGGCGCCGACATCGCGGAAATAAACGCGATACGCAAGCACTTGAGCCGGCTCAAGGGAGGCAACCTGGCCCGCCTGGCCGGCGAATCACGGGTCGTCAGCCTGATCATCAGCGACGTGGTGGGCGACCGGCTGGATACCATCGCCTCCGGCCCCACGGTGCCGGACCAGACCACCTGGGCCGATTGCCGGGACACCCTGGAGCGCTACGGCATCTGGAGCCAGGTGCCGGAGCCAGTGCGCCAGCGGGTGCAAAAGGGCCTGGACGGCGAGATTCCCGACACCCCCAAGCCCGGCCAGCCCGAGCTGGAAAAGGTGATCAACCTGATCGTGGCCGGCAACCGCCAGGCCCTGGACTATGCCGCAGCCAAGGCCTCGGAGCTGGGTTACGCGACCCTGATACTCAGCTCCACCATCGAGGGCGAAACCTATGACATCGCGCGCATGCACGCGGCCATGGCCCGCGAGGTGCGCCAGACCGGACACCCCCTGGCCCCGCCCTGCTGCCTCATCAGCGGCGGCGAAACCACGGTGACCCTGGGCGACAGCCCGGGCAAGGGCGGCCGCAACCAGGAGTTCGCCCTGGCCTGCGCCCTGGACCTGGAGGGCCTGGAAGGGGTACTGGCACTGTCGGCCGGCACCGACGGCACCGACGGCCCCACCGACGCGGCCGGAGCCCAGGCCGACGGCCACACCGCGGCCCGCGCCCGGGAAAAGGGACTCGACCCCCGGGACTTCCTGGAGCGGCACGACGCCTACAACTTCTTCCAGCCCCTGGGCGATTTGATCATCACCGGGCCCACCCGCACCAACGTGATGGACGTGCGCCTGATGCTCATCGCCTAGGTGCGGCCGCCGGCGGGCAAGGCCGGCGCAGCCTCCTGCGGAAGCGGATGAGGGGTCCCCTGCCGGGCCAGGCTGGCTGCGGCCGAGAGGGGGGGTAGGGGCTTAGGGGGGGTATAGGGGGGCTTACCCAGGTCGCAAGGCGTCCTCAGAGCCAGGCCCGGGCCTTGAGGCGCTGGAAATACACCCAGCGCTTGAGCCGCTCGGACAGGGGGCGCGGGCTGGGTACGGTTAGCCCGGGCAGGCGGCGGGCCTGGCGGGCAAAGCCGATCAGCTCCTGGTTCACCCGCTCCTCGTCGAACTCCAGCATCTCGCCAAAGCTGAAGCCGTCCTGCCACTCCAGGCTCAGGTGGCGGTAGCGGGGTGCGATCTCCCGCCACACGCCCACCTCGGCCACGATGGCGGCCTTGAGGGTATGCAGGGAATGCGGCTTGAGCCGAAAGACCAGGCCGCCGTCCGCCTCCTCCACCAGCCAGCGGTGGTGGTAAAAGCCCGCATAGAGCGGGTGCTCCACCCCGCGCGACTGCTCCAGCACCCGCGAGGGAGTCTCTATGTAGCCGGCCCGGGCCACCCGGTTCAATTCGGAGCATACCCACAAGGGGTCGCGCACGTCCTCCAACAGGTGGGAGCACACCGCGAAATCGAAAAATCCGTCGCCAAAGGGCCAAGGTTCCCGGGCACACAGGTCCCACTGCACCCAGGTATCCGGTCCGAAGCGCTCCTGGCCCAATTCCAGCCGGCCCAGCTTGGCCCGCTGGTCATAGGCCACCGCGTCTATGACCCAGTCCGCGCGGGGAAAGGGCGAGGCCCCCCCGCCCACGTCCAGCACCTTGGCCTCTGGGTCCAGCCTCTCCACGAGGCGCTTGGCCATTTCCAGTCGCATGCCGTACTCACTTCGTCGCTGCCAGGGCGGCTGGCGCCGCGGCGCCTGGCTATCCATGCTATCATAGGCCAGGCTGCGGCCCGGCTGGGGCCGCAGCCCTGAGAAAGGGACCGCTTCATGCGCATCGCCATCGCCAGCTCGGGCCTGGGCCACGTGGCCCGGGGCATCGAAACCTGGGCCGCAGACACCGCCGCGGCCCTGGCCGCCCGCGGCGCGGAGGTAACCCTCTTTGCCGCGGGCCAGGTGCCCGGCCTGCCCCCTGCCCCGGCAGGGCCCCGCCTGGAGGTGCTTTCCTGCCTGCGCCGCGGCCGGCCGGGGGCCCAGCGGCTGGCTTCCATTATGCCGCCTTTTTCCTGGCGTTGGGGACTTAATTCAGCCTATGGCTGGGAACAGGCCAGCTTCTGGCTGCGCCTGTGGCCGCGGCTCAAGCGCGGGGGCTATCACATCCTGCACGTACAAGACCCCCTGCTGGCCTGGTGGTGCCGGCTCTTCCGCGAACGCGGGCTGGTGGCCTGCCGGGAGATACTGGCCCACGGCACCGAGGAGCCCCTCTGGTTCCTCGCCCGCTTCCCCTTTGTGCAGCACCTGGCGCCCTGGCACCTGGAGCAGGCGCTCAAGGCCCTGCGCACCCGGGGCCAGGAAGACCTGGCCCTGCACTGGGCCGCCATTCCCAACTTCGTGGACACCCGGCGCTTCCATCCCCGGGGCCAGGAGCCCAGCCGCCTGCGCCGGGAGCTGGGCATCCCTGACGACGCCCTGGTGGTGGGCACCGCCGCCGCGGTGAAGAAGACCCACAAGCGCATCCATTACCTCATCAAGGAGGCCGCCGCCTGGTCGCAGGCCTGGGAGTCGGCGGGCCGGGGCCAGGCCCACCTGGTCATCGCCGGGGCCAGCCATCCCCAAAGCGCCGAACTGGCGGCCGCGGCTGGCGCGCTCCTGCCCGGCCGGGCCCATCTGCTGCTGGACCACCCCCATGAGCAGATGCCCGAACTCTACCGCGCCCTGGACGTGTTCGTGCTGTGCTCCTTGTTCGAGATGATGCCCATCGCGGTGCTGGAAGCCCTGGCCTCGGGGCTGCCGGTGGTGACCCACCGGCACCCGGTGTTGGCCTGGATGAACGGCGCGCCCCGGGGCGGGGCCTGTGTGGACATGTCCCGGCCCGGCGGCCTGGCGGAGTTCCTGTGGGGGTTGAGGCGGGAGTGGATTGCCACGGCCGGCGCCGGCGCCCGGCAGCAGGCGGAGAGCCGCTTCGCCGTAGCCCCGGTGGTGGAGCGCTATCTGGCCTACTACCGCCGAGTCTTGGCCGCAGCCTGAGGAGGGAGTATGCAACCGGGTCTGGTCAGCGTGGTGGTGCCCACCTACAACCGTGCCCACACTGTGGGCGAGACGGTGGAGAGCATCCTGGCCCAGACCTACCAGCACCTGGAACTCATCGTGGTGGACGACGGCTCCCAGGACCACACCGCCCAGGTGATGCAGACCTACCAGGACCAGGACCCCCGCGTCCGCTACCTGGTCAAACCCAACGGCGGGGTGGCCTCGGCGCGCAACCTGGGCATCCGCCACGCCCGGGGCGAGTTCATCGCCTTTTGCGACAGCGACGACCTGTGGCTCCCGCCCAAGCTGGCCCGGCAGGTGCCCCTGTTCCAGGACCCCGCCGTGGTGCTGGCCTATACCGCGGTGCTGCTCCTGCACCCGGACGGCCGCACCACCCCCAACCCGCGGGAGGGCTTCTGCCAGGGCGAGTGCTTCGGCGCCCTGCTCTCCCACAACCGGGTGGCCTGCTCCACCGCCTTGGTCCGGGCCTCAGCCCTGGAGGAGGACGACCTGTTCGACGAACGCCGCCAGCTGCAGGGGGTGGAGGACAAGCACCTGTGGCTGCGCCTGGCCCGCAAGGGACACCTGGCCGCGTTGCGCGAACCCCTGGTGCTCTACCGCCTCACCCCGGCCAGCGTGTCCTCGGACCAGGAACGCATGCTTCGGGCCGAGCTGCTGTGCCTGGACGACATCCGCTCCCGCCTGGCCCCGCTCTCGCCCCAGGAAGAAGACCTGTTCCGGCGCGCCTACGGCAGGGTGTACCGGGTCTACGGCCACAACCTCTTTCACCAGGGTGCCCACGCCGCGGCCCGCCGCGCCTTCCGCCGGGCCAAGGAATATGAAGGCTTCCGCTGGCGCACCGCCGTCTACCACTGGCTGAGCTTCCTGCCCCCGGCCCTGGTCCGGGGCGCACGCCGGTTCAAGGCCCTGGCCCGGGGGGGTATGCCATGATCCTCCGCAACACGGTCATGGGCTGGGCCACCAAGGCGGTGAACTTCGCGGCCGCCATCATCGCCACCCCGATCTTCATCTCCTACCTGGGCCAGGCCAGCTATGGTGTCTGGCTCCTGCTGATGAACATCTGGGTGCTCATGGCGCTGTTCGACATGGGGGTCTACCTGGCTTTCGTACGCTTCATCGCCGATGATTTCGCGGCCGACGATCGCCAGGCGGCAATGGCCACCACGGCCAACTCGCTCTCGCTCTATTCCCTGCTGGCCCTGGTGGTGGCCCTCGTGTACCTGGGGCTCATCCAGGTGGCCGGCGACATCTTGAACATTCCTTCCCACCTGCAGGAGGCGGTACGCTGGGCACTGATCCCCCTGGGCGTCACCTCGGCCCTGGGGCTTCCCAGCCGCATCTTCGAAGGCATCCTCTTTGCCCGCGAGAAGATATACCTGCTGCACTGGGTCCGCATCATCACCGCGGTGTTGCGGGTAGGTCTGATCATCGCCCTGCTGGCCCTGGACTGGGGATTGATGGGCATCGCCTTGGGCCACTCCCTGGCCACCCTGGCCGAGTACGCGGCCATCAACTGGGCCGGGTGGCGCGAGATGCCCTACCCGGGCTGGCTGCGCCTGGGCTGGCAATGGCCCATGGTGCGGCGCCTCATGGCATATGCCGGGGACACCATGTTCGCGGTGGCCGCCGGCAAGGCGCGCCTGCAAGGCCCCTCGCTCATGCTGGGCGCCCTGTCCACCCCGGTGGCGGTGGCGGTGTTCGGGGTGGGCATGCGGCTCACCAACCACGCCCTGGACCTGGTGAGCGCGGTGGTCACCTCGGTGCAGCCGCGGTTTTCGCTCCTGGAGTCGGCCGGGGATTACGAGACCTGGCGGGGCATATTCCTGCGCACCAGCCGGTACACCGCCTTTCTGGCCGGCTACCTCTGCCTGGGGATGCTCCTGCTCAGCCGGCCGTTCATCCACCTCTGGCTGGGGCCGGCCTTCGCCCTCAGCGCCCAGGTGGCCATGATCCTGGCCCTGCCCCTGGGCCTGTACATGGCTTTGTATCCCTGCGAGGCCGTGCTGATGAGCCTGCGCACCCAACGCAAGCTGGGCTGGTTGAGCCTGGCCGAGCTGGTGGTGCTGGTGGGGGTGGGCTGGTTCAGCTTCGGCCACTGGGGCGCCTTGGGGGCGGCCTGGACCTTGGCCGCGGCCCTGGTGGCGGTGCGGCCCTGGTGGCTGCCGCTATACGTATGCCGCCGCCTCGGCCTGGGCCTGGGCGACCTCTGGCTGCGGGCCGTGGGCCGGGCCTGGCTGTCCCTGGCCCTGGCTGCGGCGCCGCTCTACCTGCTGCTGGGCGGCTGGCCCGCTGGCGGCTGGTTCCACTTCCTGGGTGCCGGGCTGCTCCTCAGCCTGGCCTGCGCCCTGAGCTTCTGGCTGGTGGGCCTGGACGCGGCCGAGCGCGCCTTCTGGCTGGGCAAGCTGCGCCGCGGGGGATAAGCCGCCTAGCGGAAGTGGCAGGCGCACAAATGGCCCGGCGCGATCTCCCTGAGCAGTGGCTCTTCCTGGCGGCAGACATCCCGCCTCTCCGGACAGCGGGGATGGAAACGGCATCCTGGAGGCGGGTCGAGGGGGCTGGCCACGTCGCCCTCCAGGGGCGGAGCCTGGAACCGGCGGCGGGGATCGGCCACGGGTGAGGCGGCCAGCAGCGCCTCGCTGTAGGGGTGCTGGGGCCCGTTGCCAAAAACCCCGGCCGGCGCCACCTCCACCACCTTGCCCAGGTACATCACCGCCACCCGGTCGGAGAGGTGGAGCACCACCGACAAGTCGTGGGCCACGAAGAGATAGGTCAGGCCGAAGCGCTCCTTCAGATCCATGAGCAGGTTGAGCACCTGGGCCTGGATGGACACGTCCAGGGCACTCACCGGCTCGTCCGCCACCACCAGCCGCGGCCGCAGGGCCAAGGCCCGGGCAATGCCGATGCGCTGGCGCTGCCCGCCGCTGAACTGGTGGGGGTAGCGGCGGGCATGCTCCGGCCTGAGGCCCACCTCCTCCAACAGCTCCGCCACCCGCTGCTGTACCTCGGCGCGGCTCTTTTTGCCGTGTATCACAAAAGGCTCGCCCAGGATGGAACCCACCGTGAGACGCGGGTTCAGGGAGGTCATGGGGTCCTGGAAGACGATCTGCATCTCCCGGCGCAGGCTGCGGAGGCTGTTGCCGCCCAGGTCGGTGACATCGCGGCCGGCAAAGTACACCCGTCCGCCGCTGGGCTCCAACAGGCGCAGGGCCAGCCGGCCCAGGGTGGACTTGCCGCAGCCGCTCTCGCCCACCAGGCCCAGCACCTCGCCGGAGCGCACCGCCAAATCCACCCCGTCCACCGCCCGCAGCCAGCGCTTCTTGGAGCCCAGAAAACCGGTGCCCACCAAGAAGCGCTTGCTCAGGCCCTCCAGCCTCAAGAGCGGCTCTGGCTGAGCGGTTTGCCGGCTCATGCCGCCGGCCTCCTTGCCTGCCGTATCTTGTCGTGGTGCAAAAAGCAGCGCACCCGCCGCCCCGGCGCCACCTCCACCAGGGCGGGCTCCGCCTCCTGGCAAGGTGCGAAGCGCTGGGGGCAACGGTCGCTGAAGGCGCATCCCGGGGGCAGGGCATCAGGCGCGGGCACCAGGCCGGCAATGGTGGGGAGCCGCTGGCCCCGCTCCGGCGCGCGGGCGGGCAGACAGGCCAGCAGGCCCTGGGTATAGGGATGCAGGGGCTGGGCAAACAGCTCCTGCACGCCGGCCTCCTCCACCAAGCGGCCAGTGTACATCACCGCCACCCGGCCGGCCATCTGGGCCACCACTGCCAGGTTGTGGCTGATCAACAGGAACGCCGCCCCGCTCTCCTCCTGCAAGCGGCGCATGAGCCCCAGTATCTGGGCCTGGATGGTCACGTCCAGGGCGGTGGTGGGCTCGTCGGCCATGACCAAGCGCGGCTCCAGGGCCAAGGCCATGGCGATCATCACCCGCTGGCGCAGTCCGCCGGAAAGCTCGTGGGGATAGGCCCGCGCCCTCCGGGCCGGCTCGGGAATGCCCACCTTGGCCAGCATCTCCACCGCCCGCTCCCAGGCCTGGCCGGCGCTGACCGGCTGGTGGGCCTGCACCAACTCGGCCACCTGGCGGCCCACGGTGAACACCGGGTTCAGGGAGGTCATGGGCTCCTGGAAGACCATGGATATCTCGGCGCCGCGGAGTCGGCGCAGCCGGCGGGTCGAGGCGGAAAGCAGGTCTTCGCCGTTGAACAAGATGCGCCCGCCCGCCACCCGGCCGGGCGGAGGCACCAGGCCCAGCACGCTGAGCGCGGTGAGCGACTTGCCGCAGCCGCTCTCGCCCACCAGGCCCAGCACCTCGCCGGGGAACACGGCAAGGTCCAAGCCGTCCACTGCAGCCACCTCGGCCCCGGCCTTGCCCTTCTTTCCTTCGGCGGGAAAAACCGTGACCAGGTCCTGTATGTCCAAAAGCGGGCTGGCCATGCCTTGTCGCCTCGCCTTCTCGCAATGACTCGCCGAAGACTACTCTAGGCCCCCCGCCGCCGGCGGTCAAGCCGCTCAGGCTAGGCCCGGCCGTAGACCTGGGTGACCTCCCCCAGGCGGCGCCCCACCGCAGGCGTCAGCATCCCCGCCTCCAGGCGCCAGGCCCAGTTGCCCTCTGGCCGGGAAGGTTGGTTCATGCGTGCCTCCTGGCCGAGCCCCAACACGTCTTGCAAGGGGAACACCACCGTATCGGCCACCGAGGCCATGACCGCGCGCAGGGACTCCCAGGCCACGTTGTCGGCATCGATCTCCCGCCCCAGGTAGCGGCTCAGCCGGGCGCGGGCGCTCTTGTCGGCCTCGTCCAGGAACCAACCGCGCATGGTGTTGTTGTCGTGGGTGCCGGTGTAGGCCACGCAGTTGCGGGGATAGTTGTGGGGCAGGTAGGGATGGTGCGGGTCGTCCTCGCCAAAGGCGAAGATGAAAAGCTTCATGCCCGGCAGGCCCAGCCGGCAGAGGGCCTCCCGCACCTCGGCCGTTATGTACCCCAGGTCCTCGGCCACGATAGGCAGGCTGCGGAAGCGGCGCCGCAGGGCGTGGAAGAAATCCATGACCGGCGCCTCCTGCCAGCGGCCGTTGATGGCCGTGGTCTCGCCGGCCGGTATCTCCCAAAAGGCCACCAACCCGCGGAAGTGATCAATGCGGACCAGGTCGTAGAGCGCCAGGCTGCGGGCCAGCCGCTGGAGCCACCACTCATAGCCTGTGCGCCGCAGCGCATCCCAGTTGAACACCGGGTTGCCCCAGAGCTGGCCCTCGGCGCTGAAATAATCCGGCGGCACCCCGGCCACCGCCACGGGCCTCTTGTCCCCGCCCAGCTTGAACAGCTCCTGGTGGGCCCAAACGTCGGCGCTGTGATAGTCCACGTAGATGGGCATGTCCCCGAAAAGGCCGATGCCGCCTTGGTTGCAGTAGGCCTTGAGTTCCTTCAACTGGCGCTGGAACACGTACTGCAGGTAGGCCTCCTCCTCTATCCGTTGGGCCAGCTCGGCGCGGGCCTCTTGCAGGGCGGCGGAGTCGCGGTCGCGCAGCCCAGGGGGCCACTCATTCCACAGCAGGGGGCGGTGGCGCTCGGCCAGGGCCTCGAACAAGCAGAAGTCGGGCAGCCAGTAGGCGCAATCGTGCTGAAAGCGCTCGAAGTCCGGGTCGCGGCCCCCAGAGCGCCAGTTACCATAGGCCCGGCGCAGGAGTTCCCGCTTATAGGCCGCGGCCGCGTGATAGTCCACCTGGTCCCCTGGGAAACCGGGCGGGTCGGCCAGGTCCGCCTCGCTCAAATGGCCCTGGCGCACCAACCACTCCAGGCTGATCAAGAGAGGATTGCCGGCAAAGGCCGAGGAGCTGTTGTAGGGCGAGTTGCCCCGTCCCGGCTCGGTGGGAGTGAGCGGCAGGATCTGCCACAGGCCCTGCTTGCTGCGTTGCAGAAAGTCGGCGAACCAATAGGCCCCCGGTCCCAGGTCGCCCACCCCGAAGGGCGAGGGCAAGCAGGTGGGGTGCAGCAGGATTCCACTGGTTCGTTCAGGCATGCGACCTCTGCTCCGCGGCCCACCGCCGGCAACGGCCTTCCGGCCGCGAAACCAACGCCGGTTTCCGGTTCATCGCCGGCAGTCCGGCTTGAAGAAGATGATGCCCAGCGGCGGCAGGGTGATGGCCAGGGAGGCGGGCCGGCCGTGCACTGGCCGCTCGGCAGCCTCCACCCCGCCCAGGTTGCCCACCCCGCTGCCCCCGTATTCCTGGGCGTCGCTGTTCAGCATTTCCCGCCAATAACCGCCGCGGGGCACGCCCACCTGGTACTTTTCCCGGACCACGGGGGTGAAGTTGGCCACCACCAGCACGGTGTCCTCTGGGGTGGAGCCTTGGCGCAGGAAGCTCAAGGTGCTGCCTGCCGAGTCGTTGCAATCCACCCACTGGAAACCCTCGGGGCTGAAGTCCAGTTGATGCAAGGCCGGCTCGTTACGCAGGAGGTGGTTCAAATCCCGCACCCAGGCCTGCGCGCCCCGATGCCAGGGGTGCTCCAGCAGGTGCCATTCCAGCCCCTCGTCGTGGTTCCACTCCCGCCCCTGGCCGAACTCGCCGCCCATGAACAAGAGCTTCTTGCCCGGTTGGGCGTACATGTAGCCCAAGAGCAGGCGCAGGTTGGCGAACTTCTGCCAGCCGTCGCCGGGCATCTTGTCCAGGAGCGAGCGCTTGCCGTGCACAACCTCGTCGTGGCTGAGGGGCAGCACGAAGTTCTCGTGAAAGGCGTACATCATGCGGAAGGTGAGCTGGTTGTGGTGGTAGCTGCGATGCACGGGATCGTGGGACATGTACTCCAGGATGTCGTGCATCCAGCCCATGTCCCACTTCATGCCGAATCCCAGGCCGCCCAGGTAGTTGGGCCGCGAAACCATGGGCCAGGAGGTGGACTCTTCGGCCACGGTCTGCACCTCGGGCTGGGCCTGATACACGGCCTGGTTCATCTCGCGGATGAACTGGATCGCCTCCAGGTTTTCGTTGCCCCCGTACCGGTTGGGTATCCATTCGCCCTCCTGGCGGGAGTAGTCCAGGTAGAGCATGGAGGCCACGGCGTCCACCCTGAGCCCGTCGGCATGGTACACCTCCAGCCAGAAGAGCGCGCTGGAGATCAAAAAGCACTTCACCTCGTTGCGGCCGTGGTTGAAGATGTAGGATTTCCAGTCCGGGTGGTAGCCCTGCCGCGCGTCCGCATGCTCGTAAAGATGGGTGCCGTCGAAAAAGGCCAGCCCGTGCTCGTCGGTGGGGAAATGGGAAGGCACCCAGTCCAGGATCACCCCGATGCCCGCCTGGTGCAGGCGGTCGATGAGGTACATAAAATCCTGCGGCGTGCCAAAGCGGCTGGTGGGGGCAAAGTAGCCCGTGGTCTGGTAGCCCCAGGAGCCGTAGAAGGGGTGCTCCATCACCGGCAGGAACTCCACGTGGGTGAAGCCCATCTCGCCCACATAGGCGCAGAGCTTGTCGGCCAGCTCGCGGTAGGTCAAGAAGCGGTCCCCCTCTCCCCGCATCCAGGAACCCAGGTGCAACTCGTAGATGGACCAGGGCGCCTCCAGAGAGTTGCGGCCCCGGCGTTCGGCCAGCCAGGCATTGTCGTTCCACTGGTACGCCAGATCCCAGACCTTGGAGGCGGTCTTGGGCGGGGTTTCGGTGTGTACGGCAAAGGGGTCGCTTTTGTCCACCTCATAGCCGTGGTAACGAGAGCGCACGTGGTACTTGTACGCGTCGCCCTGCTTCACGCCGGGCAGAAAGCCCTGCCAGATTCCACTGGAGCCGAGGGGCTGCAAGGGCGCGGCGTTCTTGTCCCACCCGTTGAAGTCGCCCATCACGCTCACCGCCTCGGCATCCGGGGCCCACACCGCAAAGCGGGCCCCTGCCCTGCCCCCCTCCTGGGCCAGGTGGCAGCCCAGCTTGTCCCAGAGGCGATAGTGGGTGCCTTCGTTGAAAAGATAGATGTCCTGGTCGGTGAGGATGTGCTGGTCCGAGGCCCGGGGTTCACTCATGGTTCTTCCTGTGCTGAGAGAAATGGCCGCATTGGCCTCAAGGCGGCCACCTAGTAGCCTAACAGAGACAGCCCGCCTGGCAAACGTCCCTGCCACGCCTCTCCGCCGGCCCGCAGCGCGATGGAGGGTTCCGGGTGCGCTCAGCCCAGGTCCAGGCCGTTCTGGCGCAGGTATTCCCGGATGCGCTCGCGCAGGGCGCCGGGGTCCAAGGGCGGCTGCAAGCCATAGCATGCCTCGGTGAAGGTCACTCGCAGACAAGCCTGCCTGGGCCGCCAGCTACGGCAAGGGCCCTCCCGAGAGCCGTTATCCGGCTGGCAAGGCTTGTCGCCGCAGCGGCGCTTGAGCAGTTCGTTGCTGCGCTCGGCGAAGATCCAACCCAGGGCGTTCTCCGCACTGTCCAGCCGGCGCTGGGCACCGGGAACCCGGCTTTGGGCCTGGCGCAGCACCAGGGGCTGCGCGCCGCGCAGTATGTCCCGCACCGCGCGGGCGATCATCTCGGCATACAGGGCGCTCTCCGGGTATAGGGGCGTGCCGGAACCGCCTCCATTGGTCAGGCTGAGCATGGCCGGAACCTCGCTTTGGCTGCCCCTGGGTCGCATCACCAGCCGCGGCCCAGGAGGCATGACAGGTTTTCCCCTCTATCCAAGGGCGGCCGGCAGGGGCCAGCGCTTGCAGGGACTCCTTGAGTCTAGTGCCGAGGCAACGGGGGCTGGTCCTCTGCTATTAATTGTACTGGAAAACAGGGCGCCTTGGCGGGTCCAAAAGCTGATTGCCCGGGCTGGGGGTCAATTCGGCCACCCGAGGCCGACTCCCCGCCCCGCCTTCGGCCCAGCAAGCGGCGGGCAAAGCAAGACCCCCTCCCCCCAAACGGGGAGAGGGGGCCCAAAGTGGGGTCAACCGCTAGTAGATGGCGTCGAACTTACAGTTCTCGATGCAGGTCTTGCACTTGATGCACTTGTCCAGGTCGATGTGGGCAGGCTGCTTCTTCTGCCAAGTGATGGCCTCCACCGGGCAGTTCTTGTAGCACAGGCCGCACATCTTGCACTTTTCCTCGTCCACCTTGAACTCCAAAAGCGCCACGCAACTGCGCGCCCGGCACTTCTTCTCGTAGATGTGCTCCTCGTACTCGTCGCGGAAATAGCGCAGGGTGCTCAGCACCGGGTTGGGCGCGGTCTGGCCCAGGCCGCAGAGGGAGGACTCCTTGATCATGGAGGCCAGTTCCTCCAGGGTTTCGATGTCCCCTTCCTCGCCGCGGCCCTCGGTGATCTTCTCCACGATCTGGAGCATGCGGCGGGTGCCCTCGCGGCAGGGGGTGCACTTACCGCAGGACTCGTCCTGGATGAAGTCCAGGAAGTAGCGGGCCATGTCCACCATGCAGGTGGAGTCGTCCATCACGATCATGCCGCCCGAGCCCATGATAGCGCCGGCCTTGGTGATGGCCTCGTAGTCGCAGGGAAGGTCCAAGTATTCTTCGGGCACGCAGCCCCCCGAGGGGCCGCCGAGCTGCACGGCCTTGAACTTGCGGTGTTTCTTGGGCAGCCCGCCGCCGATGTCGTAGATGATGGAGCGGAGGCTGGTGCCCATGGGCACCTCCACCAGGCCGATGTTGTTCACATGGCCGGTGAGGGCGAAGACCTTGGTGCCCTTGCTGGTCTCGGTGCCCATGGAGGCGTACCAGGCGCCGCCCTTGCGGATGATCTGGGGCACGTTGGCCCAGGTCTCCACGTTGTTAAGCACGGTGGGCTTGTTCCACAGGCCCGCCTGGGCCGGGAAGGGCGGGCGGGGCCGGGGCATGCCGCGCTTGCCCTCGATGGAGCGCATCAGCGCGGTTTCTTCGCCGCAGACAAAGGCGCCCGCGCCCTGGTAGATGCTCAGCTCGAAGCTGAAGCCCGTATCCAGGATGTTCTCTCCCAAAAGGCCGTGCTCCCTGGCCTGGTCAATGGCCTTTTGCAGGCGATAGACCGCCAGGGGATACTCGGCCCGGCAATACACGTAGCCCCGGTTGGCGCCGATGGCCTTGGCCGCGATGGTCATGCCCTCCACCACCGAGTGGGGGTCCGCCTCCAGGATGGAGCGGTCCATGAAGGCCCCCGGGTCTCCCTCGTCCGCGTTGCACAGCACGAACTTCACCTCGCCGGCCGCCTTGGCGCAGAACTCCCACTTGAGGCCGGTGGGGAAGCCGGCCCCGCCCCGGCCCCGGAGTCCCGAGGTCTTGACCTCCTCTATGATCTCCTCGGGCGCCATCTCGGTCAGGGCCTTGGCCAGGGCCTGGTAGCCGTCGCGGGCTATGTACTCGTCAATGCTCTCGGCGTCCAAGAGGCCCCGGTTCCTGAGCGCCACCAGCTTCTGGTGGGCAAAGAAGGGGATATCCTGCATGCGCGGTATGCGCTCTTTGGTCTTGGGCTCCTTGTAGAGCAGCCGCTCCACCGGCTCACCGCCCTTGAGGTGGGTCTCGATGAGTTCGGGGATGTCCTCGCTCTCCAGGTTCACGTAGAAGGTTCCCTCGGGGTAGACCACCATCACCGGCCCCAGGGCGCAAAAGCCGTTGCAGCCGGTTTCGATGACCTTCACCTCGTCGGCAAGCCCCTGCTTGTCCAGCTCGGCCAGGAGCGTCTCCTTGACATCCTTGCTGCCCGCAGCGTGGCAGCCGGTGCCGCCGCAGATGAGCAGGTGCTTGCGGGGCTGGCCCGGGGCCGGGGCCTCGCCGAAGCGCAGGGCGATTTTCTGGTGGTATTGATCCCGCAGGGGAGCCAGGTCGGCGATTTGCAGCTTGGGCATGGGTTCCTCCGCTATAACACCCCTGGGCGCGGGAGCCGCCGCGCCGGGGAATTGGCTGGTCTGGGGAAACAGGGGCTCACGGCATGGGCTCCCGGGGCGGCTACTCGTACTGCTCGATGAGGTCCACCACCTGGTCGGCCATGACCTTGCGGTGGGTGTCCTGGTCCACCACCACCACCGGCGCCACGCCGCAGGCGCCCAGGCAGCGCACCTGCTCCAGGCTGAAGCGGCGGTCTTCGGTCATGCTGTCCACCGGCACGCCCAGGTGACGCTCCAGGCGCTCCAGGGCCTCCTTGCCGCCGCGCACGTAGCAGGCGGTGCCCATGCAGACCCGGATCACGTGGCGGCCCTTGGGCTCCATGGAAAAGAAGGAGTAGAAGGTGGTGACGCCGTACACCTCGTGGCCGGGGATTCCCAGGCCCTGGGCGATGCGATCCAGGATGGCCGGCGGCAGGTAGCCCACTACCTCCTGCACCTTTTGCAGCACCGGGATCAAGGCCCCGGGCTGGTCCCGGTTGGCCGCGCAGATCTCGTCCACCTTTTGCAGCATCTCTGGGGTTATGTCGTCGGGAAGGGAGTCGCTCACAGGTTGGGCCAGGCTCATGGCTTGCTCCTTCATGCTGGTCAGCCCAGCCGGCACCGCCGGAAAAGCGCGCCAGCCGGATCTATCCATAGCTGTGGTCTAGGAAAACCACGCAATTCAACACAATTTGCTTACCACCGCCGCCAAGCAGGTGCAAGAAATCTTTCAGGCCGCAGCCAAGGTCAACAAGGCCAGGCACTCGCCCAGCTCGATGGCCGCGCCCAGGCAGTCGCCAGTGACGCCGCCCAGGCGGCGGCGGTACCACAGGCCCAGGCCCAGGCCCAGGCCCAGCACGGCCAGGGCGGCCACCAGCCCCCCCAGGCCACAGGCCAAACCGGCCACGGCCAAGGCCGAGCCCGCAGCCAGCAGCAGCTCGGTCACCCCGGCCTTGTCCCCGGCGGTGGCCGCGCCCAGGCCCTGGCCCGGGGTGGCCGGGGGCAAAAGCACCGACAGAGCCGCAGCCAAGGCGCGCGCCAAGGCCGGGGCGGCAATGAGCGCCGGCCACAAGCGCGCCAGGGGCAACGAGGCCAGGGCGCTGAACTTCACCAGGAGCACGCAGCCCACCGCCACCACCCCAAAGGCCCCGATGCGGGTGTCTTTCATGATGGCCAGGGAGCGCTCCCGCGGGGCGGGGTATACCAGGGCGTCGGCCGTGTCGGCCACGCCGTCCAGGTGCAAGAAGCGGGTGAACGCCGCCCAGAACCACACCAGGACCGCGGCCAGGGCCAGGGGCGGCAGGAAGCGCCCCAGGAGCCAGGCCAACCCGGCCAGCACCAGGCCCAACAGCCCCCCCACCACCCCGTACCAGGCCCGGGCCCGGGCCAGCTCGCCGGGCCGGGCCGCGAGGTCCGAGCGCAAGGTGACCACGGTGAGGAACTGTAAGGCCAAGAGAAAGGGCTTCACGCCTCGCCCGCCTTTCCCGGGTTCACGCCGCAGGAGGCCGCACGCCAGTAGCGGCTCCTCAGTGGCCCGACACCCCGGCTGATTCAAAGGTGGCCATTTCGTTGTAGATCGCCACCGCCGCCCGGAGCACGGCCACGGCCAGGGCCGCGCCGGTGCCCTCGCCCAGGCGCAGGTCCAAATCCAGGATCGGCCGCAGGCCCAGCTCGGCCAGCATGGCGGCCTGGCCCTTCTCCACCGAGGCGTGGCCCGCCAGGAGCCAATCCTTGACCCCGGGGCAGAGCTTCACCGCGCACAAGCAGCCGGCAGTGGAGATGAGTCCGTCCACCAGCACCGGCACTCCCTTGCCCGCCGCGGCCAGGGCATAACCCGCGATGGCCGCTATCTCCAGCCCGCCCAAGGCGGCCAGCACTCCCAGGGGGTCGGCGGGGTCGGGCTGGTGCAGGGCCAAGGCCTGCTCCACCATCTGCACCTTGCGGGCCAGGCCCTCGTCGTCCAGGCCGGTTCCCCGGCCGGTCACCTGGGCAGCCGGCTTGCCGGTGAAGGCGGCGGCCAGGGCGGCGGAGGGGGTGGTGTTGCCAATGCCCATCTCGCCGGGGATCAAAAGGTCCGCGCCCTGGCCGATGAGCATCTCAGCCACCCGGGCGCCAACCAGCATGGCCTCGACGGCCTGCTCCCGGGTCATGGCCGGCCCCTCCAGGAGGTTGGCCGTGCCCCGGGCCACCTTGGCCTGGACCAGGCCCGGAGCGTCATCGAAGTCGTGATCCACGCCCACGTCCACCACCGTGACCGTGGCCCCCACCTGGTGGGCCAGCACGTTGATGCCCGCTCCGCCGTTCAGGAAGTTCAGCACCATCTGGGCGGTGACCTCGCGGGGGTACAGGCTGGACCCGCTCAGGGCCACGCCGTGGTCGGCCGCGAACACCGCCACCGCGGCCGTGGGCTGCTTGAGTTCCAGGCTGCCCCGGAGCAGGCAGAGCTGCTTGGCCAGTTCCTCCAGCCGGCCCAGGGCGCCCAGGGGCTTGGTGAGGTTGTCCAGGTGGGCCTGGGCCTCGGCTTCCAGACCGAACTCCGGTTCCTTGACCGCCTCGATCAATTCTTCGATCCGCTGCATGCTGGCTTCCTCCAGGGTTCTCATTACTCCAGCGGCGGCCCCTTGAGCACCAGGGGCAGACCGGCGGCTACCAGGACCACCCGGTCACAGACCGCGGCAAGTTGCTGGTTCAGCGCCCCGGCCAGGTCGCGGTAGGTGCGGGCCAGGGGGTTGTCCGGCACGATGCCCAGCCCCACCTCGTTGGCCACCAGGATGACGGAGCCCTGGAGCCCGGACAGCAGCCCGGCCAGGTCCTGGCAACGGACGGCCACCTCGGAAGGGGTCAATCCAGCCACGGTAAGCAGATTGGAGAGCCACAAGGTGAGACAGTCCACCAAGAGCACCGCCTCCGGCCCGTCGGCCTGCCTGAGTGCGGTCTCCAGTTCCAGGGGCTCCTCCACGGTGGACCATTCCGCGCCCCGCTCGGCCTGGTGGCGGCGGATACGCTCGGCCATCTCCGCGTCGCCGGCCTGGGCCGTGGCCACAAACACGCGGCGGCCGCCTATACGGCGGGCCAGTTCCAGGGCCAGGCGGCTCTTGCCGCTCTTGGCGCCGCCCATTATCAAGGTGTGTTCGGGCATGGGCGTTTTCATAGCCTAAATCAGCGGCCGTTGCAATGGCCGAGAGAGGACCGGAATCAAACCGGGGCCAGCACGAACCAGCCGCTGGTGGGCAACAGCTCCCGCCCCGGCCGGGCCAGATAGTCCGCGGCCAAGGGCTGGACCAAAAGCGCCTCCTCCGCCTGGGGCGGGATCACGGCCTCCTCGTGCAGCAGCTCGAAGCCGCTGGCCCTGAAAAGCCCGGCGTAGTCCGCATGGCGCAGGCGGTTCTGGAAATGCAGGGGCGGGTTGAACACCCGCCAGGCGCCCGGGCTGTAGCGCAGGAAGTTGTAGGCCGTGAGGCGGGGGTCGGCATAGGAGTAGTGGTCCGCGTAGTCGATCTTGAAGCTCAGCACCCCGCCCGGAGCCAGCAGCCGGCGGCACTCGGCCAGGATGGCCCCTATCTGCCCGGGCGGGATGTGCTCCAGGGTGTTGGTGGAAAGGATGAAATCCAAGGAGGCGTCGGGCAGGCCGGTGCGCCTGGCGTCAAAGGGCGCCCGGTAGTCGATGCCAAAGCGGGTACGCAGATCCCCCAGGGGGGCCCCGCTGGCAAGGGGTCCACTGGGCAGGCGCGGAAGATCGGCCGGCGCCAGGCCCCGCAGCCCGGCCAGGGCCGCGTTCACCAGCTCGACCCGCAGCAGGGGGTTCAAGTCCACCGCAAGCTGGTGCTCCAGTCCCAAGCACCACAGGCAGAGGTTGTTCACCAAATCGCGGCCCGCGCCGAACTCCAGGCAGCGGGCCCGGCCCGGCTCCACTGCGGCATGGTCGCGCAAGTGGGCAAAGTGGCGGCGGGCCAGGGCCAGGTCCTGTTTCAGCTCGGACGGGGAGCGGAACACCGACCGCGCCAAATAGCGCTTGAAAGGATAATAGAGGCGGTTCAGGCCGGGCAGGCTGAACAGCCAGTGAGCCGCGCATTTCAGCCGCCAGTCCATGAACCTCCCCTGTCCAAAACCATGCCTGCCCTGTATTTATAACAGGCCGGCGCGGCCTTGCCCGCCCGCTTCCAAAAGCGCCGGCGCCGCCCCACGAGCAGACGGCGCCGGTGCCTTGCGATTCTTTGGGGAAAACGTCTGTCCCGCGCCCCGGGGCTTTAATCCACCTGAGGCCGGGGCAAAAGACCCGCGCCCTCCACGATATCCTTGGCGCGATGCTCCCACTCGATGGCCATGACGTGCACGCCGGCGATGCCCTCTATCTCCCTGAGCTGCTGGATGGTCTCGATGGCGATCTTGATCCCCTCCTCGGCGGCCTTCTTCTTGCCCGCGTCGGTGAGGCGCTTGAGTATCTCCTCGGGCACGTCCATGCCGGGCACGAACTTGGCCATGTACTTGGCCATACCCACGGACTTCATGGGGGTGACGCCGCCCAGGATGTAGCACTTCTCGTGCAGGCCCAGGTCCACCACCCGCTTCATGTACTCGCGGAACTTCTCCATGTTGTAGATGCACTGGGTCTGGATGAAGTCCGCGCCGGCGGCCACCTTCTTGGCCAGGCGGATGGGACGGAAGTCAAAGGGGTCGCCAAAGGGGTTGGCCGCCGCGCCGATGAATATCCGGGGCGCTCCGTCCAGCTCCTTGTCGTTGAGGAACTTCCCCTCGTCGCGCATCTTCTTGCACAGCGCGATCCATTGCATGGAGTCCAGGTCAAAGACGTTCTTGCCCTCGGGGTGGTCGCCGAAGCGCTGGTGGTCGCCCGAGAGGCAGAGCACGTTCTTGATGCCCAGGGCAGTGGCGCCCAAGAGGTCGCTTTGCAGACCGATGCGGTTGCGGTCGCGCACGGTCATCTGGAAGTTCGGCTCCAGGCCCTCCTCCAGGAGAATCTTGCAAGCGGCCCAGGAAGACATCCGCACCACCGCGGTCTGGTTGTCGGTGATGTTGACCGAATCCACCACGCCCTTGAGGAAACCGGCCTTGTGGCGCACCTCCTCCACGTTGTTGCCCCGGGGAGGACCCAGTTCACCGGTTACCGCGAAGTGGCCCGCTTCCAGCACTTTCTCCAGGTTGCTGCCGGCTTTCATTGCTTCAAGTCCTCCCTCACCCGCTTGCGGGGGCCGCCGTCACGGGAGGTGAGCCAGTTCTTGGTGGGCCACACCTCCGTGAGTTCCTCCAGCCGGCCCATCTTTTCCATCTTCTCCACGATCAGATGCCACACGCAGTCCACCTCGGGGTCGATCTCGCACTTGCCGCCCGCCGAGCCGCCGCAAGGCCCGTTCATCAGGCTCTTGGAGCAGCGGGCTATGGGGCAGAGCCCTCCGAAGTGGTGCACCAGGCAGTTGCCGCAGGACTGGCAGCGCTCGGCCCACACGCCGTGCTCCAGGGCGCCGCCGATGAAGGTGGTGTTGATGCCCGGGTACACGCGCTTATCGGGAAATCGCTCGGACACGAACTGGGGCCCCACCCCGCAGGCGATGGAGACCACCGCATCGTAGTCCTCGATATCCTCCACCAGTTCCTCGATGTACTCGGGGTCGCACTGGCGCTCCAGAGTCATCTCCCCCACGGCCAGGTTCCAGCCCTGCTTCTTGGCCGCAATGCGCAGGGCGGTGGCCAGGATGCCTACCTCTTTCTCGCCGCCAACGTTGCAGACTGTCACGCAGCCGCGGCAGCCCAATACCAGGACCTTCTGGTGGTCCTTGACCATCTCCAGAATTTCTTCCAGAGGCTTGCTGTCCCCTACGATCATAGGAATTACCTCGCTCGTGACGCTGCGCTAAAACAACACCCGCTATGCCGCCTTGGCTTTGGGCACCGGGCTGGGTCCCAGTCCGCGAATCGTCTCGGTGAATTCGCGGGCTATCTGGGCGAAGCGGGGTCCCTCGGCCGAGGACATGTTGAACATCTCGATGCGCTCGGGCTCTATGCCCAGCGCCTCTAGCACCTTCTTCACATACTCCACCTTGCGCCGGGCCTTCAAGTTGCCGGTAAGGAAATGGCAATCGCCTTCCATGCAGCCGGCCACGTACACGCCGTCGGCGCCGTCCTCAAAGGCCTTGAGAAGATGCAGGATGTCCACCCGTCCCGAGCAGGGCAGTTGGATCACCCTTACGTTGGTGGGGTACTGGAGCCTCATCGAACCTGCCAGGTCCGCAGCAGAGTATGCTCAGTACTGGCAACAGTAGGCCACGATGGTCGGCTCAAAGCTCTCGTTCACTTCTCACCCTCCCTAGGTCGAGCTGCCTCGTTTGAAATGGTATGTTACCGAAGTCACCTCGCCAACTAAAACCCTTCGTAGAACCAGGGCCCCAAAGGGCCCCGGCACGTTACTTGGCAAACGCCGCCTTTTCCTTGGCCAGGATCTGGGCGTCAGTGAAGTGCTGCAAGGTGATGGCCTTGCCCGGGCACTCTGCGGCGCAGGCGCCGCAGCCGTAGCAGGAGGCCACCTCGATGTAGGCGGCGCCGTCCTTTATCTTGGGCACGTTGTAAGGACAGGTACGCACGCAAGTGAGGCACACCGAGCACTTGGACGGATCCACCACGGCCACCACGCCGCCCACCCGGATCTTGTCCTTGGCCAGCACGGTGAGCGCCCGGCCCACCGCGGCATCGGCCTGGGCAATGGACTCGTCGATGGGCTTGGGGAAGTGGGCCAAGCCGGCCAGGTAGAGGCCCTCGCTGGCAAAGTCCACCGGCCGCAGCTTCATGTGGGCCTCCAGGAAGAAGCCCTCCGCGTTCAAGGGTGTCTTGAAGGCCTCGGCCAGCTCGCCCACCTCGTTGGGCTCGATGGCCGCGGCCAGGACCAGGCGGTCCACCTCGAAAGTCACCGGCCGGCCCAGCACGTGGTCTATGGTGGTCACGGCCACCTTGTCGCCGGCCGCCTCCACCTGGGGCTTGTGCTCCACATCGTAGCGGAAGAAGAGCACCCCCAGCTCGCGGGCCTTCCGGTAGAGGTCCTCGCGCACGCCATAGGTACGGATGTCGCGGTAGAGGACGTATACGCTGGCCTCCGGGTTGCTCTCCTTGATCTTGATGGCGCTCTCCACGCTGTGGGCGCAGCACAGGCGGGAGCAGTAGGGCCGCTGGGGCTCGCGGGAGCCCACGCACTGGATGAAGGCCACCGCCTCCAGCTTCTTGGGCAGGTCCGGGTCTTGTTTGAGCTGGCCGTCGAAGCCCAGGGCGGTGGTCACCGCTTGGTGCTGGTCGTAGAGATACTCCTCGGGCTGGGTCTCGTGGCCGCCGGTGGCCAACACCACCACCCCGAACTCTATGTCCGTGTTCTTGCCGCCGCTGCTGGTGATGGTGCCGGTGAAGTTGCCCACAAAGCCCTTGGCCGCGGTGACCTCGCTCTCCAAATGCAGGGTGATGCGCTGGTGGTTCTCCACCTTCTGGATGAGTTCGTTCAGGTAGGGCTCGATCTCCTCGCCCTTCCAGGAGTTGAGCAGATAGCGAGCATTGCCGCCCAACTGGCCGGTCTTCTCCACCAGGTGCACCGGGTAGCCGGCGTCGGCCAGCCGGAGCGCCGCGTTCATGCCGGCCACGCCGCCGCCCACCACCAGGGCGCTCCTGGTGAGGTCCAGGTCCACCTGGTGGAGGGGCTCGATGAGGGCGGCCTTGGCCACTGCCATGCGCACCAGGTCCTTGGCCTTGGCCGTGGCCTTTTCGGGCTCCTTCTGGTGCACCCAGGAGTCCTGGTCGCGGATGTTGGCCATCTCGAAGAGATACTTGTTCAGGCCGGCCTCGCGGATGGTCTCCTGGAAAAGCGGCTCGTGGGTGCGCGGGCTGCAAGAGGCCACGATCACCCGGTTGAGGTCATGCTCCTCGATCTTCTGCTTGATCTTGTTCTGGGTGTCCTGGGAGCAGGTGAACAGGTTGTCGTCCACGAACTCCACGTAGGGAAGCGTGGCCGCATAGTCCCGCACCGCGGGCACGTCTACCACCCCGCCGATGTTGATGCCGCAGTTGCACACGAACACGCCGATGCGGGGCGGCTGGCCGGAGACGTCCTTCTCCACCGGGTACTCCACCGCCTTGGTGAGAGTGCCGCGGCTCTCGGCCAAGTCCACGCTGGAGGCGCAGGCCGCGGCCGAGGCCTCCATGACCGCCTGGGGTATGTCCTTGGGCCCGGCAAAGCAGCCGCAGGCGAACACACCCGGCTTGGAGGTGCCCACCGGCGCAAAAGAGCTGGTTTCGGAGAAGTTGTAGCCGGTGAGTTCGATGCCCAGCCGCTCGGCCAGCTCCACCGCGTCCTTGCCGGTCTGCAGGCCCACCGAGAGCACCACCATGTCGAACTCCTCGGAGCAGACCTCGCCCCCCTCGGAGGCGTAGTGGATGCGCAGGCGGTCGCCCTCGATGGGGTCTATGGTGTGGATGCGGCTGCGGATGAAGCGCACCCCGTGCTCCTCCCGGGCACGGTCGTAATACTTCTCGAAGTCCTTGCCGTAGGTGCGCATGTCCATGAAGAAGATGGCGGTGTCCAAGGGCTCGGAGGCGTGCTCCTTGGCGATCACCGCCTCCTTGATGGCGTACATGCAGCAAACTGCCGAGCAGTAGCCGTTGTCGCAGCGGTTGATGTCGCGAGAGCCCACGCACTGGAGCCAGGCTATCTTCTTGGGTTCGGCGCCGTCGCTGGGCCGCTGCAAATGGCCCTGGTAGGGGCCCGAGGCGCTGAGCACCCGCTCGAACTCCATGGCGGTGATCACGTTGGGGTGGTTGACATAGGAGTAGCTCTCGAACTGGCTGGGATCGAAGGGATCGAAGCCAGGGGCCAGGATCACGCTGCCCACCTGGAAGCTCAGGTCCTGGGGCTGCTGGTCGTGGCGCGGAGCCTGGGCCTTGCAGGCGGCCACGCACTGGTAGCACTCGCAGCACACCCCGCAGTTGAGGCAGCGCTCGCCCTCGGCCGCCACCTGCTCGGGGGTGAGCCCCAGCTCGAACTCGTCGAAGTCCTTCTTGCGCTCCTCGGCCGGGCGGGTCTTCATGCGGGCGCGGGCCTGCTTCTGAATTCCCGCCGGGATGGGGTTCCAGTTGCCCTCCTCGGGCATCTTCAGCTTCTCGCGGCCCTCGGCCAGGTCCTCGCCCTTGAACAGGCGCTCCATGCTGATGGCCGCCTCCCGGCCAGCAGCCACCGCGCCGATGGCGATCCAGGGCCCGGTCACCGCGTCGCCGCCGGCGAACACCCCCTCCAGGTTGGTGGCCATGGTCACCGGATCGGCCTTGATCAGGCCGCGGGGAGTTATCTCCAGGCCGGAGCCCTCCAAGAAGCCCAGCTCGGTGCGCTGGCCGATGGCGGTTATGATCAGGTCGGCCGCCAGGTCCACCAGGGCGCAGGTCTGGTCGAACTCGGGCGCGAAGCGTCCTTCCTCGTCGAAGACCCGGGTGCATTCCTTGAGGCTGAGGCCGGTGGCCTTGCCGTCCTGGTTCAGCACCTGCTCCACCCCCTTGCGGTGGATGAAGCTCACGCCCTCCTCTAGGGCCTCCTCGATCTCCCAGGGGCTGGCCGGCTGCTCCTCGGCCGACTCCAGCATCACCATGGTGACCTTGGCCGCGCCCTTGCGCAGGGCGGTGCGCGCCGCGTCGATGGCCACGTTGCCGCCGCCCACCACCACCACGTTCTCGCCGGAGGGAACCTCCTCGCCCAGGCTCACCTTCTTGAGGTACTCCAGGGCGGGGACCACGTTGTCCGCCTCCTCGCCGGGCACCCCCAGCTTGAAGCTCTGGGGCGCGCCCACGCCCAGGTACACTGCGTCGTAATCCTGGCGGAGCTGGTCAAAGGTGATGTCCTTGCCGATGGGCGAGTTGAGCTTGATCTCCACGCCCATGGTCTTGAGCAGGTCTATCTCCTTCTGCAGGCCCTCGCGGGGCAGCCGGTACTCCGGCACTCCAACCGCCAAGGCGCCGCCCGCAACGGGCAGCGCCTCGTAAATCACGCTCTTGATGCCGCGCCGCGCCAAGTGGTAGGCGCAGGAGAGTCCGCCGGGCCCGGAGCCCACGATAGCCACCTTTTCGGGGCGTGGCTCCACCTCGGGCTGGACCACGTTCTCGATGCCGGCCTGGTCGGCCACGAAGCGCTTGATGTCGCGGATGGCGATGGCCTCGTCCACCTCCAGGCGGCGGCACTCGCTCTCGCAGGGGTGGGGACAGATGCGGCCGATGGTGCCGGGCAGACAGAGGTCCTCCATGATGATGGAGAGGGACTCCAGGTTCTTGCCCACCTTGGCCATCTGCACGTAGCCCTGCACGTTGAGGTTGGCCGGGCAGGTTATCTTGCAGGGCGCCCGGTCCAGCTTGGTTATGGCGTAGGCGTTGGGGAAGGCCTGGGCGTAGCGCTTGAAGGTGGCCTTGCAGGTGTTGAGCCCCTGGTTGAACTCGTTGGGCACGTCCACCGGGCAGACCTCGATGCAGTCGCCACAGGCGGTGCAGGCCTCCAGGTCCACGTAGCGGGGGTTCTGGTGCACCGACACCGTGAAGTTGCCCGGCTCGCCCTCGATGGCCTTCACCTCGGCATTGGTGACGATCTCGATATTGAGATGGCGCCCGCACTCCACCAACTTGGGGGAGATGATGCACATGGCGCAGTCGTTGGTGGGGAAAGTCTTGTCAAGCTGGGCCATGCGTCCTCCAATGGCGGAGGTCTTCTCCACCAGGTAGACGTAGTAGCCCGCGTTAGCCAGATCCAGAGAGGCCTGCACGCCGGCAATACCGGCGCCCACCACCATTACCGCTCCGACCTTGCCGCTCTTTGCTTCTGCCATTTGCCTCACCTTCGCAGGAAAAGCGGGGCGTGACCGCCCCAATGAACAGTCCCAGCCGCGCAACCAAGCACGCGGCTCCTAGCGCCATGATACACCGGAATTCCCATTTACCCGCTTGTGAAAAATATTATTATCCCCCTGTTTGTACTAGGCACCATACACACAAAAACTCGGGGGGGTCAAGCCCCCCCGAGTCTGGGTGAATTCAGGTTGTTTGTGCAGTCCTAGAAGAGCCCCTTGACCCGACCGGTCTTCACGTCCACGTCCACGCGGCGGTAGGCCGGGTTGGAGCCGGTGCCGGGCATGAGGCTGATGGTGCCGGCCACCGGGACCACGAAGCCCGCGCCGCCGTAGGTGAGCACGTCGCGCACGTACAGCTTCCAGCCCTTGGGCACGCCCTTGAGGTTGGGGTTGTCCGATAGGCTGAGGTGGGTCTTGACCATGCAGGTGGCCAGCTTGCTGAGCTCGGGGTCCTTCTCGATGCGCGCGGCCTTGGCCGCCGCCTCGGCGGAGTACTCCACGCCCGCGGCACCGTAGACCTCCTTGGCGATCTTCTCGATGCGCTTGCGCAGGGGCAGCTTGAGGTCGTAGAGGAACTTGAACTTGTTCTTTTCCTCGCAGGCTTCCTTCACCGCCTCGGCGAACTCGATGGCACCCTCGCCACCCTTCTCCCAGTGGCGGCTGACCGCCACCCGGGCGCCGGCCTTCTCGGCCATGCGCCGCACGGCGTTGATCTCGTTCTTGGTGTCGGTGTAGAAGGCGTTGATGCACACCACCGGGTTGATGCCGGCCTTCTTGACGGTCTTGATGTGGTGGATGAGGTTCTTGCAGCCTTCCTCCACCCAGCCCACGTTCTCCTTGCCGTACTCGGGCGGCATGGGCTTGCCGGGCACCGGGATGGGGGCGCCGCCGTGGCACTTGAGGGCCCGGATGGTGGCCACCACCACCGCGCAGTGGGGCTTGAGGCCGCTGAAGCGGCACTTGAGGTTCCAGAACTTCTCGAAGCCGATGTCCGCGCCGAAGCCGGACTCGGTGATATGGTAGTCGCTGAGCTTGAGGGCCACGCGGTCGGCCAGGATGGAGCTCTGGCCGATGGCGATGTTGGCGAAGGGACCGGCGTGCACGAACACCGGCTGGCCCTCCAGGGACTGGAGCAGGTTGGGGTTCAGGGCCTCGGCCATCCAGGCGGTCATGGCGCCGGCCACCTGGAGATCCTCGGTGGTCACGGGGTTGCCCTTCTTGTCGTAGGCCACCACGATCTTGCCCATGCGCTCGCGCATATCGGCCAGGTCAGTGGCCACGGCCAGGATGGCCATGACCTCGGAGCTCACCGCGATGCCGAACTTGGAGTGCATCATGTAGCCGTTGTACTTGTTGCCCATGTCCAGGCCGATGATGATGTTGCGCAGCGCCTGGGCGCAGAAGTCGATGATCCAGCCCATCTCCACGTTGGTGGGGTCGATGTCCAGGCGCTTCATCTTGGACAGCCGCCTGAGCTGCTCGTCGGTGTAGTTGCGCTCGTGCTGCATGCGGCTGGTGAGGGCCACCATGGCCAGGTTGTGGGCGTTCATGATGGCGTTGATGTCGCCGGTGAGGCCCAGGCTGAAGGGAGTCAACGGGATGCACTGGGCCAGGCCGCCGCCGGCCGCGGAGCCCTTGATGTTCATGGTGGGGCCGCCGGAGGGCTGGCGGATAGCCGCGGTCACGTTCAGGCCCAGCTTGCCCATGCCCTCGACCAGGCCCATGGTGGAGGTGGACTTGCCCTCGCCCAGGGGGGTGGGGGTGATGGCGGTCACGTCAATGTACTTGCCGTCCTTCTTCTTCTCCAGGCGCTTGAGCACCTTCTTGAAGTCCACCTTGGCTACGTAGTGGCCGTGGGGCAGAAGCTCCTCGTCGGTGAGGCCGAGCTGCTCGGCGATCTCCTTGATGGGCTTCATGTACTTCTCGGCCGCCTGCGCGATTTTCCAATCTGGGTTTTTGGTCGGGTCCGGCAGCTTGGGCATCGTTTTCCTCCTTCGCGAAACTCTGTAAACGTTCCGGCAGGGAAGGCACCCCCGCTAGGCGCGCCCCCGTCGGAGCTTGAACCTGCTGGCGCCGGCCTCCCCAGCTTCGGCCGCCGGGAACCTCGGCCTTGCGCCGTGGTTTTTATTGCACAAAATTACCGCTGGGGAGAATCGCATGCTTTTGGCTCCGGCGTCAAGAGAATTCAATCACAAAGTTGCCTTGTTGCTTCCCGTCGCCCCCCCTGTTGCCCCCCGCCGCCCCCTGCCGCCGCCCCCCGTCGCCCCCCCGTCGCCCCCCGTCGCTCCCTCCCGCGGCCGGAGCCGCCCCAGGTGCCGCCAAACCGCGCCCCGCCCCTTCCTGGGCCTTTTTGCCTTTGACACCTGCATAAAGCGGTGGTATGTGGAGGCGGTTAGGATGCAACTAGAGCTTGGCCCTAAAAACCTATTGAACTGCAATAAAACACCTATTAGTATTAGGTGTTTTCCGGAACGCACATCTAAGCCAAGAGACCGACGGAGGCGCTATGTTCAAAATTCTTACCAAGAAGGAGCTAGCCCAGGGCACCGTGGTGGCCAACGAGATCCACGCGCCCAGGATCGCCGCCAAGGCCAGGCCAGGCCAGTTCATCATCCTCAGGGTGAATGAAACCGGTGAGCGCATTCCGCTGACCATGGCGGACACCAACCCGGAGCGGGGCACCATCACCATCATCTACCAGGTGGTGGGCAAGACCACCGCGCTCCTCAAGACCCTGGAGGTGGGCGACGTCATCATGGACATCGCCGGTCCCCTGGGCCAACCCACGCCCATCGAGAAGAAGGGCACCGTGATCTGCGTGGGCGGCGGCACCGGCGTAGCCGTGCTGCATCCCATCACCCGCGGCTTCAAGCAGGCGGGCAACAAGGTCATCGCCATCATCGGCGCGCGCAACAAGGACCTGCTCATCCTGGAAGACAAGATGAAGGCGGCCTCGGACGAACTCTACGTGTGCACCGACGACGGCTCCTACGGCCATCACGGCTTCGTGACCGACGTGCTGAAGGACCAGCTCCAGAAGCTGGGCTCCGAGGTCAAGGAGGCGGTGTGCATCGGGCCGGTGCCCATGATGAAGTTCTGCGCCAAGGTCACCGAGGAGTTCGGCGTCCCCACCATGGTCAGCCTGAACGCCATCATGGTGGACGGCACCGGCATGTGCGGCTGCTGCCGCGTGTCGGTGGGTGGCGAGACCAAGTTCGCCTGCGTGGACGGCCCGGAGTTCGACGGCCACAAGGTGGACTTCGAAGAGCTTACTCAGCGCCTGACCGCTTACCAGCCCCAGGAGCGGCAGGCTATGGAATTGTTCGAGCGCAAGTGCTCCTGCTCCTCCTAAGCACGAAAGGGAGAACCGCACCATGGCCGATAAGAAGAAAAAGATTCCGCGCCAGCAGATGCCCGAGCAGGCGCCGGACGTGCGCCGCCGCAACTTTGAAGAGGTGCCCCTGGGCTACAGCGCCGAACTGGCCCAACTCGAGGCCAGCCGCTGCCTGCAGTGCAAGAAGCCTTCCTGCGTGGACGGCTGCCCGGTCAACGTACCCATTCCCCAGTTCATCGAGCGCATCCGCGAAGGCGACTTCGTGGGCGCCATCCTGAAGCTGTGGGAAAAGAACTCCTTCCCCGCCGTCTGCGGCCGCGTCTGCCCCCAGGAGAGCCAGTGCGAGGGCAAGTGCATCCTGGGCAAGAAGGACGAGCCGGTGGCCATCGGCAACCTGGAACGTTTCGCGGCCGACTGGGCCCGGTCCCAGAGCGACATCCCCATGCCGCCCATCGCCGATAAGACCGGCAAGAAGGTGGCGGTGGTCGGCTCCGGCCCCGGCGGCCTCACCGTGGCCGGCGACCTCATCCGCAAGGGCCACGAGGTCACCCTCTACGAGGCCTTCCACAAACCCGGCGGCGTGCTGGTCTACGGCATTCCCGAGTTCCGCCTCCCCAAGGAGATCGTGGCCCATGAGGTCAACTTCCTGGAGAAGCTGGGGGTCAAGGTGGAATGCAACGTGGTGGTGGGCCGCACGGTGACCGTGGACGAGCTGCTCACCAAGGAGGGCTTCGACGCGGTGTACCTGGGAGTGGGCGCGGGACTGCCCCGCTTCCTGGGCGTGCCCGGCGAGAACCTCATGGGCATCTACAGCGCCAACGAGTACCTCACCCGCAGCAACCTCATGAAGGCCTACCTGTTCCCCGAGTACGACACCCCCTTGGTCAAGGGCAAGAACGTGGTGGTCTTCGGCGGCGGCAACGTGGCCATGGACGCCCTGCGCACCTCCATGCGCATGGGCGCCGAGAAGGTGACCTGCGTGTACCGCCGCTCCCATGAGGAGCTCCCCGCCCGCGCGGCCGAGATCCACCACGCCGAGGAGGAGGGGATCGAGTTCCTCTTCCTGCACAGCCCACTGCGCTTCTCCGGCAACGACCAGGGCTGGCTCACCGCGGTGGAGTTGCAGGAGATGAAGCTGGGCGAGCCGGACGACAGCGGCCGGCGGCGGCCCGAGCCCATCCCCGGCAGCACCAAGACCCTGGAGTGCGACATGGCCATCATCGCGGTGGGCTCCGGCGCCAACCCCTTGGTCACCACCACCACCCCCGGCCTGGAGGTGAACAAGTGGGGCTACATCGTGGCCGACGAGAACGGCAAGACCAAAAAGCCCGGGGTCTGGGCCGGCGGCGACATCGTGACCGGCGCGGCCACCGTGATCCTGGCCGCCGGCGCCGGGCGCAAGGCCGCTGACAGCATCCACCAATACCTCACCTGGGGCTGGTAGCTACCCCCCCGAGGGAGGATCGATGCGGAAACCATAACCCAGGGGACGGGCGACCTTGCGGGGCCGTCCGTCCCCCTTTATAATTCAAATCCCTGGCTATCGGGTCGGGTAGTTAACCATGAAAGACGTACAAAACCAGCCGGACCACCGCAACATCGCCATAGACAAGGTGGGGGTGAAGAACATCCGCCACCCTGTCACCGTGCTGGACCGCGCCAACGGCAGCCAACAGACCGTGGCCAACATAAACATGTACGTGAACCTGCCCCACTCCTACAAGGGCACCCACATGAGCCGCTTCATCGAGCTCCTGTCCGAATACTCCAACAACATCAACATCCGCAACCTGCCCGACATCCTGGAGGAGATGAAGCGCCGCCTGAACGCGGAGAGCGCCCATATCGAGGTGGAGTTCCCCTACTTCATCAAGAAGTCCGCCCCGGTGAGCGCCGCCCAGGGGCTCATGGAGTACAACGTGGCCTATCGGGGCAGCGTGAACGGCGAGGGCCACGACCTGGTGGTGGAGATGATGGTGCCGGTGACCACCCTGTGCCCCTGCTCGCGGGAGATCAGCCAGCACGGGGCCCACAACCAGCGGGGCGTGGTCAAGCTGGCGGTGCGTTTCAGGCGTTTCATCTGGATCGAGGACCTGATCGGGCTGGTGGAGGAATCGGCCAGCTCGGAGGTCTACTCGCTCCTGAAGCGCGAGGACGAAAAGTACGTCACCGAGCACGCCTATGAGCGCCCCATGTTCGTGGAGGACGTGGTGCGCGAGGTGGCCCGCAAGCTGGAGGACGACCCCAATATCACCTGGTTCTCGGTGGACAGCGAAAACTTCGAGTCCATCCACAACCACTCCGCCTACGCCTTCATTGAGCGCGACAAGCGCCGGCCCCGTCAAAAGCAATGAGGCGGCGGCGGCCGCCAGAGGCGGAGCTGGCCTGGAAGTACTTCAAGGCATCCGGTCCAGGAGGCCAGCACCGCAACAAGACCGAGACCGGGGTGCGGCTCACCCACCTGCCCACCGGCCTGACGGTGACCGCCACCGAACGCCGCTCCCGGGAACGCAACCGGGCCATGGCCCTGAAACGGCTGGTGGAGCTGTTGGCCGAGCGCGACCGCCCGCGCAAGAAACGCAAGCCCACCCGCCCGGGCCAGGCCGCCCGCCAGCGCCGGCTGGAGGCCAAGCGCCGGCGCAGCCGCCTCAAGCGCCTGCGCCAGTCTCCATCCCGGGGCGACTCCTGGTAGGGCTCGGGCCCCCTCCCCCCACTGGCCCCAAAAATCAAGCGGCCCGCCCCAAAAGGGAGCGGGCCGCAGAGCTTGTCTTGCCGGAGACTCAGCGGTAGTCGTTCACCTTCTCGGTGAAGGGATCGGCCTGGGCCGAGATGATCACCTGGAACCAGTTGTCCGCGATCATGTCGTAGCCGGTCTCGTTGGGGTGGATGCGGTCGGCCATGAACTCGCCGTTGGCGGTCTCGGTATCGGGGTCGTAGAAGTCGCTCCAGTTGGTCTGCATGAAGTAGTCCACGCCCACCAGGCGTTCCTGGAGGCGCTGGTTGTACTGCTTGGCCCAGGCCGTCTCCTCCAGGCTGAGGGAGGGCAGGATGAAGGCCACCACGATCTTGCTGGAGCCGCGGCGCATCATGTTGACCATGCTCTGCATGGCGCTCACGCTGGAGTCGATGTTGTAGGAATGCACCATGTCGTTGGTGCCGGCCATGATCAGGGTGTAGGTGGGCCGCTGGCCCCACCAGCCGCCCTCGCTCATGGCGTCGCGCAGGTCGTGGGTGGTGTAGCCGCCCAGGCCGTGGTCGATGGTCACCCAGGTGTCGCCGGTGGCATTCTCCAGCATGGGCTTGAGCTGGGCGGCCAGGCGATGCTCGGTGATGCTGTCACCAATGCAGGAGACGCTGTAGGAGCCCGCCGCCGCCAGGGCGGGGGCCAGGGCCAGAAACGAAATGCAGGCCAGGACCATGACGCCCAGGCGCAGCCTCAAACCGGTCATAACTACCTCCGCTGCCCGCTGACCACCCCCCTAACCGCGCGGCCCCGGGCCTGATGATAACCTTTCTCTTGGCTAAATGGCTTATCACAAAACCCGGGGCCTGGCAACGATCCGCCCCCGCGCCGCCCCCCCGCCGCCCCCCGTCGTCCCCCCGTCGGCGGAGCCTGCCGGTAAAGTCATTGACGCCGGCCCAGGAATGGGTAACATCTATAACGTATGAATTTTTCCTAGCCCTGCCGTAGGATTGGGGCGGGCTAGGGTGTTTATTTTCAGGAGCTGACCACATGACTTTGCGACCCAAGCATCCCGGTTTTCGGCGGCCGTCGGCCGCCTGGTTGTTGCCCGCCCTCCTGCTGGTCCTGGTGGGGATGATTCTGAGCCCGGCGGCGGCCGGTGCCTTTGACGGCAGCCTGCCCACCATCACCAGCGGGGACCAGCGGCGGCCCGATGTGGCCACTTTGGCCAGCGGGGGCTTCGTGGTGGCCTGGATCGACCGCAGCAGCGGGGTACAGATAAAGGCCCAGATATACAACGCCAGCGGCACCCCGCAGCGCGCCGAGATAGAGGTGGCCGAGGTGGGCAACTCCCAGGCCGTGGCCGTGGCCGGCCTGGCCGACGGCAACTTCGTGGTGGTGTGGGACGTGTACATCGACGCCACCAACCTCTACGACATAAACGCCCAGGTGTTCGACGCAAGCGGCAACCCGGTGAGCGGGGTGTTCTGGCCCGGCGCCACCACGGACTACGAATACCTGCCCGCGGTGGGCGCGCTGTCCTCCGGCGACTTCGTGGTGTCCTGGACCAAGGCCCCGGCCAGCGGCGCCCGCAGCGGCCGCATCTACGCCCGGCGCTACAGCTCCAAGGGCGAGGAGAAGAGCAACGAGCTGCTGGTGAACTCCACCGCCGACTCCCAGTCCAACTCCTGCGTGGTGGGCCTGGCCAACGAGGAATACATCATCGTCTACGACCGGGTTAATTGGGGCATCACCGGCTGGGACGTGGTGGGCCACAAGTTCAACTCCTCCAACAGCCAGGTGGCCAGCTTCATCGCCTCCTCGGACACCTTGAACATCCAGTGGTACCCCTCGGCCGCCAAGCTCACAGACAACCGTTTCGTGGTCTTGTGGACCGACGTGGACCGCGAGAAGAAGACCAGCCTCAAGGCCCGCATCTTCGATTTCGACTGCAATGCCATTGGCGGCGACATAACCGTGAACGGCTCCGCCCCCTGGGACCGCAGCCATTCCAGCGTGGCCGGCCTGGACGGCGGCGGCTTTGCCGCGGTCTGGACAGCCGACTCCGGGGGCAACCACGACGTGCTGGTGCAGCGCTGCGACTCATCCGGCGGCCGCTCCGGCGGCGAGACCCGGCTCTCCTACGCCAGCCAGGACCAGCAGCGCGCCCGGGTGGCCAAGCGTTCCGGCGGCTTCGTGGTGGTCTGGGAATCGAACGGCGAGGACGGCAGCGGCTGGAGCGTGATGGGCCGGCTGTTCTAGCCCCCCTCCCCGCACTAAGAAGGGGCCCCGCCAGGGGGCCCCTTTCCTTTTGGGGCGGAGCTATCTCCGGGAAGACTGGTGCTGGGAGACCTGGTGCATGAAGGCCTCCAGCCGGGTGCGGGTGCCGCTCTGCTCCTGACCGTCCATGGCCAGGTGCAGATAGGGCAGGTTGCCGTGGTCTTCGCGGAAACGCTTCATGAGCGCGTTCACGATGTTGCCCGGCATGCAGGTGAAGGGGATCACGTTCACCACCCCGGCTGCGCCGCGCAGCATCATGTCCCGCGACTTGCCCACGCTCAAAATGGCCTCGCCCTCAAAGCTGGGGTGCAGGTAGGGGTGGGCCATCTCCAGGATGCGGGCGGTCTTGGGCTCGGCCAGGGTGCGCAGGAAACCGCGCCAGGGCCGGCCCAGGTGGTGCTCGTCCTTGGTCTGGAAGTAGTTCTCGATCCAAAGGTTCTTCAGCGCCCCGAAGTCGCGCATCAGCCTGGCGTACTGGGCCGAGGTGTGGTTGGTGTAGAGCACCCACTCGCAGAAGCCCGCCATCCAGGCCTCGCCGCCCAACTCCTCTATGGAACGTACCACGTCCTCGTTGGCAAAGCGGTTGAGCCGGGTGTATATCTCGCCCACCACCCCCACCAGGGGCCGGCGGCGGCCGTTGGTGCGAGGCACTGCGGCGAAGTCGCGCCGGGCCTCGTGCATGGCGGCCAACAGGTCGCCGCGCCTTTCGATGACCTGGCAGACCGCCTCCAGGTGCTTCTGGTACACCTGGTCGGTATCGCCCTGGTGGGCCTCATAGGGCCGGGTCTCGTGCAGGGCCTTTTGCAGTAGGTCCACCGCCACGCAACCCTGCCAGCCCAGGCGCACGAAGTCACTGCCGCCCACCAGGCCCAACTCCTCGTAGAACACCGCAGACTGGTCCGGCGAGTAGATGGGCACCTCCTTGTAGCCCATCTGGTCCAGCACCAGGCGGTGGAACCGGTGGTACTGGCCAAAACGGCAGGGGCCGGTGCCCGAGGGCATGAAGAAGGCGGCCCGGTCCGGATCGGCGCCGTTGTCGGTCAGGCACTTGAGCATGTCGCCGGTGGTCAGGGTACAGGGGTAGCACTCCTTGCCCGAGGTGTAGCGCCGGCCCAGCTCCAGGGTGCGGGCGTCGCTCTCGGGCAAGACCTCGGCCTCCACCCCGCAGGCCCGGAAGGCCGCGGCCACGGGGTAGGCATGGTCGGTCATGTTGGGCAGGTAGATGACCCGCCCCTTGGCCTTGAGGTTGCGCCGCCGCACCGGGGAGGCAACCGGCTCCCGCGGGGGGGCGTTCTTCAGGGAATCCAGGAAGGCCTCCAGCCGGGTGATGGCGCCCACGTCGGCCGAGTGCTCGTCTATCTCTATCTCCAGGAAGGGCTTGCCCTCCATGATCTCCCGGAAGAAGTGGCCGATGAAGCTGTCCGGGCCGCAGCCGAAATTGGTGATGTACACCCCGTACAGCCGGGGGGAGCGGCGCACGATGCGGGCGGCGGCCAATATCTTCTGGCCATAGCGCCAATACATCTCGGCCAGGTCCTCCTGGCCCATCTCGGCCTCCAGGTCCAGGAAATCCATGGGTATGGACCACACCCCCAGGTTACGCATCTTCTGGGGCAGCCCCAGGTTGATGCCCGGGTCGGCCCCGTTGTAGGGCCGGCTGATCACCACCATGGCCAGGTCTTCCGCCCCCATGGACTCCAGCACCTCGCGGCCGCGGGCCAACACCCGCCGCTGGAAATCGGCCTGGGCGGCCAGGGCCGCGCTCAGGGCCGGCCCCACCTCCCAGGGCTTGGCCCCCAGGCGGCGAGCCAGCTCGCGCAGGTCCTTTTTCAGTACCCGCTCGCCCCAGCCCAGGTGCACCGGCGCGGTGACCAGCTCCACCCCCGCGGAGGCGAAATCCAGGGCCGCGGGCGCGGTGTAGGCCAGGGTCTGGGCATAGGGGCATACCTGGCCGTAGCCCAGCTCATGGCCGGGCGCGTCCATGTTCACCAGGTGGGGCAGGAAGATCCGCTGCACGCCCTGGTCCATCAGCTCCTTGAGGTGGCCGTGGGCCACCTTGATGGGGAAGCAGGGTTCGTTGACCACCGCCTCCACCCCCTGGTGGATGAGCTTCTTGTTGGTCACCCCGCTGACCACCACCTCGTAGCCCAAGCGCTGGCAGAACACGCTGAAGAAGGGAAGCAGCTCGCGGAAGAACATGGTGCGGGGAATGCCGACCACGCCCCGTTTCTTGCCCGCGGCCACCGGCGCGATATAGGAGGTGAGCATCTCCTCCCGTTCGGCGAACAGGTCGGGCATCTCCCGCCGGGCCGCGTCCTGGTCCTTGGCCACGTCGTACTTCTCGCAGCGTGAGCCATAGAACAGGGGTCTTTTCTCGCCCTCCACCTTGACCTTGCGGATGGTGCAGGTGTTGGGGCAGCCCTGGCACTCGAAGGTGGAGATGGAATAGCCGGTCTCCGAGACGCTGAAGCCCTTGAAGCGCGACTTCTGCCAGGTGCGCTCGCGCATGGCCAGAAGCGCCGCGCCGATGGCGCCGGTCACGTCGTGGTGGGGCGGCACGGTGATGGGCCGGCCCACCACCGCCTCGAAGGCGGCCACGATGCCGCGGTTGGCCGCGGTGGCGCCCTGGTAGAAGATCTTCTTGCCGATGGGCCGGTTCTCCACCACCTTGTTCAGGTAGTTGTACACGATGGAGTAGCTGAGCCCGGCCACCAGGTCGTCGATGTCCTCGCCCGCGGCCTGGTGGGACACCAAATCCGACTCCATGAACACGGTGCAGCGCTCGCCCATGCGCACCGGCTTTTCGGCCCTGAGCGCCCGGTCCCCGAACTCACCCTTGATCTGGATGCCCAGCTTCTCGGCCTGCTCCTCCAGGAAGGAGCCGGTGCCCGCGGCGCACACCTTGTTCATCATGAAGTCCACGATGGCGCCGTCCTTGAGGGAGATGTACTTGGAGTCCTGGCCGCCGATCTCGAAGATGGTGTCCACCTCCGGGTCGATGGCCGCGGCCGCGGTGGCCTGGGCGGTGATCTCGTTGCGCACGATGTCCGCGCCGATGAAGTCGGCGGTGAGGTAGCGCCCGCTGCCGGTGGTGCCAGCGCCCAGGATGGTCACCCGCTCCCCGATCTCCCGGCCCACCCGCCGCAGGCCCTCCTTCACCGCCTCCAGGGGCCGGCCCGCGGTCATGAGGTACTGCTTGCTGAGCAGCCGGCCCTTTTCGTCGATGACCACCACGTTGGTGGAGATGCTGCCCACGTCCACGCCCAGGTAGCCGGTGAGGGGTCCCTCGGGCACCTCTATCTTTTGCAGGTCCTCCCGGTGGTGCGCGCCCCAGCGCAGCCGGGGCAGGCGCTTGGTGTCCCGGCCGGTTTCGGCGGCGCGCCGGTGCAGGGCATCCAGCTCGGCGATGGGCTGGCGCCAGCCCTGGTCCCGGGCGGCGAGCGCCGCGCCCAAGGCGCCCATGCAGCCGAAGTGCTGGGGCACGATCAACTGGTGGTCCTCGAGCTGCATCACCTCCTTGAGCGCCCGGTGCACCCCCTGGTTGGCGGCCACCCCACCGGTGAAGCACACCGGCGGCACCACGGTCTTGCCCTTGGCGATGTTGGACTTGAGGTTGCGGGCCATGGCAAAGCACAGGCCCGCCACGATGTCGTAGTCCGGGGTGGCGTCCTGCTGCAGGTGGATCATGTCGGTCTTGGCGAACACCGAGCAGCGGCCGGCCAGGCGGGGCGGGTTCTGGCTCTTGAGCGCGATCCGGCTGAACTCCTCGATGGTGAGTTGCAGGCGGTGGGCCTGCTGGTCCAGGAAGGAGCCGGTGCCCGCCGCGCACATGGTGTTCATGGCGAAGTCCTCGATCTTGAGGCCCTTGTCGCCATCGGGCGAGACCAGGATCAGCTTGGCGTCCTCGCCCCCCATGTCGATGATGGTGCGCGTCTCGGGGTGCAGCTCCCCCACCCCCCGGCTCTGGGCGATGATCTCGTTCACCACCAGCCCGTTCAAGAGCGGGGCCAGGGCGGGCGCGCCGGCGCCGGTCAGGGCGCAGCCCTGGAAGCTCTCCCGCCCGTAGCGGCTGAAGATGTCCTCCAGCACCTGGGCGGTGACCGCCAGGGGGCGACCCTTGGTGCGGGTGTACTCGGCCCACAGGATATCGCCCCCGGCATCCAACACCACGCTGTCCACGCTAACCGAGCCCACGTCCAGGCCCAGGTAGAGACCTGCCTTGGTTTCCCTGAAGTCGCTCTCCGCCGTGTTGGCCATGACCCTCCCTACCGTGATGAAAAATCCAGCCCCCAGGCTGAAGCGCCCTCCTCCCGGCCGGAAGCCGCCGGCCGCCCCAAAGGGCGCATGCCGCTACAAGCCGCGGTAAAACACCTTGTCGCCGAAACGTTCCTCGCGGACCTTCCCCTCTCCGATCAGCCCGGCCAGCATCTGCCGGGCCTCCCCTGCCTCCACCCCAAAGGCCGCGGCCACGTCTTCCAGGGTGAGGGGCCGGCGCCGGGTCATCTCCACCACCTGCCGCTCCCTGGCCCCCCGGTCGCCCTGTGCCCTGCCCTGGGGCGGCGAGATGACCTCGGCGGGCACCGGGAACCGCCCGGCTATCTCGGTCAGGCGGGCGTGCCCCACGGCCTCGACCCCCGGCGCCGCCGGCGGCCGGACCACGGTGTTGAGCTGCACCCGCTGGGGCTGGATGCGCTCCACCGCCCGCACTATGTCCTGTATCGCCTCCGGGCTGTCGTTGATCCCCTTGACCAGGAGCACCTCCAGCCACAATTCGCCGCTCATCTCCTGGCGCAGGCGCACCAGGCCCTCGATGATCTCCTCTATGTCCAGGCCCGGCGCAGGGCGGTTCACCCGCTGGAACACCGCCTGGCTGGCCGCGTCCAGGCTGGGCACCACCACCTCGGCTGCGGCCAAATCAGCGCGTACCGCAGGGTCGCTGCACAGGGTGCCGTTGGTGAGCACCGCTATGCGGGCCGGGCTCAGGCGCTTCAGCTCCCGCAGCACCATGCCCAGGTCCTGGTGCAAGGTGGGCTCCCCCGAACCGGCCAGGGTGATGAAGTCCGGGGAGTAGTCCAGCTCGGCCAGGCGGGCCTCCACCTCGGCCAGCACCTCCCGGGCGTCCCGGTAGCGGCCCCGCTGGGTGGTGCGGCGGGTGGTGGGCCCCAGCTCGCAGTACAGGCAGTCCAGGGTGCAGGTCTTGGGCCGCAGGAGGTCCACCCCCAAGCTGAGGCCCAACCTGCGGCTGGGTACCGGGCCGAACACGGCCCGATCCGAAGTTCTCTTGCCGCTCAAGATGCTGCTCTCCTCGCTGAGGCACGCTGGCGGCCCCCAGCTACTTATTAAAGCATGGTGCAGGCGAGGAAGCGGTGTCAAGTGGGCTTGGACGCCAATTAGTTTACACTATCAAGGGCCTAGGGTACACTTCCTGCCATGCGTATAGGGAGTGTGCAGCTATCGGGGCCTTTCGTGGCCGCGCCCATGGCCGGGGTGAGCAACCCGGCCTTCCGGCTCATGGCCCGGCGGGCCGGCGCGGCCCTGGCTTTTACCGAAATGGTCAGCGCGGCGGGCCTGGTCAGGGGCCAGCGGCGCACCCTGGACCTGTGCCGGGTGGTGCCCCAGGAGCGGCCGGTGGGCCTGCAATTGTTCGGCGCCGACCCGGAGACCATGCACCGCGCCGCCCGCCTGGTGGCCGAGATGCCGGTGGACGTGGTGGACGTGAACCTGGGCTGTCCGGCCAAGAAGATACGGCGCCAGGGCGCGGGCTCGGCCCTGCTGGAAGACCCACCCCTGGCCGCCGAGGTGGTGGCTGCGGTGGTGGAGGGTTCCACCGCGCCGGTCACGGCCAAGCTCCGCCTGGGCTTCAAGCGGGACGAGTTGGAGGACATCCTTCCCGGAATCCTGAAGGCCGGGGTGGCGGCGGTGTGCCTGCACGCCCGCACCGCCAGGCAGGGCTTTGCCGGCAGCGCCGACTGGGAGGCCATCGCCCGGCTCAAGTCCTGGTGCCCGGTGCCGGTCATAGGCAACGGCGACGTGCGCACCGGCACCCAGGCCGTGACCCTGCTGCGCCGGACCGGCTGCGACGGGGTGATGATCGGCCGGGCCGCCCTGGGCAACCCCTGGATATTCGAGCGGGCCCTGGCCCGCCTGGAGGGGCGGGAGCCCCGCCGGGTGGCGGTGAGCGAGCGCCGCGCCGCCCTGTGGCAGCACATGGAGCTGGCCCGGGCCCAGGGCGGCCCCAACCAGGCCCTGCACTTCGCCCGCCAGTTCATGATGTGGTATTCCAAGGGCCTGCCCGGGAGCGCCGCCTACCGCCGCCAGGCCGGCGGGGCCAGGGACCTGGCCGAACTCATCCGCCTTACAGACCGGTATTTCGACCACTTGGAGGCCCTGGAGAGCGGCGGAACCGCCGCCCTGGCCCGGGAGGCGGTATCGTGAAGGTGCGCCTGGCCCGCACCGCGGGCTTTTGCATGGGGGTGCGCCGGGCCATGGAGCTGGCCCTGGGCGCGGCCCACGAGGCCGAACGGCCCATCTATACCTACGGCCCCCTGATCCACAACCCCCAGGTGCTGGAACTCCTGGCGGACAAGGGCATCCGGGTGCTGGAGGAGGTGCCCGCGCCCGGCTCGCTGAAAGGCGGCACCATCATCATCCGGGCCCACGGGGTGCCTCCCCAGGACAAGCGCCGCTTGCAGGAGGCCGGGTTCAACCGGGTGATCGACGGCACCTGCCCCCGGGTGGTGCGGGTGCAGGCCATCATCCGCCACGCGGCCAAGGAGGGGCGCCAGGTGGTGATAGTGGGCGACCCGGCCCACCCCGAGGTGGTGGGCCTGCTGGGCCGCGCCGGCAGGCAGGGCCACGTGGTCTCCCGGCCCGAGGAGGTGGACCGGCTCCCGGACCTGGACCAGGTGGTGGTGGTGGCCCAGACCACCCAGAGCGACGCGACCTTCCACGAGGTGGTGCGGGCCCTGGAGGCGCGTTTCGGCCGGGTGGAGGTGCACGACACCATCTGCGAGGCCACCCACCGCCGGCAGGAAGAGGTGAGGCGCCTGGCCCAGGAAGTGGAAGGGGTGGTGGTGGTGGGCGGCCGGGCCAGCGGCAACACCAAGCGCCTGGCCGAGGTGGCGGCCGAAACCGGCACCCCGGTGTTCTTGGTGGAGAGCGAGGCCGAGCTGGACCGGCAGCAGGTGGCCCGCCTGAAGTCAGTGGCGGTCACCGCCGGGGCCAGCACCCCCAACTGGGTGATCAAGCGGCTCTTGCGGGAGCTGGCCGCCATCCGCTCGGCCAGGGAGGAGGGCCTGGGCTTCTGGCTGCGGCGCGCCTTCCGCTTCATGGTGCTCAGCCAACTGCTGGTGGCCCTGGGCGCGGCGGGCATGGCCCTGGCCAGCATCCTCCTGCAAGGCCTGCGTCCCAACTGGGACCTGGTGGGAGTGGCCTTCTTCTATATCTACGCCATGCACGTGCTCAACCAGTTCCTGGACAAGGAGGCGGGCCAGTACAACGACCCGGACCGGGCCCATTTTCTGGCCAAGCACCAGCGTTTCCTCATCAGCTCCGGGGTGGGCGCCGCAGGGGCGGCCATGGTGTTGTGCGCCATGCTGGGTCCCATTCCCTTTGCCCTGGTGGCGGTCATGAGCACCTTGGGGCTCTTGTACTCGGTGCCGGTGGTCCCCCGCCACCTGGAGCGGAAAATCGGCATCCAGCGGCTCAAGGACATCCCCGGTTCCAAGACGCTTTCCGCCGGCCTGGCCTGGGCCTTCATCGTGGCGGTGCTGCCCGCGGTGGCCCTGGGGCCGCCCTCGCCGGCCGGGGCGGCGCTGGCCTTTGTCTACACCCTGGTGCTGGTGTTCGTGCGCTGCGGGATATTCGACGTGCTGGACGTGCAGGGCGATCTGATCGTGGGCAAGGAAACCATACCCATCGTGCTGGGCGAGGCCCAGACCCGCCGGCTGTTGTGGTGGCTCACCTGGGGGCTTTGCGGCGCCCTGCTCCTGGCCCCCTTGCTGGGCGCGGCGCCGGGCCTGGCCTGGGGGCTGCTGCTGCCGGTCCTGGGCCTGGCCGCCATGCAGCTCCTTTGGGCGCGGGCCTGGATCATCCCGGGCTCCATCAGCGAGGGCCTGGTAGACTTGAATTTCTGGCTGGCCGGGGTGGTGGCCCTGGTTTGGCTGGCCATCTAGCTACCGGACAAGGAGGACTCGCAATGGATGTGAAGCAGGCGGCGTTCAAGCGGCGGTCGGTGCGCAGCTTCCGCCAAGAGGAGGTGCCCCTGGAGGTGCTGGAGGAAATGGTGGACGCGGCCCGGGTGGGGCCGGCGGCGGCCAACCGCCAGCCCCTGGAGTACGTGGCGGTGACCGAGCCTGAACTGAGGGAGCAAATCTTCGCCTGCCTCAAGTGGGCGGCCTACATAGCGCCCAAGGGCGACCCCCAACCCGGCCACGAACCCATGGCCTACCTGGTGGTGCTGCGGCGCAAGGAGTACGAGCTGGAGGCCATGGCCCTGTACGACGTGGGCGCGGCGGTGCAGACTCTCCTGCTCATGGCGGTGGAAAAGGGCCTGGGCGCCTGCTGGCTGAAGTCGGTGAACTACCCCCGGGTGGCCAAGCTCTTGGGAGTGCCCCAGGGCCTGGAGGTGGACAGCGTGGTGGCCCTGGGCTACCCGGACGAGGAGCCCCGGCTGGTCGAGCTGAAACCCGAGGATCAGGGCCTGGAGGTCATCAAGTACTGGCGCGACCAAAGCGGCCAGCACTTCGTGCCCAAGCGGGCCCTGGCCACGGTGCTGCACCAGCAGCGCTACCGCGCCTAGCCGGGCCGGGGCCCAGACGGCAAGGGGGGCGGCCACCAGGTGGCCGCCCCTTGACTTGGGCGATCGGTAAAGGGGGCCGTGCCGCGCGCCGGGCTACTTGTCGCCTTGGGAGATGGCCCGGGCGCGGCGGTCGAAACGGCGGGCCACGATCAGGTCGAAATCCTGGCCCAGGTGGCGGTGGTGGCGCTGGAGGTACTTCTTGACCTGTCCCCAGAGGGCATCCAACTCCTGCAGGCTGTGCACCTTCTCCAAGCGCCGGGACACCTTCTCCAGATATTGGGCGCGGATGCGCTCGCTGTTCAGCTCGTACAAGTCGCGCAGGCTCTGCTGGAGGTCCCGGGACAGCGGCAGGTCCAGGCCCTCCTCCCAGGCCCGGTTGAACAGCTCCTCCAGCCGGTCCAGCTTCTTTTCCGCCGCCATCTGGCGCCGCACCCGCTCCATCATCTGATCGCCCAGGCGGGCCAGGTTCTCCTGGAAGGCCCGCTCCAGGCGCTGGCCGAAGTCCAGGGTGTGGTAGTGGGTCAGTTTCAGCTTCTTGAGTTCCTGGTGGTAGAGGCGCTTGAGCTTGCGGGGGTCCTTGGCCCGGCGGACCGCCTCTATCTTGCGGTCCAGGCTCATGGGGTCGGCAATGGCCAGGGAGAGCACCCGGCTCTCGGGGTCGTAATGCAGGCGCAGGCCCTCCCGGGCCTTCCGCATGCGTTGCAGGATGCGGGGCCGGTTGGCCATGGCGCGCAGGTCCAGGCCGGTGATGGCCTCGTTGACCATCTCGAACTTGCGCTCCATGACCCGGGCCAGGGGCGCGAAGCTCACCCGCAGCGGCGGAGGCTCCAGCTTCAGGTGCCGCACCGCCGAGAGCCCCAGGCACAGCAGGCGCACCTGGTTGGGATAGCTCAGCCGCTCGGCCGCGGTGGGGTAGTCGGTCAGGCTCAAGGACCATTCCGGATCGCCCAGGCTGGTGAGCAGGTATTCGCGCTGCTCCGGCTCCAGGCTGGTCAGCCCGCGGTAGATGCGCAGGCCCTCGTAAAGCTCGCGCTCGAAATGGGTGACCCCCACCGAGCGCAGGCCCTTGAGCCGGTAGATATAGACCACCGGCACCTGCTGCCGGAGCAGCTCCAGATCCAGCCAACTCACAAACAGGAGCCCCCGCAGCTTGAAGATGCGTTCCAGGCCGGCCTGCATGGCGCCCCGGCGCAGCCAGCGCTCCCGGTCCGGCGGGGGCAGTTGGGTGGTCTCCAAGAGGTGGCGCAGGCTGCTGGTGGGGGCCTCGCCCTCCTGTATCTCGCGGTAGTGCTCCAGGGCCAGGCACTGGCGGGCGTATTCCTCCAGGGCGAGCCGGTGGGCCTCCACTGCCTGCTTGCCCTGGCTCACCAGGCCGCGCACCCGCTGCAGAAGCGAAAAGAAGCGCTCCATCATGTCTTCGGTGAGAAGGCCCTCCCTGCTGGCCGCGGTGGACACCACCGACAGCAGGAACAGCGCCTCGATCAGCGGCGGGTTGTCCCTCTCCAAGAGGCTCTGCAGCCCCAAGAGCGTGTCCTGGCCGCTGATGATCCGCCAGAAAAGGTCGTGGTGCTCCAGCAGGAAGCTCAAGTCCTCCAGTTGGCCCTTGGCCAGATCCAGGGCCCGCACCAGGGGATGGACCGCCAGATCCCGGCCCCGGGGGGCCCGGTCGCGGGGGGCGTAGAGCAATACCGCCAGCATCAAGAGCCGGCCCAGGTGCCCATCGCCGGCCAGGAGCTGGCTCAGGCTGGCGGTCAAGGTCTGGAACTGGAGGGGGGTCACGCCCACGATGCCCGCGGCAGTGGGGCCGAACTCGGCCCGGGCCGCCTCGTGGCTCTTGTACATGTCCTGGAAATGGTCCAGGCGGCGCGACCGCAAGGCCGAAAGCTTCTGGGCGGCCGACAGCCGCAGTCTGGTGCGGGGATGGTCGGCCGGCTCCGGCAACAGGTGGCCCATCAGGCGGGGGCAACTCTGGATCAGGCGCTCGAGATTGGCCGCGAACTGGGGCAGGTCGAACAGCTCCCGCAGGAGGTAGCCCTCCAGGCGGCGGCTGAGCCGTTTCTGCTCGCGCGCCATCGCCTCCAGCCGCGAGGCGCCAGGGGCCTCCTGGGCGGCCAGGAAGCGCTGCACCCCGTGCAGGCTGCGGTCCATGGCCTGCAAGGTCTCGTCCGCCACCTGGTCCAGGCCGCGCTTCAGGCTGGTGTTCATCTCCCGCTTGAGCCGGGCCAGCTCGTCGGCCGCATCCAAAAAGCGCGGGGTCAGGGCGCCGGTGGCCTGGTCCAGGGTCAGGTAGATGCCCGAGTCCAGGATATAGGCCTCCTTGCCCTCGGCCATGATGCCCCGCAGGGAGGCCAGCCAACGGGGGCTGAGCTGGCTGGGCTCCAGCCGGCTGAGGGCCTGGCGCAGCTTGGCCAGGCGTTCCTCGAGCTGGGGACCGCCCCCCACCTCGATGAGGCGGTTGAAGTTCAACAGCCGGCGCTCGCTGGTGTGCACGCATATCCACAGCAGGGTGAAGCCCGCGGTGGCCCCCAGGCGGGGCAGGAGCCGGCCGGTGCCGTGCAGCTCGCAGTTGAGCAGGGCCCGGAAGAAGTAGGGCCGGGCAGCGGCGTCGCCGGCGTAGAAACGCTCCACAAAGTGGCGTACCTGGCCGGCCAGCTCCACCACCTGGTTTATGCGCTCCAGCTTGGCCGGGTCGTAATCGGCCATGGCCTCCTTCTGGCGGGGGCCCGCCCGCTCCAGCACCCGCCAGTTGTCCAGGTAGGCGAACAAGTTGAACAGCTTGAGCATCTTGCGGAAGGCCTTGGCCTGCACCCCACCCAGCTTGGTCACCTGGGCATTGAGGAGTTCGGACCAGTCGAGGCCCGGATCGGTGACCACCCGGATGGCGTCGTCGTAGAGGGCAAAGAGTTCGCCCACCTGGTCGTCGGTGAGTCCGCTGGGGCTGGCCGCCGCGGCCTCGGCCACCGAAAGCAGGCGGTAGAGGCGGATGATGGTCACCGCCTCCTCCAGGCTGCGGTAGCGGCTGAGCTCGGTGAGCGGCTGCAAGGTGGTCTCGGGCAGCTTGCCGAAGGTGACCCGGGTCATGGTGGAGTGGCCCAGCACGATCAGGTAGAGCTGCATCAGGGGCCCTTCCTCCAGCCCCATGAGCGAGAGCTTCTCCAGGTTGTCCAGCACCGGGGTGCGGGGGCCGGCCAGGCCGTCGGGGTTCAGCCGCCTCTCCAGGCGGGCCAGGCGCGGGGCCTGGTCCATCAGCCGAATCACGTCGTTGAGCGCCGGGTGCCGGTGGGTGGTCTCAAAGGGCTTGCGCAGGCGGCTCAGCTCCAGGCCGGGCAGCCCCTCCAAGGTGCCCTGGCGGGCCTGCTCCAGGATGTCCAGCACCTTGCGCACGTAGCCGAAGGAGTCCTTGTAACCGGCCAGGAGCCCCCGGTCGCAGCCGGCCAGGCGCCGCCGGGAGAGGCGGCTCTCCACCTCGGCCAAGGACACCGCCGGCGGCCGGCGCTTGCCTTCCAGCACCAGGAGCGTGTCAGGAAACCCGCCCTCCGGCTCATAACGCGCCTCCCATTCCCGGCGCTGCACCTCCGGCAGGATGGTGCCCCGGCGGCCCAGCTCGAAAAAGGGGCTGAACCAACGCTCCCAGGCGGCGAGCGTCTTCTGGGCCGAGCCCCGGGGCAGGGGCAGGTCCTGGTAAGGCAGGCGGTCGATCTCCTCGGGCGCCACCATGGCCAGGGCGCGACCGCCCAGAAGCCCCTCCATGGTCTCGTGATACACGGCCAGGCCCGAGAGGAAGATGTCGAAGTCGAAGCGGTTGACCTCCAGCACCAGGCCCTTGCCGCTCTTGTAGCGGCGGCGGGTGCGGTAGACATGGCTGAACATCAAGAAGCGCTTGAGTTCGCCCTGGGAGGCGAAGCGCACGGTGATGGTCTGGTTGCTGCCGCTCAAGGGACGGTCGGCCAGGCACAGGACCTCGCCCTCGGCCTCCAAGAGGTCCCACAGGCGGCCGGCCACGTAATAGCCGTAGGCCTCGCGGCCGCGGGAGGCGGCGGGAGGCTGGTCCTGGAGGCGGCGCTGCTGGAGGGCCAGGGCCAGGGGATCGCCCACCATGATCACCGCGGCAAAGGTCCCCTGCTGCCCGGCCAGGGAGGCCAACGAGTCCATCAGGGTGAACTCCAGGTGGGGCATGCGGGCCTGCACCTCGGGCAGCAGGAGTTCGTGCTCCCCGGCCACGATGCCCACCTTCAGGCTCTCCCGCAGGCGCCGGGACAACAGCCCGCTCAAAAAAGAGACGATCTCGTCGGTGCGGGCCTGCACCTCCACCAAAAAGTGGGCCACGTACTGGCGGGGGATGAGGAAGAAGGGACGGCCGCTCCTGCTGTAGCGGATCAGGAGCCCCAGGCGCTTGAACACGTCGTTGAGGGTGCGGTAATTGTCCGCCACCTGGGCCGGGTCGTCCAGGTCCACCGCCTCCAGCAGGCGGGCCTGTTGGGGCGGCAGCACGCCTTGCTCGTACAAGCCCAGACCATAGGCGTTCCCCCCAAAGCGGTCGGGCAAGAAGGGGGGATGATCCTCGGCCGGGAATGTACCCAGGGGCACGTCCTCGGGATCTATGCCCAGCTCCTGAAACCGCTCTGGCGGTATGAAGCGGTACAGACCCGAGACCCGTGCAACCTCCGGGGGCAGGCCTGCTCTGGTGCCTGGCATCAACGTCCCTCGTGGCCTGGGGTTGCTGGGCGCTTTGAGATGGTAGCCCCCCTTGCTCCGGGTGTCAATCCAGGTTGACGGGCCCGGCGCCAATGGCTAGGCTTGGCCCCAAACCGCCCACGGCCGCCAGCGCGAGGAGGCTGACCATGTCCTTGGCCCAAAGGCTCATGTCCCGCATCGAAACCTATGCCGACCAGATGGTGGAGGCCCAGCGCGAGCTGGTGGCCATACCCGCCCTGGGGCCCACCAACGGCGGCCAGGGCGAGCTGGCCAAGGCCCTTGTGGTGCAAAGCTGGCTGGAAGAGCTGGGGCTAGGCCTGGAGCGGGTGGACGCGCCCGACCCGCGGGTGGAGAGCGGGATCAGGCCCAACCTGGTGGCCCGCCTGGCCGGCGGCGAGGGCCCGGCCCGCTGGGTGCTCAGCCACCTGGACGTGGTGCCGGCCGGACCCCGCGAGCAGTGGAGCAGCGACCCCTGGCAGCTCCGGGTGGAGGGGGACCGGCTCTACGGCCGCGGGGTGCTGGACGACCACGCCGGCCTGGTGGCCTCGATCTTCGGGCTCAAGGCCCTCTTGGAAGAGGGGGTGACCCCGGCCGGGCCGGTGGGGCTGATCATGGTCAGCGACGAGGAGACCGGATCCCAATACGGGCTCGACTACGTGCTCAAGGAGCGGCCCCGCCTCATCGCGCCCCAGGACCTGGTGGTGATACCCGACGCCGGCGAGGAGGACGGCCTGTTCATCGAGGTGGCCGAGAAGTCCATCCTCTGGCTCAAGGTAGAGGTAATCGGCAAGCAGGTGCACGGCTCCACCCCGAACGAAGGGGTGAACGCCCTCTACGCCTCGGCCCGCATGATGGTGGCGGTCCGCGAGATGTACCGCCGCTTCGACCAGGAGGACCCCCTGTTCGTGCCGCCCACCAGCACCTTCGAGCCCACCCGCAAGGAAGCGGGGGTGCCCAACATCAACACCATCCCCGGCCGGGACGTGTTCTACATCGACTGCCGGGTGCTGCCCCAGATAGGGCTGGACGAGGTGGAGGCCGCCTTTGCGGAACGCTTCGGCCAGATCGCCCGGGAGGAAGGCGTGCAGGTGAGGCTCAGCCTGGAGCAGCGCCTGCAGGCGCCGCCCGCCACCCCGACCGACGCGCCGGTGGTCAAGGCCCTGGCCGCGGCCATCGAGCGGGTAAAGGGCCGGCCGGCCCGGCCCGGGGGTGTGGGCGGGGGCACGGTGGCCGCCTTTTTCCGCGAGCGCGGCCTGCCCGTGGCGGTCTGGTGCACCTGGCCCCCCACCCCCCACGTGCCGGACGAGTGGTGCAGCCTGAGCGCCCTGGTGGAGGACACCAAGGTCTTCGCCCTCCTGTTCGCGGGGTGCTAGACCCCAGGCCGCCGGGGCATTATGATAGACACCACCCCACCACGGGGCCGACAAGGAGCAGGCATGGCCAAACGCGCGCTCATACTGGGAGTGACCGGCCAGGACGGGGCCTACCTGGCGGAGTACCTCTTGAACAAGGGATACGAAGTGCACGGCGTCAAGCGCCGGGCCTCGCTCTTCAACACCGAGCGGGTGGACCACCTCTACCAGGACCCCCACACCCCGGGCGTGCGCTTCTTCCTGCACTACGGCGACACCACCGACGCCACCAACCTCTTGCGCATCATCCAGTCGGTGCAGCCGAACGAAATCTACAACCTGGCCGCCCAGAGCCACGTGGACGTGTCCTTCGAAACCCCGGAGTACACCGCCAACGCCGACGCCCTGGGCGCTCTGCGGGTGCTGGAGTGCATGCGCATCCTGGGCCTGGGCCAAACCACCCGCTATTACCAGGCATCCACCAGCGAACTGTTCGGCCTGGCCCAAGAGACGCCCCAGAGCGAGACCACCCCCTTCTATCCCCGAAGCCCCTACGCGGTGGCCAAGCTCTACGCCTACTGGATCACCGTGAACTACCGCGAGGCCTACGGCTTTTTCGCCTGCAACGGCATCCTTTTCAACCACGAGTCCACCATCCGGGGCGAAACCTTTGTGACCCGCAAGATCACCCGGGCCGTGGCCCGTATCAAGCTGGGCCTCCAGGAGCGGCTCTACCTGGGCAACCTGAACGCCAAGCGCGATTGGGGCCACGCCCGGGACTACGTGCGCGCCATGTGGCTCATGCTCCAGCAGGACCAGCCCGAGGATTTCGTCATAGCCACCGGCCAGCAGCACTCGGTGCGCGAATGCGTGGAGCTGGCCTTCCGGCGGGCGGGCATGGAGATCGCCTGGCAGGGCGAGGGTGTGGAGGAGCAGGCAGTGCTCACCGCAGCGGACCAGGACACCCGCTGCGCCCCGGGCAGCGTGGTGGTGAGCATCGACCCGGACTACTACCGCCCCACCGAGGTGCCCAGCCTCCTGGGCGACGCCTCCAAGGCCAAGGCCAAGCTGGGCTGGGAGCCCAAGGTGAGCTTCGCCGAACTCATCAACGAGATGGTGGACGAGGACCTCAAGCGGGCGGACCAGGAGGTGCTCCTGCGCCACAAGGGCTACTACACCCCCAACTACTACGAATAGGCTGCCGCCAGCCTTCGGGGGCCGGCCGTAAAAAAGCCAGCCGCCCCCGGGGGGCGGGGGCGTCTGGGGGGGCGGCCGGGGGGCGGCCGGGGGGCTACTTGGGCCTCTGGCCGGGCTGGCGGCCGGGATTCACTCCGAGCCTAGAACTCCTCGAAGTCGTCGTCGTCCATGTCCTCCAGGGGAATGACCTCCTCCGGCGAGGGGGGCGAGGGGGGCGAGGGGGAGGCGGAGGCGCCACCCGCCGCAGGGGCCGCGGCCGCAGCCGGGGCGGCCTCCTTTGCTTCCGGCTTGGCCTTGGGCTCAGGCTTGGGCTTGGACTCGGGCTTGGCCGCCGCCTGGGAGGCGGGCTGGGCAGCAGGCTGGGCCGGCGCGGGCAACTGCCCGGCCAGGGGCGGCCGCTTGAGGCCATCCAGCGCGGACTCGTCGATGATGAACAACGACATGGGCTGGGCCATCTCCTCGGCCGAACCAGCGTTGGCCTGGGCCACCTTGTCCACCTCGGTCAGGGCCTTGTTCACCTCGTCGATGCCGATCACCTGCTCCTCGCTGGCCGCGGCGATCTCGC
>CAZUHP010000001.1:269567-277280 GCA_964620595.1 uncultured Desulfarculaceae bacterium | reverse complement strand
ACACCTCCTCATACTTCCCCATTCCGCGCTCCTTTCGCTGCCAAGGGGGTATGCCGAAACTACATGCTACGGCGCTCCCCGCCGCCGCAAGACCGCCGGCGAGAACGAGCCGACCCTGGGACGAGGGGCACCGGTTCTATATTGCCACGAATACATGTTAGATAACCAGGCCCTGGACCCGCCATGGGGGGAAACCCGTATTTGGGCCGGGAGAGCCCCTACCCCGGGCCGCTCCTCGCAATCCCTGCGGCCAGTGGCTATAGTGGTAGGGGAAGCAAGGCCGACGCGGGCGGCAGGGGGTGCCTCCCATTCGCCCGCCTTCCACGCCCACCCTCACGAGCCCCGGGGAGCCGACCATGGGCATGGTTCTTTTGCGCGAGCTGGACGACCGTTTTCAGGCAGACCTCTGGTGCCAGGCCCTGGACCAGCAGGGCGTGCCCCATTTGCTGCGGACCTACGAGGACACGGCCTATGACGGCCTGTTCGTGACCCAAAAGGGCTACGGCCGCCTGTTCGTGGAGGAGGCCTGGCTGGAGCTGGCCCGGGAGATAGACGCCGAGCTGAGCGGCCGGGCGGCGGCCCGGGGAATCGGCCCGGCCGAGCTGGCCCGGCGCCTGGACCACACCCTCCTGGACCCCCTGGCCGGGCCGGCCGAGCTGGAGCGCCATATAGAGGAATGCCTGGAGATGGAAGCGGCCGCGGCCTGCGTCCCGCCCTGGCTGGTCCCCCGGGCGGCCGGGCTCCTGGCCGGCAGCCGGGTGGCGGTGTGCAGCGTGGCCGCCTTTCCCCTGGGCTTCGAGCTGGGCGCGGCCAAGGCCAGGGAGGCGGCCGGGCTGGTGGAGGCCGGGGCCACGGAGGTAGACGTGGTGTTCAACCGGGGCCTGGCCCTGGGCGGGGAGCTGGCCCGGGCGGTGGCCGAGATGGCCGAGGTGGCCCGGGTGGTGGCGCCCCACCTGGTCAAGGTGATCCTGGAGACCTCGGCCCTGGGCCCGGAGCTGTCCGCCCGGGCGGCCGCGGCCCTGGCGGACAGCGGGGTGGCCTTCCTCAAGACCGGCTCCGGCTTCTTCGGCCCGGCCACCCCGGCCGAGGTGGGCATCCTGAAGGCGGCCGGCCCCGGGCTGGGGGTGAAGGCGGCCGGCGGCATCAAGACCCTGGACGGCGCCCTGGCGTTGGTGGAGGCCGGGGCCGACCGGCTGGGCGCCAGCGCGGGCTGGGCCATATACCAACAGGCGCGGAAACGGTGGGGCGCCTAGTATTCCTGGGCCTGGACGGGGTGGGCCTGGACCTGGCCCGGGAGCTGGCCGGCCGCGGGGTCATGCCCAACCTGGGCCGGCTGCTCGCCCTGGGCCGGGCCTGGGAGGCGGCCTCGCCCCTGCCCGAGGTGTCGCCGGTGTGCTGGACCAGCCTGTTCAGCGGCCAGAACCCGGGCGGGCACGGGGTGTTCGGCTTTGGCGAGCACCAGCCCGGCACCTACCGGGTGCGGCCGGTGGAGGCGGGCGCGGTGCGGGCACCCCGCCTGTGGGACCGCCTGAGCCGGGCCGGCCGGCGCTCGGTGGTTCTGAACGTGCCCCTCACCTACCCGGCCGCCCCCCTCAGCGGCGTCATGGTGAGCGGGTTCGTGGCCCCGGAGCTGAGCCGGGCGGTGTACCCGCCCGGGCTCCTGGCCCGCCTGGAGGCCCTGGGCTACCGGCCCGAGGCAGACCTGGACCAGGGCCGCCAGGACCCCGGGGCCCTGGCCGCGGACCTGGCCCGGGCCCTGGAGACCCGGCTGGCAATGTTCCGGGCGCTCTGGCAGGAGGAATGGGACCTCTTCTGCGCGGTCATCACCGACACCGACCGGGTGAACCACTTCCTGTGGCCCGCCCTCCAGGAACCGGAACACCCCCTGGCCCCGGCCGCCCTGGAAATCTACCGCCAGGCGGACCGGTTCCTGGGCTGGCTCTGGGACGAGTTGCGGCCGGCGGTGGAGGCGGGCCGGGCGGCCCTGGTGGTGGCCGCGGACCACGGCTTCGGCCCCATCCGCTCGGAGGTGTACCTCAACCCCTGGCTGGTGGAGCAGGGCTACCTCAAGGTGGAGGGGCCGGCCGGGGCGGAACGCATCCTGCCCCAGAGCCGGGCCCTGGCCCTGGACCCGGGCCGCATCTACCTGCACTACGCGGACCGCTTTCCCCAGGGCAGCCTGCGGCCCGGACCCGAGGCCGTGGAGTTGGCCCGGGAGATCGCGGCCCGGCTCCAAGGGCTGACCTACCAGCAGATCACCAAGCGCGACGGCAAGTTGCACAGCGAGACCCTCCAGCCGGTGGCCCGGGTGCACCACCGGGAGGAACTCTACCAGGGCCCTTGGGCCGCCCAGGGGCCGGACCTGGTGGCCGAGGCGGCGCCGGGCTTCTCCCTGCGCGCCGGCCTGGACCGGGGCGCGGTGTTCGGGCGCAGCCACCTGAGCGGCACTCACCGTCCCCAAGGAGCCCTGGCCTTGTGGCTGGGGGAAGGGGCTCCCCGAGATTTGCCAAGCGATATCACCGGATTATACGACTTGATGCACAAGTGGCTGGGGCTGGGGCCAGCCTTGGATTTGCTTGCAGAGGGGAATTCAGGTTAAACTAGGCCCGGGTCGGGTGTGCAATGCTTCAAAATCGACCCCCGGCTCCCGGTGGACGGCGCCGCCCCCCCTGCCTGCCGCCGGATATGCACCTCTGGCAAACCGATAACGGAGAGGTTTCCTGCATGTTAGACCCTTCCCAGCCGCAACCCATTGACCTCACTGATTTTACATCCTACATCCGCACCTGTCTGGATATAGCGGAGGAGCGCCTGGCCAAGTACGCCGACCTCGAATCCGTGGCGGCCGCGGAAGACGAACTGAACAAGTACCCCCGCCTGGACTCCTTGGAAGAGCCCAAGGATATCACCGTGTTGGACGATGAATTCGTGGGCGGGGCCGAGATGGACCGGGCCCGCCAAGCCCTTTTGGACGGCGTGGTGCTCTTGGAGCACACCTGCGCCGGCGAGGCCACCCGCCTGGGCCTGGGCACCAAGTACCTCATCAACCCCCGCCTGGACCTGAGCCCCCAGGTGCTCACCAACCTTTTGGGCGAGGACTACGAGGTGCCGGTGGCGCCGGACAGCCTGCGCTCCATGAGCCTGGGCCGGCGGCACATGCTGCAACTGGCCTGGGACCTCAGCCAACTGGCCGAGCAGGCAGGGCTCGACCCGGCCAAAGTACTGCAAAAACAGACCCTTCTCATCATCGTCAACGAAGCGTCCTGGGAAACCATCCTGCACGACTTCCGCGAGGCCAACTTCTACGGCTTCTCCCGGCCGCGGGTGCTGTTCATGGTGCAGCAGGCCTTCCACGGCATCAACCGGGGCAACAAGGGCTGGATGTACGACACCTCCGCCCCCCGCCGGCTGCACAACCACGGCCAGATGCTCATGCAGACCACCATGGACAACCAGGTGTTCCGCCTGTCCGAATCAGGCCGGCCCTCCCACCTCACCTGGTCCGAGTACCGCCAGATCCTGGGCGAGTTCGAGGACAAGGTGTCCTTCAACATCGAGGACCTGGACTACCTGGCCCAGTCCCTGGACCTGGAGGGCCTGGCCGCGGCCCTGAAGCTGGGCGACAGCGGAGCGCGCATGGTCATGGAGGTGGTGGCCAACAACCCGGAAAACCCCCAGAAAGGCGGCCTGTGCGCCTGGGACCCGGAGCTGGGCCGCAACGTGATGATCGAGTCCTTCCAGCTCGCCGGCATGGACAACAGCCAGATCACCCACCTGAACAAGAACATCAACCACTACCCCTACCCCTCCATCGCCGCCACCCAGGTGCGCGAGCGGGGGCTGGCCATGCCCATCGCGGTGAAGAAAGGCTACCTCTACTTCCAGCCCATCCAGGGCGATGTGAACTTCCTGGTGGACACCGCCTTTGTGCAGCGCAAGGTGGTAAAACCCATCAATTCCTGGAAATCCGGCGCCAACACCCCCCAGGCCCTGGATGCCATGGCCCGGCAGGAACGCCGCAAGGGCTTCATCACCTGGGCCCGCCAGCTCACCGGCCTGGACCTGTAACCTCCTGCTCGCCGGCCATTCCCGCCGTTTCCCCCAGGGGCCTCACGTGCTAGATTAGGGGCCATGTCCAGCCAGGCCCTCACCGTGGAAGTGGCCGTGGCCGCGCCGGTGTGGCACGCCCTCACCTATCGGGTGCCGCCCGAGCTGGCCCGCCTCATCCAACCGCTCACCAGGCTGTCCGTGCCCCTGCGCGGCCGGCCCCGCCTGGGTTTCGCCCTGGCCGCGCCCGAGCCCGGGCCGGCCCAGGGCCTCAAGCCCGTGGCCGACGTGCTGGAGGACCTGGCCTCGGGCCAGGCCCTGCCCCCGAGCCTCAAGGGCTTCTTCACCCGGGCCGCGGCCTACTACCAGGCCCCGCTGGGCCAGGTGCTGGCCTGGGCCCTGCCCGCCGGCCTGGGCGCCGGCGCCCCGGCCGCCCAACCCCGCTCCCCCGAGGTGGCGGTGGTCTCCGCCCGCCAGGGCCGGCCGGAGGACCTGCCCCGGCCCGGCACCCAGGCGGCGGAACTGCTGGAACTCCTCCAGGCCCAAGGACCCTTGAGCCTGCCCGAGCTGAGGGAGCGCTGGCCCCGGGCCAAGGCCCTGGTGGGCCGCCTGGAGGCGGCGGGCTGGGTGTCCATCCGCCACCGCCCCCTGGTGCGCGACCTGCTGGGCCGGCCCCTGTGGCCCGAGCCCCGGCCCGAAAGGCTCACCCCGGACCAGGAGGCGGCCTGGGCCGAACTGGAGCCGGCCGTGCGGGCCCGGCGCTTTGCCCCCTTCCTGCTCCACGGGGTCACCGGCTCGGGCAAGACCGAGCTGTACCTGAACGCCTGCCAGGCCGCCCTGGAGGAGGGCCGCGGCGCCCTGGTGCTCACTCCCGAGATCGGCCTGGCCCTGCGCCTGGAAGGACTCCTGCGCGACCGGCTGGGCGCGGACCAGGTGGCGGTGCTGCACTCGGGCCTCGGCCCGGCCGCCCGCCGGGGCCAGTGGCAGGCCATTGCCAGCGGCCGGGCCCGGGTGGTGGTGGGCGCCCGCTCGGCGGTGTTCGCGCCCCTGGGCGAGCTGGGCGTCATCTGCGTGGACGAGGAGCAGGACGAGGCCTACAAGCAGGACGACCGCCTGCGCTACCACGCCCGCGACCTGGCCCTGTTGCGCGGCCAGGAGCAGAAGGCGGTGGTCATCCTGGGCAGCGCCACCCCGGCGGTCACCACCTGGCACCGGGCCCGGCAAGGCGAGCTGACCCTCCTTGGCCTGCCCCGCCGGGTGAAGGAGGCCCGCCTACCCACCATGGAGGTGGTGGACATGCGCCGGGCCGGCCGCCTGCGGGGCGGCTTCCTGAGCCCCCGCCTGCACCAGGCCCTCAAGCAGACCGTGGCCGCCGGCCGCCAGGCCATCCTGTTCCTGAACCGCCGCGGCTTTGCCCCGGCCCTCTTGTGCCCGGCCTGCGGCAAGACCGTGGGCTGCCCGGCCTGCTCCCTGAGCCTCACCCTCCACCGGGGGGGGCGCGGGGGGGGCGGGGGGAACAACAGGGTGGCACCGGGGCGGCTGGTCTGCCACACCTGCGGTCACCAGCGGCCCCTGCCCGAGGCCTGCCCCCACTGCGGCGCGCCGGGGGAGGGAATGAAGCCCCTGGGCCTGGGCACCGAGGCGGTGGCCGAGAAGCTGGCGGAGCTGGAGCCCGGCCTCAGGGTGGCCCGCCTGGACAGCGACACCGCGGCCAGCCCGGCGGGGCTCCGGGAGGTGCTGCGCCAGGTGAGCCGGCACCAGGTGGACGTGGTGGTGGGCACCCAGATGATAACCAAGGGCCACCACTTCCCCCTCATCGGCCTGGTGGGGGTGCTCCTGGCCGACCAGGCGCTCAGCGTGCCCGACTTCCGGGCCGGGGAGCGGGCCTACACCCTGCTCACCCAGGTGGCGGGCCGGGCCGGGCGCGAGGGCGGGCCGGGCCTGGTGATCGTGCAGACCTACGACCCCCACCACCACGCCCTGGCCGCGGCCCTGGCCCAGGACCCGGAGGCCTTCTACGCGGCCGAGCTGGCCGAGCGCCGGGCCCTGGGCTACCCGCCCTTCATGCGCCTGGTGAGCCTGCGCCTGGAGGGCGGGGACCAGGCAGCCACCGAGCGGGCGGCCCAGGCCCTGGCCGGGCGCCTGGAGGAGGCCCGCGCCCGCCTGGAGCCCCGGGCCCGGCTCCTGGGGCCGGCCCCGGCCCCCATCGCCCGCAGCCAGGGGCGCTGGCGCTATCTGCTCTTGATCAAATCACCCACCGCCGGCGGCGCGGCCCGCATCCTGCGCCTGGGCCGCCACCTTTTGGGCGGCCTGCCGCCCGGGGTGCGCCTGGTGGTGGACGTGGACCCGGTGAGCCTGGCCTAATGGTTTGCCATCTGCGGTGAAATGTGGATAATGGGGATGGTCGACGCCCGGGCGTCGCCTTGCTGCCGACCATCTGCAAAAAAAGGAGCCTTGACTGATGCCTGAGGTTAAGAAAATTCTCTTCCCCTTGGAGTTCGCCACGATATCCCCGGCGGTGGTGCCCTGGGTGGAAACCGTCGCCCAGACCTTCGGAGCCCAGGTCCACGTGTTGCACGTGGTGCCCCTGGGTTCCTTCCTGGGTATGCCCTATGCCTCCGAGATATTCAAAGCCAGTGACGACGCCGGCCTGATACGCAAGGCCGAGCAGCACCTGGGCGAGTTCATCAACGAGCACTTCGCCAAGCCCGGCGAGCTGACCACCGCCTGCGTGACCGGCGACCCCGGCCAGGAGATCGTGAACTACGTGGAGGCCAACGGCATCGACATGATCATCATGGGCACCCACGCCAAGCACGGCCTGGACCGCACCCTGTACGGGTCGGTGGCCGAGAAGGTGCTGCGCCACTCGCCGGTGCCGGTGATGTGCTTCAACCCCAAGCCGGAAAAGTACTAGCCCACGCCACCTGTCCCGGCCCCCCGGCCAAGCGGACCGGAACCCGCCCCGGCCTCCTGCCAAGGAGGGCCGGGGCGCTTCGCGTCACTGCCGGCTATTGGTCTTTTTCCGCCAAAAGCAGGGCTAGGTTTAGCTCTATTTGTTGGGTCTGGGGATGGTCCTTGCCCAGGATGCGCTCGGCTATGCCTAGGGCCTGGCGGTAGAGTTCTTCCGCCTCGGAAAGCTTGCCCTGGGCCCTCAGCACCACGGCCAAGTTGTTGAGGTGGGTGGCGTAGTCAGGGTGGTTCGCACCTATAGTGCGCTCGTCTATGGCCAGGGCTTGGCGGAAGAATTTTTCCACCTCGGAATGCTTGCCCTGGGCCCTCAGCACCACGGCCAGATTGTTTAGATCAATGGCGTAACTGGGATGATCCTTGCCTATGCTGCGCTCGTCTATGGCCAGGGCTTGGCGGCAGAGCTTTTCCGCCTCGGAAAGCTTGCCCTGGTTTTCCAGCACCCTGGCCAAATTGTTGAGGTAAATGGCGCAACTAGGATGTTCCTTGCCCAGGGTGCGCTCGGCTATGGACAAGGCTTGGCGATAGAGTTCTTCCGCCTTTGCGAACTTTTCCTGGTCTTCCAGCACCCCGGCCCAGTTGTTGAGGTGGGTGGCGTAACTGGGGTGGTCCTTACCCAGGGTGCGATTGTCTATGGCCAGGGCCTGGCGGTAGAGTTCCTCAGCCTCGTCCAGCTTGCCCTGGGCCCTCAGCACC
>CAZUHP010000001.1:134824-269467 GCA_964620595.1 uncultured Desulfarculaceae bacterium | reverse complement strand
GGCCTGGCGGTAGAGTTCCTCAGCCTCGTCCAGCTTGCCCTGGGCCCTCAGCACCGAGGCAAGGTTGTTGAGGCCTTTGGCGTAATCGGGATGGTCCTTGCCCTTTGCCCGCGCCACCCGTTTCAACACATCCCTTTGCAGGGTTTCGGCCGGGGGATACAAGCCACTATCGTGCAGGTAGCTGGCCCAACGGGAAAGGGCAAAAGCATTGGGGAAGTCCTCCATCTCGGTCTCTGCCGAGCCCAGGCCGGCCAAGTGCAGCAAATGGGGGATCAGGCCATAGGCCATACGGTAGACTCCCTTTTCCGACACGCCCTGAATTGCGGCGTCCAGGAGGGAGAGCACCCGTTCACCGGCCTGGCGCCGGGGGTCCAGGTCCCGCGCAGCCTCCTGGGTGAGCCGGTGCATCACATAGCCGCCCTTGGGCTGGGGCTGGATGACCGACAGCTCGGCCAGGGCATCCAGGCGCTCCTGGGCCTCTTGCCTGGTCTCCTCGGGCTCAACGTTTTCTGCGCCATAAGCCAGAACCAGGTCCAGGATTTTCCAGTCGATCCGCTCCGGGTCCAGGTAGGCCAGGTAGACCAGGGCCTCCTGGGCCCCGGGGTGGGAGTATTCCTGCTCGGCCAGGGCCAGGGCCGCGGCCACCGAGGTCTTCTGCTTGGTCTGGGTGGTCTCCGCCTGGTCCACCACCCGGGCCAGATTCCGGGCCAGGTCCCCCAGGGGCCGCTTGCGCGCCAGCATGCCCATGATCTCCAGGGCCAGGGGCAGGAACCCCACCCGGGAGCACACCCCAAGGCACATCTCCACCTCCTCCCGGTCCAGGTCTGCCAAGTCCCGGCCGGCATAGGCCAGGAAGATGTCCAGGGCCTCCTCCTCGCTGGGCAGGCCCATCTCCACCTCTGGCAGGGATACGTCCCGCCGCCGGGTGGTGACCACCAGGTGCGCGTTTCGGAGGGTAAAGTCTGAAACCAGCCCGGGGTCATCCAGGTTGTCCAGCACCACCAGCTTGAGCGGCTTGGCGTCGAGCGCCTCCCGAAAAAGCCGTACCTTGCGCTCCAGGGGCAGGCCGGGGTCCAGCCTTGGGTCCATGTCCAGCAGCACCTTGGTCACTGCCTGGTCCAGGCCCAACTCGGCCTGGAGCCAGTACACCCCCCCAGGGTAGGCGCCGGCGTAGCGATAGGCATACTCCACGGCCATGGCGGTCTTGCCGATGCCGCCCTGGCCAGCCAGGGCCGCGTCGCCGGTCTCCAGGGCCTGGCCCACGCTGACGCCCTTCCCGCCCTCCAGCGCCTCCCTTATCCTGCGGACCCAATGCTCCTGGTGCCGCAATCGTTGGTTGCGGCGAAGGGGGACATTGAAAAAGACCCCCTCGGGCTGCCTGGCCTCAGCCGCCTGGGCCCGGGGCCAGACCTGCGCCGCGCAGTAGGTGTACAGGTCCTGGTGGAAGAAATTGAAAGCAGGAGGCAGATTGCCGGTGGTGGGGTCTCTTTTCTCTGTGTAGAAATTCACCAGCTTCAGGCTGAAGTTCAGCAACTCCGGGCAGACCTGCTCCAGGTCAAAAGCGTTGTCCCCTCTTTTTTGATTGTATTGCTCGATAACGGACAGCAGCTCCTCCACGGCCAGCGCCCGTCCGTTGGCCAGGTCGCTGATCGCCTGGGCGAACTCGGGGCAGTCATTGCACAGGATGAGTATTCGGTTGCCGTCGCGGGACACGGCCTGGTGCACGACTTCGCGTATGACCTTGTCCCTGATTCTTTTCTTGAACCAATCCTTCACGCGGGAGAGGACCTCGCCGGCGGTGATCCCGGTGATGGTGGTAAGCGGTTCTGGCATGAATCCCCCCCGGATTTGCGGCAGGCCCCTTATCATAAAAAAGCGCCGGGGCCTTTGCAACCCCGGCGCCTGGTGTCTTGGTCCCTGCCCGGCGGGGCTCAGGCCACCTTGACCACCCAGTCGTGCGGGTCCGGGCGGGTGCCCCACTGGATGCCGGTCAGCTCGTCGTAGAGCCTCTGGGAAAGCTCGCCGGTGTTGCCGTCGGCCACGTTGAAGTCCTCGCCCCGGTAGTGCAGGCTGCCGATGGGGCTCACCACCGCGGCGGTGCCGGTGGCAAAGGCCTCCTTGAGCCGGCCATCCTTCTGGGCGGCGAGCACCTCGTCGATGGTGAGGCGGCGCTCGCTGACCTTGACGCCCCAGTCCCGGCAGAGCTGGATCACCGAGTCCCGGGTGATGCCGGGCAGGATGGAGCCGCCCAGGGGCGCGGTTATCACCTCGTCACCGATCACCACGAAGAAGTTGGAGGTGCCCACCTCCTCGATGGTCTTCTTGTCGCAGGCGTCCAGCCAGAGCACCTGGGTGAAGCCCTTGGCGTGGGCCTCCTCCGCGGCCAGCAGGCTGGCCACGTAGTTGGCCGAGGTCTTGGCCTCGCCCAGGCCGCCGGCCACCGCGCGCACGTAGCGCTCCTCCACGTATATCTTGGTGGGGTTGAAGCCCTCGGGATAGTAGGCGCCCACCGGCCCCACGATCACGTAGTAGAGGTACTCCTGGCTCACCTTGACCCCCAGGCAGGCCTCGGTGGCGATGACGGTGGGCCGCACGTACAGGCTGGTGCCCTGCTGGCGGGGTACCCACTCCGCCTCCACCCGCACCAGCTCGAACAAATGTTCCAGGGCCTCGTCCTCGGGCACCTCGGGGATGCACACCCGGCGGCAGGAGCGGTTGAGGCGCCTTATGTTGTCCCGGGGGCGGAACATGTACAGGCCGCCGTCCTCGCGGCGGTAGGCCTTGAGGCCCTCGAACACCTCCTGGCCGTAGTGCAGCACCAGGGCGGCCGGGTCCAGGTTCAAGGGGCCATAGGGCACGATGCGGGGGTCGTGCCAGCCCTGGCCCTCGCGGTAGTCCCACTTGAACATGTGGTCGGTGAATATCTGGCCAAAGCCCAGCTTGCTCTCGTCCTGGGGCTTGGGCTTGCAGGCGCCCGGATCCAAAAGCTCTTTCCTCAGCGGCATGACGGGAAACCTCCTACCAGTTACTGTGTGCCGGCTTTGGCCTGTCTCAGGGTCTCGCCAAAGGGCGGCCGCAGCACTCCAACCTCGGTGATGATGGCCGTGACCAAGTCGTGCGGGGTCACGTCGAAAGCAAAGTTCAGGGCCCCGGCCCCCTGGGGCGCGATGCGCCGGCCGGCCAGGGTGAGCACCTCGCCGGGGTCGCGCTCCTCGATGGGGATGTCCGCCCCGCTCTCCGCCCGGGGGTCGATGGTGGAAAGGGGCGCGGCCACGTAGAAGGGCACCCCGTGGCGCTGGGCCTGCAAGGCCACGTTGAAGGTGCCTATCTTGTTGGCCACGTCCCCGTTCATGGCGATGCGGTCCGCGCCCACCACCACCAGGTCCACCAGGCCCTTGGCCATGATGGCGCCCACCGCGCCGTCCACCGCCACCTGGACCGGGATGCCCTCGGAAACCATCTCCCAGGCGGTGAGCCGCGCGCCCTGCAGGAGGGGCCGGGTCTCGTCGGCGATCAGCGATACCTTCTTCCCCGCCTCCTTGGCCGCGTACACCACCCCCAGGGCGGTGCCATAGCCGCCGGTGGCCAGGGAGCCGGCGTTGCAATGGGTGAGCACCGTGGCGCCGTCGGGCACCAGCTCGGCGCCGTGGCGGCCCATGGCCCGGTTTATGGCCACGTCCTCCTCCAGCATGCGCTGGCTCTCGCGCTTGAGCAAATCCTTGAGGGCGTCCACCTCGTCCGGGCCGGACTCCACCAGGGCCAGGCAGCGGTCCACCGCCCAGCTCAGGTTCACCGCGGTGGGCCGGGCCGCGCGCATCACCTCGGCCCGCTCCCGGAAGCGGGCCCGGAACCGGGCCGGGTCCTTCACCCGGATGGCCCGGGCGGCCAGGGCCAGGCCCATGGCCGCGGCCACCCCGATGGCCGGCGCGCCGCGGGTGGCCAGGGTCTGGATACAATAGATCACCCGCCGCATGTCGCGGCAGGGTATGAACACGGTGTGCCCGGGCAGCTTGCGCTGGTCCAGAATCATCACCGTGTCGCCTTCCCAGTAGAGAGTGGGGATCATGGTTTCACCTCGGGTGGGGACATGCCTGCAATCCCTTGCCTCCCTGTTCGCGGGGCCCGCCTGCCCTGCCCGCGCTTGCCTTCTGCTCGCCCCCCATCGCCCCCCGTCGCCCCTGAGCCCGGGGTGGGAGGCTATCCCTTGAGCAGCTTGCGCACCAGTTGGTTGACCAGCTTGGGGTTGGCCTGGCCCTTGGTCTGCTTCATGACCTGGCCCACGAAAAAGCCCATGAGCTTTTCCTTGCCAGCCTTGAACTGCTCCACCTCGTTGGGGTGGGCCTCGAATATCTTTTGCAGCATGGCTTCCAGCTCGCCGGCGTCGGAAACCTGCTTGAGGCCCTTTTCCTCCACGATGTCCGCGGCGGGTTTGCCGGTGGCGAACATCTCGCTGAACACGGCCTTGGCCATCTTGCTGGAGAGGGTGCCGTCCTCCACCAGCTTTATGAGCTCGGCCAGGGCAGGGGGGGTGACCTTGGAATCGCCGATCTCCAGGCCCTGGGCATGGAGGGCGCCCATCAGCTCGCTGGTGATCCAGTTGCTGGCCGCCTTGGGCCCGGCGCCGGCGGCCACCACCGCCTCGAAGTACTCGGCCAGGGGCTTGGAGGCGGTGAGCACCCCGGCGTCGTAGTCGGTGAGGCCATAGTCGGCCACGAAGCGCCGGCGCTTGGCCTGGGGCAGCTCGGGCAAATCGGCCCGCACCCGCTCCACCCAGTCCGCGTCCACCACCAGGGGCAGCAGGTCCGGGTCCGGGAAGTAGCGGTAGTCGTGGGCCTCCTCCTTGCCGCGCATGGACACGGTCTTGCCCTCCTGGGCGTCCCAGAGGCGGGTCTCCTGGACGATCCTGCCCCCCTCGTCCAGCACCGCGCTCTGGCGGCGTATCTCGTATTCCAGGGCCCGGGCCACGTTGCGGAAGGAGTTCATGTTCTTGAGCTCGGTCTTGACGCCCAGCTCCTTCTGGCCCCTTGGCCGGAGGGAGATGTTGGCGTCGCAGCGGAAGGAGCCCTCCTCCATGTTGCCGTCGCAGATCTCCAGGTAGACCAGGATGTCGCGCAGGGCGCGCAGATAGGCGGCGGCCTCCTCCGGGCTGCGCAGGTCCGGCTCGCTCACGATCTCCATGAGCGGCACCCCGGTGCGGTTGTAGTCCACGTAGCTCACCGGCCCGCTGGGGTCGTGCACCAGCTTGCCCGCGTCCTCCTCCATGTGGATGCGGGTGATGCCGATGCGCTTCCGCTCCCCGTCCACCTCTATGTCCAGGTGCCCGTGCTCGGCGATGGGCAGCTCGTACTGGCTGATCTGGTAGTTCTTGGGCAGGTCCGGGTAGAAGTAGTTCTTGCGTGCCCAGACACTCCTCTCGGCCACGGTGCAGCCCGTGGCCAAGGCGGCCCGGATGGTGTACTCCACCACCTTCCGGTTCAGCACGGGCAGCACCCCGGGCATGCCCAGGCACACCGGGCACACGTGGGTGTTGGGCGGCGCGCCGAAGCGGGTGGAGCAACCGCAGAAAATCTTGGTGTCGGTCAACAGTTGGGCGTGGACCTCCAGCCCGATGACGGCTTCATACTGCATGACGTCCCTTGACAGCCAAGCCTAACGGCCCGTGATGGTTGCGGTAAAAAAAGAATGTACCCGCGCGGCCGGGGGAAGTCAAGAAAGCCGGCCCCGGCCGGCTCAGTCCGTGTGCCGGGCGATGGGGGGCCGGGCCGGGGCGGCGGGCCGGTCCGGCAGGAACAGGCAGGCCGCGCCGAACACCGTGGCGCCGCCGGCCAGGTAGAAGACGCTGGGCAGGCCCAGCCAATCGGCCAGGAGCCCCGCCCCCATGGGCCCCACCGATACCCCCAGGCTCATGGCCATGCCGAAGCTGCCCATGGTGACCCCCATGCCCGCGCCCACCCGGCGGCCGTGGCTCACGGCCAGGGCGGTGAGCGCCGGCAGGGCCAGGCCCGCGGCCACCCCCTCCAGCACGCACAGGGTCATGAGCCCGGCAAAGTCGGCGGGCAGGGGCAAAAAACCCTTGGCCGCGCCGGAGAGCACCAGCCCCAGCGAGGCCAGGCCCACCCGCGACCAGCGGTCGGCCAGCCAGCCGCAAGGCACCTGCAAGCCGGTCATGATGAGCACGTTCACCGCCAGCAGGGAGCCCAGCTCGGTGTTGCTCAACCCCCGGGCGGCGGCCAACAGGGGCAAGAAGGCCACGAAGCAGCCCATGCCCACCGCGCTCAAGGCCCGGGCCAGGAACACCGACAACAGGGGCCGGTCCTTGAGCAGGGCCACCTGCTGGCTCCAGCCCCCCTTGCGGCTGGCCTTTTTCACCTGCCGGGGCTCGCGCACCATCACCAGCACCATGAGCAGGCTGGCCAGGCTCAGGCCCGCCATGAAAAGGAAGTTGGCCTCCAGCCCCAGGGTGTCGAAGATCACCCCCCCCGCCAGGGGCCCCACCCCGAAGCCGAGCAGGAAGGCGGTGTTGAAACCGCCGAACACCGCCCCCTCGCGGCCCGGGGGGGTGAGGTCGGCCACCAGGGCCATGGACACCGGCAGCACCATGGCCGCGAACAGGCCCTGCAGCACCCGGTTCAGCACCAGTTCCCAGGGCGAGGCCGCCCAGATCAGGGCCAGGGCCAGGACCGCGTAGCCCATCAGCCCGGCGATGATGAAGGGCTTGCGGCCCCGGCGGTCGGAGAGCGCGCCCACGTAGGGCATGGCCAGGGCGCGGGCCGCGGAAAAGGAGCTGAAGATCAGGCCCATGACAAAGGCCGAGGCCCCCATCTGGGCGGCATAGAGGGGCAAGAAGGGCACGATGATGCCCACCCCCAGCATGGACACGAAGATGGTCAGCTCCAGGATGAGGAGCCGGGTGCGATAGGTGCTTGGGCTCATTCGAAGGTGGGCAAGCGCTGGATGTCCTCTTGTTTGCCCAGCACCACCAGCACGTCGGAGTCCTTTATGCGGTAGTCGGGCCGGATCAACACGGTCATGCGCTCGGGCACCAGCTCGCGGATGGCGATGACGTTGACCTGGTACTTGCGCCTGAGGTTGATCTCCGGCAAGGTCTTGCCCACCCACTCGGACACGGGCGCCACCTCGGCCACCGAGAAGTCGCCGCCCAAGGGCAGGTAGTCCAGCAGGTTGGGATGGGCCAGGGAGGTGGCCAGGCGCACCGCGGCCTCGCGCTCGGGGAAGATCACCTCGCTGGCCCCCACCCGCTTCAATATCTTCTCGTGCTCCGCGCTGATGGCCTTGGCGATGATGCGCTTGAGGTTCATCTCCTTCAAGTGAAGGGTGGCCAGGATGGAGGCGGCCATGTTGTCGCCCAGGCTCACCACCGCCGCATCGGCGATGTCCAGGCCCAGCTCCTCCAACACCGCCCGGTCGGTGGCATCGGCGGCCACCGCCTGGTCGGCGAAGTCCTGCACCGCCCCCAGGGCCTTCTGGTCCAGGTCCAGCACCGTGACCTGGTGGCCCAACTCGTAGAGCCGCCGGGCCAGGGCCGAGCCGAAGTTGCCCAGTCCGATAACGCCTACGTACACTTGCCTCCCCCTTTTCCCTCTCGGTTCATGGCAAAGGCTCTTGCCGGCCCCTTACGCCTGCCTCAGCCCAGCATGATCCGTTCCTGGGCCGGCCGGTGGCCCGGGGTGTGGGCCCGGCGGACCAGGGCATAGATGAAGGTGAGGGGCCCCAAACGGCCCACGAACATCAGCCCTATGAGAACCAGCTTGCCGCCGGCAGTGAGCTTGGCGGTGATACCCATGCTCAGGCCCACGGTGGCAAAGGCGCTCACCGCCTCGAAGGCGTGGGCCAGCACCTCCGCCCGGATGTGGCCGTGGGTCAGGTTGTTCACCTCCAACACCGCCAGCGCCACCACCGCCAGCATCACCACCAGCAGGGAGCAGCCCATCAGGGTGAGCGCCTCGCCCACCTGCTTGTCCGAGATGCTGCGGCGGTACAAGGTGGCGCCGGGCAGGCCCCGCAGCCGGGTGCGCGCCACCGCATAGAGCGTGGCCAGGGCCGTGGTCTTCACCCCGCCGCCGGTGGAGCCCGGCGAGGCGCCTATGAACATGAGCGCCATCACCACCAGCAGCGAGGCATTGGAAAGCTTGTTCACCGCCATGGTGTCGAAGCCCGCGGTGCGGGCGGTGACCGAGGTGAAAAACGCGGGCCACAGGCTAAAAGCCGGGTCGCCGCCCGCCCAGCCCTCCAGGCACCACAGGGCCAGCGCCCCGCCCACCACCAGCACCCCGGAGGTGGTGAGCACCATCCGCGCGTGCAGGCTCAGGCGGGGGGGGCGGCCCTCCCCCCGCCGGCGCAGGCGGCCGTACAGCTCCCGCGCCACCAGAAAACCCAGCCCGCCCAGCACGATCAGCGCCATCACCGTGAGGTTTATCACCGGGTCGCGGGGGTAGGACTCCAGGCTGTTGGAAAAAAGCGAAAAGCCCGCGTTGCAAAAGGCGCTCACCGCGTGGAACCCACCCAGGGCCGCCGCCTTGGGCCAGGGGTAGTCGGCCGCGAAGCGCAGGGTGAGCACCACCGCGCCCGCCGCCTCCAGGAGCAAGGTGTAGAGGATGATGTTCTTGGTGAACCGACCCATCTCGCTGGCCCTGGCCGAACCCAGGGACCCGGACAGGGCCAGGTGGCTGGCCAGGCCCGTCCTCACCCCGGCCAGGTGCAGCATGGCCACCGAAAAGGTCATGATGCCCAGGCCGCCCAACTGAAAGAGCAGGCAGATGAGGGCCTGGCCCCAGCCCGACCAGGCGGTGGGCGTGTCCACCGTGATGAGCCCGGTGACGCACACCGCGCTGGTGGCGGTGAACAGGCAGTCCAACAGCGACACCGGCCCGCCCGCCTGCATCACCGGCAGGCTCAACAGGCCGGTGCCCAAAACAATCAGCCCCCCAAAGGAACTCACCAACAGTCCCGAGGGGCCTAGCAATCTGTAAAGGGGCTTCCCCACTGCTGCCGCGCCCGGCCCGACGCCCTTGCGCCCGGTTCAGGGCCGCCGCGCCCGGTCCCGCGCTACCGCGCCCGACCCGGCCCCGCGACCGCCCCGCTCCCGGAGCCCGGCCGCCCCGTCCCCGGAGCCCAGCCGCCCTGCTCCAGGAACTCGAACGCCCCGCTCCCGGAGCCCGAACGCCCCGGCCGCCGCGCCGACCTACTCGGCCTGGGCCTTGTCGGCCGGCCGGGGGGCGGCCTCAATCACGGTTATCACCGGGCCGTGGTGGTGATGGTGCCCAGGGCCGTGCGGGTGGTCGTGGTCGTGGTGAACATGGCCGTGCTCATGGTCATGGTCATGCTCGATTCCATGGGGATGGGCGTGACCCTTGCCGCAGCAATCGCACATGGCAAGCCTCCTAAGCTATTGGCTGCAAAAAAGTATTCACGATTCTAACCCTCGGGGGTGACCTTGTCAAACCGGCCGGGGCCCTCCTTGGCGCGCGGCGGCCGCACCACCAGGCAGTCGCACGGCGCCCGCCGAACCACCCGCTCGGCCACCGAGCCCAGGATGACAAGGCCCATGCCGCTGAGCCCCTGCGAGCCCAGCACCACCAGATCGACCGGGTGCGCCTCGAGCTGGGCCAGTATCTCCACGCTGGGATGCCCCCGCCTGAGTACCAGCCGGCAGTCCACCTCCCCGGCCTGGGCCAGGTATTGCCGCTCCATGTAGGCGCGCAGCCGCTGGACCAACTCCTGGTCGCTCAACCCCTTGGCCGCGGCCGGCCTCTCGCCGGGCAGCAGGGGCGTGCCCGGCACGTACACGTGCAACAGGCTCAGCCGCGCCCCCTCCTCCCGGGCCAGCTCCAGGGCCGCCCGGAAGGCGGCGTCCGCAAGGGGCGAGAAATCCAGGGCGCAGAGTATGTGCACGTAGAGCCCCACCCTAGCCCTTTACCATGGGCAGGATGTTATCCAACTGGGCGTCGATGTAGTCGTCGATGTCCATGGCCTGGCGCTTGAAGTGCCAGGACTTCAGGGACCACATGTGCCCCAGCATCACGATGTTGTAGGCCGCCAGCCCGGTGTCGGTCACCTTGAACACCCCGGCCTTGACCCCCTCCTCCAGGATGCTCTGGAAAATATCCACCGCCTCGATCTCCAGGGTCATGATTCGGCGGCGGCCCTCCTGGTCCAGGCGCCGGGAGCCGCGGTAGAGCATCATCACCTTGGGGCCTTCCTGGTCCACCACCTTGTAGTAATGGGCCACCGCCTGGCTGAGCTTCTTCTCCGGCGGCAGGCTGGTGTCGTTCAACACCGGCAGCACCCGCTGCATGAAGTCCCGCTGCCAGTCCTCCACGATGAGCATCATGATGTCCGCCGGCTTCTTCACGAACTGGTAGGTCACCGGCACGCTCACCCCCGCCGCCGCGGCGATCTCCTCCACGCTGGTCTCCCGGCCCTTCTTCTCGTAGAGTTCGCTGGCGGCCTGGATTATGCGCGACCTGATGTTCTCGAGGGTCATGTCATCGTCGTGATGGCTCATCGTTTCCACTCCCTGGGCATCGGTTTCTCGCACGCGCCGGTCCACGGGTCGCGGGCGACAAGCCGGCCTCCCGCTGATGGTCCGCCGCCAGGCCTCTATTATAACCCAGGCCCGGGGGCCGGCGGTAAAGCTTACCGTCCGCCAAGCCACGCCAAGGACCCGGCGCAGGATCACATGATTGCCCTGCTGAAGAAACCGGCGACATACCCCCGGCCAGGGCCTTGAACGGCGTCCGGCCCGAAATCATTGGCATGTGCCCGATTTTCTTGGAATTTAGACACAGGGCCCCTGGCCCTGTCAGGTGGACATCCTGGCCGCTCACCAGGACTGGGCGCCGGAATTCCACGCCCAGCACCCAGCCCTGGTGAAGCTCTTGGTCTTCGATTCTCCCGCCCTCATCCCCAGCCGCGGCATCGCCGGGCGAATGCGGGACCTGTTCTCCCCCCTGGGGCTGAAGGGACGGGAACTCCCCCTACTCCCCGGGAGGCGGCGGAGGGGTCGAAATCACCGACGAGGTGTCGCTCACGCCCTTGTCCTTGGCTATGCCCTCCATCAGCCCCAGGATACGGAAGAAAACCATCACGACTTCCAGGTACACCCGGGTCATGATCACCGCCAGGATGCCGACTATGGGGGCTAGGATCAAACTCAGCACACCCTCCGCAGGCCCCTGGATGAAGCTGGTGATGATGTTCGCCAGCACGCCAAGGCCGGTCAAGATGATGGCGATCCAGAAAATGATCTTGACTATGCTGGGAGTGATGAATTCCCGAAAGCTGAAATCAAAGAGCCTCTGCCAAAAACCTTTCATATTGTCCCCCTTCTAATAAGCGTGTCGAGCGCGCGGCACCCCGGTTCATCGCCGCGAGCGACGCGCGCCGCCAAGTAATTACTGCATAATGCCAAATAACTACCCCTGGGAGCAATTAATAGTTTGGCTCCCCCACCAAACCGCCCCCAGGCCGGCCCGCGCCCGCTCCCCCTCGCCCAGGCCGCCGCCACTCTGTCCCGCCGGCGGCCTGGCGGCGGCCCTACCACGCAACACACTGAAACACCTAGCAAATGCCGCTTCGGCCCGCCCGAGCCGAGAACCGCCCAGTGCCGGTGCAGAGCCAACCCCCTTCCCCGCCTTCTCCCCCTGCCGCGGAATACCCCTGGACCATGCCGCTACTTTTCAGTAAAGTCAGCCACTTACCAGCCAACACCCGCCCCGGGGGCAGGGCCGGCCCCTGCCTGGTATACTCCCCTCTCCGCTGCCGGCGGCCCTCATACCATCCTGCCGCCGCCAAGCTAAATTTCAGGCCGTAATTACTACAGGCCGGAAACTATATCTAGTATCATTTTAAACTTGACACCCCACATATGGTGTGGTTACTCTGATTACCGTGCCCACCACCACCGGCGGCAACCTAGGCGAGGCAGGTGGGGCAGATGGGGCAGGTGGGGGGTGGATGGGGTGGAGTTGCTGGGGGAGAACTTCGAATCCGCCAAGGCTAGGGAAGGGGACAAATTGACAGAGCTAAACGAGGGGGAAGTTCGGGAGATTGACATGGCAAATCTGAAAGTTGTCGAGAACACCAACCCCATGCTGATGAGCAGTGAGACCACCGACATGGCGTTGTTCGTTCGCACCAGCGCCGAGGAGATGGACTCCTGGGACCGCTCCCGCATCGAGGAAGCCCTCATCCGCGAGACTCAGCTCGACGACGGCACTGCCAAGGCCATCGCCGCCGAGGTGGAGGAGCAGATCACCCAGGCGGGCATTAAGATGGTGACCGCCCCCCTCATCCGCGAGTTGGTCAACAGCAAGCTCATCGAACGCGGCCTGGAGGCCGAGCGCCTGCGCCATACCCGCCTGGGCGTGCCCCTCTACGACGTGGACCAGATGATCCGGGTGCCCAACAAGGAGAACGCCAACGTTCCCCACGGGCCCGAGGCCACCAACCTCACCCTGGCCGAGAACATCAAGAAGGAATACGCCCTGATCAGCGTGTTCTCCCCTGACGTGGGCGACGCCCACATGCGGGGCGATCTCCATCTCCACGACCTGGGCTTCGTGGACCGGCCCTACTGCTCGGGCCAGAGCCTGGAGTACATCAAGAAATACGGCCTCAACCTGCCCAACTCCCTGGCCCTGGCCAAGCCGGCCAAGCATCCCGAGGTACTCCTGGCCCACATGGTGAAATTCGCCGCCGCCCTCCAGTCCAACTTCGCCGGGGCCATCGGCTGGGATGCGGTGAACCTCTTCTTCGCGCCCTACCTGGAGGGCCTCTCCGACCGCGAGGTCAAGCAACTGGCCCAGATACTCATCTTCGAGTTCAGCCAGCAGGCCGTGGCCCGCGGCGGCCAGGCCATCTTCACCGACATCAACCTCTACTGGGAAGTGCCCAAGCACTTCGAGGACGTGCCCGCCATCGGCCCGGACGGCAAGTACACCGGCAAGACCTACGCTGAGTACGAAAAAGAGGCCCAGCGCTTCGTGTGGAAGCTCTTCGAGGTGTTCAAGGAGGGCGACGGCGCCGGCCGGCCCTTCTTCTTCCCCAAACCCCTGGTCCACATCACCGAGAAGTTCTTCCAGACCGAGGGCCACATGGACTTCCTGCACCACATCTGCGACGTGGCCGCGGACAAGGGCAACACCTACTTCGTCTTCGACCGGGGCCAGACCGCCAAGATCAGCGAGTGCTGCCGGCTCTCCTTCAAGCTGGAGCAGAGCGACCTGGAGGACGCCAAGACCCCCTGGAAGATGCGCTACAGCGCCCTGCAGAACGTGACCATCAACCTGCCCCGCATCGCCTACGAGGCCCAGGGCGACGACACCAAGCTCTTCCAGATCCTGCGCCAGCGGGTGGCCCTGGCCGCCAAGGCCCACCTGGAGAAGCGCGAGTTCATCCAGAACCTGCTCAACCACGGTGTCACCGGCCCCTTGGCCCTGCTGGCCCTCAACCTGGACGGCCAGCCCTACCTGCGCATGCACCGGGTCACCTACCTCATCGGCATGGTGGGCCTCAACGAGATGGTCCAGCAGCACCTGGGCCAGGAGCTGCACGAGTCCGAGGAGGCCATGCGCTTCGGCCTAAAGGTCATCGCCCAAATGAACCTCCTCTGCGAGTACTACGCCGGCAAGCACAACATGCGCTTCGTACTGGAGCAGACCCCGGCCGAGAGCACCGCCTACCGCTTCGCCAAGCTGGACCTCAAGCACTTCCCCAACCAGGCCCGCCACGTGGTCAAGGGCGACATCTTCACCAACGAGGTCTACTACACCAACTCCACCCTGTTCAACGTGGGTGCCAATGTGAACCCCATCGAGCGGGTCAAGCTTGAGGGGCGCTTCCATCCCCTCATCGAGGCCGGCGCCATCACCCACGTGTGGCTGGGCGAGCAGCACCCCTCCAAGGAGTCCCTGGCCAACTTCGTGATCAAGATCTTCCGCGAAACCAAGAACGACCAGGTGGCCTTCAGCCCGGAGTTCACCTGCTGCAAGACCTGCCGCCAGAACCACCGCGGCCTGCACGAAATCTGCCCGGCCTGCGGCTCCGATGACCTGGACCACATAACCCGCATCACCGGCTACTTCACCCGGGTCTCCTCCTGGAACAAGGGCAAGCTGGGCGAACTCAAGGACCGCTACCGCAACAACGGCTTCTTCCAGGCCCCGCCGGTGGCCCAGGCGATGTAGAGGCAAAGGGCCGCCCCGGGGTGGGTGGCCTGTAGGGAGAAAAGGGATAGGCTGAAGTTTCTGGGAAAGAGGCGCCAGGAAAACCCTTTTTTGTAAAAAAAGGGTTTTCCTGGCAAATCGAGCCGAGCAAAAGGCAAGGGAGGCTGTGTATGACGTTGTTCACCAAGGTGGGTTGCGAGAAGTGCCATTACATCACCGACAAGTTCGACTTGGCGGCACTGGGCATTGTGGAGGACCGCCTGAGCCCGGACAACCCCGACGCCCTGGCCCATCTGGCCTGGCACGAGTTGGTGGAGGTGGCCCAGCGGGAGCTGCCCATTTTGGTCCTGGACGACAGCACCCACATCAGCGGGGCCATCAAGATCAAGTCGTACCTGAAGAAGCAATTCGCCAATGCCTGAGCTTTCCGTCGCCGGCCCGCCGCCCCAGCAGGCCCCACGGCCCTGGCGGGGGGCCGCCCTGCCGCCCATCAAGGGCTTCATAGAAACCAGCTTCCTGGACTGGCGGGGTTTCATCTCGGCGGTGCTTTTTCTGCCGGGGTGCAACTTCGCCTGCCCCTATTGCCACAACTACACCCTGGTCAGCGACCCCGACTCCTACCTCACCCTTGACTTCGAGGATGTGCTGGCCCGGCTGCGGCCCTTTGTGGGCTGGATCGACGGGGTGGTGATCTCCGGCGGCGAGCCCACCCTGCACCCCGGCCTGGGGGCCATGATGGAAGAGCTGCGCCGGGCGGGCTTCAAGGTGAAGCTGGACACCAACGGCTCCCACCCGAAGGTGGTGCGCGAGCTTTGCGAGGCCGGCCTGGTGGACATGGTGGCCATGGACCTGAAGGCGCCCCTGGAGCCCATGGCCTATGCCCGGGCCGCGGGCAAGCCGGTGGAGGTGGAGCGGGTGCGGGCCACCCTGGACTTCCTCCGCGCCAGCGGCCTGGCCCACGAGATACGCTCCACCATCTGGCCCTCCTGGCACGGCCCCCAGGAGCTGGCGGCCATGGCGGAGACGGTGCGCGGCTGCCAGGCCTGGACCCTGCAAGCCCTGAACCCTTCCACCGCCTGGAACCGCGAGGCCCTGGGTGAGGGTGATCCCTTTGGCTCCGACGAGCTGGCCCGCCTGCAGGCCGGCCTGGCCGACACCGCCTGCCGGCCGCCGGGCTGGGCGGGTTAGCCTGCGGCCGTGGCCCGCCTCCGCCTCGTCCTTTTCGGCCATGGCGGGGGCCTGTGTCTCTTCGTGCGCCTGCCCGGCGGGCGGCGGCTGCTCATAGACTGCACCCGCCGGCGGACAGCGCCTCCCCTGGCTTTCCTGCGCCGCTGCGGGGCGGTGGACCCCCTGCACCCCCTGGACCAGTACCTGCGACCCACCCAGGAGCCGCCCCGCCTGCGGGCCTGGCTCTCCATCCTCAGCCTGCTGCGGGGCCTGGTCCTGCGGCCGGGCGGGGCCTGGCTGGCCTGGCAGGAGGAGCCCGGCCCCGAGGCGGGCTTTGCCCTGCGGGCCAGGGTGCTGCCCCGGCAGGGCCGCAGCGGGACTCCCCCCCACCAGGACCGGCCGCCGCTCATGGTGCTGGGCCTGGCCCCGGCCGAGGTGGCGGCCCTGGGCGGTCCTCCCTCGGCCTGGGTGGCCAACTCCTCCCTGGCCCTGCTGGCACCGCTGGCTGGCGGCGGTGTTCTTTTGGGCGGGGACCTGGGGGCCGCGGCCTGGCAACGGCTGCTGGCCCGGCCGGGGGTGGGCAGCGCTCTGGCCGGGGTGCGCTGTTATGCCGCCGGCCGGCCGGGCCGGGGTCTCGACCTGTGCCGCGGCCTGGTCATGGCCGCCCTGCCCTGGCTGGTGCTGGGGGGGCTGGCCCGCTCCTCCATCCGGCCCGCCCTTGCCGGCGCCAGGGCCGAGCTGGCCACCCCGGCGGTGGGCGCGCTCAGCATCGAGGTGGCCGCGGACGGCGAGATGCTGGCCCGGGCCTGGCCCCTTGCCGCCGGCAGCCTCTCCTGGCAGGGCCTGGCCCGCCCCCTGGACGACCCCCTGCTGCCCGCGCCCTGGCCCCTGCGCCGGGCCCTGGCCGGGGCGTAGCCTCTCCCCTCTCCATCCCCTGGCAAGAAAGACCCGGCCCGCCCCTTGGCGGGGCGGGCCGGAGACAGAACGCGGCGCCACCGGGTCTTCCCCGGCCGCCGGCTAGGGGCGGAAGCTGCGGGGGAAAAGCTTGAGCAGGTCCTTGGCGCCGCCCAGGCGGGCCCCCAGGGACTTGCCATAGAGCAGGTGCACGATACCTTTCAGGCCCGCATACACCGCCGGACCGTGGGGATGCCACCACATGTTCTTGCGCAGGCCGGGCATGATGTCGTCCACGATGACCTGGGGCTCGGTCATCTCGTCGAAGCCCAGCTTGCCGTGGGTGCGGCCGATGCCCGATTCCTTGAAGCCGCCCCAGGGGGTCTCGGCCAGGCCGTGGCTCATGAGGTGGTCGTTGATGGTGACCGCCCCGGCCTTTATGCGCCGGGCCAGGGCGCGGGCCCGGCCATGGCTCTTGGACCACACCGAACCGGTGAGGCCCAGGTGGGAGTCGTTGGCCAGCTCGACCGCCTGGTCCATGGTGGCCACCGCCATGACCGCCAGCAGCGGGCCGAAGGTCTCCTCGCGCATGACCTCCATGTCGTGGTTCACCTCGCTGAGCACCGTGGCGGGCATGAAGTTGCCGGCCAGGCCTTCGGGCGGCCGGGCCTGGGCGAAGATCTTGGCTCCCTTGGCCAGGGCGTCGTCCAGGTGGCGGCGCACGGTTTCCATCTGGCGCTCGGTGGTCATGGCGCCCAGGTCCACCTGGTGGTCCAGGTCCGGGCCGATGCGCAGGGCCTCCACCCGGCGCTTGAGTATCTCCATGAAATGCGGATACACCGCCCGGTGCACGTAGATGCGCTCCACCCCGCCGCAGGACTGGCCGCAGTTGGACAGCCCGGCCCAGACCGCGCCGGCCGCGGCCCGCTCCAGGTCCGCGTCCGGACAGACCAGCATGGCGTCGTTGCCGCCCAGCTCCAGGGACACCGGGGTGAGGCTCTCGGCGGCCAGGGCCATGAGCTTCTTGCCCACCGCCACCGAGCCAGTGAAGAAGAGCTTATCCACCCCAAGCTTGAGGAATGCCTCGCCCGCCACCCGGCCGGGCAGGTTGACAAAGCTGAACACACCGGCGGGAAGGCCCGCGGCCAGGAAGGCCTCCTCCAGGCGGCGGCCCACCATCTGGGTCTCGGTGGCGGTTTTCAGGATCACCGCGTTGCCGGCCAGAAGCCCCATGACCACCTCGGAGAAGGGAATGGCAAAGGGGTAGTTCCAGGGCGAGATGATCCCGATCACACCAAAGGGCACCCGGTGTATGCGCGAGAGCTTGTTGGCCATGAGCAGGTTGCCCGGCATCAGCCGCCGGGGCTTCAGGAAGCGGGGCGCCTTTTTCATGTAATAGGTTATGGCCATGGCCGCGGGCAGCACCTCGGTGGACAGCGCGTCCACCCGGGTCTTGCCGTTGTCCTCCGAGATGACCCGGGCCAGCTCGTCGGCGTTGGCCACCAGGTAGTCGCGCACGCTTTTCAGGTAGCGGGCGCGGGCCCGGGGCTTCAGGGCGGCCCAGGCGGGCTGGGCCGCGCGGGCGCGCTGGATGGCGCGCTCCAGGTCTTCCACCGTGTTCAGGGGGGAGCGCCCCAGGCTCTGGCCAGTGGCGGGGCTGAGGACCTCGCTGTATTGCGGCTGGCTCATCGGGAGCCTCCGTTTCCGGTGCGGCCCTTGAACTCGTCCATGGACTCGGTGACGCCCAGGAACTCGGCCACCCAGTCCATGAGCCTGACCGGCAGCACCCGCAGAAGGGGGATGGTGTAGACGATGGGCGGCATCCACAGCCGGGCCCGGTCCCGCTCGATGGCCCCTATGATGCGGTCGGCCACGTAGCCCTCCTTGAGGATGGGCAGGAGCAGAGGGTACTTGGTCTTGACCCCCTCGAACATGCCGGTGTCGATGAAAAAGGGGCAGACCACCGTGGTCTTGATGGGCAGGCCCCGCTTCTTGAACTCTCCGCGCAGGGCCTCGTCAAAGCCGAAGGCCGCGAACTTGCTGGCGCTGTAGTCGGCCAGGCCGGGGGTACCGAAGATGCCGCCGGCCGAGGAGATGGTGACCAGGTGGCCGCGGCGGTTCTCCATCATCTGGGGCAGGAAGGCCTTGGTCACCCAGAACAGGGCCATGGTGTTGACCTTGATGGTGCGTTCTATCTGCTCGTCGCTGCATTCGATGAAGGGCTTGCCCGAGACCACCCCGGCGTTGTTGACCAGGATATGCACCGGCCCGGCCTCGGCCAGGGTGCGCTCGGCGGCGGCGTATACCGCCTCCCGGTCGGAGACGTCCACCTGGTAGCCGAACACCTGGCGGCCGGCGCGTTGCAGCTCGTCCTGCACCCGGGCCAGGTTCTGGGGGTTGATGTCCCAGATGACGATGCGCGCGCCCAAGGCCGCCATCTTGAGCGCCATGAGCCTGCCGATGCCCAGGCCGCCGCCGGTGATGAGTACCGTGCTTCCCGCTATCTGACTCATACTGTCTGGTTCCCTTCCGACTTGGGGTTAAAAGAGCTCGGGCGCCGTTTTGGGTTTTCAGTCGAACAGTCCGCCCTGCCGGGGGGCGGGGGCGATGCACTCCGGCCCGTCGCGGGCGGGCGAGTTGCAGGCCGGCGAGACCGGGTAGGCCTCCATCAGGTCCTCCGGGTAGGGCCGCAAGAGGGCGGCCAGCTCGCCGGGGTCGCGCAGGGCCGGGTCCAGCCAGGCCTGCTCGTGCTCAGGCGCCAGCATCACCGGCATGCGCTCGTGCACCGGCCGGACCAGTTGGTTGGCCCGGGTGGTGACGATGGTGAAGGTGTAGGGTTCCCCCCCGTCCGCGCCCCGCCCCCGGTCCCACAGGCCGGCAAAGGCAAAGGGCGCGCGGTCCCGCCGCACGTAGCGCAGGGGGAGCTTGCCCAGGGGAGTCCGTTGCCACTCGAAAAAGCCGTCGGCCAGGACCAGGCAGCGCCGGCCCTTCAGGAGTTCCCGAAACAGGGGCCTTTGGGCCAGGCTCTCGGCGCGGGCGTTGATTACCAAGCGGGCCTTGGCCTCCCCCTGCCGGCCGGGCGCCAGGCCCCAACGCATGAGCCTCAGCCGCCGCTCCCCCTCCCAGACCACCACCCCGGCCTCCTGGCCCGGGCAGAGGTTGTAGCGGGGGGCCAGCTCCGGCCCTCCCGGTCCGTACCCGAAGCGGGCGCGCAGCTCCTCCCCGCCTTGAGTCCTGCTGAACCGTCCGCACATGATGGGCCATTTGAGCACGGCCGGCAGGGGAAATCAACCTTCCAGCCCCTAGGGCCGGGGCGGGCCGCCTCCCCCTGGTGCTGCCGCCCGGTCCATGAACCAGGCCAGCTCGCCCGCCGGCCGGACCCGCCCGGCGGGCAGCTCCCGCCCCCCGGCCAGGATGCTGGAAACCGCGGGCCGCTTGTCCGCGCCGGACACCAGGAACAAGACCGAGCGCGCCGCGTTCAGCACCAGCAGGGTCAGGCTCACCCGCTCCAGCGGGGGAGTGACGCCGGCCGGCGGCAGGGTGGCCACCACCCAGCGTTCCTCCTCGTCCAGCTCCGGCCCGCCGGGAAACAAGGAAGCGGTGTGGCCGTCGGCGCCCATGCCCAGGAGCACCAGGTCCATGACCGGCGGCTGGTCGCCGAAAAAGCGCCGCAGCTCGTCCTGGTAGGCCTGGGCCGCCGCGGCCGCCCCCAGCTCGCCCTGGATGCGGTGCAGGTTGCCCGGGGGCAGGGGGGCCCGGGACAAGAGGGTGCGGCGGGCGCGGCCGAAGTTGCTCTCCTGGTGCTGGGGCGGCACGCAGCGCTCGTCGCCCCAGAACAGGTGCAGGTGCTCCCAGGGCAGGGCCAGCCCGGCCAGGCGCTCGTACAGGGGCAGGGGGGTGGAGCCGCCGGAGAGCGCCAGCAGCACCCGCCCCCTCTGGCGCATGGCCTCCAACACCCGGCTCTGCACGTACCAGGCCGCGGCCCGCGCCAGCTCGCCGGCGCTGCCCAGCACCTGCACCCTTATCACAGGGCCGCCTCGGGCCAGGCCGGCAAGAGCCGGCCCGCCTCCCCGGGCCCCCAGGAGCCCGCGGGGTAGGGATGCAGCCGCCCGGCCCTGTTGTCGCAGGTCTCGCAACGCCTCACCACCGGGTCCAGGTAGGCCCAGGTCAGCTCCACCCCGTCCTGGCGCCAGAAAAGCATCTGGTCGCCCAGCATGCAATCCAGGAGCGCCTTCTCATAGGCGTCCAGGCTGGGGCCGCTATAGCCCTGCCGGTGGTCGAAGACCATCTTCACCGAGCGCAGGCAGAGCCTGGCGCCGGGGCTCTTGGTCTGGAAGGTGAGGGTGATGTCCTCCTCGGGATGCACCCCCAGGGTGAGCCGGTTGGCGGATATGTGCTCGCCCAGGCTCTGGCGAAAGAGCGAGTGGGGCACCTCCTTGAACTGGATCACCATGCGGGTGCGCTTGGCCCGCAGCCGCTTGCCCGAAACCAGGTAGAAGGGCACCCCTTGCCAGCGCCAGTTGTCCACGAAGCAGCGCATCAAGGCAAAGGTGGGGGTGAGCGAATCGCCCGCCACCCCGGGCTCCGCCCGGTAGGCCGGCACCGGCCGCCCCTTGATCTCGCCCTGGTCGTACTGGCCCAGGACCAGGTGGTCGTACACGCCCTCCACTGGAAAAGGCCGGAGCGAACGGAACACCTTGGTCTTCTCGTCGCGCACCCGGTCGGCGCCGTAACTGGCGGGCGGCTCCATGGCGATGAGGGCCAAAAGCTGCATCATGTGGTTCTGGAACATATCCCGCAGCACGCCGGCCTGGTCGTAGTACCCGGCCCGGTGCTCCACCCCCAGGGTTTCGGTGGCCATGATGACCACCTGCTCCACGTAGTTGCGGTTCCACAGGGGTTCGAAGATGGCGTTGGCGAAGCGCAGGAGCAATACGTTCTGCACCGTCTCCTTGGCCAGGTAGTGGTCGATGCGGAACACCTGGTGCTCGCCAAAGGCGCTGCCAATGGCCCGCGCCAGCTCCCGGGCGCTGGCCAGGTCGCGGCCAAAGGGCTTTTCCACCACCAGCCGCGCCCAGCCCCGTTCCTCACTGGCCAGGCCGGCCTGGCCCAGGCGGGTGGCCACCGTGGCGTAGAGCTGGGGCGGCAGGGCCAGGTTGAAGATGCGGTTGGGGCCCACGCCCTCGGACCGGGCCAGCTCGTCCAGGCGCCGGGCCAGCTCGGCGTAGGACTCGGCCGAGTCGTACTCCACCCCCTGGTAACGCAGGCAGCGGGCAAAGCCCTCCCATCGGCCCATGTCCAGCCTGCCCTGGCCGGCCAGGGCCTCGCGCATCCGGGCCCGGAAGGAATCCTCGCTCATGGCGGTGCGGGCCGCGCCCACCACCAGGAAGGGCTCGGGCAGGCCGTGGTTGAGGTAGAGGGTGTACAGGGCGGGGATCAGCTTGCGGGCGGCGAGGTCGCCGGAGGCGCCGAAGATGACGATGGTGCAGGGGTCCAGGCGGCTGTCCAACAGGCAGGAGGCGTCCGCCGCCAAGGCCGCGCTGCCGGTGACCGTGGCCCCGCCCACGGCAGGCGGCGAAGCAGTGGGGGGGCGCGGGGGGCGCGGGGGGCGGGAGGCGCGCGCGCCCTGCTCGCCGCGGGCGCTCATGCCTTTTCCGCCTTTTTCACCGGGTGGCCGCCGAACTCCCGGCGCAGGGCGGCCAGCACCCGGTCGGCCAGGGAATCGTCCTGGCGCGAGCGGAAGCGCTCCATCAGGGCCAGGGTGATGACCGGCGCCGGGGTGGCGCTGCTCAAGGCCTGCTCCACGGTCCAGCGCCCCTCGCCCGAGTCCTCCACAAAGGCCTCCAGGCCCTCCAGGCGGGGGTCCTTGGCCAAGGCGCCGGCCAAAAGCTCCAGCAGCCAAGAGCGGACCACGCTGCCCTGGTTCCAGAGGCGGGCGATGGCGGCCAGGTCCAGGTCCCGGCCAAAGGGGCTGTCGTTCAGGAGCTGGAAGCCCTCGGCATAGGCCTGCATCATGCCGTACTCGATGCCGTTGTGGATCATCTTGACCAGGTGGCCGGCCCCGTGGGGGCCGCAGTGCAGGTAGCCTCCGGGCGGGGCCAGGCTGGCCAGGGCCGGCTCCAGGCGCTGGAAGGCCTCCTCCGGGCCGCCGACCATGAGGCAGAAGCCTTGCTCCAGGCCCCAGATGCCGCCGCTCACCCCCACGTCCAGGTAGGCGACGCCCTTTTGGGCCAGCATCTCGGCCCGGCCCTGGTCTTGCTGGTAGGGGCTGTTGCCGCCCTCCACCACCAAGTCGCCCTCGGCCAGGAGACCGGCCAGTTCCTCCAGGTGGGGCTGCACCACTCCGGCGGGCAGCATGATCCACACCGCGCGCGGCCGCTCCAGGTCCTGCACCAGCTCCCCCAGGCTTCGGGCCGCCACCGCCCCTTCCGCGGCCAGTTCCCGGGTCTTGGCCAGGGTGCGGTTGTAGGCCACCACCTGGTGACCGCCCCGCAGGAGGCGCCGGGCCAAACCCATGCCCATGCGCCCCAGGCCGACCATGCCTATTTGCATCCAGCCCTCCCTTTGGGGTCGGATCCTACCCCTTCACCAGGGCCAAGGCCCTGGCCACTACCTGGTCCTTGTCGAAGCCGTACTCGGCGAGGACCTTGCCACCCGGCGCCGAGGCGCCGAAGCGGTCCACTCCCACCACATCTCCATTATCACCCACCCAGCGCTCCCAGCCCAGAGTGACCCCGGCCTCTATGGCCAGCCGGGCCTTCACCGCCGGCGGCAGCACGCTGTCCCGGTAGGCCTGGTCCTGCTCCTGGAAGAGTTCCCAGGAGGGCATGGACACCACCCGGGCCCGCACCCCCTGGCCGGCCAATTCCTTGGCCGCCTCCAGGGCCAGGTGCACCTCCGAGCCGGTGGCGATCAGGATGAGCTGGGAGGGGTCTCCGCCCTCGTTGAGCACGTAGGCCCCCCGGGCCACGCCGTCGGCCATGGCATGCAGCCGCGGGTCCAGGATGGGCAGCTTCTGGCGGGTGAGCACCAGGCAGGTGGGCGCCTTGCGGCTGAGCGCCACCTGCCAGGCGGCGGCGGTTTCGTTGGCATCGGCCGGGCGGATGGTGGTAAGGCCCGGGATGGCCCGCAGCGAGGCCAGGTGCTCCACGGGCTGGTGGGTGGGCCCGTCCTCGCCCACCCCCAGGCTGTCGTGGGTGAAGATGAAGATGGAGTGGCACTTCATGAGCGCGGCCAGGCGCAGGGAGGGGCGGCAGTAGTCGGAGAAGACGAAGAAGGTGGCGCCGTAGGGGATCACCCCCCCGTGCAGGGCCATGCCGTTCACCGCCGCGGCCATGGCGTGCTCGCGCACCCCGAAATGCACGTTGCGGCCGCAGTCCGCCCCCCGGCCGCGCATGTCGCCCGAGCTGGCGATGATGGTCTTGGTGGAGGGCGCCAGGTCGGCCGAGCCCCCCACCAGCTCGGGCAGGGCGCCGGCCAGGGCGTTCAGCACCTTGCCCGAGGCGGCCCGGGTGGCCACGGGCCCTTCCTCCGGGGCGAACACCGGCGCCGCCTCCTGCCAGCCCGGGGGCAGCTCGCCGGCCAGCACCCGCTTGAACTCGGCCGCCTGGCCGGGATGCTCGGCCTGGTAGCCCTCCATGAGCTGGTTCCATTCCTCCTGCCAGACCCGGCCCCGCTCCACTGCCCGGCCCAGGTGCTCCCTGGCCGCCTCCGGCACGTGGAAGGCCTCTGCCGGCCAGCCCAGGCGCTCCCGGGTCTGGGCCACGGCCTCGGCGCCCAGGGGCTCGCCGTGCACGCCGGGGGTGTCCTGCTTGGGGCTGCCAAAGCCCAGGTGGGTGCGGACCCGGATCAGGCTGGGGCGCTCCCCGTCGGCCCGGGCCTGGTCTATGGCCTGCTCAATGGCCGCCAGGTCGTTGCCGTCGGCCACCTCCAGCACCTGCCAGCCGTAGGCCTGGAAGCGCCGGCCCACGTCCTCGCGGAAGGTCAGCTCGGTGCCGCCCTCGATGGAGATGTGGTTGTCGTCATAGAGGTAGACGATCCGGCCCAGGCCCAGGGTGCCGGCCAGGGAGGCGGCCTCGGAGGCCACCCCCTCCATGAGGTCGCCGTCCGAGACAATGGCGTACACGTGGTGGTCCATCACCGGGAAGCCGGGGCGGTGGTAGCGGCCGGCCAGGTAGCGCTGGGCCATGGCCATGCCCACCCCCATGGCGAACCCCTGGCCCAGGGGGCCGGTGGTGGCCTCCACCCCGGGGCACAGGCCGTACTCCGGGTGGCCCGCGGTCTTGGCCCCCCACTGGCGGAAGTTCTTGAGATCCTCCAGGGAGAGGTCATAGCCGGTCAGGTGCAAGAGGGCATAGAGCAGAGCGGAGCCGTGGCCCGCCGAGAGGATGAAACGGTCCCGCGCCGGCCAGGCCGGGTCGGCCGGGTTGTGGCGCAGAAAGCGCGACCACAGCACGTAGGCCATGGGCGCCGCGCCCAGGGGCATGCCCGGGTGGCCCGAGTTGGCCGCCTCCACCATGTCCACCGCCAGCATGCGGATGGTATTCACACAAAGTTGATCTATCTCGGCCCGACCGTCGGCCATAACGCTCTTCTCCCAATAATCGGCTGAGGGGCGGAAAGCGCCCCGGTTGAACAAACCAAGCCCCGCGCCGGCAACCAGCGGCGCTGCTCAAGGGTGCCGGCCGGGGGCAGGGCCGCCGGCCGGCGCGAGTTTGAATCCGGCCTATAGGATAACACGTTTGCCCTGGTCAGACTTCCCCTGAATTGTCCCCAGGGGACCGGGGTTGGGCCGCCTCGGCCCGCCGCGGGGCCGGCAAAAAGCCGTGGACTCCCCTTCCCGGCGCCTGCTAGAATTCGCGCCGGTCCTTGGTCCGGGTAAACTGCGCCGGGCGGCGCACTGGATTTGCGGCAATGGCCAAGCCCTACCTTTCACTAGAGCCTCTCGTCTCCTGGCGCCAGGCACGCCACCCCCTGGACTGGCCCGCCCTGTTCGGCCGGAGGGCGCCCTTGGAGCTGGAGATAGGCTTTGGCAACGGCGAGCGCCTGGTGCGCCATGCCAAGGCCCATCCCGAGGTCAACCTGGTGGGGGTGGACCTCTCCTGGCCGGCGGTGCGCCGCGCCCTGCGCAAGATCGCCCTGGCCAGGCCCGGCAACGTGCTGTTGGTGCAGGCCAGCGCCGAGGTGGCCCTGGGCCGGCTGTTCCCGCCCCAGAGCCTGGCCGCGGTGGAGTCGCTCTTCCCCTGCCCCTGGCCGGCCGAGCGCCAGGCCCGGCGGCGCCTGTTCGGCCGGCGCTTCCTGACCATACTCAACAACCGCTTGGCCCCGGGCGCGCACTGCCGCATGGTGACCGACCATGCCGGCTTCTTCGCCTGGGTCCAGGGGCAGGTGCCGCGCGAGGGCTTTGCCGTGCAGGCCCGCACCCGGGGCCCGGGCCTGGAAACCAAGTATGAGCGCAAATGGCGCGGCGCGGGCCAGGAACGCTTTTTCGAGCTCGTGCTCACCAAGACGCGGCACCTCGAGGCGCCGCCTGTGGAGGACATCGTGCTGGAGCCGGTTCGCCTGAAGAGCTTCGACCAGGCCGCGGTGCAGAACCGCGACTTCGCCGAGGAGGCCTACATCTCCTTCAAGGAGTTGGTCTTCGACCCCCAGAAGCAAAAGGGCCTCCTGCACGCGGTGGTCAGCGAGGACGACTTCCTGCAGGCATTCTGGCTGGAGTTCCACCGCCGGGCGGATGCCTGGGTCCTGCGGCCCGCCCTGGGCTGCGGCCTGGTGCCCACCCGGGGGGTGCGGCGGGCGGTGGAGCTGGCCGCCGGCCTGGCCGAGGGCCGCCTGTGAGCGGGGTCTACTTGATGAACTCCCGCAAGAGGGTGGTGGCGTAGGAGCCCTTGGGCAGGGCAAAGGAGAACCACAGGCCCTCTGCCTGGCCCTGGGGATGCGGGCTGATCTGGATGGGCCCGGGCAGCAGCCGCGCCGGCCGGCGGGAGCCCTTGAGCCCGGCGCGCTTGAAGTCCTGGGGGGTCACCCCCTCGTCGGCCAGCACCTCGGCCTCCCGCTCGCCCGCCTCGTCCCCGGCGGCGCGCATCTTGTAACCGTAGATGGGGCCGGTGTAGGTGATCTCCCCGCGATCCAGGCGGGGCTGCTCGGCCGCCGGGTCCTCCACCTGGAACAGGCCGCCGGTATCGGTCTTCTTGGCGATGTCCCCTGCCAGCAGGCGCTGGAAATCGCCGCGCGCCACCCGCCGGGCCAGCCAGCGGTTGAACAGCTCGGACTGGAAGGCGCTGAGGAGCAGTTTCCGCAGCCACTTCTGGCGGGGACCCCGGCCCTTGAGCGCCCGGCGGCCGGCCTCGGCATTGTCGCCGGCCGTGCCGAAGCGCTGGGCCCCGAAGTAGTTGGGCAGGCCGCGCCGGGCCAGGGCGGCGGCCACGGCCTGGGCGCGCTCCAGGGCCCCCGGCTCCACCCCGCTGACCAGCACCTGGAAACGGTTGCCCAGAAGATGCCCCCGCTTCAGCTTGTTGGTGTGGCGCCTGGCCAGGTGCACCTTGAGCCCCAGGCCCTCGCTGACCCGGCGGGCGGCCTCGGCCTCGTCCAAGGTGCCCAGCGGCAGGCTGAAGGTCTGGATGCAGCGCGCCTCCTTGTCCTTGAGGCCGGCATAGCCCACCTCGCCCTGGGCCAGGCCGAACTCCCGGGCCAGGGCCTGGACCACCTCGCGGGTGGTCATGCCCTCGCGCTCCAGGCGCAGGTACAGGTGCCCGCCGTGGCCGGAGGGCTCGTAGAGGGGAAGCTCCTCCACCACGAAGTGGGCCGGCTCGGCCTTGATCCGGCCGCCGATGCCGGCCAGCTCCGGGGTTATCAAGGGCAGCTCCGCAGCCGCCTGGGGTTCCATTCCCGGCCTCCTGGCAAGTGGTGGTCCGCTCCACACATAGCACGCCCGCGCCCCGGGTGTCACCCGGCCGGCCCGGCCCAAGGCAAAGCCGGCCCCGCAGGGCCGGCTTGGGGCCGGGGCGGCTCGACCGGGCGGCTAGGGCTTTCCGCCCTTTTCCGCCGGGGCCTTGGCCGCGGCCTTGGCGGCGCCGCGGCGGTGACATTCGCCGCAGGTGAGCGGCCCGCTCCGGTGGCCGCGGGCGCGCATCCCCCGGTGGCAGGTCTTGCAGTTGGTGTGCATCGCCTTCATCAAGGGCACCGGGTTGTCCCCCGGCCCCGGCTGGGCCAGGTGGCACTCGGAGCACTTCACCTCCTGGGGCCCGGTGTTGTTGTAGTACTGGTCAAAGTCGTGGTGGCAGTTCTGGCACTCAATGACCTCGGCGTGCTTGTCGTGGGTGAAGCGTACCAGGGGGCGCTGGTGCTTGCCCAGGGTCTCGCTGTTGAGCATGATCACCGGCTCCTGGGACCAGGCCAGGGGCACGGCCGCGAACACCGCCAGCAGGATCAGGGCCAGGATGGGCTTGCCGCGCTTCATGACTATTCCTCCCCCCCGCTCTCGCCCGGGCCCTCGGCGGGCGGCTCGGCGGGCGGCTCGGGCTCCTCGTCCTCATCCCGGGGGATGAACTTGTCCGGGATGATCATGCTCTCCACGATGAGTTCCTTGAAGGAGACCACCTTGAGACCCAGCTCGTATTCCTTGTTCAGGTCCGTGATCTGGTCGAAGCAGTTGTGGCAGGGCACGATGATCATCTGGGCGCCGGTGGCCTTGATCTGCTCGGCCTTGACCTTGCCCGAGGCCATGCGCCGCTTCTTGAACTCCGCCCCCATGGGGATGAACCCGCCGCCGCCCCCGCAGCAGTGGTTGAACTCCTGGTTGGGGTTCATGTCGCGGAAATCGGTGCAGAGCGCCTGGGCAAGCTCCCTGAGCATCCGGGAGAGGCCGCCGCTGCGCGACTGGTTGCAGGGGTCCTGCAAGGTGACCGGCACCGTGACCTTCTTGGCCGGGTCTATCTTGATGCGGCCGTCGCGCACGATGTACTCCCAGAAGAGCTGCACCGCGTGCTTGACCGGAAGCGGCGGCTTGCCGCCGGGCAGGCCCAGCCAGTAGGGGCCCTCGAAGGCGCCGGAGCGGTAGGCATGGCCGCACTCGGTCATGAGTATCTGCTCCACCCCCAGCTCGAGCGCCGCGTCGTACATGATCTTGACCGCGTAGCCGGCCACCGCCTTGTCGGCGGCGAACATGGCCAGGTTGGTGCAGTCCCATCCCTTGCGGGGCACGGTCCAGTCCTCCTCGGCCACGTGGAGGATCTGGGCCATCATGCCCACGTCCTGGGGATAGAAGGCGGGCTCGCGGGGGTTCACGGTGTACATGTACTTGGCCCCCTTCTTGTCCACCGGGATGGTAAGCCCGGCCACTTCCTCGCCGTACTCCTCGGCCATCCACTCCAGGGTCTCCAGCCAGTCCTCCTCGCTCACCGCCATCTGGTTGCCGGTGGTGCGGTGGTTCTCCACCGCCCGGGCCAGGCCCGCAGGAACCACCCCCTGGGAGCTGCAAACCGCCCGCCCCACCCCGATCATGGTGGCCATGTCTATGCCAAAGGGACAGAACTGGGAGCAGCGGCGGCACATGGTGCACTGGCCCCACAGCACCTCGTAGGCCTCTTCCAGGAAGCGGCGGTCCACCTCGCCCCGGCGCCGGTACATCTCGCCCACGGTCACCTTGACCTTGTAGGCCGGGCTCAGCTTGGGGTCCTTGTCGTGGGCCAGGTAGAAGAAACAACTGTCCGCGCACAGGCCGCAGCGGGCGCAGATGTCCAGCCAGGCCCGCATGCGGGCGCCATGGTTGCTGTTCAGGATGCCTTTGATCTTTTTCACGTCCACCGGCCGCTCGTCCCGCTCCGGGCCCTGGTCGGCCTGGACCTGTTGGGCTGCCTCGGTCATCTCAAGTCCCTTCCCCAAAAGCAGTGCTTCCCTTGTTTTCGGCCAAGCCGCCCGCCTACCAGGTATGCGCGCCCAGGCGCCCGTACTCCTCCCGGCGAGCGCCCATGTCCGAGCCGATGAACGCGCGGGTGAAGAAGAACAGCATCAGGTGCCCCAGCTTGCTGAAGGGCACGATGATCATCAGCACCTCGCTGGCCAGGATGTGGAGCACCAGCCAGGTCTGATAGTCACCGTACTGGTGGTAGGCCACATAGCCGGTGACAAAGGGCGCGGCGGTGAGCAGCAAAAGCAGATAGTCCCACAGGCCGGAAAGGATGCGCACCTCGGGCCGCACCAGGCGGCGCAGCAAGAGGAACACCACGCAGGCGATCAGCAGCAGGGCGCCCCAGTCGGCCACCTGGTTGGGCAGGGTGGGCAGGCTCCAGCCGAACGCCTCCTCCCACATGATGTTGTGGGCGCCCAGGAAGATGGGCACGCCCAGGAGGCAAAGGTGGAACACGAAGAAGACCAGGCCGAACAAGGGCTGCTTGCGGAAGGAGTTGCCGCCCCAGGGCAGCAGCCAGTGATAAATGGAGCGCCACGACCAGGTGATGCTGAAGTGATCGTAGAAAACCCTGTCCCTTTCCAGGCTGAGCCCAACATAAAAGGCAGCCCGCACCAGCAGGCCGCCGAAGAAGATTATAAAGGTCAGCCAAAGGGCCGGGCCGGTTAGAAATTCGTACAAAACGCTCATCCCCGCCTAGCTCCTTGAATGGAAGGCCTATGCTCGCTCTCCTGCTGATTGATCGTGGTGTCTTGGCAACGCGGGCATGATACAACAGGGAAGCCCTCAATCACAAGGGGGGAATATACCTAATAATAATGGTAATTTGCTATGTTTGGCGCCCCGGCCGCGCCCGCCGGGAAAGCGTCCCCTGCTCCCGGCTGAAACGGGGGGGGCGGGGGGGCGACGGGGGGGCGACGGGGGGGCGGACGGGGGGGCGGACGGGGGCGGGGGGGGTGGCACTCAGTCCTGGGCCAGGGGCAGCTCCCGGACCAGGCTCACCGCCTGGGGCGTCACCTTGGCCTGGACCACCCGCATCTCCACCCCGGCCGCCCGGGCCTGGTGAAAGAGCCGGGCGTAGTCCGGGTCTATGTCCTGGGCCGGGGCAAAGGCCTGGGCGTCCTGGCGCTGCACGATATAGAGCATGGCCGCGCCGGCCCCCTCCCCCTTGAGGCGCATGAGCTCCTCCAGGTGCTTGGCGCCGCGAACCGTCTTGGCGTCGGGAAAGAGGGCCAGCCCGTCCCGGGCCAGGGTCACGTTCTTCACCTCCACGAACAGATCGCCCCCCGGGCCGCGGCCCCGCAGGTCGAGCCGGCTGTGGGACGAGGTCTTGACCTCGCTGCGGATTTCATCGCAATCCGCGAATAAATCCAAGGCCTTCAGGCGGGCGGCCTCCAGGGCCAGCCGGTTGGGCACCATGGTGTTGATGCCCACCCAGCCGCGGTTGATGTAGATCATCTCCCAGGTGTGGGTGGTGCGGCGGCCGGGTTTGGCCTGGGGGCTCAGGTATACCGGCGCGTGGTCTTCCAGGCAGCCCAGCATGGAGCCCGGGTTGGGGCAGTGGGCGGTGATGAGCGCGCCGGAGGCCAACTCCACGTCAGCCAGGAAACGCTGGTAGCGCCGCACCAGCCGGCCGGGCACCAAGGGCTCGGCAAAGCGCCAGCGCACCTGGGCAAGGGTGGTCGAGGTGTCTCGTGACCGCAAAGCCTGGGGCCTCCGCTCTCCCCCTCCCCCCGAATCCCGGCAGCCGGCGGCGCCTTTGCCAAGGGCCGGCCCCGGGCTGCGGCCCCTGCCGCGGCCCGGGGCCGGACTTTCTGCCATAGCCAATCGTAACGGCTGGCAGGGTTCTCCCTGACCTTGAACTCTCTAGGCCTGGCCGGCCTTTTTCATCTCTTCTTCCTTGAGCACCCGCCTGAGCACCTTGCCCACCATGGTCTTGGGCAAATCCTCGCGGAACTCCACGATGGAAGGCACCTTGTAGTGGGTCATGTTCTCCTTGCACCAGTCGATGATCTCCTGCTCGGAGACCTGGCCCTTGAACTCGGGCTTGAGCACCACAAAGGCCTTCAGTATCTCGCCCACCTTGGGATGGGGCAGGCCGATGACCGCCACCTCCAGGATCTTGGGGTGGGAGAACATGTAGTCCTCCACCTCCTTGGGGAACACGCTGTAGCCCTTGTGCTTCACCAGGTCCTTGGCCCGGTCCTTGATGAAGGTCCAGCCGCGCTCGTCCATGTAGGCGATGTCGCCGGTGTAGAGCCAGCCGTCGCGCAGGGTGCGGGCGGTCTCCTCGGGGCGGTTGTAGTAGCCCTTCATGACCTGGGGGCCCTTGACGCAGAGTTCACCCACCCCCTCCGGGCCCAGGGGCATCTCCTTCTCGCCGGTCTCCAGGTCCATGATCTTGCAGTCGGTGTTGCAGATGGGCAGGCCGATGGAGCCCATGACCCGCTCGGAGCCTTCGGGCAGCACGAAGGGGTTGGCGTGGGTCACCGGCGAGGACTCGGAAAGACCGTAGCCCTCCACGATCTGGCAGTTGAACTTCTTCTCAAAGGTGAGCTGCACGTCCCGGGGCAGGGGGCCGGCGCCGGAGAGGCCGCGCACCAGGGGCGAGAGGTCGTACTTCTCCAGGCCCGGGGTGTTGTTGATCTTGTTGTAGAGCACCGCCACCCCGGCCATGATCAGCTGGTAGCCCTTGCCCCACTTTTCGATCTGGGCGGCCCACTCGTGCATGGACTCGGGCGGCCGGGGGAACAGGAGCTGGAAGGCGCCGGTGGATACCGCGATGGTCATGCAGCAGGTCATGGCGAACACGTGGAACAGGGGCAGGATGCCCACGAACCCCAGGTTGTCCGAGATGGTTTCCTCTCCCAGCCAGGCCTTGAGCTGCACCGCGTTGGCCACCAGGTTGCGCGCGGTGAGCATGGCGCCCTTGGGGGTGCCGGTGGTGCCGCCGGTGTATTGCAGCACGGCCAGGTCCTCGGCCGGGTCTATCTCCACCTGGGGCGGGTTGGGCTGGGTCTTGAGCATGCTGGTGAACTTGATGGTGTTGGCCGGCATCTGGCCGGTGGGAATCTTCTTGAGCAGCTTGCCCAGCATCACCTTGAGGGGAGAGAAGCCGCACACGTCCACGATGTTGGTGCCGATCAGGTGCTTGACCCCGGTCTCGTGCAGGATCTTGCCCGGGGCCTCGTACACCGAGTCCAGGCAGATGAAGGCCTTGGCCCCGGAGTCGTTCAGGTGGTGCTTGATCTCCAGGGGTTTGTAGGTGGGGTTGATGGCAGTGGCGGTGATGCCCAGGCGCTGGCAGGCGAAGAAGGCGATCACGAACTGGTGGGAGTTGGGCAGCATCAAGGCCACCACGTCGCCCTTTTTCAAGCCCAGCTCGTGGAGCGCGGTGGCGAAGCGGTCCACGTACTCGTCCAACTGCCGGTAGGTGATGACCGAATCCAGGAAGACTACCGCCCTGCGCTCCGGATACTGCCGGGCCGTGTTGCGCAGCATTTCACCCAGTCCCACCTCTGGGATGTCGATCATCCGCGGGACGCCCTCCGGCCAGTCCCCGTACCAGGGACGGTCTCCCAAATCCTTGGTCATGGCTCTCCCTCCGGGGGCGGCTATCCACCCCTACTTCTGTGAAAAAAGGTGTTTTCGCTGGCGGGCGCTTGGGCAGATTAACCCACCCGTCCGTCCACTGTCAACGCGTCTTTGTGCGATCGGGGCTGGATTTCAGCAACTCGCCGGCCGGGAGGGTGACGAGCCGGCCGCCCTCCACCCGCACCTGCCGGCCGCCTCCCCGGGCCTGGGCCAGGCGCACCAGATAGGCTCCCGGCAAAAGCGGCAGCACCCGGTTCACCGGCCCGCTGGCCACGGCCAGGCCCCGCTGGTCCACCACCTCCACCACCTGGCCCGGCCGCCCCCGGCCCACCAGCACCCCGCCGGCCGCGGGCAGGGCCAGTTCCACTTCGCGGCCCGGGGGCACCACCACCTCCCGCTCCAGGCCGGGGGGCACCTCCAGCTCCAGGCGGAAGGGACCGGGCTTGACCCGCAAGAGCTGGTTGGTGTAGCCGGTGCCGCCGGGCCGCTGGGCCAAGAGATCGTACAACCGGTAGCGGGCGCGCAAGGGGCCCTGGGGGCCGCGGAGGCGCACCCTGAGGCCCCCCACCGGGCCCACCACCAGCTTGCGGTCCCGCCCCGCCTCCAGCAGCACGGTCCAGGCCAGGGGCTGCTGCAGGGCCTTGACCAGGTAGGTGCCGGCAAACAGGGCGAGTTCAAAGGGGGTGCGCCGGGATGACTCCAGCACCAGCCCGTCGCTCAGGCGGGCCACCCGCAGCTTCCAGCCCGGGTCGCGCCCCTGCTGGTCGCGGGCTTCCACCGCCAACTTGGCCCGGCCGCCCACGCTCACCATGGTGAGCCCCCGGGGGGCCACGCTCACCCGGGCCGGCACCGGGGCCGGCCCGGTGGGGGCCGAGGCAGGCCAGGCGAGGCGGTAGACCCCCGGCAAGAGCTGCTGCACCCGGCCGGTAAGGCCCTGGCGCCGGCGGGCCAGGGCGTCACGGCGCTCCAGGCCGTAGGCGAGGCGCAAGGGGCGGTTGGCCGGGTCGTGGGCCTCGATGAGCAGGCGGGCCGGGGTGAGGCAGGTGAGCACCGCCCGGTGCAGCAGGGGCAGCACCCGCGAGGGCCTGTCGGCCACGAAACAGGAGCCGCCGCCGGCCAGGGCCAACCCGGCCAGGGCCTGGCCGCCCCCGGCCGGGGCCAGGGCCAAAACGTGGCAGAAGACGCCGCCCGCCTCCAGCGCCCGCAGGGACGAGCCGCCCCGGAGGCCGTCGGCCGCCACCACCACCAGGCTGCCGCCGCCTTGCCCGGCCAGCCAGGCCGAGGCCTGGGCCAGGGCCGGGCCCAGGTCCACCCGCCCGCTGCGGGGCTGGGGCAGCCTCAGGTCCAGGTCCTTCAGCTCGAGGGCCGTGGAGGGCGGCACCAGGGGCTCCACCCCTCCGGGCTGGGCCAGCCACACCGCGGCGCTGGCCCTGAGCGGCAGGGTACGGAGTTCCAGGTTCAGGGCCCGCTCCAGCGCCTCCCGGCGGGAGGACTCCCGCCAGGGCCGGGTCATCTCCACCGACCCCTCCACCACAAAGGCCAGGCTCCAGGGGCCTCCCGCCCTCCCCGCCCCCCTTGCGGTCGAGGGGAGGCACAGGGCCAGGGCCCAGAGCAGGGCCAGGATGCCGGTCAGGGCTGCTGATCGCAATACGCGCAAGCTCACCAGGAACCCTCCTGAATGCCAACAGGCTCTAGTCCCACCATAAGAGACAAACGGCCGCTTGTTCAAGGCGGTTCTGACCGGGCGCCGCCGCGGCCGCCAGCCGGCGGCTCTGGCCCCGCCCGAAAAAATGGCTTGACGGCCCGCCCCCCAGCCGTTAGCTTCCTGGGCCTATGGACCCCCAAAAGGCCGGTGAGCCCCCCGACCTGTTGGCCTGGCTGAGCTTGCGGCTGGTGCCGGGCATAGGAAGCGTGCGCTTCACGCGCCTGGTGGAGGCCCTGGGTTCGCCGGCCGCGGTGCTGGCCGCGCCCGAGGAGCGGCTGGCAGCCATAAAGGGCATCCCCCGTTCCCTGGCCCGGTCCATCCGCAGCCGGGAATTGGCAGCCGACCCGGAGGTGGAGCTGGCCCGGCTACGGCGCCTGGGCGCCCGGGTGCTCACCCTGGAGCACCAGGACTACCCGCCGCTGTTGAGGAAGGTCTTTGCACCGCCGCCGGTGCTCTTCGTGCGGGGCGACCTCGCGCCCTGCCGGGACGGCGGGGTGGCGGTGGTGGGCTCGCGCAGCTTCAGCGCCTACGGCCGCCGGGTGGCCCAGGAGCTGGGCCGCGACCTGGCCCGGCAGGGGGTGAGCGTGATCTCGGGCCTGGCGCGGGGCATCGACACCGCGGTGCACCAGGCGGCCCTCAAGGCCGGGGGGCACACGGTGGGGGTGTTGGGCTGCGGGCTCGACGTGGCCTATCCCCCGGAGAACCGCCGGCTCATCGAGGAGATGGCCCGGCGGGGCGCGGTGATGAGCGAGTTCACCCTGGGCACCCCGCCGGCCGCGGGCAACTTCCCGGTGCGCAACCGGGTGATATCCGGCCTGGCCCGGGCGGTGGTGGTGGTAGAGGCGGGCCGCAAGAGCGGCTCTCTCATCACCGCCCGCCACGCCCTGGACCAGGGGCGCGAGGTCTTTGCCGTGCCCGGCCCGGTGGGCTCGCCCCAGAGCGAGGGCTGCCACGACCTCATCCGCCAGGGCGCGCGGCTGCTCAGCTCGGCGGCCGACCTGCTGGAGCCCGGGGCCCTGCCCCCCGCACCAAGACCAGCCGCGGCCGAGGCGGCGGCAGTGGCGGCCGGGGACCTGCCCCTGGATTGGCGGCGGGTGCTGGAGCTGGTGGGCGCGGACCCGGTGCACGTGGACCTGATAACCCGGGAGAGCGGGCTCAAACCCCAGGAGGTGACCGCCATCCTGGTGAGCCTGGAGATGGAGGGCCTGGTTGAACAGCGGCCGGGTAAGCATTATGTTCGCTTGTAGCACGGGGCCGGGCCGCGCCGCCCGCGCCCATACCCGATAACACCGACAACGGCCGGCGCCGCCGAGGGGGTGCCCCCAAAGGCCGAGATGAAAATATGTCCAAGTCTCTTTTGATAGTAGAATCGCCGGCCAAGGCCCGCACCATCAAGAAATACCTGGGGCCCGACTTCGAGGTGAAGGCCTCGGTGGGCCACGTGGTGGACCTGCCGCCCAAGCGCCTGGGGGTGAACATAGAAGAAGGCTTCGCGCCCGAGTACCAGGTGATCAAGGGCAAGGAAAAGATACTCCGGGAGCTGAAAAAGGCGGCGGGCAAGGCCACGGACATCTACCTGGCCCCGGACCCGGACCGCGAGGGCGAGGCCATTGCCTGGCACATCGCCGAGCAGTTGGGCGGCCCCCTGGACCGCTACCACCGGGTGCTGTTTCACGAGCTGACCAAGAAGGCCATCCAGAAGGCGGTGGCCGAGCCCGGTCGCCTGGACCCCAAGCGCTACGACAGCCAGCAGGCCAGGCGGGTGCTGGACCGGCTGGTGGGCTACCAGATATCGCCGCTTTTGTGGCAGAAGGTGCGGGGCGGGCTCAGCGCGGGCCGGGTGCAGTCGGTGGCGCTCCGCCTGGTGGTGGAGCGCGAGCGCGAGATCCAGGCCTTCGAGCCCCAGGAGTACTGGACCGTGTCGGCCGAGCTGATGGGCCCCGAGCCGCCGCCCTTCATCGCCCGGCTCAGCAAGGTGGGGGGCAAGAAGTTCGAGCCCAAGAGCGAGCAAGAGGCCCAGGCCGGGGTGGAGGCCATCAGCGGCCAGCCCTTCGTGGTCGAGCAGATAAAGAAGCGCAAGCGCCAGCAAAAGGCGGCGCCGCCCTTCATCACCTCCACCTTGCAGCAGGAGGCCTACCGCAAGCTGGGCTTCTCGGCCAAGAAGACCATGACCCTGGCCCAGCGCCTGTACGAGGGCCTGGAGACCGACGAGGGCGCGGTGGGCCTCATTACTTATATGCGCACCGACTCCACCCGCCTGGCCGCCGAGGCGGTGGACGAGGTCCGCAAGCTCATCGCCTCCCGCTACGGCGAGGAATTCCTGCCAAAATCGCCGCCCGTATACAAGTCCCGCGCCGGCGCCCAGGAGGCCCACGAGGCCATACGCCCCACCAGCGCCTTCCGCACCCCCGAGGCCATGCAGAAACACCTGAAGCGCGACGAACTCAGGCTCTACCGCCTGATCTGGAACCGCTTCGTGGCCTGCCAGATGGCACCGGCGGTATTCGACCAGACCCAGGTGCTCATCGCGGCGGGCTCCGGCCTGCTGCGGGCCAGCGGCCAGGTCATGGTCTTTCCCGGCTTCACCGCGGTGTACCAGGAGGGCAAGGACGACAACGGCCGCAACGGCGGCGGCCCCCAGGACGGGGTGCTGCCCCCCCTCGAGGAAGGCCAGGAGCTGGAACTCAAGGCCATCCTGCCCAAGCAGCACTTCACCCAGCCGCCGCCCCGCTTCACCGAGGCCAGCCTGGTCAAGGAGCTGGAGGAAAAGGGCATCGGCCGGCCCTCCACCTATGCCGCCATCCTCTCCACCCTGCAGGACCGGGGCTACGTGGAAAAGGACGAGCGCAAGCGGCTCTATCCCTCGGAGCTGGGCCGGGTGGTGAACGACCTTCTGGTGGAGAGCTTCCCCCGCATCATGGAGGTGGGCTTCACCGCGGCCCTGGAGGAGAGCCTGGACCAGGTGGAGGAGGGCAAGCAGGACTGGCGCAAGCTCCTGGAGGACTTCTACGGGCCGTTCAAGGAGTCCCTGGAGCAGGCCAAGACCGGCATGCGCCAGGTCAAGGGCAAGGGCCTGGCCACGGACGTGAAATGCCCCACCTGCGGCAAGCCCATGAACATCCGCCTGGGCAAGCACGGCGAGTTCCTGGCCTGCACCGGCTACCCCGAGTGCGACACCACCATGGACTTCACCCGGGGCGAAAAGGGCGAGATAATCCCCCAGCAAACCGCGCCCGGCCCCGAGGTGAGCTGCATCAAGTGCGGCAAGCCCATGCAGGTGAAAAAAGGCCCCTACGGCCCCTTCCTGGCCTGCACCGGCTACCCCAAGTGCAAGAACATCCTGGACCTGGACGCCGAGGGCAACCCGGTGGCCCGGCCCGAGCCCGAGAAGATCGGCGAAAAGTGCCCCCGCTGCCACGAGGGCGATCTGGTCATAAAGCCCACCCGCGACGGCGGCCGCTTCATCTCCTGCAGCAACTACCCCAAGTGCCGCTACTCCCGGGGAATCCCGGTGGGGGTGAGCTGCCCGGAATGCGGCGGGCCCCTGGTGGAGAAGCGCTCCAGGCGGGGCAAGGTATTCTACGGGTGCGACAACTTCCCCAAGTGCAAGTACGCGGTGTGGGACAAGCCCGTGGACCAGGCCTGCCCCCAGTGCGGGCATCCCTTCCTGCTGCAAAAGACCACCAAGGCGGGCACCAGCCTGCGCTGCCCCGACAAGGAGTGCGGCTACTCCCAGAAGCTGGACTGAGGCCTGTTTCCTGAAAGGTGTTCCCTACCCGAAGCGCACCACCGCGGCCGCGGCCAGGGCCGCGGTCTCGGCGCGCAGGACAGCGCCGGGCAGGAGGCAGGTGAGCCAGCCCGCCTCCCGGGCGGCCCGGGCCTCCTGGGGCGCGAAACCGCCCTCCGGCCCCACCAGCACCCACACCTCCTCCGCCGCCTCGCCCCCCAAGGCCTGGGCCAGGCTGGGGCCGGCGGATTCATCCTCGTAAAGCATGATCTTGCGCGCCCCGGCCGGGGGCAGGGCGAGCAGGTCCGCCAAATCCACCGGCTGGTGCCAGCGCGGGGCCCGGGCCGCGCCGCACTGCTTGAGGGCCTGGCGGCCCAAGCGCTGCCAGCGCCGGGCCCGGGCGGCCGGGTCCTTGAGCCGGGGCACCGAGCGGGAGCTGACAAAGGGCCGCACCTGTTGCACCATGAGTTCGCTCAGCTTCACGGCCAGAAGCTCCATGGCCGGGTTCTTGGCCAGGCCGGGACACACGACCAGCCGCGGCCGGGGCAGGGGCGGGGCCTGCACCTCCACCACCCGGCAGACCACTCCCCGCCTGTCCAGGGAGACGATCTCGGCCCGGCCCACCAGGCCCTCCCCGTCCAGGAGCCACACCTCCTCGCCCGCCCTCAGCCGCAGCACCTTGGCCGCGTGGCGGGCCTCGCCAGGGTCCAGGGCCAGCTCCCTTCCCGGCGCCAGGGAGCCGGGCTCCACCAGAAAACGCCGCCGGCTCATCGCACCATCACCAGGGAGCACCACTCGCCCAGGGCGCCGCGCTCCACAAAGCCCAGGCCGGCCCCTTCCAGGGCCTGGCGCACCCTCGCGTCCTGGCCCTCCAGGATGCCCGAGGCCACCAGCTCGCCGCCCAGCTCCAGGCGCGCGGCCAAACCGGGCGCCAGTTGGACCAGGTCCAGGGCGGTGAGGTTGGCCAGGATCAAGGGAAACTCCTCTGTCATTTGTTCCAGGGGCCGGGAGCTTATCTCCAGGCGCGAGGCCAGGCCGTTCAGCTCCGCGTTGTGGCGGGCGGCCGCCAGGGCCAAGGGGTCCAGGTCCAGGGCCAGGGCCCGCTCCACCCCCAGGCGGAGCCCGGCCAGGGCCAGGATGCCGGTGCCGCAGCCCAAATCCAACAGCCGCCCGGGCAGCCGGCCCTCCCCGGCCAGGCGGGCCAGGTGCTGGAGGCAGAGCAGGGTGCTGGCGTGCTGGCCGGTGCCAAAGGCCTGGCCCGGGTCGATGAGCACCACCTCGCCCTCCGGCACCTGGCCCGGCGGAGGCTCCCAGGGCGGGGCCACCCACAGGCCGGGCGCCAGCTCCTGGGGGTGGAAGTGGCGCTTCCAGCTCTCGCCCCAGTCCTGGTCGGGCAGGGCGCGGAACTCCACGCTCACCTCCCCCGGGGCCAGCGCCGCCAGGCGCCGGACCAGCTCCGCCACCTGCCGGCGCTGCTCCCCGGCCCGGGGTCCCTCCTCCAGGAAGGCCTTCACCTGCTCCCGGCCGCCGGGCCCGGGCATGGTCTCCACCCCCCGGCCGGTGAGCCGCACCAGGAAATCGGCCGCCGCCTCGGCCTGGGGGGGCGGGGCCAGGATGGTCACCTCTATCCACCCGGAGGGGTGCGCGCCGGGGTCAAGGGAATTCATGGGTTTGCAGCCTCAGCAAGGGGGATATAGAATCCATGCCAGGCCAGGTGGGCCCCAGGGCCCGGGCCGCACCAAAACTATAGGGGATGCACCCCGGAAGGGACAAGGGCTTTAACCAGTGACCGCGGACAGGCTCAAGAAACTCCTGCAAGAAGTAGCCGCCGGCGACCTGGAGCCCGAGGAGGCGCTCCACCGGCTCAAGTCCCTGCCCTACGAGGATTTGGGCTTTGCCCGGGTGGACCACCACCGCAGCCTGCGGCAGGGATTTCCCGAGGTCATCTTCGGCCAGGGCAAGACCCCGGCCCAGATCGTGAGCATCGGCCGGGCCATCCACCAGCAGGGCGCCGCGGTGCTGGTGACCCGGGTGGACACGGCCAAGGCCAAGGCGGTGCGGGCCAAGTGGAAGGATCTGACCTATGACCGCCGGGCCGCCTGCCTCTACCTGGAGGCCCCAGAGGGGGCCAAGCCGGGGCGGGGCCTGGTGGCGGTGCTGGCGGCCGGCACCTCGGATCTGCCCGTGGCCGAGGAGGCCGCGCTCACCGCCCGGCTCATGGGCTCCAAGGTGGAGAGAATCTACGACGTGGGCGTGGCCGGGCTGCACCGGCTGGCGGGCTCGGCCCCGGTGCTGGGCCAGGCCACCTGCCTGGTGGTGGTGGCCGGCATGGAAGGAGCCCTGCCCTCGGTGGTGGCCGGCATGGTGGACCGGCCGGTGGTGGCGGTACCCACCAGCGTGGGCTATGGCACCGCCTTCGGCGGCCTGGCCGCGCTGTTGGGCATGCTCAACTCCTGCGCCCCGGGGCTCAGCGTGGTGAACATCGACAACGGGTTCGGCGCCGGCTACCTGGCCGGGCTCATCGACCATCTGGAGTAGATATGCGGGCGGTGGTGCAGCGGGTGAAAGAGGCCCGGGTGGAGGTGGACGGACGGGTGGCGGGGGCCATCAGTCACGGGCTCCTGGTGCTGCTCGGCGTGGGCCGGGAAGACGGGCCGGAGCAGGCCGCCTGGCTGGCCAAGAAGATCGCCGGCCTGCGCCTGTTTCCCGACCCAGAGGACAAGCTGAACCTCTCGCTCCGGGACGTGGGCGGCGAGGTCCTGGTGGTGAGCCAGTTCACCCTGTGGGGCGACTGCCGAAAGGGCACCCGGCCTTCCTACTCCCGCGCCGCCGGCGGGGAGCAGGCCGAGCCCTTGTACCGGGCCTTTTGCCAGGAACTCCGGCAGCAGGGCCTCTCGGTGGCCACCGGCGAGTTCGGGGCCATGATGGAAGTGCACCTGGTGAACCAAGGGCCGGTGACCCTCCTTTTGGACACGGACAAGACCTTCTAGCCCCTTCCTCCCCCGCCCCTTGTCAATCCTCTATAAGATGTATAGATTTGCGGTATAAGTTTACCCCTGCGGAGAGAACACCATGACGGCAAACACTACCTCGGGAAGCTGCTCCACTGGAGCGGCCGCTGCCCCCAACGAAATGGACGGCCGGGTGGCCGCCAACCTGGACAAGATACGCTACAAGCTGTTGGTCATGAGCGGCAAGGGCGGGGTGGGCAAGTCCACCGTGGCGACCTACCTGGCCCTGGGCCTGGCGGCCAGGGGCTACCAGACCGGCCTGTTGGACGTGGACCTGCACGGCCCCTCCATCCCCCGCCTGCTGGGGGTGAAGGGCCACGCCCAGGTGCAGGAGAAAGAGAACCTCATCCAGCCGGTGGTGCTGGACCACGGCCTCAAGGTGCTGAGCGTGGAGATGCTCATGCCCCAGAAGGACAGCTCCATCATCTGGCGCGGCCCCCTCAAGATCGGGGTCATCAAGCAGTTCCTGGGCGACGTGCAGTGGGGGCGGCTGGACTTTCTGGTCATAGACTCCCCTCCCGGCACCGGCGACGAGCCCCTCACCATCGCCCAGGCGGTGGACGGCGCCCTGGCGGTGGTGGTCACCACCCCCCAGGAGATAGCCCTGGCCGACGTGCGCAAGTCGGTGGACTTCTGCTTCCAGATGGAGATGCCCATCCTGGGGGTGGTGGAGAACATGTCGGGCCTCACCTGTCCCCACTGCCACCAGCCCATCGAGCTGCTGGGCCAAGGCGGGGGCCGCGCCCTGGCCGAGCGCTTCGGCCTGAGCCTGTTGGGCCAGATACCCTGGGACCCCCGCCTGGTGGCGGCCTCGGACCAGGGCAGGCCCCTGGACCTGGAGCAGGAGGAGGAAGAGGCCGGGCCCGCCTACCGGGGCCTGGTGGACCAGGTGCTGCAACGCACCGCCGAGCGCACGGGCTGACCCGCACACACCCCGGCCCCCCGGCCGGGCCCACAGGGAGAAGACGCCATGCCCATCTACGAGATCAAGTGCCTCGATTGCGGCCATAGCGGCGAAGTGCTGGTGTTCCACAGCGACCAGGAACTCTGCTGCCCCCAGTGCGGCAGCAACCGCACCGAGCGGCTCATGTCCACCCCCAGCAGCCTCACCGGCCGGGAGCGCCAGGCCGTGCCCGGCCCGGGCGATCATTCCTGCTGCGGCTCCAGCCCCCAGGAGGCGGGCTGCCAGGGTCCGGGCTCCTGCTGCGGCAAGGCGGGCCTCTGAGCCGGAGGACGACGGGCGGCGACGGGGGGGGACGGGGGCGGCGACGGGGGGCGGCGACGGGGGGCGACGGGGGGCGACGGGGGGGCGGGGGAGCAAGTCGAGAGGCGCTCCCCGCGCCCGCCGTTCCTGTATGCGCTGGGGGGCGGCAACCCGCCGGGGCCGGCCTGATTTTACTTGCGGGCCCTGCCATGCTATAAAGCCAGGGGGTGCCGGGAGGCACCCCTTTGACTGCCTGACTTTGATATGTATTCACCGCCGCCAGGGGAACGCCCCCTGGGAAAACGCCCCCCTGGGAACGCCCCCACCCCGCGGCAAGGGTGCAACACCATGAGCGCCGACAACCTGGACCTGGAAAAATTCATGCCCAAGGATTGGCAGGGCAAGTACCCTCCCTGCCAGATACAGGTGAACACCGAGGGCGAACTCAGCCACAACGGCGCCCCCCTGGTGCACCCCAAGGTGCTGGAGGAGGTGTTCGCCTCGGTGTGCCTGGAGGACGGCCGCTACCTGCTGCGGGTGGACGGCAAGACCTGCGAACTGGAGGTGGCGGACACCTTTTTCGTGGTGCGCCGGGTGGACGTGGCCGGCGGGGTGCTCAAGGTACGGCTCAATGACGACACCTGGGAGGAGGTGCCTCCCGCCGGGGTGTGGCTGGGCCAGAACCAGATGCTCTACTGCCGGGTGAAGGGCGGCGCCTTTCCGGCCCGCTTCGCCCGGCCGGCCTACTACCAACTGGCCCAGTACATCCAGCCCGAGGGAGACGGCTTCGCGCTGGTGGTGGACGGCCGGCACCACCCGTTGCCCCTGGGCGAGCCCAAAAAGTCCTAAAGCCCCGGGCCGCGGCAGCCGATCAATACATTGAAGGCCTGCCAACCCCCCACCCTCCTCCCTCCGGGGCCCGCGGCTCGAGCATGCGCCGCGGGTCCCTCTTGGGCGGCCCTCCCGGCAAAAACTGCTTCCGCCCCCGCGCTCCGGGATGGCAAATCCTGCCTCCTCCGCCGTAGTCCCCCGCAAGCTCTCAGCGGATAAACCCGCGACACAAGGTGATTTTCAGACATAGGTCCCTTGCTGGCACTGGGCTTGCTTATCCTGGGGCCAGCGAGAGTTCGGATGCTCAAGGAGGAGCACGTGAAGCCTGTGTCCATGGATTGGGACGTATCTGGCCTGGTGAGCGGCACCGGCAAGCAGCAGAAGGACGGAGCCGCGGCCGGGCTTTTTGAAATGCTTTTCGCCCAACTCAACCAGAGAGAGATGGCCGAGCCCTTGGCTGCGGTGGGGCCGCACCCCGCGCGCTCCCCACTGGCCGCCGGCCCGGCCGACCCCTCGGCGCCGCCGGCCGCAGGGCAGGCCCTGGCAAGCGCCCGGCCGGAGTCGCCGCTGCGGCCCATCCAGCGCCTGAAGAAAAGCCTGGAGGCCACGGGGCAGCCCTTGACGCGCTTCGAGGTGGCGGCCCAGGACCGGGACAAGCTGGAGGAAGTCCTGGTCATGTCGGGCTACAGCCGCGAGGACGCCCAGGAGATGATCGCGCGGGCCTCCAAGAAGGACGGCACCGTGAACCTGGGTGTCCTGTTCGGCGTCATGGAGCAATACACGCCGGACAAGGGGCCGGTGTTCCTTTTGAAGGCCGAGGACAAGCCGCTCCTCATGCAGGTGCTCAAGGAACTGGGGCTGCCTGACGGCGAGGTGCGCCGCTTCCTGGAATCCCTGCCCCGGCGGGGGGAGTACCTGGTGGTGAGCGGGCTGCCCAAGCTGGTGGCCCGGGCCATGGAGCTGCAAGCAGCCCGGGGAGGCGCCACCGAGGTGGACCAGGACCTGCTGCGCGACCTGCTGACGCGCCTGGGGCTCAAGGCCCGGGAGGTCGACACCCTCCTGGCCAAGGCCACCGACGGCCAGGGCCGCACCCATCCCCAGGCCCTGCTGGCGCTTTTGGAACACGCCGCCGCCCGCCAGGACCAGCGGGTGAAGGGCGCCCTGCAAGCGCTGGCCCAGAAGCTGAAGATCGCCGGCCAGGGCCAGGAGCCGGCGCCGGACGCCGAGCGCCTGAAGGCCCAGGTCATGCAGATCCTGCAAAAGGCGGAGATGCAGGCCAAGCCCCTCCAGCACCAGCAGGCCAAGCCCCTCCAGGACAAGGAGGCGCAAAAGGAGCTGATCCGCCTGGTTAAGGAGCAGGTGGAGACCCAGGCCGCGCGCGCCACCGAGCCGGAGCCCGAAGCCAAGGGCCACACCCGCGGCCAGAACCAGGGCCATGCCCAGGCCCGCGGCAACCTCGCCGGCGCCAAGGCCGCTCCTGCCGCCCCTGCCAAGGGCGCGGCCCCCAAGGAGCCTTCTTTCCGGGCCAGCCTGGCCGCCGCGGCGCTGGAGGCGCGGCCGGCGGGCGCGGGCCGGGCCGCGGCGGTCCGCGGCTCCCTGCCCGCCCAGGTGGTGCGCCAGGTGAGCAACCAGATCGCCCAGATGGCCAAGGGCAACCTCAGCCAGCTCCGCCTGGCCCTGAAGCCGCCGGCCCTGGGCGAGCTCACGGTGAAGCTCACCCTGCGGGAGGGGGTGCTCAAGGCTACCTTGATAGCCGAGACCTCCGCGGCCAAGCACGCCCTGGAGGTGGGCCTCCAGGACCTCAAGCAGCAGCTGGCCCAGCAGGGCCTCAAGCCCGAGCGCCTGGAGGTGGTGATCAGCCCCGACGCCGAGCGCCGCGAGGCCCGGGGCAACGAGCAGGGCGGCGACGGACGCCGCCGGCCCGGCTCCCGGGGTGGCACCGCCGCCCTGGAAACCGAGGAAGACGAAATCACCCCCTTGGCCGCCGGGTTGGCCGGCGCCAACGGCCGGGTAAATCTTTTCGCCTGAACCAGGAGGCCTAGAGGTGATATCTCCCCTGTATGCAGGCTCCACGTCGGAGAAGGCGGCCGCGCCGCCGGTGACCGAGGCGACCAAGAAGGCCTTGGGGCAGGACGCCTTCCTCAAGATGTTCATGGCCCAGGTGACCAACCAGAACCCCCTGGACCCCATGGACAACACCGAGTACACCGCCCAGTTGGCCACCTTCAGCAGCCTGGAGCAGCTCACCAAGATAGCCAAGTCCATGGAAACCATGGATTCCCTGAAGCAGACCATGGAGCAGACCACCATCCTGAGCTACCTGGGCAAGGAGGTGACCCTGGCCGGGGACATGCTGCCGGTGAGCCAGGGCCACGTGGGCGCGGTGGGCTACACCCTGAAGAAGGACGCCGAGGTGATGGTGGTGGTCACCGACGAGAGCGGAAGCAAGGTGGCCGAGATACCCCTGGGCCGCCAACAGGCGGGGGCCCAGGAGTTCCAGTGGGACGGCAAGACCACCTACGGCCAGGCCGTGCCCGACGGGGTGTACAAGATCACCATCTCGGCCACCGACAGCCGGGGCAACCCGGTGGAGGTGAGCGACCAGACCGTGACCGGCCTGGTCACCGGCTACCAGAAGGGAGCCGACGGCACCAGCTACCTGCTCCTGGGCGAGGCGGCCCTGCCCCTCAAGGACGTGCTGGCCGTGCGCCAGCCGCCCGCGCCCCAACAGGCCCAGAGCCAGGTGAGCGAATTCACCCCGGCCAACGCGGCGGTTCCGACGAACCGCTCCGCCTCCGCCGACAGCGGCGGGGAGGCCTCGGACACCGGGAGCATCTTGAAGAGCCTGATCTCCCTGGGCGGGCTGGCTGCCGCCCTTTTGTAGGAGGAACCTAACGGACGCCGGACCTTCATCGGGGGGACGGCTGGCTGAAGAACCGATCAAGGAGTAGCCGCCATGGGAATGCTAACCGCAATGTACTCCGGAGTGACCGGCCTGAACGTGCACGGGCGGGCGCTTTCGAGCGTGGCTGACAACATCGCCAACCTCAACACGCACGCCTACAAATCCACGCGCACCAACTTCGGCGACATCATGGTGCACTCGCTCACCGTGGGCGGCACGGTGGTCAAGCAGGTGGGCACCGGCGCCCGGGTCCTGAACCTGCAGAACCTGATGACCCAGGGTGCCTTCGAGAGCACCGACATCCCCACCGACCTGGCCATCAACGGCAAGGGCTTCTTCGAGGTATCCAACCCCAGCACCGTGACCGGCGGCACCGAGGGCTACTACTACACCCGGGCCGGCCAGTTCATCCTGGACAAGGAGGGCTACCTGGTCAACCCCAACGGCCTGCGCCTGCGGGGGCTCAACGTGGACTCCGACGGCAACCTGCAGCAGATCGTGGAGGACATCCAGATCCTCTCCATGCAGGCCGACGCCATCGCCACCACCCAGGTGGATGTGAGCGTGAACCTGAACGCCGAGGACGACTCCTACCACGACCAGAGCCAGCCCATCGACCCCACGGACCAGAGCACCTACAACTACCTCACCACGGTGCGCACCTACGACTCGCTGGGCATCGCCCACGACCTGGCCCTGTTCTTCCAGCGCCTGGACGCCAGCAGCTACACCGGCGCCCAGCCCAGCACCAGCAGCACCATCACCGGCATCTGGAAGTGCAGCGTCTACGAAACCGCGGACGGAACCTTCACCCAGGCCAACATCTACGACACCGACCAGGGCGTGCTGCCCACCCCCGCCCCGTCCACCCAGTACTCCAACACCTTCTTCCTGCATTTCGACACCAACGGGCACCTGGTGGGAACCAGCACCGAGCTGGACCCGGCGGTGGACAGCTTCACCGCCGCGGCCACGGTCACTGACAGCACCGCGCCCTACAGTGCATCCCAGGCCTACGTGAGCAACCGCATCGGTGAGTCCCTGACCTACACCCCGGTGGATTCCGACGGCAACGAGGACACCACCAACACCACCGGCCAGCAGGTGTTCAAGAGCTGGGTGGACATCGCCTTCACCAACAACACCCACAACGGCGACGTCATCACCATCGGCACCACCACCCCCATCACCCTGACCCAGGCCACCGCCGCGGGCGCGGCCGACGAGCTGGCCAACACCATCAATCAGCTCGCCGAGGGCCGGGGCTACTGGGCCGTGGCCAACGGCACCACGGTGCGGATCTACGGCGACGCCTCCAACCCCTTTGCGGTGAGCGTCACCCCGGCCGGCGCATCCACCGACCTGGCGGTGACCGGCGCCTCCATGCAGGACCTGGAAAACGCCATCGACAACGGCATGAACGCCACGGTGTCCATGTGGGTGGACTCCGCGGCCTGGGGCGCCGCCCGCACCATAAGCGTCACCACCGGCACGGGCACCTATACCACCGCCGCCCTGCCCCCTGGCTCCACCCTGGCCGCCATAACCGCGGCCATCAACGCGGTGCTGCCGGCCAACGAACAGCTCACCGTGACCTACTCGGGCACCGCCGTGGGCGGCGACACCGACGGCAGCATCCTGCTCACCGCCAGCGGCACCGACATCGACGGCAAGTCGGGCAACAGCGTCACCATCAGCGCCAGCACCGAGGACGGCGACCTGCGCTTTTCGGGCAGCGGCTTCGACGGCGGCATGGACGGCACTGGCACCGGTTCCGGCACCGGCTCGGACATCCTGGCCAACGTGAGCCACAACGGTAGTGGCGGCTACACCATCCAACTGGCCCGCCGCACCCCGCCGGCCACCACCAACTACTCGGACGCCAAGATCAGCATCGCCTCCTCCAACACCCTGGGCGACGGCCTGAGCCTCAACTTCGACACCTGGACCCAGGACACCTATGCCAACGACGGCCACGCCGCCACCGGCACCGAGACCAACGGCCACCGGGACATCACCTTCGGCTGGGAGTCGGACATCCCCGGCGCCACCGACTACGGCTCCACCGAGCCCCAGACCATCACCTTCGACTTCACCCCCACCAGCACCAGCAACAGCACCCAGTCGGCCGGGGCCAGCGAGACCTTCTACCTGTACCAGGACGGCTCGCCCCGGGGCTCCCTCCAGTCCCTGGACATCGACAAGACCGGCCTCATCACCGGCCAGTTCAGCAACGGCACCTTGCGCACCCTGGGCGCGGTGATGCTGGTGAACTTCGCCAACCCCTCGGCCCTGGAGCGAAACGGCGACAACCTCTGGCGCCAGACCCTGAACTCCGGCGAGCCGGTGTCCAACCGGCCGGGCCAGGGCGGCCTGGGCAAGGTGGAGTCCGGCGCCCTGGAGCAGTCCAACGTGGACCTGGCCAACGAATTCGTGAAGATGATCAACTACCAGCGCGCCTTCCAGGCCAACAGCCGCACCATCAGCACCACCGACCAGATGCTGGCCGAGCTGATCAACCTGAAGCGTTAGCCTCAAAGGCCTTTTCGCGGCAAAATCTGCGCCCCGGACCCCGGCCAAGGGTCCGGGGCGTCAAATTATTGACCGGTTTTTTTGCCCCCCTCGGCCAGCTCTTATTGCCTAACAGGCCGTTTTTTAGTAAAAAATTATAACGGACCCCTCGGGGACCGGCTGGCACGCACCTTGCCTACTGATCGGGAGATTTGTTGGCTACGCCAAGGAGCGGCACATGGACCTGGCCACCATAATCGGAATCGTCAGCGCCTTCGCCCTGGTTTTGATCGCCATGACCCTGGGCGGCAGCATCCTGATGTTCATCGACATACCCAGCATCCTCATCGTGGTGGGTGGGACCATCGGCGTCACCCTGATCAACTATCCCTTGCGGGACGTGCTGAAGCTGGTGGGCATCGTCAAGCACGTGTTCTTCCACAAGCTGGTGGGCATGCCCCAGATCATCAGCCAGTTCGTGGAGTTCGCCACCAAGGCCCGCCGCGAGGGGATCCTGGCCCTGGAAGGCAGCCTGAAAGAGGTGGACGACCCCTTCTTGGCCAAAGGGCTCCAACTCACGATCGACGGGCTGGAGCCCAATAATATCAAGGAGATAATGGAGACGGAAATCGACTATGTGGCCGAGCGCCACCGCCTGGGCGCCGAGATATTCATGACTATGGGCACCTTTGCCCCGGCCCTGGGCATGATCGGCACCCTCATCGGCCTGGTGCAGATGCTGGCCAGCATGAGCGACCCCTCCACCATCGGCCCGGCCATGGCCGTGGCCATCATCACCACCTTCTACGGCGCGGTCCTGGCCAACATGGTGTTTCTGCCCATGAGCGGCAAGCTCAGGAACCGCTCCCAGGAGGAGGTGATGATCAAGGAGATCATACTCAACGGTATCCTGAGCATCGCCCGGGGCGACAACCCCCGGGTAATCGAGCAGAAGCTGCACAGCTTCCTGCCCCCGCCCATGCGCCAGTCGGTGTTCAAGTAGGGAGGCAGAACCCGTGGCCCGCCGCAAGCAAGAGGAGCCGGAAGCGCCAGGGATCGTGGTGCTCTACACCTCGTTGATGATCCTTTTGCTGGCGTTTTTCATCCTGCTCAACTCCATGTCCCAGGTGGAGGAGGCCAGGGTCAAGGCGGTGTTCGAGTCCTTGGTGGGCACCTTCGGCTTCACCCCCGGCGGGCCCAGCCCCATGCCCTCGGTGCTCCAGCTCACCAAGAGCGCCACCGCGCCCATCAACCCGGTGGACCAGGACTACCTGGCCCTCCGGGGCCTGGTGCAGACCGAGGGCCTGGAGGGCGAGGTGCGGCTGCTGCGCTCGGGCACCATGAAGACCGCGGTCATGCCCACTTGGCTCCTGTTCGAGCCCGACTCGGAGAAGATAAGCCCCAAGGGATTGAAGTTCCTGAAAAAAGTGGCCCAGGTCATCAAGGACCGGGCCTACCCCATCAGCGTGCGCGGCCACACCGACAGCGCGCCTTCCCAGCGCCTGGACGGCAAGGACAACTGGGCCATCAGCGCCGACCGGGCCCTGGCCGTGGTGCGCTACCTGATCTCCCAGGGCGTGGCCCCCCAGCGCCTGGCCGCCTTTGGCCTGGCCGGCTTCGACCCGGTGGTGCCCAACGACAGCTACAAGCACCGCCGCATGAACAACCGGGTGGAGCTGGTGTTCGACGCCCGGGACGCCAGCCGCTGGCTCTTGCCCGAGGAAGAATTCAAGGACCGCAAGCTGGACTTCAAGGGCTTCACCTTCGACCTGTTGGGCGAAGGGCCGAAAAAGGAGAAGCCGTAGCCATGGCCAAGCGCGGGCAGGAAGATTCCGGCTTCAACCCCCTGGGCTGGATGTTCACCTTCAGCGACCTGGTGACCCTGTTGCTCACCTTCTTCGTGATGCTGCTGTCCATGAAGGAGCCGGAAGTGCAAAAGCTCAAGGCCGCCTTCGGCGTGTTCAGCAGCGGCTCCCAGGGCTACTTGGGGCTCACCGACCAGGGCAAGGTGGGGAATTTCCAGGAGCTGCTGGACTCCATCCGCCAGCCCCGGGCCGACGAGTTCGGCACCCCCGCCCAGAAGCTGGCCGAGCAGTTGGACCTGCCCCCCTCCAGCGAGGGCAACGTGCCCAGCCGCCTGCAACAGCAGGTCAACCTCAAGAGCGAGGAGCGGGGCATGGTCATCACCCTGGCCAACGACCTGCTCTTCGCCCCGGGCCAGGCCACCCTTTCTCCCCGGGCCGAGCGGGCCATCCACCAGGTGGCCGCCATCCTGCGGCACGGCGACCAGCCCATCTCGGTGGAGGGCCACACCGACAACGTGCCCCCGGGCCCGGGCGCGGCGGCCTCGAACAACTGGAGTCTTTCTTTGCAAAGGGCCCTGGCGGTGCTGCATTATCTAAATGTGAAGGAACACATAGCGGCCCGGCGCCTGCGGGTGGCCGCCCTGGGCGACACCCGGCCCCTGGTGCCCAACGACACCCCCAAGCACCGGGCCATGAACCGGCGGACCGAAATCGTACTTTTGATGAAAAACCCATAACCCAGGGGAGTTGACCATGCCCGAGCTGGACATGGAAGTCGATGCCACGGACGAGGCCGAAGAGGAAGGCGGCGAGAAGAAAAAGTCGTCCATGAAGCTGATCATCATCATCGTGGTGGCGGTGCTGCTCCTCGGTGGCGGCGGCTTCTTTGGATGGAAATTCTTCATGGCCGGTGACGAAAAGCCCGCGGCCGACAAGGCCCAGGCCACTGCCGAAGGCGAAAAGGCCGGCGAAAAGGCCGAAGAGGCCCAGAAGGGACCCCACGTGCCGGGGACCGTGCTGGAGCTGGAGCCCTTCATCGTCAACCTGGCCGACCCCAGCGGCAAGCGCTACCTGAAGCTGAAGATATCGGTGGACGCCAAGGACGAGAAGCTCAAGAAGGAGATCGAGGTGCGCATGCCCCAGATCCGGGACAGCATCCTCTTGCTCCTGACCAGCAAGTCCTACGCGGACATCGCGCCGGTGGCGGGCAAGATACGCCTGCGCAACGAGATACTCCAGATATTCAACCGCTCCCTGTTGGGGGTGGGCGCGGTGCACGGCGTGTACTTCACCGAGTTCGTGGTGCAATAGGTGGGCTGGGCTGGTTTGGTTCAAACCCGCGAAACCCCAATCAAGGGGGATGAGGCATGAGCAAGATACTTAGCCAGGACGAGGTCGACGCCCTATTAAAGGGTATGAGCGGCGGCGAGATCGAGGTGGAGACCGACACCGGCCCCGAGGCCGACGGGGTCATCGTCTACGACCTCACCAACCAGGACCGCATCATCCGCGGGCGCATGCCTACCCTGGAGATCATCAACGACCGCTTCGCCCGCCTGTTCCGCACCACCTTGAGCTCGGCCCTCAGGAAGATCGTGGACATGACCACCACCAGCGTGGACATGGTCAAGTTCGGCGAGTTCATGCGCAGCCTGCCGGTGCCCACCAGCCTGCACATCTTCAAGATGGACCCCTTGCGGGGCCATGCCATCTTCGTCTTGGAGTCCAAGCTGGTCTTCAACCTGGTGGAGACCTTCCTGGGCGGCACCGGCGGCGGCGAGGTGAAGATCGAGGGCCGCGACTTCACGGCCATCGAGCACCAGCTCACCCGCAAGGTGGTGATGCTGGCCCTCAAGGACATGGAGCAGGCCTGGAAACCGGTGCACGAGGTGACCATGGTCTACCAGCGCACCGAGATCAACCCCCAGTTCGCCTCCATCGTGCCGCCCACCGACGTGGTCATCGTGGTGAAGTTCGAGATGGAGATGGAGCACGCCGCCGGCACCATCACCGTGTGCATCCCCTACTCCACGGTGGAGCCCATCCGCTCCAAGCTCTACGCCGGCTTCCAGAGCGACCAGTTGGAGGTGGACCACGAGTGGATGCGCCGCTTCCGCGAGCAGCTCAAGGAGGCGGAGGTGGACTTCACCGTGGAGCTGGGCCGGGCCCGCCTGGATTCGGGCGAGCTTTTGAAGCTCAAGGTGGGCGACGTGTTGCAGCTCGACAAGGACGTGAACGATTTCTTGATCGGTATGGTGGAGGGCGTGCCCAAGTTCAAGGGGCGCCCGGGCATCTACCGCGGGGCCAAGGCCTTCCGGGTGGAGGGGTTCGTGGAGAGCCCCGCCCAACTGACCTACTAGGTCTGGCCCTCAGAGAGAGGAAGGAACCATGGCTGAAGAAGAATGGGAAAGCGAAGAGATCGCACCCAGCGACGACGCCTCCTTGGAGGAGTTCGGCGAGCCTGAGGCGGAAACCAAGGCGCCGGCCCGCAACATCGACTTCATCCTGGACATCCCCTTGGAGGTCACGGTGGAGTTGGGCCGCACCTCCATGCTCATCAACGACCTGTTGCAGTTGGGCCAGGGCTCGGTCATCGAGCTGAACAAGCTGGCGGGCGAACCCCTGGAGATCCTGGTCAACAAGAAGCTCATCGCCCGCGGCGAGGTGGTGGTGGTGAACGAGAAGTTCGGCGTGCGCCTCACCGACATCGTATCGCCCATCGAGCGTGTGAAATCGCTGGCTTAGCCGTGGCAAGGCGCTGTTGGCATAGAGCGGCCGGCCTGGCCGCCGGCCTCTGGTTGCAGGCCGGGGCGCTGGCGGCCTGGGCGGCGGAGGAGACGGCCCCACCCCCCCTGCCCCCCGCCCCCCTGGGCGAGGTGGGCTTCACCGGCGCGCTGGTCAAGATGGTGGGCGGCCTGGCCGGGGTGCTGGGGGTGATGCTCCTCATCTACTGGCTGGTGCGCCGCTTCCTGCCCGGCCCGGCCGGGGGGATCCTGCAACGGGGGCGCCTGCGGCTCCTGGGCCGGCTGAGCCTGGGCCAGCGCGCCCAGGTGGCCCTGGTGCAGGTGGACGAGAAGGTGCTGGTGCTGGGCATAAGCCCGGGCAGCGTCACCCTCCTGGACAAGCAGGAGGGCCCGGGACGGGACGGGGAGGCCCCCTCCGCCGGCGGCGGGGCCAACTCGGCGGGGTCCGAAGGAGGCGGCTTCGCCCAGGTCTTCAAGCGGGCCGCCCGCAAGGAGGGCCGGGGGTCATGAGGCGGCTGGGTCTGGCAGCGGTCCTGGCGGCGCTGCTGCTCCTGGTGGCGGTGCCGGCCCTGGCCCAGGAGGGCCTCTTGCGCCTGCCCTCCATCACCCTGGGCATGGAACAGGCCACCAGCCCGGAGCAGGTCTCCACCGCCCTGCAGGTGGTGATCCTGCTCACGGTGCTCACCCTGGCCCCGGCCATCCTCATCATGATGACCAGCTTCACCCGCCTGGCGGTGGTCCTTTCCCTGCTCAGGAACGCCCTGGGCACCCAGCAGATGCCGCCCGCCCAGATCATCGTGGGGCTCAGCCTCTTCCTCACCTTCTTCATCATGGCCCCCACCTTCAATAAAGTCTATGACAACGCCCTGGGGCCCTACCTGGACGGCAAGCTGGGCCAGACCGAGTTCTTCCAGAAGGCGGTGGAGCCCTTGCGGGACTTCATGCTCAAGCAGACCCGCAAGAAAGACCTGGGCCTGTTCATGCGCATCGCCGGCGAAAAGAAGCCCCAGAACGCCGCGGCGGTGCCCCTGAGCAGCCTGATCCCGGCCTTCGTGATCAGCGAACTCAAGACGGCCTTTGAGATAGGCTTCTTGATATACGTGCCCTTCCTGGTCATAGACATGGTGGTGGCCTCGGTGCTCCTTTCCATGGGCATGATGATGCTGCCGCCGGTCATGGTTTCCCTACCCTTCAAGCTGATGCTGTTCGTGCTGGTGGACGGCTGGCACCTCATTGTAGGCTCTTTGGTGAAAAGCTTTTTCTGAGGGGCCGCCCCTGCCAAATCCCTGACGCCCCGCCGGCGGACACCCCCGGCCAACCCGTTGTAATGACACGCGATCCAGTCGCAATCCTTGGAACGCTATTTGCATCCCCCTCCTGGGAAGCCCCATGGCGGCCCCTGGGGCGGGGATTTTGACTTCAAGGCCAAGAGGAGAGCCATGACCCCGGACTTCATCGTCGGCTTTGCCCGCAGCGCGGTGGAAACCACCCTGCTCCTGGCCCTGCCCATGCTGGGCCTGGGCATGATCGTGGGTCTGATCATCAGCGTGTTCCAGTCGGTGACCCAGATACAGGAGATGACCCTCACCTTCGTTCCCAAGATCATCGCGGTCATGCTGGGACTCATGATGTTCGGCCCCTGGATGCTGGCCAACCTCATGGACTTCACCGAGCGCATCTTCACCAATTTTCCCCAATACATAGGCTAGGAGGCACGGGCGGTGATCTTCGGTGACTTGAGCTACAGCCAATGGGCGGCCTTTGTGCTGGTCCTGGTGCGCTGCTCGGCGCTGATCCTCACCCTGCCCTTTTTCAACTCGCCCAACATCCCGCCCCTGGCCAAGGCCGGCCTGTGCCTCTCCCTGGCCCTGTTGCTCACCCCGGTGGTGCCGGTGGAGGCGGCCCGCTTCCCCACCAGGACCTGGGACTTCGCGCTCCTGGTGGGGGCGGAGATCATCATCGGCGCCATCCTGGGCCTGGCGGTGCACCTGCTGCTGGTGGCCGTGCAGATCATGGGCCAGCTCATCGGCTTCCAGATGGGCTTCGCGGTGGCCAACGTCATCGACCCGGTGGGCGGCGAGCAGATATCGGTGCTGGCCCAGTTCTGCTTCCTCATGGCCATCCTGGTGTTGTTCGCGGTGAACGGCCACCACTGGTTCTTCAAGGCCCTGGCCGACAGCTTCACCCTGGTGCCGGTGGGCAAGGTGGCCATCACCAAGAACCTTTTCGACCAGATGATGCGCCTGGCCGGCCAGATGTTCAGCCTGGCGGTGCGCCTGGGCGCCCCGGTCATCGGGGCGCTCCTGTTCACCCAGGTGAGCATGGGCATCCTGGCCAAGACCGTGCCCCAGATGAACATCCTGATGGTGGGTTTCCCCATCACCATCAGCGTGGGGCTCATCTTCCTCTCCCTGGCCATGCTGGTGATGATCCCCATGCTGGCCGAGCTTTACTCCAACCTGGGCCCGGTGCTGGCCGGGCTGTTGAAGGCGATGTAGGTCATGGCGGAAAAGGGCGCCCAGGAAAAAACCGAAAAACCGACCCCACGGCGGCGGCGCAAGGCCCGCGAACAGGGGCAGGTGGCCAAGAGCATGGAGCTGTCCAGCGTGGGGGTGCTCCTGGCCGGCATCGCCTCCATCTGGCTGTTCGGCGGCTTCTTCTACCAGCAGATCACCGACCTGATGCGCCACTTCTTCCGTAACCTGCACGCCACCCACCTGGGCTTCACCCAGATGGTGGACCTCAGTTCCTCGGTGTGGAGCCAGTTCCTGGTGACGGTGCTGCCGGTGTGGGCCGCGGTCAGCCTGGCCGCCATCCTGGTCAACCTGGCCCAGGTGGGCTTCCTCTTCGCGCCCAAGCGCATCAAGCCGGACATGAAGAAGATCAACCCCCTCAAGGGGTTCAAGCGCTTCGCCTCCCTGCGGCTGTTGGTGGACCTGGGCAAGAACATCGGCAAGCTGGTGGTGGTGGGCGGGGTGGCCTACCTCACGGTGCGCGAGGAATGGTCCCACCTGCCCGAGCTGGGGCGCCTGCCGGTCACGGCCATCATCCTCTACATCACCGATGTCTGCATCACCATCTTCTGGCGCAGCGTGCTGGCCATGATCGTGCTGGCGGTGCTGGACTGGGCCTACCAGAAGTGGGACTTCGAAAAGAACCTCAAGATGTCCAAGCAGGAGATCAAGGACGAGTTCAAGCAGACCGAGGGTGACCCCCAGGTGAAAAGCCGCATCCGCAGCATCCAGCGGGAGCAGGCCAGAAAGCGCATGATGAGCGAGGTGCCCGAGGCCGACGTGGTGCTCACCAACCCCACCCACCTGGCGGTGGCCCTCGCCTACAAGGTGGGCGAGATGGACGCCCCCACCGTGGTGGCCAAGGGCGCCAACAAGGTGGCCGAGAGGATCAAGGCCATCGCCCGGGAGCACGACGTGCCGGTGATCGAGGACAAGCCCCTGGCCCAGGCCCTGTACAAGGCGGTGGAGGTGGGCCAGACCATCCCGGCCGACCTGTACGAGGCGGTGGCCACCATCCTGGCCCACGTGTACCGCTTGAAGAACAAGCACCGCCAGGTCCTGGCCGGCACCAGGGCCGCTCAACCGGACGCGACCTAAGGAGCTTTTGCCATGGCTGACGCTCTGAGCAGCAAGCTGCGCGGAAGGCTGGCCCTGCCGGCCCTGGACGCCTCCAACATCTCGGAAGTGGGCCTGGCCGCGGGGGTGGTGGCCATCCTGGTGGTCATGATCATCCCCCTGCCCCCCTTCCTGCTGGACATACTCCTCAGCTTCAACATCACCTTCGCGCTCATCATCCTGCTCACCGGCATGTACACCTTGCGGCCCCTGGACTTCTCGGTCTTCCCCTCGGTGCTTCTGGTGACCACCCTGTTCCGGCTCTCCCTCAACGTGGCCTCCACCCGACTGATCCTGCTGCACGGCGACGAGGGCACCGCCGCCGCCGGCCAGGTGATCCGGGCCTTCGGCATGTTCGTGGTGGGCGGCAACTACTTCGTGGGCCTGGTGGTGTTCGTGATCCTGGTGATCATCAACTTCATCGTCATCACCAAGGGCGCCGAGCGCATCGCCGAGGTGAGCGCCCGCTTCACCCTGGACGCCATGCCCGGCAAGCAGATGGCCATCGACGCGGACTTGAACGCCGGGCTCATCGACGAGGAGGAGGCCAAGACCCGGCGGCGGGACATCTCCCGCGAGGCCGACTTCTACGGGGCCATGGACGGCGCCAGCAAGTTCGTGCGCGGCGACGCCATCGCCGGCATCATCATCACCCTGACCAACATCATCGGCGGCCTGTTGATCGGCATGCTGCAAAAGGACATGAGCTTCTTCGACGCGGCCAGCACCTACACCGTGCTCACCATCGGTGACGGCCTGGTCAGCCAGATACCGGCGCTCATCATCTCCACCTCGGCCGGCATCATGGTCAGCCGCGCGGCCTCGGACCTCACCATGGGCACCGAGTTCGCCAAGCAGTTCAGCAAGCAGCCCCGGGCCATCGGCATTGCCGGCGGCATCGTGTTCTGCTTCGGCCTGGTGCCCGGCCTGCCCCACGCCTCCTTCATGGTGCTGGGCCTGGCCATGGGCGGCCTGGCCTTCGTGCTCTATCGCGAGCAGCAGGCCACCCTGGCCCGCCAGGCGGTGGAGGAGGAGGCGGTGCAGGAGGCGCCGCCCCCCGGCCCCGAGCAAGTGCAGGCCCTGCTGCCCCTGGACATCCTGGAGCTGGAGGTGGGCTACGGCCTGATACCCCTGGTGGACGAGGAGCAGAACGGGGACCTGCTGGAGCGCATCCGCAGCATCCGCCAGCAGCTCGCCCTGGAGATGGGCATCGTGGTGCCCCCCCTGCACGTGCGCGACAACCTCCAGCTCAAGCCCGGCGGCTACGCCATACTCATCAAGGGCAACGAGGTGGCCGGCGGCGAGCTGATGATAGACTACCTGCTGGCCATGGACCCCGGCGACGCCAAGAAGCCCATCGAGGGCATCCCCACCACCGAGCCGGCCTTCAACCTGCCGGCCCTGTGGATACCCGAGTCCAAGCGGGAGGAGGCCCAGTTCGCCGGCTACTCGGTGGTGGACCTCTCCACGGTCATCGCCACCCACCTCACCGAGGTGATCAAGAGCCACGCCGGCGAACTCCTGGGCCGCCAGGAGGTGCAGGGTCTCCTGGACAACCTGGCCAAGACCTCGCCCAAGGTGGTGGAGGAGCTGAACAGCGTGCTCACCCTGGGCCAGGTGCAGAAGGTCCTGCAGAACCTGTTGAGCGAGCGGGTTAGCATTCGCGACCTCTTGACCATCGCCGAGACCTGCGCCGACTACGCGCCCCTGACCAAGGACACCGAGGTCCTCACCGAGTACTGCCGACAGAAGCTGGCCCGGGGCATCATCAAGTCCATCCTGGGCCCTGGCGAAAAGAACCTGCACGTGCTCACCCTGGACGCGGCGGTGGAGGACATAATAACCGCGGGCATCCAGCAGACCGAGCACGGGGCCTACCTGTCGGTGGACCCGGACAAGGTGCAGGCCATCCTGAACGGGCTCAACCAGGAGATGGAGAAATTCACCCAGCTCAGCCAGCCGCCGGTGGTGCTCTGCTCGCCGGTGGTGCGCCGCCACTTCCGCCGCCTGGTGGAGCGCTTCGTGCCCACCCTGGTGGTACTCTCCCACAACGAGCTGGTGCCCGAGCTGAACGTGCATTCCCTGGGCGTGGTCCGCCTGGCCAGCGGCCCGGGCAAGAGCCCGCGCCTGAAGGCCGGCGGGCGGGGGGAGGCCTAAGCCATGCGGGTGAAGCGCTTCACTGCCAGCGACATCAGCCAGGCCATGCGGCAGATCCGCCAGGAGCTGGGCGCCGACGCGGTGATCCTGTCCACCAACCGCCTGCCCGGCGGAGGGGTGGAGATATCCGCGGCCATGGACGAAAGCGCCGCCGAGCACCCCTCCCCCCAGGCCGGCGCCGGGGAGGAGGGCGTGCCGAGCGCGGCGGTGGCGGCCCTGGCCCGGCGGGTGGAGGGGCTGGGCGAGATGCTCTCCCGCCACCTCATGGTCTCCGAGGCTGCGGCCAGCTTCGCCGCCCGGCCCGAGGTGGCCCCCCTCTACCACTACCTCATGCGCCAGGAGGTGGCACCCGGGCTGATCAACCAACTGCTGGAGGGGCTCTACGCGCCCGAGGGCCTGGGGCTCCTGCCCCGCTTCTCCATCCGCCTCAAGAAGATGCTCCGCACCCACGACCCCCTGCGCCTGCGGCCCGGCCGGCCCCTGACCTGGGCCCTGGTGGGGCCCACCGGGGTGGGCAAGACCACCACCATCGCCAAGCTGGCCGCCAACTTCGCCTTGCAGCAGGGGCTCAGGGTGGGCATGATAACCGTGGATACCTACCGCATGGCCGCCCCGGAGCAACTGAAGGTATACGGCCGTATCATGGAGATACCCACCCTCACGGCCTCCGGCCCGGCCGAACTCAGGGAGGCGGTGGACGAACTCGGCGACCGGGAGGTGATCCTGGTGGACACCGTGGGCCGCTCGCCCGCGGACGAGGACAACCTGGAGGAACTGGCCGCGGTGCTGGGCGGGGTCAAGGGGCTTGTCTGCCACCTGGTGCTGGCCGCCCCCACCCGCGACCGCGACCTGCAGGAGGTGGTGCAGGCTTTTGGCCGCTTCAGCCCCCAAAGCTTGATCTTCACCAAGCTGGACGAAACCACCACCTACGGTCCCATATTGAACCAGATGGTGCGCGCTGGTAAGCCGGTGAGCTATCTCGCCTTTGGCCAGCGGGTGCCCGACGACTTGGAAAAGGCCACCCGGGAGGGCCTGGCCAAAAGGCTTCTGCCCTCCCGCCGAGACTTGGAGACCCTGTGATGACCGCAGCCGGACCCACAGGCCTTGGCTCTTTGCCCGCGGTCCTGTTATAAAGGCCTGGGGAACCGTTACTGCTATCGCCCTTTGGAGAGCCCCTCATGGACCAAGCCCAATCCCTCAGGCGCCTCGCCGCCCAGAAACATCCCTCGGGCAGCGGAAGCCTGCGCACCATGGCCATAACCAGCGGCAAGGGCGGCGTGGGCAAGACCAACGTGGTGGTCAACCTGGCCCTGGAGCTGGCCCGCCTGGGCCGCAAGGTGCTCCTGATCGACGCCGACCTGGGCCTGGCCAACGTGGACGTGCTCCTGGGCCTGGCGCCCAAGCATTCCATCAACGACGTGATCCACGGCGACAAGACCCTGAACGAGGTGGTGGTGGAAGGGCCCCTGGGCATCAAGATCCTGCCCGCGGCCAGCGGGGTGACCGAGCTGAGCCAACTGGACAACGACGAAAAGCTCATGATCCTCCAGGAGCTGGACGCCTTTGACACCGACGCCGACACCGTGCTCATAGACACCGCCGCCGGCATCAGCGACATGGTGCTCTACTTCAACACCGCCGCCCAGGAGCGGGTGGTGGTGGCCACCGGCGAGCCCACCAGCCTCACCGACGCCTACGCCCTGATCAAGGTGCTCTACACCCAGCACCAGGAGCGCCGCTTCAAGATACTGGTCAACAACGTGGCCGACGAGCGGGCGGCCAAGGAGGTCTACCGCAAGCTGGCCATGGCCGCAGACCACTTCCTGGGGGGGCTGGGCCTGGACTACCTGGGCTTCATCCCCAGCGACCCGGCGGTCAACAAGTCGGTGATGCAGCAAAAGGCCCTGGTGGAGGCCTACCCCAACTCCCCCGCGGCCAAGGCCTTCAAGCAGTTGGCCCGCAGGGTGATCGATACGCCTGCCGAACAAACCAGCGGAAATATCAAGTTTTTCTGGCGCAGACTGGTCAATATGGCGTAGAATCACAGGGCTAAGCAGGGGGGAGGGGGGAGCGAGGGGGCGCGAAGGGACCAGGGGCGAGAGGCAAGGGTGAGTGAAGAAAGGGCCCGCGCGGCGGCCGCCGCTTCTGCGCGGGCGGCCGGGGCTGAGCAGGCGGGAGGCGCGGGGCTGGAGCGAAACGGCGGGAACGGGCCGAAGACTCTATGACCACACAGGCTGACACGGACCAGCGTTTTCTCCAGGCCAAGAAAGACCCCGCCGTGCGCGAGGCCATCATCCTGGAGCATACGCCCCTCATCCGCTACGTGGCCGGGCGCATCGCCATGCGGCTGCCCTCCCATGTGATGCTGGACGACCTGTGGAGCGCCGGCGTGCTGGGCCTCATCGACGCGGTGGACAAGTTCGACCCCGCCAAGAAGGTCCAGTTCAAGACCTACGCCGAGTTTCGCATCCGCGGCGCCATCCTGGACGAACTCAGGTCCCTGGACTGGGTGCCCCGCAGCGTGCGGCGCAAGTCCAGCAACCTGGAGGAGGTGTACACCAAGCTCCAGAACCGCCTGGGCCGCCCGGCCGAGGACGAGGAGGTGGCCGCCGAGCTGGGCGTGGAGCTGGACGAGTTCTACCGCCTGCTGGACGAGATCCGGGGGGTGAGCCTCCTGAGCCTGGACGACCAGGACAGCCCCCTGAGCAAGCTGGACTCGGAGACGGTACTGAAGGCCCTGGGCAAGGAAGGCGAGGGCGAAGATCCCCTGGTACTATTGGGACTGGCAGAGCTTCGCCAGCAGGTGGCCCAGGCCATCAAGGGCCTGCCCGACAAAGAAAAGCTGGTGGTTTCCTTGTATTATTATGACGAGCTAACCATGCGGGAGATCGGAGAGGTGCTGGGTTACACCGAGTCCCGTATAAGCCAGATGCACACCAAGGCCATCCTTCGTTTGAGGGCCAGACTCCGCGACCTGGCCGGGGCCGTGATTTAGGGAGAGGAAAAACATGGGCGCTCCTTACGACACCAAGATGAAGGTGCTGGTGGTGGACGACTTTTCGACCATGCGGCGCATCGTCAAGAACATCCTACGCCAGCTCGGCTTCGACAACATCGTCGAGGCCGACGACGGCGAGACCGCCGTGGCCAAGCTGGAAAGCGAGCGCATCGACTTCATCATCAGCGACTGGAACATGCCCAAGATGAGCGGCCTGGAGTTGCTCAAGTGGGTGCGCAACCATGACGAGTTCAAGGACCTGCCCTTCTTGATGGTCACCGCCGAGGCCCAGAAGGAAAACGTGCTGGAAGCGGTCAAGGCCAAGGTCTCCAACTACATCGTCAAGCCCTTCACCGCCGAGACCTTGAGCGAGAAGATCGAAAAGATTTTCGCCGATAAGTAGCCTCGCGCCCCGCCAGCCGGGGCCAGGCGCCGGGGGAGTTGAGCCATGTCTGCGGCCACGCCGGAAACCAGCGGGCAGAGCCGCAAGGTGCTGGACGAGGCCCGCGTCGCCGAAGGCGGCTTCGAAGAGGAGGTGCTCGCCGAGCTGGGCGACGAGATCGGCAAGGACGCCGCCTCTGCCGGCGACAAGGTGGAGCTGGACAAGGCCGACCTGCCCCTGGACATGGAGGAGGAGCCAGAGCCAGAGCCGGAAGCGGAACCAGAGCCCGAGGTGGAGGTGGACCTGGCCGACGAGCCGGGCTTCCCTCCCCTGGAGGGCGAAGAGGAGGAGGCGCCGCCCCCCAATCGGGTGCGGCGTTTCGTGTTCCTGGGCGTTCTGGGCAGCGTGGCCCTGGGGCTGGGCCTGGGCCTTTGGTACGGCCTGCTCAAGCCAAAGGAGCGGGTCAAGACCGAGCTGCCCCCCTATTTCTTCCAAGGCCCCATGCCCGACCCCGAGCAGGCCCTGCGCGTGAAGCTCAAACCCTTCATCGTGCCCCTGCTGGCCTCCAAGGAGGGGCGCCTGCTGCGGGTGGCGGTGAGCCTGGAAAGCCCGGACGACGAGGCCAAGCAGCTCCTCAGCGAAAAGACCCGCCTCCTGCGGGACGTGATCTACCGCCTTTTGAGGGACCGGCCGGCCCGGGAGATAATGACCTACCGCGGCAAGAAGCTGTTGCAGGCCCAGATAAAGGCCGAGATAAACCACCTGCTCAACCGGCCCCTGGTCTACCAGGTGCTGTTCACCGAGTTCGTGATAACCGGGTAGGTGTGATGGTGGACGGAGACGGCAACTTCCCCATCGTCCTGCAACAGACCGGCGTGGTCTCCAAGGTGCAGGAGAACGTGCAGCGCGGGCCCGAGGCCCAGCAGAGCGTGGCCGCCGAGGAGGCCGCCCAACAAGCCCAGGAACGCCAGCAGAGCGTGCAAAAGCCCGAGGAATCGGCGGCGGACAACCGGGTGCGCACCGACGCCCGGGGCTCGCGGGAAAAGGGGCGCCAGGAGGGCCGCCGGCGCGGCAAGGCCCGCAAAGACGGCGAGGAAAAGGAACAAACCCCCAAGCCGCCGGGCGAGGGGCTGGTGGACGTGGTGGTGTGATGACTTGGTTGTGGTGGCTGCAATTCGGGGCGGACCTGCTTCTGATCGGCGCGGTGATCGTACTGCTGGGCCGGCTGCGCAGCGGCGGCGGCGCGAGCCTGGCCGCCCCCAAGGAAATGCAGGAGTTCCTGGCCGAGGGCCAGCGCCTCAGCCGGGAGTTCGACCGCATCCTGGGAGAGAAGCGCGAACTGGTGGGCACCACCATCTCCACCCTGGACAACCGCCTCGCCCAGATGCGCGAGATGGTGGACGACCTGGAGAAGCGCCTCGCCGAGGCCCGCAAGCTGGCCCGGAGCCTGGAAGCCCCGGCCCCGGACGCCGGGGCCGACAAGGGCGGCACCGCGGGCAAGACCAAGGCCGAGGACAAGGCCCTGGAGGAGTTCCGCCGCAAGGTGCTGGCCCTGGCCCGCCAGGGCAAGGCCCCGGCCCAGATCGCCGAGGCCACCGGCCGCCCCCGCGGCGAGGTGGAGCTGGTGTTGGGCCTGTCCGGCCGCTCCTAGCCGCGGGAGGACCGCCTCGCCTCCCCTGGGGGCTCCCGCGGAGGCAACCTTGCATTTATTCAGCCAAGCCGCACACTTGGCCTTGCCTCTCCGCTCCGGGTCCGCGCCGGCCGTCTCAATCCGCGCCCCCTACGCCTCCTCTACGCCCCCCCTGACGCCCCCGTCGCCCCCCCGTCGCCCCCCCGTCGCCCCCCCGACCCGCTCCAGGTAGGCAATAACTTCCCCCCCAGGGCCGGACCACCGGGCCCAGCGTCAAAGTCCCAGGAGCGCCCCCGCGAGGCCTCCCTGGAGGCCCATCCAGAATAAACCAATGCAATCAAATAGATATAAACCGAACTTCCCTCCAGAAAGCGACCCGAGAGGTGGCACGAAGGTTGCTACAAACTTGGGCGCGAGTTCATCAACCCAGTTGCGAGGACGGTAGGAACCATGGCTTATGACTTCGGATTTGCAGACGCGGTTCACGGCAGCCTGGTGCAGCAGCGCAACCTGGAGATCATCTCCAACAACCTGGCCAACGTGAGCACCCCCGGCTACAAGGCCGACCGCCTGCTTTTCAACGAGATCATGGGTCGCCGGGTGTACACCGACCTGCAGCAAGGGCCCCTGGAGGTCACCGACCAGCCCCTGGACTTCGGCATCAGCGGCAAGGGCTTTTTCCAGGTACGCACCAAGAACGGGGTGCGGCTCACCCGCAACGGCGCCTTCCAGATGTCGGGCGACGGAACCCTGGTCACCGCGGCCGGGGACCCGGTGCTGGGCCAGGGCGGCACCACGGTGGTGCTCAATCCCCAGGGCGGCCGTCCCCACGTGGACGACAAGGGCGGCGTGTACCAGAACGGCGAGCTGGTGGGCCAGATCGCGGTCGTGGACGTGGTGGACCCCAACAGCCTGGAGAAAGAGGGACTCAACCTGTTCGTGGGCAAGGGCGGCAAGAAGCCGACCACCCGCCCGGCCCAGGACTACCGCCTGGTGCAGGGCGCCCTGGAGATGTCCAACGCCAACGTGGTGCGCGAGATGGTGGAGATGATCGACAGCTTCCGGGGCTTCGAGTCCTACCAGAAGGCCATCCATATCATGCAGGAGATCGACCAGAAGGCCGCGGTCCAGGTGGGCCGGGTCGGTTAAGCAAAAAGGCCCGGCCAACCCGGGCGAGGAGGATTTGAGCCATGATGCGCAGCCTGTGGACCGCAGCCACTGGCATGATCGGTCAGCAGCTCAACATGGACGTGGTGGCCAACAACCTGGCCAACGTCAACACCTCGGGCTTCAAGAAGAGCCGGGTGGACTTCGAGGACCTGATCTACCAGACCCTGCGCCAGCCCGGCGCCACCCAGGCCACGGGCCAGCTCATCCCCACCGGCATCCAGGTGGGCATGGGCGTGCGGCCGGTGGCGGTGCAAAAGCTCTTCAGCCAGGGCGACTACCAGCAGACCGGCAACCAGCTGGACCTGGCCATCGAGGGCGACGGCTTCTTCAAGCTGCTGCAGGGCGACCAGGAGGTCTACACCCGCAACGGCGCCTTCAAGCTGGACAACAACGGCGTTATCGTGGACAGCCACGGCTACATCCTGCAGCCCCAGTTCACGGTGCCCGAAGGCACCACCAGCCTGGTCATCGACCCCGGCGGCACCATCACCGCCCTGGCCTCGGACGGCACCCAGTTGGCCCAGGCCCAGATGACCATCTACAAGTTCGCCAACAACGCCGGCCTCTACGCCCGGGGCAAGAACCTGTTCACCCCCACCCCCGCCTCGGGCGACCCGGTGGAGGGCACCCCCGGCCAGGACGAGTACGGCACCATTGCCCAGGGCTTTTTGGAGATGAGCAACGTCAGCGTGGTGGACGAGATGGTCAACATGATCGTGGCCCAGCGCGCCTACGAGGCCAACTCCAAGGCCATCCAGACCTCGGACCAGATGTTGCAACTGGCCAACAACATCAAGCGGTAGGGATTAGGATCATGAAGGCGCTGAAGACGGTTACTGCCATCCTGGCCCTGCTGGCCCTGGCGGCCGCGGCCCCGGCGGCCTGGGCGGCGGGGGTGCTCACCTTTGCCCCGCGGGTGGAGGTGGCCACGACCCGGGTGACCCTCCAGGACCTGGTGGCCAGCGGCCGGGGCCTGGAGGCCGGCTTCAAGGAGCGCCTGGCCGAAGTGAAGGTGATCGACGCGCCCAGGATGAACCGCAGCGCCACCGTGGCGGGCGCCCGCCTGCGCAGCCTGCTGGCCCAGGCCCGCCCCCCCCGCGACCTGAGCGTGCTCATCCCGGCCCGGGTGGAGATCACCCGCGCCAGCCAGCGGATCACCACCAGCCAGATCGGGGAGGTCTTCCGCCGGGCCCTGCGGGAGCGGCTGAAGGGGCGGGGCGACGACTTCGAGCTGCACGGCATCAACGCCGGCCACGACCTGGTGCTGCCGGCCGGCCGGCTGGAGACCCGGGTACAGTTCCTGGGCCGGCGGCTCATGGGACTGGTGGCCGCGCGGGTGGAGTTCCTGGTGGACGGCTCCCTGGCCGCCACCCGCCGGGTGACCGGCAAGGTGGACCTCTACGGCCGGGTGGTGGTGGCCGCCGCGGGCCTGGCCCGGCGCCACCTGCTCACCCGCGAGGACGTGAAGGTGGTGCGCCGGCGGCTCAACGACATCCACGGCCCGGTGGCCTCCAACCCGGAGGAGGTGATCGGCCTGCGCACCCGGGTGCCGGTGGCCATGGGCGCGGCCCTGGAGCTTTCCCGCCTGGAGCGGGCGCCGCTCATCCGCCGGGGCGACGTGGTGCGGATGATCTGCACCTCGGGCCGCCTCAGGGTGACCGCCAAGGGACGGGCCCAGGAAACCGGCTACAAGGGGGGCAACATCAAGCTGACCAACCTGGCCTCCAAGCGCCAGGTCTACGGCAAGGTACTGGACTCGGGTACCGTGCTGGTGGAGTTCTAGGAGGCGATGCAGACCATGAAGGCTCTGGCTTACGGCATACTGGCCGCCGCACTCGCCCTGGCCGCGGGCTGCGCGGGAGATCCCACCCTGATCAGGGCCAACGCCCCGGTGCCGCCGCCACCCAAGCCGGCCCGGGACCTGCGGCCGCCCCGGCCCGCCTTCGGCTCCCTGTACACCGACCGGACGCCGGACTTCTACCAGGACCTGCGGGCCCGCAACGTGGGCGACATCGTGGTGGTGGAGATCGTGGAGAACTCCAAGGCCAAGAAGAAGAACGACACCAAGGCCGAGCGCACCAACGAGTTCTCCGCCAAGATTCCCTACTTCCTGGGCTACGCCAGCGGCTTCCGGCGGGAGGCCGGCTCCAAGAGCACCGACCCCCTGGTGGGGGCGGACTTCAAGTCCAAGCACGACGCCAAGGCCGAGCTGAAGAAGGAGGACTCCATGACCTCCTCCATCGGCTGCACGGTCATCGAGAAGCTCCCCAACGGCAACCTGGTGGTGCGCGGCTCCCGGGAGTTGCAGGTGAACGGCGAAACCCAGTACATCATACTGGAGGGGGTGGTGCGGCCCAGCGACATAAGCGCCGCCAACACGGTCTACTCCACCCAACTGGCCGATGCCAAGATCTACTACACCGGCCGCGGCGTCTTGACCGACAAGCAGAAGCCCGGCTGGCTGGCCAGGCTTCTGGACCACATCTGGCCTTTCTAGGAGGGCGGATAAGACATGCGCAAGGCTAGCCTCGTCGTCATAGGTTTTGCGATCCTGGTTCTCCTGGCCGCCGGGCCGGCAGGCGCGGTGCGCATCAAGGACATGGCCTCCTTCAAGGGCGTGCGGGGCAACAAGCTGGTGGGCTACGGCCTGGTGGTGGGCCTCAACGGCACCGGCGACAAGAGCGCCACCACCTTCACCGTGCAGGGCCTCACCAACATGCTGACCCGCATGGGGGTCAAGGTGACCCCGAACCAGGTGAAGGTGAAGAACGTGGCCGCGGTGATGGTCACCGCCGACCTGCCTCCCTTCGCCCGGGTGGGCCAGCGGATCGACGTGACCTTGAGTTCCCTGGGCGACGCCACCAGCCTGGGCGGCGGCACCCTCATCATGACTCCCCTCAAGGGCCTGGACGGGCGCACCTACGTGGTGGCCCAGGGCCCGGTGAGCGTGGGCGGCTTCCTGGCCGCGGGCGAGGCGGCCAGCGTGCGCAAGAACCACCCCACCGTGGGGCGCATCCCCCGCGGCGGCACCGTGGAGCGCGAGCTGCCCTTTGCCTTCAAGGACCTCAACCAACTGGAGATCACCCTGAACACCCCGGACTTCACCACCGCCGCCCGGGTGGCGGCGGCCATCAACCGGGGCGTGAGCGGGGTCAAGGCCCGGGCCCTCGACCCCTCCACGGTCAAGGTCACCCTGCCCCCCGCCGCGGCGGTGGACCGGGTGGGCCTGATGGCCAAGATGGAGAACCTGGAGGTCCGGCCCGACACCTCGGCCAAGGTGGTGGTGGACGAGCGCACCGGCACCGTGGTCATGGGCGAGGCGGTGCGTATCTCCAAGGTGGCCATCACCTCGGGCTCCCTTTCCATCAGCATCACCGAGACCGCCCAGGTCAGCCAGCCGCTTCCCTTTGCCCAGGGGCAGACCGTGGTCACCCCCCAGACCGAGGTGCGGGTGGGCGAGCAGAAGAAGGGGCTCCGGGTGGTGGACGGCGGCGTGTCCATCGGCGAGGTGGTCAAGGCCCTCAACGCCTTGGGCGCCACCCCCCGCGACCTGATCACCATCCTGCAGGCCATCAAGGCAGCCGGCGCCCTGCAGGCCGATCTGGAGATCATCTAGCATGAAGCTTTCCGCCGCGCCCCTCAAGCCGCTGACCGCCCAGGCCGCCAAGGCCCGGGCCGCCGATCCCGAGGACAAGGCCCGGGAGAAGGCCAAGCTGCGCGAGGCCTGCCGCATGTTCGAGGCCCAGTTCCTGAAGATGCTCTGGAAGGAGATGCGCCGCACCGTGCCCAAGGCCAAGCTCATCCACGGCGGCTACGGCGAGGAGGTGTTCACCGACCTGTTGGACCAGGCGGTCAGCGACCAGAGCGTGAAGGGCGGCTCCATGGGCCTGGCCGACCTCTTGGAGCGCCAGCTCAGCCGCGAGGGCCTGGCCCGGCCCGGGGTGAAGATGGGCGAGTACCTGCGCCCCGCGCCGGGAGGACCGGCGGGGATGGAGTTGCGGCCGCCGGTGGAGGGCATACTGACCAGCGGCTTCGGCCCCCGGGTGCACCCCATAACCGGCCGGGACCACCAGCACACCGGCCTGGACCTGGCCGCGCCCCGGGGCACCCCGGTGCGGGCCGCGGCCGCCGGGCGGGTGGAGTTCGCCGGGACCAGGGGCGGCTACGGCAAGCTGGTGGTCATCGTCCATGCCGACGGCAGCAGCACCTACTACGGCCACCTGGACCAGATCGCCGTGCGCCGGGGCGAGCTGGTGGCCGCCGGGCAGCAGGTGGCCACGGTGGGCTCCACCGGCAGCTCCACCGGCCCCCACCTGCACTTCGAGGCCCGCGACGCCGGGGGCCGGCCCCTGAACCCCCTGCCCCGGCTGGCGGTCAAGGGATTCAACTCCACCACCTGATCCAGGGGAGGAAGAGTCATGCAAGCGGTCATGCAGGAGATAAGCGACAGGCTCAACCAGGAGCTGGACCTCTACCGCCGGCTGCTGGAGGTGGCGGCCCAGGAGCGCGACATCCTGCTGGGGGGCGACCACCAGCAGCTCATGGGCACCGCCGAGAGCAAGCTGGAGCTTTGCCGGGAGCTGGCCCTGGTGCAGCAAGAGCGCCGCCGGCTGATGGAGGCCCTCTCGCCGGACCGGAAGCGGCCCCTCAAGCTGTCGGACCTGGCCGGCATGCTGCCCGCCAGCCAGCAGGGTCCCGTCCGCTCCCTGATCACCAAGCTGCGGCGCCTGGCCCGGCGGCTGGCGGAGCTGAACCAGATGAACAAGGGCTTCATCGAGGAGGCCCTGGACACGGTGGAGGGCCTGCTGCACACCCTCACCGGCGGCGGCCAAGGGGCCTCCTACGGCAGCAAGGGGGTGCGGGGCGACGGGCCCTCCCTGCCCCGCCTGGTCACCCGGGAGGTGTAGGCCGTGCCCAGCATCTACAGCATGATGGACATCTCCCGCTGGGGGCTCATCAGCTCCTCCCGGCAGTTGGACACGGTGAGCCACAACGTGGCCAACGTGAACAACCCCAACTACTCCCGGCAGGAGGTGATCCAGGGCACCCGCACCCCGGAGCGCGCCCACGAGGGCTACTACGGCACCGGGGTGAAGCTCCTGAACGTGATCCAGCATGTGGACAAGCTCCTGTTCGAGCGCATCACCGACAAGGCCAGCGACGAGCAGTACCAGGACGCGCGGCTCACCCAGCTCAAACGGCTGGAGGCGCTCTCCAACGAGGCCGGCGAGGCCGGGGTGGGCTATGAGATAACCGCCTTCTTCAACGCCTGGCAGGACGTGGCCAACAACCCCGAGTCCTCGGCCGTGCGCCAGGTGTTGCGGGAGACCGCGGGCAACCTGGTCAACCGCCTGCAGACCCTGATGACCGACCTGGCCCAGATCCGGCGGGACGTGGACACCTATCTCTCCGGCGCGGTCACCGAGGCCAACGCCACCTGCCGGCGCATCGCCGAGCTGAACCACCAGATCGCCCTGCAGGAGGCCACCGGCAAGACGGCCAACGACCTGCGCGACGAGCGCATGGGCCAGATCAACAACCTGGCCGAGTTGATCGGCATAAGCTGGTTCGAGACCGGCGACGGCAGCGTCACCATCCAGGCCGGCACCGGCAAGACCATCGTGCAGGCCGACTATCCCCGCGCCACCGACGACGATCCCCTGTTCTTCGGCTCGGTGGCGGGCTACAGCGAGCACCAGTTGGTGTGGCGCAACCTGGACGTGGTCATGGACGCCGACGAGGTGAGCAGCGGGCGCATCGGCGCCTGGCTCAAGGTGCGCGGCGGCACCCTGCCCACCGGCTCCACCGCCACCGACACCGGCGACATCCCCCAGATGGAGTCGTTCCTCAACGACCTGGCCAACAAGATCATCGTGGAGGTGAACAAGCTGCACAGCCAGGGCGTGGGCCTGGACCGCTTCACCGACGTGACCGGCACCTACGAATCCCCCGACGCCAGCACCGCCTTCAACGACTCCTCCAACACCCTGCCCTATGCCTCCATCGTGCAGGACGGGCAGTTCGAGATCTGGGCCTACGAGAACGGCACCCGGCGGGGCTACACCATCCAGGTGTACGCCGCCGACACCCTGACCAGCCTGATGAACCGCATCAACAACACCATCAACCCCACCCTCAACCCGGCCTCCAACCCGGTGGCCACCATCGTGGACAACCGCTACCTGCGCATCAATTCCTCGGGCGGTATCGACTTCGCCTTTGCCCGGGACACCAGCAACGTGCTGGCCGCCCTGGGCATCAACACCTTCTTCGAGGGCTCCACCGCCACCGGCATAAGCCTGAACTCCAACATATTGGCCGACGTGCGCAACATCGCCGCCGGCCGCCTCCTGACCAACGGCGAGCACTCGCCGGGCGACAAGTCCAACGCCCTGGACCTGGCCGACCTGAAGGACGCCAACACCATGAGCAACTCCACCGAGACCTTCAACGAGTCGGTCATCGCCTGGGCCGCGGACCTGGGCACCCAGATAGCCGCCACCAAGGACAGCCTGCGCTTCAACGAGACCGCCCTGGGCGAGCTGAAGACCATGCGCGACAATGTGAGCGCCGTCAACCTGGACGAGGAGATGATCAAGATGATCCGCTTCCAGCGTTCCTACCAGATGGCGGCCAAGATGATCAGCGTGGCCGACACCCTCATGGCCACCCTTTTGGAGACCAAGAGGTAGGGAGCGGCTAGATGTCATCCAACCGCGTGACCCTGGAAACGTTTTACCGCCAGACCATGTTCTCGGTGCTCAAGCGCAAGGAGGACCTGCTGCGCCTCAACGAGCAGATATCCAGCGGCATGCGCATCAACCGGCCCAGCGACGACTCCATCGGCTCCATCGCGGTGCAGCATTCCCACCGCATGATGGAAGAGATCGTCCAGTACAGCTCCAACGTGAACCACGCCCGCGACTGGCTGCAGCAGGCCGAAAGCACCATGAGTTCCTTGAGCGACATCATCAGCATGGCCAAGGAGCGCGCCGAGCAGATGGCCACCGGCACCTACACCCCCGAACAGCGCCAGATGATCGCCACCGACGTGAGCAACTTCCTCTCCCAGTTCCTCTCCCTGGCCAACACCCAGGTCAACGGCGACTACATCTTCGCCGGTTCCCGGGTGGACCAGCCCGCCGCCACCAGGGAGTTGCGCGCCGACAACCCGGCCGCGGCCGCGGCGACCAACGCGGGGCCGGGCGAGCTTTGGGGCCAGGGCTCCTACACCGGCCTGTTGAGCCGCAAGATCACCCTCACAGTGGCCTCCTTCGGCTCGGGCGCCGGCTCGGGCACCCCGGGGGTGGCCGGCGAGACCATGACCCTGAACTACTCCTACGTGGACGACTTCGGCCGCACCATCAGCGGCTCGGTGGTGCTCACCGGCACCGGCACCGGCAACGGGGTGGATGTGGGCGACGGCGTGCAGGTGTACGCCAGGGACGCCAGGCTCTGGGACCCGGCCACCGGCAACCCGGTGGGCTCCTACAACGTGGGCGACACCTTCACCCTCACGGTGGGGCGCCACCGGGGCAACGAGGAGGCCAGGGAGGTGAACCTCTCCTGGGCCAACCGCATGCAGTACAACTACACCCTGAACCAGCTCTTCCGCTCCGAGGGCATAACCAACGGCTACCGCCAGAACCTGTTCGACCTGATGGCCCAGTGGGCCGACGCCCTGGAAAAGGACCCCACCGAGCAGACCTATTTCGAGGCGGTGCCCAACGGCTACAACGCGGCCAATCCCACGGTGATCAACCACCCCAACAACCCCTCCAGCTCGGCCCAACTGCGGGTGGACGGCTCCTGGCAGTCCCTGGTGAAGCCCGATCCCTCCGACCCCACCAACACCGTGCCCAAGTACGAGAACCAGGAAGAGTATTGGGACGACCTCAAGGTGTGGGGCCTGGAGTTCAACGTGGGCCAGCCCATCCAGCTCCGCTCCAGCGACCTGGACGACGCCACCCTCACCGCCCGCAACTTCCGGTTCTACCTGGACGACGCCAACCCCAACTACAACGGCATCCCCTCGGCCTCCAACCCCATGGTGCTGCACTACCAGAGCGCCGCGGGCAACGGGACCGTGACCATCACCGAGGTGGGGCCCGAGGGCTCGGTGACCTTCGCCGACCCCGGCGGCGGCGGCAACATCCAGATATACGTGGCCAACATGAACTTCGTGAGCCAGAACATCGTGCCGCCCCCCACCGACCCCCCGCCCAACATCGGCATCTGGAACGGAGGCGCGCCGGTGGGCACCGCCTTCACGCCGACCTTTTATCCGGCGGGCACCGACCCGGACGCCTACACCGGGCCGCCGCCCCTGACCATGACCGTGACCTACCAGACCTCGCCCGGGGTGCGCAGGTTCCAGGTGGTGAACATCCCGGGCACGGGCAGCCGCAACCCGATCGACCTGGACCTGGACAGCGACGGCCACAAGGACACCAGCTTCTACCTCACCGAGGGCGGCACCGTGGACGACGGCGACTACCACCGCCTGAGCCTGCAGCAGTACAACACCGGCCAGGACAAGAGCCAGGAGCTGCTGGACGAGATACGGGACATGCTTGAAAGCGCGCAGGCCAACCTGTTAAGATACAGCGCGGATGCGGGAGCCAGGCTCAACCGCCTGGATGTGCGGAAGAATCTCTTGGGCGGCGACAACTTGCGGCTGCACGATCGCCTGACCCAGACCCAGGACGCCGACGTGACCGAGGTGGTGACCGATCTCAAGACCTACGAGATCTTGTACCAGGCCACCCTGCAATCCACGGCGTTCATCTCCAGCCGCACCTTGGCTGATTACCTGTAGGCCCGAGCCGGCCCGAGGCAAAAGGCGGCAATCGGGCTGGTGTAATTTAGGGGCCCGTCCCCGGGGGACGGCAAACCGCCAGCAGGCTCCGGGCGGGCTCGCGGGGCCCCAGGGAAGGGGAAGGATAGTTGCTCATCCTAACCAGGAAGGTGGGCGAAAGCATCACCATCGGTGACGGGTCGGTCACCGTGAGCGTGATGGATATCAAGGGCCGCCAGGTGCGCCTGGGCATCGAGGCTCCGTCCGACATGCCCATCCACCGCATGGAGATATTCTTGAAGATCAAGGAGGCCAACGAGCAGGCCACCGCGGCGCAGACCAACGACCTGGACGCGCTGAGCGGCTTGCTGAAGGGAAAGGCCGACAATGCCTGAGACCAATCCCCAGGCCAAGTTGACGGTGAGGTCCTCCCGCTTCGGAGAGGTGGAGGTGTCGGCCGAGCGGGTCATCACCCTGCCCCAGGGCATGATCGGCTTTCCCCAGCTCAGGCGCTACGTGCTCATTCGCCACCGGGACGACTCGCCCTTCTTCTGGTTCCAGTCCCTGGAGGCGGCGGAGTTGGCCTTTGTGGTGGTGAACCCGCTGCTTTTCGACCCGCAGTACAAGTTCACCCTGAGCAACGCGGAAACCAAGCTCCTGGGCGTGGAGGACCCCGCCCAGATCCAGGTGTGGGTGGTGGTGACCATCCCGGCCGGCAAGCCGGACCGCATGACCGCCAACCTGAAGGCGCCCCTGGTGATCAACCTGGCCAACCGGCTGGCCGCCCAGATAATCCTGGACGATGCCAAGTATTCGGTGCGCCAGCCCCTGCCGTCTCCTGCCAGCCCGGAGGGCGAAAAGCCCTAGGGACCGTTCCGCCGGCCCGCGGACAAGAGCCAACTTGAAGCAGGCATCGCGGTGGTGACTGAGAGCGCTCCGCTGTGCGGCGGACAAGAAACCGGCCGCCCCTTAGGGGCGGCCGTTCAGGGTTCGGACTGAAGCGGCCGGGGAGGCTCCCCCCAAAAGCCGCACCGGCCCTCTACGGGCCGGTGTCCAGCCAAAAACCGGCTAAGGGCTAGATGACCTCTTCCAAGAAACTCACGATCATCTTCTGGGCCACATTGTCGGCATCGACCTCATACTGGCCGTTGGCGATGCTCTCCTTTATCTCCTGCACCTTTTGCTGGCGCACCTCGGGAGTGGCCGCCACCGCCTCGTGGGCCTTGGCCATCTCCTTGCTGCGCCCGGAGAGTTCCACCCGGTCGGTGGCCGCTGCCTGGGCCTCGGCCCCGGAGCGGCTGACCGCCCTCTCGCCCGCTCGCGCGGTCTCCCGGGCCCGGTCGCGCCCCTCAACTGTCTTGTTGCCGATCCCCAAGGCGTCTTTGATCAACATGATCTGCCTTCCTTGCTGCCTATCGCCCCTTGCTACCTATCGCCTCTTGCCCCCTGTCGCCCCCCGTCGCCCCCGTCGCCTCCCGTCGCTCCCGTCGCCCCCCGTCGCCCGGCTCCCTCGAAGTCTGCCGTGCGGAGCGCAACGGCTGTGATCGCTAGACCATGTTGCGGTCTATGATCTCCTGGGTGATGGCGTACAACCTGTCCTGAAGCTTGGCCGACTCCTGGGCGTCCAGGTTCTGGATCACGGTGCCCTCGTGGGGGTCCACCACCCTGAACATCAACAGGCCCGACGATTCGTCCGGGTAGATGTCCAGGTTCTTGCCATACTCCTGGGAAAGCTGGGCCAGGGCCTGTTCCTCCACCCCTCCCAGGCCTTGGCCCACTCCGGGGAGGCGGGAACCCAGGTTGGCCACTATCTCGGAGGTGATCTTTTCGATCACCTGCTTGCGCCGCGCCTCGATGCTGATGTTCACCTGGTCGCTGGGCGCAGGTTCCTTGGCCGCCCGGTTCCGGGCCAGACGTTGCCCCCGGCTTAGCTGCTTGGCATAAGTCCGGAGTATGTTCTGGACCTGGTAAGAGGTGATGGCCATGTGCCTACACTTCCCTTCATAAGGTACATCGGCATCCCCATGACCAAACTTTATATTTTTTTCAGGCCCAGGTCAAATTTTCCGGCCAGAAAGCAGGTTGCCTCCCCGAAGGGGGTGAGATATAATTTTTTTAGCTAGATCGGGTTTTTACCCCACGGAGCCGCACCGGATGGTCAGCAAGGTCACGCCCGGGGCGCCCCTGCCGGAGATATCAAGCGACCGCGGCGCCCACGACCATGCCTCTCCCACCCAGGGGGAGGGGGGAAACTATGCCCTCACCAGTCATTCCTTCACCCTGAGCACCAGGCTGTTCAGCCTGGACTTCACCTGGCGGCGCCTGCAAGTGGAAGGCCGGCGTCCGCCCGCCGCCCCCGCCCCGGACGCGCCCTCCCCGCCCCCGGCCCCCAGGTCCAAGCACCGGGTGCAGGCAGGACAGCCCGACTTCAGCGAGGCATTGAAGCGCCAGCAGCTTGCCTCCTTGCTGCTGGAAACGGCGCCGCCGCCCCCGGGCTGCCAGACGATCCAGGTAGCCACTGCGGCCACGGCCTTTGCCGGACCCGCCCGCCGGGCATACCTGGAAGCAGCACCGGCCGGCCCCTTGGCTGGCGGTCGCTTTCACAAGGTTTGATCGGCAGCACCAAGCAGATTCTTTAACCCGCCCGCCCGAATAATTTCACTTTTTTCACACCAAGTCACAGCCAGGGATTTGACGCATCCTGCCGCCTGGGTGTAGGCATTATTTGCCGCCAGGCTCTCCTGCCGCGGCTTTAGCGCATAACTAGTTGCTATCACAGCAATTATATCCCAAGGCCCAGCCGGGACCCTGGCACAAGTGTTGCACCACCAGGGGCGAACCCGTGTCCGCGCGGCGGGCGCCGAGCAGGAGGGGCATCCCTTGCGCCTGGTAATCCTGGGAAACGACACTTTTGCCAAGCCCTTACGCGAATTGGGCCACGAGGTCCTGTATTGCGGGCCTGGCGGCGACCTGGCCCTGGCCGACCCGGATCCCGACTGGGTCATGGTTTCCAAGTTACTGAATAAACGTGGCTTCGAGCCAGAGGCCGTGCTGGTGACCGACAACGTGGGCAGCCGCTGCCTGCCCACCGGCCTGCCCGGAGCCCAGGCAGTCACAGCCTTCTACGGGGTGGACGCACCGCTCAACCGCTTCTGGCAAATGCCCTACGCCAAGCTCTTTGACCTGGCGTTCTTGGACCAGCGGACCGAGGCCCGCGACCTGGCCGCCAGCCACCCCGGCGCGGTCTGGTTGCCGGTGGCCGTGGATCCGGCCCTGTACGAGGTGGAGGCAAGCGGCCCCGAGGAGGCGGGGGTCTGCTTCGTGGGGGTGGTGGATGAGCGGGTGCGGCCCAAGCGCTCGGCTCTTCTGGCAAAGGTGGCAAAGCTCAGCCGGCTCACGGTGCGGGGCGGCCGCCAGGAGGCTTGGTTCCCCACCCAGGAGGCGGCCCGGCTGTACGCCAGCCACCAGGTGACCCTCAACGAGAACCTGTTCCCGGGCGTCACCACCCGGCCCCTGGAGGCCATGGCTGCTGGCGGCTGCCTGCTGAGCGAGGCCGCGCCGGGTGACATGGACCTTTTGTTCCAGGAGTACCAGCAATTGGTCTACTTTGGCCCCCAGGACCTGGAGGATAAGCTGGAGCAATTGCTCAAAGACAAGACTCTCCGCGACCGGCTGCGCCGCCAGGGGCGCGAGCTGGTGCGGGCCGAACACGGCTTCCAGCGGCGCGCGGCAGATATCATCCGTCATATCGAGGTCATGCAGGCAAAACCTTTCTCCAGCCGCCCCCGGGCGCGCGGCGGCGAGGCCCTGCGCCTGGAGGGCGAGGCCCTGTTCATGGCCGGCCTGCGCTGGCCAGCCAAGGGCGGCGGCCGCCGGGTGTTGCGCGGCGCCACCCGCCTGCGCGCCGCTGCGGCCGACGGCGCGGACCCCCTGCCCGCCGCCCGGGCCGCGGGTCTGGCCGAGCTTTGCCTGGGCCGCCCCCAACAGGCCCTGCCCCATCTGCGCCGGGCTGCGGAGATGGGCAGCGGGCGGGAGCGCCTGGCCTGGGTGCTGGCCGCGGAACAGGCCGGCAGCCGGGGCGAGTTACGCCAGGCCCGCCAGGGTCTCGGCCTGCCCGGCCGGCCGGGCGAGGCCTTGTTCCACCTGGCTGCGGCACGCCTGTTGGCCCGGGAGGGCTGCGAAGTAAGCATAGGCTTCAACCGCCAGGGGTTGCACCCCGTCCTGTGGAGTGCCGTGGAGCATTTACTTGAGGCAACCAAGCGGGAGCCTGGGCTGGCCGAGGCCTGGGAACTCCTGGGAGACCTGCTCCTGGCCAAAGGCGCGCCCAACCAGGCTTTCCAGGCCTATGAGCGGGCCCGGGAGCTGGCCGAGGGCAGCGAGCTGCAAGCCAAGCAACACCAGGCGGCCCGCAAAGGATATATCCTGTGAGCACAGAGATTTACATAGCAGACAACGGCGAGTGCCTGCTGGGGGGCCATCCCCTCCACCCCCCCCAAGGCGCCCTCCAGGCCGCCCAGGCCGAGCTGGCCGGACTGCTCAAGGGCGCCGGCCCGGCAGACACCCTGGTGCTGGCGGGCAGTGGCCTGGGCTGGCACGCCAAGGCGGCCGCCAGCTTGGCCCAGGGCCCGCAGGTGGTGGTGTTCGAGCCCGACCCCCGGCGGCGGGCCCTGGCCCAAAGCCTGGGTCCGGACTTGACCGGCGTGGATATAGTCAGCGATGTGAATGCCTTGGCCGAGGCACTTGGCCAGAGGCTGGTGTACAGCCAGGACCAGCCGGGGCGGGTGGCGGTGTTCGCGCCCCGGGCCTATCGCCAGGGCGAACCCGAGTTGGTAGCCCAGGCCAAGGAGGTGGTGCAGCAGGCGCTCAGCCGCAGCCGCATAGACCTGCACACCCGCCGGGCCAAGCAGGAAACCTGGCTGGACAACCTGCGCGCAAATTTCAAGTATGTACTTGAATGTCCCGACGTAACCCGCCTGGCCCAGCGTTTCCAGGGCCTGCCCGCCGTGGTGGTGGGAGCGGGTCCTTCCCTGGATGAAAGCCTGGCCGGCCTAGCGGGATTGAGCCGCAGGGCCCTGTTCCTGGGCGCGGCCTCGGCCATCGGTCCCTTGGCCAGGGTGGGCGAGGCCCTGCACCTGGCCGTGGCCTTGGAGGCCAAGGACGAGTCGCGCCAGTTTGGGGAGGCAGACCCCGCCCGCACCTGGCTGGCAGCCGCAACGAGCGGTCATTGCAAACATTTCACCGGATGGCCCGGCAGCAGCAAGGCGCTGTTCCACTTGCAGCCCTGGGCAGCCGAGCTAAGCGGCGGCGGCCTGGGCCTGCCCAACGGCGGCCACGCCACCAGCGCGGCCTTTGCCCTGGCCGTGCTTTGGGGGTGCGACCCCATCGTGTTGGTGGGCCAGGACCTGGCCTACAGCGGGGGGCGCATCCACGCCCAGGGCCGGCCCGGGGGCGAGGACGAGCAGCGGCCCGAGAAGATCATGGTGCCGGCCATCGGCGGCGGCCAGGCAGAAACCTCCCCGGTTTTCTTGAGCTATATCAGTTGGTACCAGGAAACGGCCGCCTATCTGGCCAAGCGGGGCAGCGGGCCGCGGGTGATAAACGCCACTGCCCAGGGAGCCCGTCTGGATGGTTTCGAGCATTTACTTTTACAAGACGCCCTGGCCCAGCTTCCCCGGGTCCGGGTGGACCGGAGCGCGGTCGCGCGCCGGCTGCGCACGGTGCCACGGCCCAAGGCCGGGGAGGTGGTGCAGAACCTGATGGCCTCCCGGGCCCAGGTGCGCCGCTGCCTGGCCGCCCTGGAAAACGACGGACTATCCGCGGCCTTGGCTGCGGCGGGCCAGAATACTGCCGCAGCCGCGGCCCTGGCGGACCTGGCCCCGGGGGAGGCCCCTTCGGAGGCTGCCCAGAGACTAGAGCGTATGTCCGATATGTTGAAGCAAATGGCCGAGGACTTGTATGCCTGAACCCAGTCTGGGACTCATCATGATCGTGCGCAACGAGGCCCACAACCTGGGGCGCTCGCTGGGGCCGGTGGCGGCCTGCTTCGACGAGGTGGTGGTGGCCGACACCGGCTCCACGGACGGCACCCCGGAGCTTTGCCGCGGGTTGGGCGCCCGGGTATACGAGTTCCAATGGTGCGACCACTTTGCCGCCGCACGCAACTTTACCATCTCAAAGGCCCGGGCTGACTGGCTATTTTGGCTGGACGCCGACAACGCCCTCGCCCCGGAGATGGTGGGCGAGCTGCGGCGGCGGCTGCCCAAAGGGCCAGCAGTGCTCTGGGCCCTGGAGCAGGTGGTGCCCTCGGGCGAGCGCTTGTGGCAAAAGCGCTGCTTCCCCCGCCGGCCCGAGGTCCGCTTTGCGGGGCGGGTGCACGAACAGCTCGTACACCCCCCGCAGTGGCCTTCCCTGCCCACGCCACTGGTGGTGCGCCATTGGGGCTATGCCGATCCCCAGCACGCCAAGTCCAAGGGGCGCTACTATCTGAAGCTATTAAACCAAATGCTCGAAGAAAACCCGGCGGACTTCTACGCCCGGTTCCAGGCCGGGCGCACCCTGGCGAACTTGCGCGATTTCAGCAAATCTGCCAGCCACTTGGAGCAGGTGGTCGCCAGCGCGACCGCCCGGGAGCAAAACCCAGAGGTCTGGGCCCACTCCCATTTCCTCTTGGCCCAGGCCTGGGAGCGCCTTGGCCGGCCCAAGCAGGCGCGGGAAGTGCTGGACGCCTTCCTGGCCCAGGAGCCCGAGCATGGCCTGGGACATTACCACCGGGGCCGGCTGGCCTATGCCCTGGAAGATTGGCAAGGCGCAGCCCACCACCTGGCCCTGGCCCGGGAGCTGGGACTGGGGGCTCCCTTCGTGGATCTGGACCCGGACAAGACCCTGTTTTGGGCGGACTATTTCCTGGGGCGCGCCTGCGAGCACCTGGGCCGGCTGGAGGAGGCCGGCGCCGCCCTGGAGCGCGCCGCCCAGCGCCAGCCCCACAACCCGGCCCCGCCCACCGACCTGGCCCGGGTGCTCATGGCCCAGGGCCGGCGGGCCGAGGCCCGGGCAAGGTTGCAGCAAGTGCTCGATGAGCGCCCCGGCGACCGCCCGGCCCTGCGCCTCCTGGCCCAGTTGGAGGAAGCGGCATGACCCGGCCCAGCCTGGCCATAGGATTCATCACCGACGGCGAGGCCTTTCATGGCGCCTCGCCCGAGGAGCGGGCCCTGGGCGGCTCGGAGACCGCCCTGGTCCAGGTGGCCCGGGCGCTGGCCCAGCGCGGCCACCGGGTGCAGGTCTTCTGCCGCTGCCCCAAGCCCGGCCTCTACCGCGGGGTGCGCTACCGCGACCGCAAGGAACTGGTGCACGCCGCGGGCGAGGAACGTTTTGACCTGCTGGTGGTGAGCCGCTTCTTCGCCGCCTTGGACCTGCCCTTGCAGGCCGGGCTCAAGGTGCTGTGGAACCACGACATCCTGGACAAGCCCCAGGAGCTGGCCTCCCGCCTGGAACTCATGGACCTGGCCCTGGTGTTGAGCGGATTCCACGCCCAGGACTATGCCACCCGGCTGCCGGCCTGCGTGGAAAAGCTGGTCATCACCCGCAACGGCCTGGACCTGGAACTCATCGCCCGGGCCAGCCGGGGGGTGGAGCGCCAGCCCGGCCTGGTGACCTATGTATCCCGGCCCGAAAGAGGGTTGAAGCTACTGCTCGAAAAAATCTGGCCCCGGCTCAAGGCCGAGCTGCCCCACCTGCGCCTGGCCGTGTGCGGCTACCAGGTGAACGACACCGCCATCCACCCCAGCCTGCAAAAGGAGTATGCCGAGATCGAGCGATTGCTCGAAGAATCCCCCGGGGTGGAGGTGCTGGGCCCCCTGCCCAAACAAGCCTATTACCGCCACTTGGCCTCTTGCGAGGCTCTTTTGTATCCCTGCGTATTTCCAGAGATATCATGCATAGCCGCCCTGGAGGCCCAGGCGGTGGCCACCCCGATACTCACCAGCGACGCCTTTGCCCTTTCCGAGACGGTCTACACGCCGGAGCTGCTGGTCCCGGGCGAGCCCGGGTCGCCGGAATACCTGGAAGCCTATATCCAGCGCGCGCTCGAGCTATTGAGCGATCCCCGGCGCGCGGCCGAGTCGGCCGAGGCTGCCCGCCAACAGGTGTGGCAGCGCCACGACTGGGCGCTCATCGCGGCGGAGTGGGAGGCGCTGTTCCTCGCGAAGATCGAGGAGCGCCTGGCCAGCCAGGGCCCTTCCCTGGCGGTGAGCCTGCTCCTGGGCGGCGACCGCCAGGCAGCAGGCCAGGTGCTGGCCCGACCGCTGGAAGTCATGGAGGAAGGGCCGGTGCCGCCCGACCCGGCCGAGGGCCGCCTCCTGGACGAGCTGGCCAAGTTGGTGGCCCCGGCCCTGGACCGGGCCACGGACCAGGCCCGGGTGGGGGTGCTGGCCGCGGACCAGGGGCGCACCGCCGCCGGCCTGGCCGCCCGCCTGCCCGGGGCGGAGGTGGAGGAGTTGGCCTCGCCCGGGGCCGCGGCCGGCCTGCACGCCCTGGTCATCCGCGACCGGCTGGAGCGCCAGCCCGACCCCGCCGCCTTCCTGAAGGAGGCGCTGGCCTCCTGCCAGCCCAACGGCCTGGTGGTCCTGTGCGTGGCCAGTGGCGCCTGGCCCCTGATCAGTCCCGGCTACCTGGGCCGCTGGCACGACCTGGGCCGCGACGAGCTGATCCAACTGCTGCCCGGGCGGCGCATGGCGCTGGCCTTCGTGCCCCGGGGCCTGGTGGGCAAGGGCGCCCACCGCTACCACGCCGGCCGCTGGCTGGCGGTGGCGCCGGTGGAGGGTCCGGCCCCGGGCAGCCTGGACCCGGACGCCGCCCTCCGGCGCGTCCGGCCTGCGCCCGCCCACCTGGTGGAGGAGGTGCGACGTGCCGGCCTCGTCTAAACCCCGCTCCGCCCCCCCCGCCCTCTCCGTGGCTCCCGCCCCCCCCGTGGCTCCCGCCCCCCCCGTCGCCCCCGCCCCCCCCGTCGCCCCCGGGGGTCGGCGGCTGGTGATCCAGCTCGCCCGGCTGGGCGATTTCCTGCAGACCACCCCCCTGCTGGCCGCCCTGGGCCGGCCCGACCTGCTGGTCACTCCGGCCCAGGCCCCCTTGGCCCTGGCCTGCCGCCACCGGGGCCGGGTGCTGATCCTGGACCCTGCCTCCCTGGAGGACGCGGCCGCGGCGGACGAGCCCCTGCGCCTGCGCCTGGCCCGGCTGCGGGGACTCCTGCGGCCGGTGTGGTCCCGGCCGGTGGAGGAGGTCTACAACCTGAACCTGAGCCTTTTGTGCGCCTCCATCGCCGCGGGCTGGCCCAAGGCCCGGCTGCGCGGCTGGCGCCTGGACGGCCAGGAACTGGCGGGCGAGGACTGGAGCCCCTTCATGATGGGCCTGGTGGCCGACCGGCGGCTCACCCGCCTGCACCTGACCGACATCCTGGCCTCCTATGCCGGGCCCTCGGGCCCGCCCCTGGAGCGCCTGGACCACCAGGTGAGCCCGGCCGCGCGCCGGGCCGCCCGCGAGCTGTTGCCCCGGGGAGGGCCCCTGGTGGTGCTGCAACTGGGCGCCAACAACGACCTGCGGCGATGGCCTCTGGCTTCCTTTGCCTCCCTGGGCCGGGGCCTGATGGACCAGGGCGCGCACCTGGTCCTGGTGGGCTCCGCCCGGGAGCGGGTGCTGGGTCGCCGCCTCCGGCGGGAGCTGGGCGCGGCCGGGGAGGGGGTCTGCGATCTCATGGGCCGCACCGACCTGGCCACCCTGGCCGCGGTGCTGGAAGCGGCCGAGTTGGTGGTTTCGGCCGACACCGGCAGCCTGCACCTGGCCACCGCGGTGGGGGCCAGGGTGCTGGCCCTGTACATGGGGCCGGCCCAGGTGCACGAGACCGGGCCCTATGGCCGCGGCCACCTGGTCTTGCAGGCCCGGGACCAGTGCGGCCCCTGCCAGGAGCACCGCCCTCCTTGCCAGGGCCGGGCGCCCTGCCGGGGGCTCATCACCCCCAGGGCCGCGCTGAAGGCTGCCCGGGCGCTCCTGGACGGCGCCTCGGCCGCCAGGGCGGCCCAGGGGCTGGACCTGCCGGCCGGGGTGGAGGCCCTGGCCGGCGAGCTGGACCGCTTCGGCCAGCGCTACCGCCCCTTGGCGCCGCGGCCGCTGAGCACCGGCACCGGCCTGGCCCTGGCCCTGCGCGAGGCCGGCCGCCTGCTCTTGCGGCCCAGCTACCGCCTGGACCTCGACCAGGTGGCCGCCGAGCTGCAAGCCGAATATCTGCCCCCCGCCCCCCCCGCCCCCCACGCCCCCCACGCCCCCGTCGCCCCCCACGCGGGGCAGACCCGGGCCGAACTGGAGGGACTGGCCAAGGCCGCCGCCCGCATGGCCGCGGCCGCGGCGGGCGGCGATATGGCTGCCCTGCGCCGGGTCCTGGCCACGGCGCCGGGGCTGAGGGCCCTGGGCCAGGCGGCCGGTCCCCCGGCCCCGGCAGGATTGTCCCAGGCCTGCCGGGCCGCTTCTGCCGTGTTGGAGCTGGCCGCAGGTGTCTGAGGCCGGGGAGGGCGAAAGGGCCGAAGCTAATATAGCCAGCCATAACGGATGGTTAGACTGGAAAGGCCCCGCCGGGCGGCCAGGGCGATTCCCCGGCCGGGCCGTGGTATGGAGTTTGCTTGATAACCAGTAGACAACCCTGGAGGTTGCATGGACTTTCTGGAGAAAAACCTGGCCGCCCTGGCCCAGCGCCAGCCCGATCTGGCCCGGGCCCTGGCCGAAGCGCCCCTGCCGCCCGAGGCGGCAGTGGAGCCCAGCCGCAAGGGGCCGCCCGCCCTCAGGCTGGGCAAGGTACGTCTCACCTCCACCGTGGACCCGGTGGCCGAGGGCCTGCGCCTGGCCCAGACCGCGCCGCCCGGCCCCCTGGTCTGCCTGGGCTTTGGCCTGGGCTACCACCTGGAGCCGCTCATGGGCCGCGACCTGGTGGTGTGGGAGCCCAACCCCGGCCTGCTGCGCCTGGCCCTGGCGGCCCGCGACCTGGGCGGGCTGTTGGCCTCCATCCACCTGGTGGTGGACCCGGACCGGCTGGGCGACCTCTCCGGCCGCCGGCTCTTCCTGCACCGGCCCAGCGCCCGGCTCTATCCCCTGGAGGCCCGGGGACTGGCCCGCCGCCTGGCCGAGCCCGCCCCCGGCACCAGGCCCCGGCCGGCCCGGCCCCGGGTGCTGGTGGTGCCGCCGGTGTGGGGGGGCAGCCTGCCCATCACCTACTGGTGCGCCGAGGCCCTCAAGGAGCTGGGCTGCCAGGTGAACCTGGTGCCCCTGGACGCGGTGGAGCCCCTGCACCGCCTGGTGCGGCACAGCAAGCTGCCCGAGGCGCGGCGCGAGGTGGTGGAGATACCCATGGTGCGCTTTCTGGGCGAGCTCACGGTGATGGCGGCCGAGGAGTTCCAGCCCCACCTGGTGCTGGCCATGGCCCAGGCCCCGCTGGCGGTGCAGGCGGTGGAGGCCCTGGACCGCCTGGGCGTGCCCACTGCCTTCTGGTTCATCGAGAACTACCGCCACATGGACTACTTCCGCCACCTGGCCGCGGCCTACACCCACTTCTTCCACATCCAGGGCCCGGCCCTGGAGGCGGAGCTGGACCGGCTGGGCGCCAACCACGCCTTTCTGCCCGTGGCCGCCCACCCGCCGGTGCACCGGCCCCTGGAGCTTTCCAAGGCGGACCTGGCCCGCTTCCACGCGCCGGTGGGCTTCATGGGCCACGGCTATCCCAACCGCCGGGTGGTGCTGGGCCGCCTGGTGCAAAGGGGGCTTCCCCTGGGCCTTTGGGGCACGGCCTGGCCCAGCCAGGGGCCGCTGGGCCCCCTGGTGCGCGAGGGCGGCCGCCGGCTGGAGACCGAGGAGGTGATCAAGGTCTACAACGCCTGCCCGGTGGTCCTGAACCTGCACTCCTCGCCCACCCCGGACGACGGGGTGGCCCGGGCCGACTTCGTGAACCCCCGCACCTTCGAGGTGGCGGCCTGCGGCGGCTTCCAACTGGTGGACCGGGTGGCGGGCCTGGAACGCCTCCTGGCCCCGGGGCGGGAGGTGGCGGTGTTCGCCAGCGAGGACGAGCTGCTGGACATGGCCCGCCACTACCTGGACCATCCCGAGGAGCGCGCCCGCATCGCCCGGGCCGGGCGGCGCCGGGTGCTGAACGAACACACCTATTACCACCGCATGGAGCGGATGCTCACCCTTTGTCTGGGACCGGCCGACCAGGACGAGGCCTTGGCCTCGGACCCGGCCCCGGCCGGCCCGGACCAGGCGGCCTACGCCATGCTACAGCGCCTGTCGCCCCAGCCGGCGGCCGGGCTCAACTAAGGAGGATTGGGACATGGAAGTCTTGGTGGACGGCAAGGAGTACGCCGGCGAGATCGCCGGAGGCACCCTGGAGGACATCCTGGGCGAGCTGGCGGACAAGGCCGTGGGCGATGAGGCGACCATGCGCGAGGTGCGCATAAACGGCGAGCCCTACGAGGAGGCCAAGCAGGGGCCGGCCAACCGCCTGGCCCGGGAGCGCATCCAGCGCCTGGAGGTGGAGACCATCCCCGCCCGGGAGATGGCCCTGCATTTCCTGGGCAACGCCGAAAGCTACCTGGCGGCCATAAACAACTCGGTGAGCCGGGTGGCCGAGCTCTTCCGGGTGAGCGATGAACGGGAGGCCAGCGAACACTACCTGAACATCCTGGAGAGCATCCAGCTCTTCCTGCAGATGCTCCAGCAGTGCCGCCAGATCCTGGGCCTGGATTTCGACAGTCCCATCCTGGAGGGCCTGAGCGGCGAGCAGCGCCTGCAAAAGCTCCTGTCCTTGATCAAGGACCTGCTCTCGGCCCAGGAGCAGGAGGACTGGGTGCTCCTGGCCGACATCCTCCAGTACGACCTGACCGCCGAGCTGGAGCTGTGGCAGAGCTACATGCCCCGCTTCAAGGAGCAGGCGCTGTCATGAGCCTGCTGGCCGACCTCGAGCGCTTGGAGGAGCTGCACCGCGAGCTGCGGAGCCAGGCCCGGGTGGTGCTGGGCCTGGTGGAGCAGGGCGAGGAGGAGGCCCTGGACGACGCCTGGGCCCGCCGCCAGCAGGTGTTCAAGGAGCTGAGCGCCCTGCACGGCAGGCTGGCCCCGGTGCTGGAGCGCTGGGAGGAGACCGCCGCCGGCCTGGGCCCTGCCCAGCAGGAGCGCGCCCAGGAGATATTCGAGCAGGTGCAGCGCCTGGGCCAGGAGGTGCTGGAGCTGGACCAGCGCGCCTCCCGGCTCCTGGAGGACCGGCGGAGCGAGCTGCGCCAGGACCTGGGCCGGCTGAAGGCGGGCCAGCGCCTGCAAGAGGCCTATGGCGGCTCCCGCCGTTGGTGGGGGCCGGACCGCCTCTCCCGCATCGGCTGAAAAGCCACTCACATCCCTTTTACGCTATAGAACCGGCGGCAGCCGCGAAAATCGCGGCTGCCGCCGTTCGGGTCCTGGCGGGGCGTCATTCACTGGGTGCGCGCCGGACAAGGCCAGGCGCGGCTCTGCACCTTGAGCCGCGCCCGCCCTCTCGGCGCACTCGGGATGGGGCGCCCGGCCCCTCTGGCCGGGCAGCGGGGCCAAGACGACCCCGGCGCCGCCTCCAGCGCCCCCCTATACCGTGAGGCTGCTCCGGGTCTGGGCCTTGGGCTGGGGCTGGCGCTCCAGCACCTCGCGGGCCTCGGGCTTGGTCACCGCCTGGCGCCAGGCCTCGTTCAGGGTGGTGAGCATGCGGGTCACGTCGCGCAGGGGCTCGCAGTCGGCCTTGATCTTGGCCCGCACCAGTTGGTCGCCCATGAACAGGTACAGGCGCCGCAGGTTGGCCGCGATGTCGCCACCCTGGTCCATGTTCAAGGAGGCGTTCAGTTCGTCGATGATGTCCTGGGCCCGGTTGATGAGGTTGGCCGCGCCGGGGATGTCGCCTTCGGACAGGCAGGCGTCGGCCTTGGTCAAGAAGCTGATGGCCCCCTCGTAGAGCAGGACGATGAGCCGCCCCCGGTCCACGGTGGCCACCTGCGCCTTACGGTACTGGTTCTGTCCATATTGCTGCATGATTCCCCATCCTTGGTGTGAGCGGGGTCCGGCCTTGGACCCCGGCATTTATTGGCTATTTCTTGTTGCTGGCGTTGGGCAGTTGCTTTATGGCACTCTCCAACTGGGCTGACTGGGCGTTGAGTTCGGCCAGGGTCGCCTCCATCCTGGCAAAGCGCTCCAACTGGTGCTGGCGATAGGTCTCCAGCCGCTTCTCCTCGCTCTTGATCTTGTTGTCGATGTTCTCGATGATGTCGTTGTAGTTCTTGATCAGCACGTTCAAGGTGCCGCTGGTGGGGTCGGTGAGATCCACCATCTCGTCGTACATGCGCTTGGCCGCGCCAGTGGAGCTTTTCTCCTCGTTCTCTATGAAAAGGTTGGCCACCGCCTCGGCGTCGCTGGTCAGGGCGTTCATGAGGGTGGCCCTGTCGATGACCCAGGTGCCTTCGGCGTCGGGATCGGTATGGATGCCGATCTGGGCCAGGGTGGTATAGGTGTCCTCGCCGTCCACCAGGCCGGAGATGCGGGTGTTCAGGGCGGAGTCTATGCGCGACTTGAGGATGTAGTAGCTGTAGTTGCCGATCAAGAGGCCGGTTTCCTCGCCGTCGGGGTCGTACTTGGTCTCCTCGCGTATGTAGGCCTGGGCGTAGTTCACCGCGTTTATGAGTGCCTCGATCTTGCCGACTATGGCGCTGGTGTTGTTGGAGATGGTTATCTCCGCCTCGCCGGCGTCGTGCAGGTCCAGGGTGACGCCGTTTATCACCCCCTCCACCTGGTTGGTGGAGCGCTGCAGGTATTCGTCGGTTTCGGAGGGGTAGCCGTCCACCTTGATCATGCTGTTGGTGGCCCACTGGGTGCGGGTGAAACCGCCGCCCACATCCCCGCCGGAGCTGAAGCTGGTGTCAAAGGTGTGGGACACGGAGCTGATCTGGTACTGGGCCCCGGTGTCCTTGCCGGTGAGCACCAGCTTGTAGCTGGTGGGCAGGCCCTGGCCGTCGTTGATGATGCTGGCCACCACGCCCGGGTTGTCCGAGTCGCTGTTGATGGCGTCCTTGAGCTGGCTCAAGGTGGTGCCCCCGTCCACCGACAAGGTCACGGTCTGGCCCGCGTAGGTATAGCTGAAGGTGGCGTTGGAGTTGGTCACCGCGGTGGAGGTCTCGTCCGCCCAGCCCGCGTGCACCAGCTTGGTGGCCTGGGCCAGGCCCTTGTCCTGGCCCTGTTGCTGGTCCGGGGCGAAGACGTTTATCTGGAAGGTATCGCCCGTGGCCAGGCTGCCGGCCGCGATGCTCAGCTTCACCCCCTGGTCCACCGAGTAGGCGTGGGCGCTCTGGCTCAGGCTCACGGTGCCGGTGCGGCCGGTGGAGTCGGTCCAGCGCAGCACCACGGTGTCCTGGCTGCCCGCGTTGTCGATGGTGCCGCCGGTGACCACGGTGAAGGAGTAGGTCTTGTTCACCGTGCCCAGGTAGTTGCCGCTGGTGGTGATGGCCGGGCCCGACCAGGTGCCGGTTTCGGCGTCGTCTATGTCGTTGGCAAAGCCGCGGATGGTGAAGGATTCGCTGTCCAGCACGTCGCCCGCGCCCAGGCGCAGGTAAAAGCCGTTCTCCACCGCGATGGAGTCGCCGGGGTTGTAGTCGGCGGCCACGGTTATGGTGGTGCCCGAACTCAGGGTGGTGGCGGTCACCGGGTCCACCACGTCGTAGGTGAGGGTGAGGGCCTCGGAACCAATGGTGATGGTGGTGCCGCCGGTGTGGGCGGTGAAGATGTACTCGTAGACCGTGGTGGTGGACTTGTCGCCGGTGAACTGGCCGGCCAGGTCTATGCTGGCCGAGCCCCAGCTCGAATCGTCGTCCAGCACCACGTCGCTGATGCCGAAGGACAGGTCGGTGGGGTTCTTCACCACCCGGATGCGGCCGTCGTCACCGCCGGTGGTGCTCTTGAACACCAGGTGGTAGGCCCGGCTGGAGGTGCCGTCGTCCTCCACGGTGGCCACGGTGCTGCCCAGCTTGGCGTTGATGGCCGCGGCGATGGTGCTGAGGTCGTCGCTGGAGCCGATGCTCACCGTGGTGTAGGTGGTGCCGATGTAAAAGGCCAGCTCGCCGCCGTCGCCGCTCACCACGTCGGTGGTGGTGGCGGTCACGCCGGCCGAACGCAGGATGTGCTTGACGTTGGAGCCCACCTCCACGTGGTAGGCCCCGGTGTTGGCGCTGTTGCTGGCGGTGGCGGTGACAATGGTGGCGTCGCTGGTGGAGCCCTGGCGCACCATGAACTCCGACTCGGTGTCCATGGCCCCGGCCGCCTCCTCGATGGCGTTCAGGCGCTGGTTGAGCGCCTGCATGGAGTTGATCTTGGCCTCCCAGGTGGTCTTCCAGGCCTCGAGCCGCTGCTTGTGGATGGACTCGATGGCCACCAACTGGTCCACGATCTTGTTGAAGTCCGTGCCCGAGCCCAGGCCGGTGAAGTTGATGCTGCCGCTCAGGGGGTCGTACTCAGCGGTGGGCAACTGGTAGTTGGTGGGCAGGGTACTGGTGGTGTCGGCCAAGACACATCTCTCCCGTGTGGAGGTTTCCCCTTGCCGGGCTTTGCCGGTCTACTCGCGCCTGTTGGGTGCAACTAGCGTGCCGCCCCCGCCCTTCCATCCCAACCAATCGATAACAAAGACTTTTCAAGGCACGGGCCAGAACAGGGCGCCTTTGCCGCGGCAATTTTTGCCGCCAGGCCGAGACAAACTTGTCCTGTCATATTCATCGGCTATAGGGGCCGGCTTCTTGAAGGCTCTTTGACAGGGGCCCTGGCCGGGGGCTATGATCCAGCCAGGCAGGCGATGGTTTCAGGCGCGCGCAGGGAGGCAAAGTCCGTGCTGGTACGCGACATACCTTTTCATCTGCGCAACACGGTGGAATACCTGGACCTGCCCATCTACATCGAGCTGGAAGGCGACCAATGCCACCCGCCGCCCAGGCTGGCCCTGGGCGACACCCTGATGGTGCTGGGGCTGTTGCGTAACCAGGGCAGGCCGGTGCGGCTGTTTTTCGATCCCGGGTCGGCCCGGGAGCTGGTGGAGGGCCACCCCCTGGTGCGCGAGCTGCTCCCTCCCCGCCAGGAACCCGGCCGCCTGGGGGTGAGCCAGGTGCCGGTGGCCCGTTCGGGCCGCCTGGCCTCCTGGGTGTCCCACACCACCCACCGCCTGGCCCTGCCGGTGCTGCCGGTGGACCAGGTGCGCGCCAATCCCATCCTGGCCCACAGCCTCTACTACCAACTGGAAAACCAGGACGACCGCCCCAGCGTGTTCCTGGACCCGGACCGCGAGCCGGCCCTGAAGGGTCTGCTCAGCCGGCAGCGCCCCACCCTGGCGGTGTTCCCCCTCAATCCCGGCCGGGCGGAGCATCTGTGGCAGGACCCCGATTGGTGGCGCCGGCTCCTGGAGGACCTGGGCCGGGACCACGCCCTGGTGGGGGTGGGCGCCGGGGACTACCAGGGCCTGGAGGAGGTGCTGGACGTGGCGCTAGACATGGAAGACCCGGCCTCCACCCTGCCTGATTTGGCCTGGTTCTTCGCGCAGGTACAGGGGTTTGTGGGGCGCGACGGCGGACTCTACCACCTGGCGGCAGCGGTCAATCCCCGGCTCACGGTGGTGTGGGATTCCATGGCCTCCTACCGCTACTGGGCCGGCAGGCGCGGCCACCATCTCCTCATGTCCAACCCCTACGCCTACCGCTATCCCCAGACGGCGCGCATGAACCTGGCCGACCTGGTGCAGGCAGTACGCAGCGTGCGCCTGGTGGGGCCGGACGGCTCGGACCAGGTGAAGGAGATACCCCCCGACGCCGGCGAGGAGGAACTCGGCGAGCTGTTCGGCAGCGTCGAGGCCTTCCGCCAGGCGGCCATATGCCATCTGGAAGTGGAGGCGGACCGCGAGGGCATCAGCCAATGGCTGGAGCGGCCGGAGGTCAAGGACAAGTTCTACGAGCAGAGCCTGGCCTTTGCCGCCGCAGCGGTGCGCGGCAAGCTGCCCGAGGGGACCAACTGGGTGGCGCCGGTGATCACCTGAGCGCCCCTCGCCCTACCCGTCCCTCGCCCCCCCGCTCCCATTGCCCCCGTCGCCCCCCGCCGCCCCGCCATCGCCACTCCCTCGCTTACGCCGCTCCCCCGTCACCCGCCCCCGTCGCCCCCCGTCGCCCCCCCCCGCGAGGGGCTAGCCGCGGGGCCGGCCCAGGCGGGCGGGATCGCCGCCCAGGTACTTCACCACCTCGGCCGCCACGTCGGTGATGTTGGCCTTACCGTTCTCCCCCCGCAGCCAGGACAGGCAATAGAAGCCGCCCCGCTCGGGTTCGGTGCCCTGGCGGGGGTAGCCCCGCTGGCTGAACACGGCAAAGGCCTGGGGCTGGACTCCGGCCAGGAAGGACTCTATCCAGCCGTAGACCTGCTGGTAGGCGCCGAACATCTGGTAGGTGGCCAGTTCGCGGGCCTGCTGCAAGTAGTCCAGGGCGCTGAGCCCCACCACCAGGAGGTCCACCGCGGGCAGGGTGGCGGCAGTGGACAGCTTGTGGCGCTCGGCCTGGTAGAGCAGCGCCTCCTGGCGCACGTCGCTTTCCAGGCGCTGGGGCGCGGTCTGGAGTTCGAACTCGCTCAGGGCGAAATCCGTGCGGTAGCCGGTGGCCAGCACCCGGGCCGCCAGCTCGGGGGGGTGCACTGCCTCCGGGCTCAAGAGGCCGGCCGGGAAGCCGGCCAGGCACCAGCCGTTGACCCGGGGCGGAGGGAAGGTGAGCGGCGCGGCCACCAGGCCCACCCGCACCTCCGGTCCCAGCACCTCCCAGAAGGCAGGGACCTGCAAGCCGGCCACGGACAGGGCCTGGCCAAAGGAGGCCTCCCCGGCCAGGCCGTGCACCTCGGGCGGGGCACCGGTGTAGAGGGTGGCCCAGTTGGGCGCGCTGGGTTGGGGGCCGGGGCTGGCCAGGAACTCGCCCCAGGCGGTGCCCATGAGCAGGTGGGGCGCGGGCAGGCGCACCAACTCCGGGGTGAGCCCGCCCACCAGAAACACCACCAGCCGGGGCGGTTGTTGGGCCACGGTGGGAGGGGCGCCCTCCAGGCGACGGCTACACACCTCCAGGCGGCCCTGGGCCGACTGGTCGCCGGGTTCCTGCTGCAAGTAGCGGCGGTAGCAGGCCGCGGCCCCGGCATGGTCGCCCTGCCGGAAGCAGATCTCGGCCAGGCGCTGCCAGGCCCAGGCATGGCCCGGGTGGGCGCTGAGCCCCCTCATGAGGGCGGTCTTGGCCTCTGCCTCCCGGCCCGCGGTCTCCAGGGCGCGGGCCAGGGTGAGCTGGGCGTCCGGGTCCAGGGGGTTCAACTCGGCGGCCTGGCGCAAGCCCTGGAGCGCCGCCTCCTCCCGGCCCGCGGCCAGGTCCTCCTTGGCCCGCGCCACCATCTGGCGGGCCTCCTGCTCGCCGCTCTGGCGGGTGCACAGGCGGAGCACGTTGGCGGGCCAGGCCCACTCCGGCTTTTCCCGGCTCACCTGCTCGGCCAGCCTCTGGGCCAAATCCGGCCGGCCCGCGTTCAACAGGGTGAGCACCGCCCCCTTGGAGGCTTCCTCGCCGCCCCGCTCCTGCAGGACCATGCCCATGACCCGGGCGGCCTCCTCGTCCCGGCCCAGGCGGCCGGCGGCCACCACCCAGCGCATGAGTACCGTGTTGATCTGGTCATAGGTCATGTTCTCGAAGAATATGTAGTCCTGGGGATTTTCCCGGCAGCGTTGCTGGAGTTCCCAGAAGCGGGCGGCATGGGCGCACAGGTCTTCCCAGGCCTGGCGCTTGTACTCCACCCACACCATGAAGAACAGGGGGTCGGGATAGTAGGGGGCCACCTCCAGGCAGTCGGCGGCGTGCTGCAAGAGTTCGTCGTCCCGGCCCAGGGTGGTCAGGCCGTTCACGATGGGGAAATACACGTGGGGGTAGCGTTGCTCGTCACCCTTGGTCTGGCGCAGCAGCCTGAGCGCCTCCAGGGCCTCCTCCACCGCCTCGGGCACGCTTTCGGGCCGGCTGAGCAGGGAGTGGGCCAGATAGGAATGGGCCAGGAAGTTGTCCGGCTCCTCCTCCACCCAGGCCCTGATCATGGTCAGCCGGCGCTGGTGCTTGGCCTCCATCACCTCGGGCGTCTCGTTGTAGCCGTAGTGGATCAGGCGCACGCTGGAGCGGGCCACGGCGCCCGGCACCACGGGCCGGTTGTGCACCTTGCCCTGGTAATGGAAACCCACCCCGTTGCGGAACAGGCGGGGGTGGAGCACGAAGGTCTTACCGCCGGCGACCACGTCATTGTAGAGTTCGAAGAGAAAGGCGCCGATTTCCGGGGGAGCGGTGGTCAGCTTGCGGATCTGGGGCGCGGTCTCCTGGTCCAGCTCCTCGTCCGCGTCCAGGATCAACAGCCAGTCCCCGGTGGCGTAGGAGATGGACTGGTTGCGGTGCTTGGAGAAGTCGTTCTCCCAGGGGTGGTGATACACCTTGGCCCCGTAGCTCTTGGCGATCTCCACGGTGCGGTCGGTGGAACCAGTGTCCACCACGATGATCTCGTCCACCCAGGGCTTGACGCTCTCCAGGGCCCGGGGCAGGTTCTTCTCCTCGTTCTTGACCATCATGCACACGCTGATGGTGCCGGGAGGCCCGACCTGCGCCCTGACCTCACCGGCCGGGGGAGCGGCTTCCGGAGCCTGTGCCGGGGGCTGGGAGGTGCCTTTTGCGGCGGCCTTCTTGCTTCCGCCTTTGCGCTTTTTCTTGCCCGCCATGCCTGCACTCCTTTTGGTTTCCGGGCCGTCCCCGGATGAATCCGGATAATAAACGTCGAAAAATTTTAGTTTTTTCCGCGCCGCCTGTCAACTCGCCGACTTGGGACCCCGCCAAGACGCCTCTCCCTATAAATGGAAAAGGCAAATAAAAAAGGCTGTCCTGGGGGTGATTTTTATTTTTTTTTTGCAAAAAGTGCTTAACCCAAAAATTCAGATGCCGATAAGTCCACTGACATCAGAGGCCACTGGCACCGGGTGAGCCTCCTGGAGCAAGGGCTAGACGCTTCCGCCGAAAAACTGCGCCAAAGGGATCTTGGCGCACCAGGACCAAGGAGGGTTCCAATGAGTCTGGTAGTCAACCACAATCTGATGGCCATGAACGCGGCCAGGAACTTGTCCACGATCTATGGACGCCTGGCCAAGTCGACCCAACGGCTGTCTTCGGGCCTGCGGGTTAACTCCGCGGCCGACGACGCGGCCGGCTTGGCCATCCGCGAGCTCATGCGCGCCGACATCCTGGTGATCAACCAGGGTATCCGCAACGCGGCCGACGCCATCAGCATGATCCAGACGGCCGAAGGCGCCATGAACGTGATCGACGAGAAGCTGGTGCGTATGAAGGAGTTGGCCGAGCAGGCGGCCACGGGCACCTACACCACCGCCCAGCGCGAGATCATGGACTCGGAGTACCAGGCCATGGCGCGGGAGATCGACCGTATCGCCAACGCCACCGAGTTCAACGGCGTCAAGCTCCTGGATGGCACCCTGCACACCTTCCACGAGGGCTCGGGCATGAAGATCCACTTCGGCACGGGCAACTCCTCGGCGGAGGACTACTACTTCATCGACATGGGTGACATGCGCGCCACCGAGGCCACGGGCCTGAGGGTGGGCAACAGCGACCCGCGCGAGTTCTGGCGCACCATCTACCTGGATGCGCCCTCGGCCACCAGCTATGTGGGCGACTCGGCCCGGGGCGCCACCTCCACCAGCGACGGCGTGTTCGGCATCCAGTACAGCACCAGCCTGGACAGCAGCAACAACCCGGTGTGGCAGATGTACGGGTATGTTCCGGTGGACGCCAACCGCGACAGCGTGACCAGCCTGGTGGACAAGATCAACCGCGGCTCCCAGGCCCGGGGCTACTTCAAGTTCAGCGACTCCTTGACCAGCACCAACCTGGCCGCCACCCGGCTGACGGTCAACGGCCAGGTGTTCGCCTTTGACGACACCGTGAGCACCCTGAACTACAACGGCCCCAACGCCATCAGCACGGTGGGCATCGACGGGCTGGGCTCGGTCACCTCCCTGGCCTTCGCCTTCGCCGCCATGCTCAACCGGCACTACACCACCACCGGCGTGTTCGCGGCGGTCAACGGCACCACCGTGTGGATGTACTCCACCGAGTTCGGCACCGCGGGCAACGAGATACAGATCGTCACCGACACCACCCATGTGACCCGCAGCGCCCCCACCCTGCGCCACGGCGGCACCAAGGTGCTCACGGCCGACGCTTGGTGGGACGAGACCAACGAGCAGTACGAGCTGCAGATCTCCATGGACCGCGGCGGCGACGCCCAGCAGATGCGCCTGTTCACCATCACCAGCCTGAACGGGGCCGGCGACGTGATCGACAGCCCCGACACGGTGGGCTACCTGGGCACCCTGACCACCAGCTTCTCCGGAGTGGGGGTGGTGGCCAACTTCCCGGGCACCGACGATGACGACGAGTGGGTGGAGGCCCAGAACGGCTCGGGCAACACCGATTGGGACGGCGCCGACATCCGCACCCAGTCCGCGGCCCAGTTGGCCCTGGGCGCCCTGGAAAGCGCCATCACCCGCAAGGACATCCGGCGGGCCGAGCTGGGCGCCTTTGCCAACCGCCTGGAAAACACCATCACCAACCTGAGGATCCAGGCCGAGAACCTGCAGGCGGCCGAGTCGCGGATCTCCGACGTGGACGTGGCCACCGAGATGACCGAGTTCACCCGCAACCAGATCCTGGCCCAGGCGGCCACCGCCATGCTGGCCCAGGCCAACAGCCTGCCGCAGTTGGCCCTCCAGCTCCTGAGCGGCTAACGAGGAGGATGAAAAGCCGGGTCCGCCCCCCGGGGCGGGCCCGGCCCCAAGCATGAAACACCCAGCAACAGGGCTCTAATCCCCAGTTTTTTTGGTTCCCTGGTTCAAGAATCCCCCCACCCTTGCCGAATAGACATATGAGCGCTCCGTGAGGATGACGATCCTCATGCCCGGGAACGGGAATTGGCTCAACGGCTAAGGGAACCAAAAAGATTAGGTATTTTGCGCGGATGGATCCGCGCAGCACTACCAAGGAGGGGATTCATGAGCCTTGTTGTCAACCACAACCTCATGGCCATGACCGCTGCCCGCAACCTGGGCACGATCTATGAGCGTTTGAGCAAATCGGTGAGCCGTCTGTCCTCCGGCCTGCGGGTGAACTCCGCGGCCGACGACGCCGCCGGTTTGGCCATTCGCGAGCTGATGCGTTCGGACATCGCGGTGCTCAACCAGGGTATCCGCAACGCCTCGGACGCCATCAGCATGATTCAGACCGCCGAGGGCGCCATGAGCGTCATCGACGAGAAGCTGATCCGTATGAAGGAGCTGGCCGAACAGGCGGCCACCGGTACCTACACCACGGCTCAGCGCGAGATCATGAACTCCGAGTACCAGGCCATGGCGGCGGAGATCGACCGTATTGCCAACGCCACCGACTTCAACGGCGTGAAGCTCCTTGACGGCAGCCTGGTGCAGTCCCACGCCGGCTCGGGCATGAAGATCCACTTCGGCACGGGCAACGACGCGGCCGAGGACTACTACTTCATCAACATCGGCGACATGCGCGCCACCTACGAGACCGGCCTGCGGGTGGGCAACAGCGACCCGCGCGACACCCTGCGCACCAAGAGCCTGAACGCGGCCAGCAAGACCGCTGCCCTGGCCGACTCGGCCAGCAGCACCGACGGCCTGTTCGGCATCCGCTACAGCACCAACTTCGACGCGGAGAACCCGGGCAACGCCACCTGGAACATCTACGGCTACATCGACGTGGATGCCTCCCGCGACAGCATCTCCGACCTGGTGAACGAGATCAACGCGGGCACCCAGGCCACGGGCACCATCACCGCCAAGGCCCTCAGCACCACCAGCTCGGCCAACAACTACTACGGCAACCAGAGCCTGACCATCAACGGCTACACCTTCACCTTTACCACCAGCGGCGGCACCGAATCCTTCGACGCCACCAACAAGACCGGTGTCATCTCGATCAGCGGCATGAGCACCGCGGCCTCGGTGGGCCTGGAGGTGGCCGGCTACCTGAACGCCCATGCCTCCACCATCGGTGTGCATGCGGCCTGGAACAGCGCCACCATAAAGCTCTTTGCCTACGAGGGCGGCGAGGCCGGCAACAGCATCGACACCGTGAGCGGCTCCACCTACGGCTTCGAGGCGGGCCAGGCAACCCTGTCCGGCGGCGGCGCCACCCCGCTCACCGCCAGCGCCTGGTACGACGAGACCAACGAGCAGTGGGAACTGCAGATCCAGATGAACCACGGTGGCGAGAAGTACCAAGTCCAGATCTTCTCTCTCACCACGGCGACCGGCACCCCCTCGGTGGTGGGCGGTCTGATCACCGGCACCTCCATGAACGGCACCAGCGGCAGCTCCGCCTACTACGGAAGGTTGCCCAACGGCGACTCCAACTGGCTGGCCGACTACGCCTCGGTGGACGAGACCGACGAGTGGGAGCAGCCGCAGAATGGCTCCGGCACCACCAACTGGGACGGCGCCGACATCCTGACCCAGTCCGCGGCCCAGGCCGCCCTGGCGGCCATGGACGTGGCCATCAACAAGAAGGACACGGCCCGCGCCAACCTGGGTGCCATCCAGAACCGGCTGGAGAACACCATCACCAACCTGCAGATCCAGGCGGAGAACCTGCAGGCGGCCGAGTCGCGGATCTCCGACGTGGACGTGGCCACCGAGATGACCGAGTTCACCCGGAACAACATCCTGGCCCAGGCGGCCACCGCCATGCTCGCCCAGGCCAACAGCCTGCCCATGCTGGCCCTCCAGCTCCTGGGCGGCTAGTAGACAACCCCACCCACCAACAACCAACCGGGAGGCCTTCGGGCCTCCCGGTCTTCTTTTTGGCAACCTGATCCGGGGCCACAGATCCTAAACAAACTGTAATTCAAGCAGCTTGCCGCGGCAGCCGCCCCCCCTAGGGGCCGGCCGCGGCGGCCTTCACGCCGCCGGAAAGATCACACCCTGTCCACCGCCCCGGACCCCATCCCGCCCAGCTCCACGATGGGGAAGTCCAGCTTTTGCTGGCAAAAGGCAAGGTACTCCTGTATCTGGGCCCTGTACTCGGCAGAGGCGCCCCCAAGGGCCGCCTCCAGCTCCACCTTGGCCGCTTCCCACTCCTCGCGCACCATGTACAGCTTGCCCAGGTTCAGGCGGTGGCGCCAGGAATCCGGGGCCAGCTCCACGCAGCGCCGCATCTCCTCCAGGGCCTGGTCCTGGAAGCCGGCCATGGACCAAGCCACGGCCAGGGCGTTGTGCGCCTTGTCGTCGTCTGGGAACAAATCGGCCACCACCTCGAACAGGGACACCGCGGCGTCGAAGTTCTGCTGGCCCATGCAGCGGCGGCCCCATTGCTCCAGGAACCGGCGGTGCTGGGGCTGGGCGTTTTCGCGCAGCACCTCCATGGCCTGGGGGAAACGGCCGGCTTGGAGCAATTGCTCCACCTGGTCCAGCCCTGGGGGCAAGGCCGGGGCCGGCTGGGCCTGCACGGTCCTGGTTGACTGCCTTTTCTTGGACGAACGCTTGGCTCGCTTCTTCTTTTTCTTGCCCACCGCGCCTCCTTGTCATCGGCGGCCCCTGGAAACCAGTAGAGGCCTTGGTGATCTGAGCTGTGACCAGTGCTGATACAACTTCCATGCCACAATCTTTATGGACCTTACCGGCTGTTTTAAAAGACAAAAACCCGCTCCGGCGCGAACGGGGGCAACCCGGGCAGGGAAAAAACTGCCAGCCGAGGCGGCAGATTGCGCTGGCACAACTCTCCATCCTGGCCCAGCAGGACGGCGGCCGCTCGATTCACTCAACATGCAAACGTGATTGGATCTTTCCTGACGTCAATATTTTGTCTGGCCCCAGGCGGAGCACGCCGGGGGCCCCTGTCCCGGCGGGCGCCCAAGCTGTCCCCCAGCCGGCGCCACCCTTGGGACCACCAAGCCAAGCGGTTGATTTCAAAGCCATATAGGCAAGAACCGTCCCTGGCGGCGCAAGCATGTTTCGCAGCAGCCAGGATCAAGCGGCAACAGGCCCCGTTTTTGCAAGGATCGCAGGCAGGTTTTACGCAACCAAGGCGTGCCAAGCGGTCTGCGGCCCGCGCTTCAGCCACCCCGGGCGGGCTCCCGCAGCGGAGATGCAAGAGGGGCGCGCACCCGCCCAGTGGAGGATCTGCCAACCATGTCCCCGGCCAACGCGGCGCAGCCAAAGGGTGAAAAGCAAACCAGCGGGCAGCGCGCCCTGTCCAAGGTGGGGCGCAACGATCCCTGCCCCTGCGGGAGCGGTAAAAAGTACAAGAAGTGCTGCCTTCCCGCCCAACAGTCCCGGCAGCCGGCCCAAACTCCGCCCCCGAAAACCCCTCCCCCGCCAAGGGACCCCGCCCCGGTGCACTTCTTCGGTATGCCGGCCGAGGGCGGCTCTGCCTGGCCGGGCCAACAGGCCCCGCTCTCCAGCGGGCCCCCAGAGGCAGCGGCCAGCCGGCCCCGCCCTTCCCTGGTGCTCTGCTGCGCCCAGGGGCTGGACAATTTCGTGGACAACTGGATCCGCGCCATCGAGCCCCGGGTGGCGGTGCAAAAGGTGGTGAGCAGCAATGGGGACGATTTCCTGCGGGCCATCCAGGGGCAGCAGTGCGTGTGGATAGAGTGGGGCAACGAGCTGGCGGTGTGGCTGACCACCCAAGCCCGGCAGCACCTGCAGGGCAAGCGGGTGATCCTGCGCATCCACAGCTACGAAGTGCTGGACCGGCTGGCGGACCGGATAGACTTCACCGCCGTGGACGACCTGGTGTTCGTGGCGGCCCATATCCGCGACATCCTGCTCTCCCGCAAGCCAGAGGTGGCCCAGCAGGTGAAACGCATCCACCTGATCCCCAACGGGGTGGACCTGGAGCGGTTCACCTGTCCGCCCAAGCCCCGGGGCTTCAACCTCGCTTTCCTGGGACACCTGAACTTCAAGAAGGATCCCATGATCCTGATGCACCTCTTCCGCCATATCCACTGGCAGGACAGGCGCTACAAGCTGTTCCTGGGAGGCGGTTTTCAAGAGGAGCGCTATGCCCACGCCTTCAGGCACTTCCTGGAAAGCAACGGGCTCGACCAGTCGGTGGTCCTGGCGGGCAAGGTGGACGACCCCGCCCAGTGGTTCCAGGACAAGCACTACATCATCTGCACCAGCCTGATGGAAGGGCACCCGGTGGGGCTCCTGGAGGCCATGGCCTGCGGCTGCCGGCCCCTGATCTACAACTTCCCCGGCGCGGAGAACATGTATCCCCGGGCCTTCCTCTGGAACAACTTCCAGGAGGCGCGGCGCCTGCTGGAAGCCCCCTACCAGCCCGCTGCCTACCGCCGGTTCGTGGCGGACAACTACTCGCTGGAGATACAGGCGGAACGCATCGCCCGCATGATCGAGGAGGCAGAGGAGATACCGGCCCGGGAGTTCCGCTACACACCGCCGGCAGTGGAAATAAGCTCCTCCTGCTTTGCCGCCGCCCCCGGCCAGAGGGTAACGGCCCTGATGGCCGAGGCCCGGCGCCACCTCCAGCGCGGGGAGATGCCCGCGGCGCGCACCTTTGCCCAACGGGCCCTTGCCGCAACCCGCTTCCGCGACCCGCAGGCCCTGGGCCTGTTGGAGGAGATCAACCGCGCCAACCAGGACCTGCGGGCCAGCGAGTCCACCTGGAAGAACTTCGGCCTGGCCGCCTTTGCCGACGGCGCCTGGGACGACATGCTGAAGGCCTTCCACAACTGCATCCAGGCCGGGCTCATGCTGCCCCCCGGGGACCGGGACCCGTACCAGCAGGCGGTGGACCAGGGCATCCATGCCTGCCTGCAGGGAGCGGCCCGCCAGATGCCCGAGGCCCGGACCATCCGGCAAGCGGTGGGGGAACACCTGGCGCGGCGCCGGCAGGAGCCCGCGCCTCCCTTGAAGGTGGCCCTGGTCCTGGAGACCATCGCCCGGCACCAGGAGCCGGTCCGGTACTTCCACCGGCTGGTGAGCTTCCTGGACCGCAGCCGGGTGGAGCCCTTCCTGTTCTGCCGCTTCCCCCAGGACTCGCCCATCGCCCGCCAGCAGGACTTCGCCGGGGTGGCGGAGGAGTTCGCCTCTCTCGGCTGCCCCGTGGTCTTCCCGGAGGGCGGCAACGACTGGCTCCGCTGCGGACTGGACCTGGCCCTCAAGATCGCCGGGGCCGAGGTGGACGTGGCCGTGGCCGCCACCAGCTACTTCTCGCCGGTCCTCAACTTCATCACCCGCCTGCGCCCGGCCCCGGTGGTGGGCGCCTTCGAGTTCCAGGGACCGGAATACAACTCCTCCCTGGACTTCTGCCTGACCAGCGAAAAGGGCCTCATGGCTGCCGGGGCGCGCGCCTTCCTGACGCCGCAGGGCATCGCCCCTCCCCCCCGGGGCGGCGGACTGAGCCGGGGCGCGGTGGGCATCCCCGAAGACGCGGTGGTGCTGGTGAGCGCCGCCCGGGCCGAGCGCTACCAGAGCCGGGAGTTCTGGGTGAACCTGAGCCGGCTGCTGGCCCGCCACCCCGGGGCATGGTACCTGGCCATCGGCCTGGACCCGCAAACCAAGGCCCGCATCTGCGGCAGCCTTGGGGCCGAGCGCGTGGTCTGCCTGGACCTGCGCGAGGAGATGGGCGACCTGCTCGCCCTGGCAGACATATACCTGGACCTGTTCCCCGCGGGCACCGGCCCGGCCATGGCCGAGGCCCTGGCCGCAGGCCTGCCAGCCGTGACCTTTGACTTCGACCCCCTGGCTCCCTTCCAAAAAGAAAACGAAACCCCGGGCGCCGCCTGGCTTCCTCCCGAGCTGGCACTGCCCAGGGACGATGTGAGCGCCTGGCATGCCACCCTGGACAGGCTGATAGCCGACCAGGACTACCGCACCCAAATGGCCGGACTCTGCCGCCAGCGCGCCGCAGAGTTGTTCCAGCCCCAGGCCGCTGCCGACTCCTTCGCCCGGATCTGCCAGGAGATGTTCAACGGAAAGCTGTCGGCCTAGTCGCGCGCAACCTGGAGACCCCAGGCCCGCCCCCGGGCCGCCGCCCTGCTATTGGCCCCAGCCGGAAACCAAGCGGGCCAGGTTGCCGCCCATCACCGCCGCCAGGTCGCAGGAAGAACGAGCGGCCAGGGCCTCGCGCACCAGCTCGGTGTAGGCGGGGAGGGAAACTTCCGGGAAGTCGCTGCCAAAGATCACCCTCTGGTCCAGCTTGTCGCACACCCAAACCAGGTCCTGCCAGGCGGAGGTGCCTTGCAGGTAGGCCAGCACGTGGCTGATCTCCAGGTACACGTTGGGGTTGGCCTTGGCCACGAAATAGGCGTCCAGCACCCGCTGCACCCCGGCGTGGGCCAGGATGATGGTGGTGCGGGGGTGGCGCTTGGCCAGCTGGTCGTAGCAAAGGGGGGTCAGTCTTTGCAGGGGCACCTGGCAGGCGCCCAGGTAGGTACAGAACATGACCGGCACCCCCCAGGCGGCCGCGGTTTCCATGAGCGGCGCCAGGCGGGGGTCGTTGGGGTCCAGGTTTTGGGCGCGGGGGTGTACCTTGAAGCCCTTGGCGCCCAGGTCTTCCAGGGCCCGCCGCGCCCTTTCGGCCAGGGGCTCGCCCCCCTCGCCCCCCTCGGGGTCCAGCATGGCCAGGCCAGCCAGCCGGTCGGGGTGGCGGCGGCACACCTCGGCCACGAAACCGTTGCCGCCCGCCCCGGGCGCGGGCACCAGCAGGGCCCGCTCCACCCCGGCCTGGTCCATCTCCCGCAAGAGCCGCGCCTCGGAAGCGTCCAGGCCGGTGCCGTACCAGGCCCCGTCAGGGGTCAGGTGCACGTGGGCGTCCAGGATGCGCAGGTCCACCACTCCTAACCTCCTCAGCCGGTGACCACCCAGTTCACGATCCGCTCGCGGAAGGACTCCTGTCGATCGGCCCCGATCCGCCACCCCTGCCAGGGTCTGCTGGCGGGCACCCTTACACCGCACAAAGGGCGAAACCGTGGTGGGTGCATCCGGGGAGAACGGCAGGACCACCTTGAACATGCCCAGCTTCCTGGCCCGGCTCTTGACGGGCTGGCAAATGATCTCTCCCTGCCGGAGCGCTTGTCTTCCGCCGGAGCGCTTGCCTCTTGGAGGCTACAACCTAGCCGGCGGCCAAGAGATCCTGGGCCCTCACCAAAAGGTCCCGCTCCCTGCCCCCAAGCTCGTCCTGGGCCAATAGGTGACCCTTGCCGTTGGCAAAGCCGAAAATATAGCGTGGTCGCTGGGCCGAATCCACCACGATGCTGCCCTGCTCCCCTACTACGCCACCGGCCACCAGCGTCAGGTCGTCCTCGACCCGCCGCACCCCGAAAGATTCCTTTCTAAACCGTTCGTACTCCAGGCCTTGGAATATCTCCGCAGCGATCATGATGCGCATATCCGGCCGCAGGACAAACATCCCGCGGCGGGAGGCGATCTGATATACCCGGTCCTGGAAGGAACCGATCCCCGCGTCAATGATAACGCCGTGGGGTTTCACCTGCTCAAGCACAGCCTCTCCCGGCTTGTCGCCGGAAAGGCTGCAACTTACGAACACGTCGCAGGGCTGTTGGTGGCCATCGAGCCGCTGTCCGTTCCCCACCTCCAGCCGTGGTCCAAACAGTTGCAACATGCCGGCCAAATTGCGTGCCAGGATGTTGTCCGGCACCATCCGAATCAGTTTGTCGTTCAAGTCATAGGCGCATTCATGGAAAATCAAGGACAACACCGACCGGCACCAAGCCTGCACGTCGCTATAAAAAAGAAGCTTGCTCTTGCAGACCGTCTCGCGCGCAGCCCGCAAGAACCCGGCACTATGCACGCTCTTTTGGTCCGCATCCACCAGAAGGATATCCGCCGCGCCGTCCAGCTGGCGGAATATTTCTTCCGAGCGCACCTCCCCGCTCAGCTCCAGGTTTCCGATTACAAAATCGCCCATGAACTGCAGGTGGGGCGACACGAAGGAGACGCCATCCTCCCGTAGGCCCTGCACCACGTTGACCACCTTGAGCGAGCCGGGGCCGGCAGCCTGGCGCAGCCTATGGATCAGGCTCACCACCTCGGAGCCCAAAATGATGGTGTGCCGGCTGGTGGGGGCAAGGTGCTCCAGGCTGCGCATGGGGCTGCGGCGCAAGGCCTGGCCTACTCGGCCCAATGACTCGAAAAAAACTTCCTCCACCTGCTCTCGGGGTATCTCGGCCAGCGAAAACACCGGTGTGGCCGGGATGTCCCGGAACACGCCCTGGGTGTAAAGACGATACTCCTGGCTTTCCCTGGTGATATGCTCTTCCCGGGGCAGGCCGGGGTAAGGTACGTACACCCCCATATGAGTGCGGTCGATGAAGCCTTGCTGGATACCATAGCAAATAAAGTCGCAGTTCAAGCGAATGGTGTCCAGGTTGTCTCCGGGCAGTCCCACTATGAAGTAGGTTTGAGTCTCAATGCCAAATTCCTTTATGAGCAGAAGCTTGCGCACGATTTCCCGGGGATCAATGCCCTTATTGATGTTGGCCAGGATGGAAGCGTTGATCGACTCCACCCCCACCGCCATCTGGCGGCAGCCGGCCTCGCGCAGCAGTTCCAGGTTGCGCCGGTTCACCCGGGTGAGGTGGGTCTGGCACCAGAAGGGCAAGCCGACATCCTCTTGGGCTATGAGGCGCAATATCTCCCGGGAGCGCTGGGGATTGAAGAAGAAGGTGAGGTCGCCTATGACATAGCTGGTGGCCTGGTACTCCTCCTTGAGCCGGCGCAGGGCGCCCAGAATCACCTCCTTGTCAATATGACGCACTTGGTGGCCGCTCATGTGGCTGGGCACACAAAATTTGCACCTAAAGCCGCACCCGCGGGAGGTCATGACCCGGTAGACGTGGCGGCTGGGGTCTCCGGACAACAGCGACCAGTCCGGCATGGCCAGGTCGCCCAGCACATCCAGATCCACTATGTTGAAGCCTTCCCGCCAGGTATAGGGGCGGCCCCTCTCCTCCCTGAAAACGACACCCTCCGCCGAAGCCAAGCGGCGGAAGTCGCCGCTCTGGTAGGCATCAATCAGTACCGAGCTGATTATCTCCGCCTCGCCTATCACCAAGGCGTCCACCTCTTGGCAATGCTCCAGGCAGTAGTCGGGCATGAGGCTGGCAAAGGTGCCGCCCAGCACCATGATCTTGTCCGGGAAGCGCTGCTTCAGGGCGTCCAGGGCCCACAAGGTCTCGTCGATCCCCACCACGATGGCGGAAAAGAAGACAAAGTCGCAATCCCGGGCCCGCTCCGCCAGGCGCTCCAGCATCTCTGCCCGGGAGAGGAAGCAGCCGGTCTGCAGGAAATGCTCGTAGTCCTCCATGTTGAGGTCCAGGTATTCCGCCTGGTGACCGGCATGGCGCAGGTTGTGGCCCAGGATGAGCAGCCCGTTGTTGGGTTCGGTGCGGGTGTCGCCGAACTTGGGCCCCCTGGCCTCCAGGCTGTCGAAGTAGGCCTCGACTCGGGGATCCAGGTTCAGCTCCACGCCGTTTCTGGTGGGGCGGGTGTTCACCAACAGTATCTTGCTCATGCGGCCGCCTCCTGCAAGGGCCTGGTTCGTATGCGCACGGTCTTCAGCACTTGGTTGGCCCGGGCCAAGGCTTGTTCGCGGTCCTCGCCACCGGCGATGACGATGCCAGCCCTGTCGCCGCAGGTACGCAAGGGGCGCACCACCTGGCCGGGGGCCACGAAAAGATGCAGGCTCAGCACTCCCGGCAGGCGCGAGGCCTGCTCCATGCCCTCCACCGACTCCACCACGCCCGGCGGCGGATAGAAGAAGCGGATCACCGCTCCTTTGGTGTAAAGGGGATCGGTGTGCAAGGGGGCCTGGCCCAAGGCCAGGCGCACCGCCTCCTGGAACTCGTTCACGCCGGTGAGGTGGGGCACCAGGGGATCGGGCGCCCCTCCCCCGCAACGGATGCCTATCTCGAACAGCACCGGCCCCCGCTCGGTGACGCTCAGCTCCACGTGGGCGATGCCCTCTTCCAGGCCGACCGCCTCCACGGCGCGGCGGACCGCGTCTTCCAGCTCCCGAAGCCGGGAGCCGGTCTCCACGGTGGGGTAGAGGATGGTGTCGTCCACCCGGTAGGGCAGGGGCGATTTCACCTTGTCGGAAATGGCCAAGATATGCGAACGGCCTTGATGCACCAGGACCTCCACGCTGTGCTCCAGGCCCTCCACGAACTCCTCCACAATGAGATTGTCGTCCTGGTAAAAAGAATTGGCGAAATCATAGACCGCCACAGGGTCGTCATCCTGCGTCACCTGCCGGATGCCCCGGCAGCCGCCCCCCCTGCTGTTGCAGGGTTTTATGATGAGCCGCCCCCCCAGCTCCGCCATGGCCGCAGCCAGTTCCCCAGGACTTCCTACCCGCAGGTAGCGGACAGAGGGCACGCCAGCGGCTTCCCAGACCTGCCGCATGCGGAGCTTGTCCAGCGCTATTTCCACGGTTTCCAAAGACGGGCCAGGCAAGCCCAATTCCCGAGCACAGACGGCGGCGCTCATCACCCCGAAATCATTGATGGCCACCACTCCAGCCACTCGGTGGCGCCGAGCCAGCGCCAGGCAGGCCTGGGGATCACTGATGTCTACCGCCTCGCCCCAGTCGGCGTGGGCCAGGGCTGGGGCGGCGGGGTTCCTGTCACAGGCCACCACCTTGAGCCCCATCTCCCGGGCCGCCTGGATATAGCGGATGCAAAATACGCTGCCCCCCAAAAGCAGCAATCGTTTTTCCCTGGTCATGGATTCCGCCTCCTTGATAGACGCCCCAGCCGAGCTCCAGGTTCAGCCGAAGTTCACCAGCTTGCGTATATTGCCTTGTTTCACGCGCACCTGATCCTTTTGGCTTCCATCACTGCAAAGCGATCTAGGCAAGCAGCGTAGCCCCTTATCATCACCGGCAGACCGCGCCTCCCGGCGCGCCGGCGGCATGGTTCGTGGCTCGCGCCATGTCTTACCTCCCTGGCTTAGGGTTTAGTGCCGCGCCACAGGGCGCGCACTTCGTTCATCAGGGGCTCGCTGCCCCCGTTCAGGAAAACCTGCAACCACATCTCGAAGCACAACAGCGACCAGATCAACAGGCGGTGGTTGGCCTTCTTCCGGCAATGCTGCTCCACCACGGCGTTCACCGCCTCCCTGGCGATGTAGTCGTGGATCAGGGCCCGGCGGCCCAGCAGCATGGTACGCACCAGCTCCAGGTTGGGGCCGCGGTACCAGGACTCGTCGGGTGAGCTGAAGCCCTGCTTGCGGCGCTCGGTCACCTCCCTGGGCAAGAGCCGCCGCATGGCCCGGCGCAGTACGTTTTTGCCGTCGTTGTGCTCGGCCATGGCCTGCTTCTTGCGGCCCAAGAGGTTCTCGTCCTGGCGCTTCCACTCCTCCAGGTTCTTGAGCTTGAGGCGCACCGGTATCTTCTGGGCAAAGGCCACCAGGTCGTTGTCTAGAAACGGTTGGCGCTCCTCCAGGCCGTGGGCCATGGTGAGGCGGTCGCTGACGATGTTCAGGCCGTGCAGGAAGGTCTTGGCCTCGAAGTAGAGCGAGTTGGCGATGTGTTTTTCCGGGCTGTCGAAGGCGAGCCCGGGATGGAAGGTGAACACCCGGGTGAGGACCCGCTTCATGTCGGTGTCGTTCATGGCGGCCAACGCGGCGGGAGTGAAGAAGCTGGCGCGCATGTCGTCGGGGATCAGGCGCTGCCAGTACTGGTAGTAGCGCTCGAAAAACTCGTCCTGGTCCAGGGAACGAGCCACCCGGTAATAGCGCCAGGGGTAGCCGCCGAACAGCTCGTCGCCGCCGGTCCCGGAAAGGCAGACCTTGACGAACTTGGAGGCCAGGCGGGCCATGTAGTAGTTGCCGTAGCTCATGCCCAGGCGCAGGTCCTCCAGGTGGTAGATCATCCGGGGCAGGACCCAGAAGCAGTCGTTGTGGCCGATCACCTGTTCGAAGTGCTCGGTCTTGTACAGGTAGGCCACGCGCTCGGCCTGGCTGCGCTCGTCGAACATGGCCTCCGGTCCCTCCACCCCCTCCATGTGCCAGCCGCAGGTGAAGGTATGCAGGCGCTCCAGGTCGGAGGAGGCGATGGAGACTATGGAGCCGGAGTCGATGCCGCCGGAGAGGTAGGCCCCCACCGGCACGTCGGCCACCAACTGCCGCTTAACGGCCTGCACCAGCAGGCGTTCGATCTCCTCCTCGGCCTCTTGGTAGGTGATGTTCGGGTCCGGGAAGCAGAAATCGTAATCCCAGTAGGAGCGCTGCTTGAACTCGCCGCTGGCAGCATCCAGACGCACTATGTTGGCTGGGGGCACCAGGTACACGCCCTTGAACAAGGTGTGGTAGCGAAAGAGGTTCTGGAAGGTGAAATACTCGCAGAGCGCATCGTGATTCAAGTCAACGCTGAACTCCGGGTGGGCCAGGATGGCCTTTATCTCCGAGGCGAACAGCCACAGCCCGCCCAGGCGGGCGTAGTAGAGCGGCTTGGTGCCGAAACGGTCGCGGACCAGGTAGAGCCTCTCCTTGTCGCTCTCCCAGACCACAAAGGCGAAGTGGCCGTTGAGCCGGTCGATGACCCCCTCGCCCCACTGCTCCCAGCCATGCAGCAACACCTCGGTATCGCAGCGGGAGACAAAGGTGTGGCCGTGGGCCTGCAAGACCGAACGCAGCTCCATGAAGTTGTAGATGGTGCCGTTGTAGCAGAGCGCGATGCGGCCGTCGGGCGAAACCATGGGCTGGTGCCCGGCCGGGGTGGGGTCGATCACCGCCAGGCGCCGGTGGCCCAGCCCCAGGCGGCGGTCCACGTAGAAGCCCTCGTCGTCCGGGCCGCGGTGGGCGATCGCGGCGGTCATGCGCCGCAGCACTTGCTGGGAGGCCGTCTGACCCGGCCGCAGGTCCAACACCGCCGCTATGCCGCACATGAGGCCCGTCCTCCGGGGCTGCGCAGGTGGGCCACCACCCGCTCCTGCTGCTCCGGCGTGATGCCGGCGAAAAGCGGGAGGGTGATGGAGAGCCGGTCGGCCAAGAGGCTCTGGGGGAAGTCCTCCGGCCGGAGTCCGTACTTGGCGGCGTAGTAGCCCAGGGTGTGCACCGCGTGGGTTCCCTGGCGCACGGTGATGCCGTCCGCCTCCATGGCCGCCATGAGCCGGTTGCGCTCCCGGTTCAGCCCGTCCAGGCGCTCCAGGCTGGGCCGGCCGCCGGGGCTGTACAACACCACATAGGATTGAAAGGCGTGCTCATAGCCCTCCGGCACCAGGGGGGGCCGGACCGTCTCCACCCCCTGCAACAGCTCCTGGTAGCGGGCGGCCGCCTGCCGGCGGGCGGCGATGATCTGGCCGGCGCGTTCCATCTGGGCCACGCCCAGGGCGCCCTGGATGTCGGTCAGGCGGTAGTTGAAGCCCAACAGGTCGAAGGCGGGCAGCAGGGAGCCGCCCTCCTTCAGGTGGCGCTCCAGGTCGGTGGCCTCGGCTCCGTGGTTGCGCAGCTTGGCCACCACCTCGGCCAGGCCGGGGTCGTTGGTGGTCACCATGCCACCCTCGCCGGTGGTGACCGCCTTGCGGGGATGAAAGGAGAAGCTGGCGGCAAGGCAGTTGGTGCCCGCGTGGCGCCCGTTCTGGCGGGCTCCCAAGGCACAGGCCGCGTCCTCGATCACCTGGAGCCCGTAGATCCGGGCCAGTTCGTTGACCGCCTCCAGGTCGGCCGAAAGCCCGAACAGGCTCACCGGCATGATGGCCTTGGTGCGGGGGGTGATGAGCCGCTCGGCCTGGCGCACGTCCAGGTTGAAGGTGTCCAGCTCTACGTCGCAGAACACCGGCCGGGCGCCAGTGTATTCCACCGCGTTGGCCGAGGCGATGAAGGTGAACGAAGGCACGATCACCTCGTCGCCGGGGCCGATGCCCAGGGCGGCCAGGACCAGGTGCAGCCCGGTGGTGCAACTGCTCACCGCCAGGGCGTGGTCCGCGCCGGAAAAGGCGCGAAACGCCTCCTCGAAGCGTTGCACCCAGGGGCCCTGCACCACCCAGCCGGTGTCCAGGGGTTTTTGCATGAGTTCCCGCTCGCGCCGGCCGAATACGGGGCGGGTGATGGGGATGGGCTCAGGCTTGGCCGGCATGGCGCTCCTCCCGGGGGGTTTCGTAGAGTTCGCCGATAAAAGGTTTGTCCAGGTAGTAGAGCTTCCAGTGGTCGCAATGGCGGCAGGAGGCATCCTCCAGGCCCTCGGGCCGCTGGTGCTGGCCGCGCAGGCCCTGGTAGGCCGGGCCCTGCCACACCGCCTGGATGCCTTCCCGGTCCACCCGGCCCAGGGGCGGCTCGCGGAACCAGTCATGGTTGCAGGCCGCGGCCCCGCCGTCAAAGTAGACCACCATGTCCTCGAAGGGCTTGCGGCAGGCCCGGCGGGGCATGCCCCGGGGCACCTCGGGGCAGGAGAGGCTGCCCGTGTGGCCGTCGGCACTGTGCTCGTAGTAGATGCGCACCCGCTCCACCCGTCCCTGCCAGTAGTCGATGAACTCCTCGATGCTGGCCTGGTTCAAGCCGGTGCGGGTGGCTGAGACCTGGACGGTGGTGGGGTAGCCCCCGGCCTGCCTGAGTTCCAAAAAGCACTGGATGTTGTCCATCACCCGGGCCAGTTCCCCGCCCTTGCGTATCTGGCGGTACTCCTCCGGCCGCACCGTGTCCAGGCTGAAGGAGATGAAATCCAGGCCCGCATCCAGGAGGCCCTTGCCGGTGGCCTCGTCCAGGAGCCAGCCGTTGCTGGCCAACTGCACCGGCCCCAATCCCCTTTTCTTGGCATAGGCGATCAGTTCCACCGCCTGGGGGTGCAACAGGCTCTCGCCCCGGAAAAAGGGCACCAGGGCGACCGGCAGGTGCTCGGCCGCCTCGTCCACCAGGCGGCGGAACAAGGCCGGCTCCATCAGGCCCTTGACCGCCTGGGGCTGGAAGCGGCTGGGGCACATGGCGCAGAGGTAGTTGCAGCGGTTGGTGAGCTCCAGGGTGAGCCGCAGGGGGAACTGGCGGATGTCCAGGGTCATGAGTCTCGCCTTGCGTTCTGGGTTGCGGGTGGTTTCCCATGGGGCATCCTCTGGGCTTGGGCCCAGGAAACCATTTCGACCCAGATTGCATGCAATCGTAGTGCCAGACGCTGGATACAGGGCTGGTGGGAGGGCCCCAGCGCCAACCCTTGTCAGGGGCGGGGGGATAAACCCGAAGCCAAAGGGTAATGATCCCGCCTCCAAGCCAGGCCGCCTCCAGCCCCGCCCTATCCGCCTATCGGGCCGCAAGAGTTGATTTTCTGACTGATAGTCAAAAAACCAACGCTGCCGGTTGCCGCCAGGGGCCGCCCCGGAGACAGGAGCATGTCCGGGGCGCATGGGGCGGAAGGCAAGGCGGGTGCAGTAAATATTTCCCCTCCCCTCAAAGGACGAACCGGCAAAAAGTTCTCGTTTTTCCATGAAAACCCGCCTTTGAGCTCAGCGGGCCCCAAAGCGGGCCCCAAAGAGCCTCGGGCGATAACACCTTGTAATTCCAGGCATGGCAGGCTGGGCTTGGCACGGGCTTCAGTATCGCCCACCCAAGAGACAGGGCCGCGGTCCAGGCATGGGACCAAGGTAAGGGTTGATCAGGCCCCGCCCAGCAGTCTGCCAAAGGCGGACCTGGGCCGAGAATACATTGACATGAAAAGGTTTTTTCGCCGCCCCCCAACGCAGCCAAGCGGACCCTGCCGTGGCATGGAAGTTGCTTCTCACTTCCGGCCAGGAGAAGAAATCCATGAGCCCTATTACCCCGGAAAAATGCCAGCCCCGCCTTGGGGCCGAAACCTTGCCCGCCGGCCCTGATGCCCCCCAGGACCCAGAGGCCCTGGCCAGTCTGGGCAAGGCCCTGATGCGCTCCAGCGATTTCCAGGGGGCGGCCCGGGCCTTTGGCAGCCTGCTGGAAGTCACCGGGGGCGCGGCCTGGGCCCACAACCTTTTGGGCGTGAGCCTGATAATGGGTGGTAACGCCCAGGAAGCAGGACAGCACTTTGCCGCTGCCGTGGAACAAGAGCCTGAACAGGTGTTGTTCCGCACCAACCTGGGCAAGTGTCTGGCTACCCAGAAGCGCTGGGCCGAGGGGATGCATCACCTGCGCCAAGCCTTGGAGGCCAATCCGGGCCAGGTGGATTCCGAGGTCCTGGAAACCTTGAACCTGTGCCGGCGGGGCCTGAACCTGGAGCCCTTGCGCCCCGAAGACTTGGCCGAGGGGCTTCCCCGGTCCCTGCGCCAGGGCGAAACCTGCTTTCCCGACCCAACCGCCCCCCCCCAACAAGCGCCCCCCAAGGCGCCGAGGGAAACGGCCCCTCCGCCCGCCGCCCGGGCCAAGGCCCGGCCCTCAGCCACTGCCTGCAAGATGGCGGTGTGCTGCCTGCCCAACCTGGACCATTTCGTGGGCGATATCATCCGGGCCTTGAAGCCCCAAGTAGACACCCGCAAGTTGGTCTCCACGGACCTGGACCACTTCAAAAGGCATATCGCCGAGGCGGACACGGTGTGGCTGGAGTGGGGAAACGAGCTGGCCCAGGCCCTCACCACCCGGGGCGCACCCTGGCTCAGGGGCAAACGGGTGATCCTGCGCATCCACAGCTATGAAGTACTGAACGGCATAGCCGACGCCATCGACTTCTCGCGGGTGGACGATCTCATCTTCGTGGGACCGCACATCCGGGACATCTTGTTGGCCCGCAAGCCGGACATAGCCCAAAAGGTGCGCCGGATTCACGTGGTCCCCAACGGAGTGGATGTGGACAGGTTCGCCTTGGCCCGGCGCGAGCCGGGCTACAACATTGCCTATCTGGGCTCCCTCAACTTCAAAAAAGACCCCATGGTCCTCATGCAGGCCTTCCGCAGCATCTACGCCCGGGACAGGCGCTATCGCCTGCACCTGGGCGGCAAGGTGGAAGAGTTGCGCTACCTGTTCGCCATAGAGCACTTTGAAAGGCAAAACGGCCTGGAGGGGGCGCTGGCCAAGTACGGGCATGTAGAGGACGTGCCGGCCTGGCTCCAGCCCATGAATTACATAATCTGCTCCAGCCTGATGGAAGGCCATCCCGTGGGCCTTCTGGAAGCCATGGCCACCGGCTGCCAGCCCTTGATATACCACTGGCCCGGGGCCGCGGCCTTTTACCCCCCCGAGTTCCTGTGGAGCAACCACGACGAACTCTGGGACCTCCTGGGCCAGCGCCTGGACCCGGCCCAGGTGAGGGAGTTCGTGGTCCAGAACTATTCCCTGGAGATACAAGTCGAACGCCTGCGCCGAATCATCCTGGACGAGGAGACGATCGAGTTCCAGGGATTCCGTCGGCCGGCCATCGATCCCCCCTCCATACCCCAAGGCTGTTTCTCGCCCCACAAGAGTCAGCGTATCCAGGCCAACCGGGACTTCGGCCTGCGCCTGGCCGGAGACGGCTTCCTGGACAAGGCCCGGGTCTTCCTGGAGCGGGCCTGGTGGGCGAGCGCCTGTCGCGACGGCGAGGCGGGCCAGGCATTGCTGGAACTCCACCAGCGGCGGGGCCGGTGGGAAGAGATGGGCCATGTGCTCAAGGAGCAAGGCTTCCAGGCCGCCCGCCGCCGCGACTACGAAACCATGCTGGAGTCCTTTTACGCGGCCTACTACATGGCCTACATGCATACCCGCAGCTACCAGTACATGCGCTATGACCCGGCCATAGACGCCGTCTTGGAGCTGGCCGCCCGCGACATCCAGCCCTTGGCGCCACCCGCCGGCCTGCTGGAGGGCCTGGATCCCACCAAGACCAGGGTGGCCATCGGCCTGGAGGGATTCGACCTGCAACAGGCCCCTCCCCGCATGATTTGCGATCTGGGCAAGGGACTGGCCACCCAGGGCCTGGAGGTAATCTTCCTGACCCGCCTGGCCCTGCAACCCGCCTGGGAACCGGCGATCAGGGACCTGGAGCAGGCGGGCTGCAAGCTGCTGCGCCTGCCCGAGGCCAGCCAGGTGGACAAGCTGCGCCTGGCCCTGGGAGCCATCCGCCAGGCGGGCTGCAAGGCATTCCTGGTGCAGACGCCCTGGCTGGTGCCCTGGCTCAACCTGCTGGCCATGTGCCGGCCCGCTCCCCACTTAATCAAGATACCCAACCAGCAAGGCGGCTGGGAGACCCAGCTCGACCAGGTGGTGTTGCAGAACGAGCCTGCGGTCATAAACGAGGCCCAGGAAGGAATACTCCTCGGCGTGCCCTTTCAGGGCGATCCCCTTCCGCCCCAACCCCTGCCTCCCCGCAAGCCGGGCCAACTGAAGCTCTTGGTGGTGGGCAGGGTGCCCAAGCTGGGCCACCGCCTCTTCTGGGAGGCGCTGGGCCGTGCCCTGGCTGAGAACAAGGGGCTCAGCATCAGCGTGGCCGGCGCCACGGCCGAAGAGCTGCCCCAGGGCCTGGCGCCCCGGGACGGGCGGCTACGTTTCCTCGGCTTCCGCCGGGACGTGCCCCAGCTCATGAAAAAGCACCACCTGGTGCTGGACACCTGGCCCACCGGCGGGGGCAGTGTCATCTTCGAGGCGCTCTCCGTGGGCCGGCCGGTCATATCCTTCCGCACCAACTGGTACCAGCACCGCCAGGCCGACCAGAACGTATACAACCACCTGGTGCACCCGGAACTGCTCCAGGAACGCCTGGAGCCCCGGGATCTGGCCGAGCTCCTGGCACGCCTGGCCCGGGAGCCGGGCCTGCTTGAACGCCTGCACCGGGAATGCCTGTCCATCAAGCTGGTGGAGCCAAGGGAGTACCACCGCCGCCTGGCCGACTCCATCCGCGGCCTGGCGGAAGACCCGGGACAGGCTGGATCAGGAGGTGCCAGGTGAATCTACCGGGGACCGCGTTGAGTTCCGCCCCCTCCGGCCCTGCGCCGGCCGTGGCGCTCGAGTCGCGCGAGCGGGACTGTTTTCTTTGCGGCGGCCGGGCCTGCCGCCGGCTGATGCGCAAGTCAGGCTACCAACTGGTGGTCTGCCGCAGGTGCGGCTTGGTGTACCAAAACCCCTGCATCAGCGACCACGCCCGGCGTCAGGGCTGGAATCAGGTGCGCCTGGACGGCACCAGTTTTTTGGAGCATTACCAGGCGGGCGAGGCCTGGCGCCGGGAGCTGGCCCGCAGGCGTCTGGACCGCCTGGCCGGCCTGGGCTATGCGAAAGGAAGACTTCTAGACGTGGGCTGCGCCAGCGGCATCTTCTTGGACGAGGCCCGGCGCCGGGGGTTCCAGGTGGCGGGCGTGGATTCTTCCCCCCTTCTGGTTGACTTCGGCCGCCGCACCTACGGCCTGGACATATGGGAGGGCGACTTTCTAGAAGTAGACGGACTCCAGCCCGGCTGGTCGGTGATTACCGTTTTTGACACCTTCTGCTATCAAAGCCGGCCCCGGGATTTCCTGGACAAGGCGTACCGCCTACTCCGGCCTGGCGGGATGTTGTGGCTCACCGCCAGCTATGCCAACATCGGCCTGTGCCTCTTCCACGAGCCCGTGCCATTCAACTTTTACGTCACCCCCCGCACCATGGACCGCTTTCTAGGCGAAACCGGTTTTGAACGGTTTCAGAGTCGGGTGATCGTCAAGGACGCCAATCTGGCCGACCACCACGGTTTCAAGGGCCGCTTGTTCGGTGTACCGCTGATCAACTCGCTCTTCAAAAAAATGGTGGAATCCTTTGCCTGGCGCGGACAAGCCCGTTTCCAGGCAACGGCGGAGTAAACAGGGAGTGCAAACATGGATTACAACGCCGAGTTGGCCCGCTGCGCATCCTCGCCCATAAGCCGCTGGGCCGAGGGCAATGCCGAAGTAGACTATCCCCCCTGGCTGGTCTACATCAATCCCACCAACCTGTGCAACAACCGCTGCCGGGTATGCGGGCATCCGCAGGCCATGCGCCCCCAACGGGGGCTCATGGCCATGGATACCTTCCGCCGTATCGTGGACCAGCTCCCCACCCAGGTACGCAAAGTGTACCTGCTCAAGCAGGGTGAGCCGTTCCTGCATCCCCGCCTGGAGGACATGGTGGCCTATCTCCGCCAGAGGCTGCCCCAGGTCCACATCGGCATCCACACCAACGGCATCGTGGCCCGCCCCCCCCGCCTGGCCAAGGTGCTGCCCTTGTTGGACTCCCTGGGCTTTTCCATCAGTGCCATCAGCCCGGAAACCTACAAGCGCGTGCACGGGACCAACGCCTTCCAGGCGGTCAGCCGCAACCTCCAGGCCGTCTCCCGGCTCCTGCTGGACATGGCGCCCGGGCAGCGGCCCCACGTGTTCATCGACTATGTGCACCAACGTCTCAACGCGGACGAGGACGAGCAGGAGGTGGTGGCCTATTTCCGCCAGCGTTACCCCGGCCTGTCCTCGGTGGACTTCCATTTCGTGTACAACTACCAAGGCGAAACCCAGGAAGGCAATCTGCGCATCTATGAAGAGCTGCCCTACACGCAGTTCCCCACCTGTGTCTTCCCCTGGTCATCCATCACCTTCTGCCATGACGGCAAGGTCAGCTATTGCTTCGTGGAACCGCGGGAAGGCCGCTTCCTGGGGGACATAAACCAACAAAGCTTCAACGACATCTGGCACGGCGGGCAGTACCGCCGCTTCCGGGAGGCCATGGCCGCCCACCGCCTGGACGAGTTGGCCGAAGACGGCTTCTTCTGTCACAAGTGCTCCTGGCTGTGGACCCCCAAGTCCCAGTCGCCGCGCAACCTGCAAGGAGGCTACTCCACCCAGATCGGACAGCGGCGGGAATTCCTGCCATTCGGCGACCTCTTGGAAATACCCCTGGAGCAGGCCTTCCAAGAGGGGGTGGAAGCCTATCTACGGGGGGAGGTGGCCTACGCCCTGGGCTGCTTCCAGCTGGTGGAAGCCGCCCAAAAAGACAAACCGGCCCAAAGCGCCGCCCGCCGCATGCTGCACAAATGCCGCCAAGTCCTGGCCCGATACCGCGACCTGGGACTGTGGAAAGAGACAATGTCCCGCGAGGGCGACCATGCCCAGGACCGCGTCTGCCGCTACTATAAACTGAGAGGTTGAAATGACCTTCAACGCGATATCGCCAGAGGAATGGCTGACCGACAAGGATCTCACCCCTGCCGGCCGTATTGTGCGGAACCAGTACTCGCGCTACTGCCAATACCTGGACGGCCTGGGGCTTCTGTCCTACCAGACCGCCCGAGCCAAGTACTTTCTGCAGGCCTTGAATTATTGGACCCTGCCCAAGGGCTTCGCCCTGCCGCCGCATACCCTAAACGTATGCGTGAACAACATGTGCAACATGCGCTGCCGGTACTGTGACTTCGGGCAGCAGCACGAAGAAACCTTCTACCACAAATACAATGTGGTGACGGCCGGCAAGCGGGTGGAGTTGGAGCTGGAGCTGGTCAAAGACTTGGTGGACCAGGCCGCTTGGTACCGGCCCATCGTGCGAGCCTCTTTCCGGGAGCCCCTGTTATACCGGCATCTGCTGCCCTTCATAGAGTACACCAAGCAGAAAGGCCTGCCCTTTTGGCTCCTGACCAACGGCTACAAGCTGACCTCGGTGGCGGAGAACCTGGTGGAGCTGGGGGTGGATTCCATACGCCTTTCCCTGGACGGCCCGCCCGAGGTCCACGACGAGATACGCAACACCAAGCGGGCCTACGCCCGCATGATGGAAGGGGTGAAGGCGGTGCTGGACCAACGCCGGGCCCGGGGCTCCAATATCCAAGTCGGCTTCTATTTCACCCTCAACGACTTCAACTACGACAAGATATTGGCCACGGTGGATACCTTGGCGGCCGAGGGGGTGCTGAAGGAAGTATTCCTAAACTTCCAATGGTTACTCTACACCTCCAAGAGGATGGCCCGCGAGCACAACGCCCTTCACGCCAAGGTCTGCGGGGGCCACATCGAAGAATCCACCTTGCAGACCGTGGATTTGGAGAAAATGGACCCGGTGGTCATAGCCGACCAGTGTCAGCGGGTGCGCGAGAAATACCCGGCCGAAGACGGCTACCGCATACACTTCCGGCCCTCTTTTGAATACCAGGACCTGGTCAAGTACCGCGCAACCGAGGAGTTCCCGGTGGATGATCCCCGCTGTCTCACCCCCTGGTACAACCTGAACATCAACCCCGCCGGCGAGGTCAAATGTTTCCACCACTGCTTGTTGCCAGTGGCGGGAAATGTCTATGAAGATTCATTGCTGGATGTATGGAACGGTCCTGTGATGCGCGAGCAGAGGATGCGGCTTCAGGAATACGGGGCTTACCGGGGCTGCACCCGCTGCTGGGGGGTGTATAGCCTGCTGGAAAACGAGAAGCGACCCGACTAGGGGACGCGCGCGGGAGATCGGGCATGAAGGAACGGCGCTTTCCCCTCAACGACCACAAGTCCAAGCCGGACCGTTGGGCCAGCTACTATGCCGACTTCGACATGGAGGCCTATCTGGCCACCCTGGACTACGACGACGTGACGCTTTTTCTGGATCGGGCGGTGGAGGGGCTGCATCCCGAAGCGGCTATCTTGGACGTGGGCTGCGGATCGGGCCGCCACCTGGTGCATCTGGCCCGCCGGGGCTTCAAGAATTTAAGCGGCATAGACCTGTCGGACTTCGGCATCCGCAACCTGCGCCAGCACCTGCCCCAAGCCCGAACCATGGTGGCCGATGCCACCCGGCTTCCCTTTACCTCCGACTCCTTTGACTTGGTGGTGATGGTGGGCATTGTATACGAGATCCCCGACCCACGGCACCACCTTGAAGTCTGGCGCGAAATACACCGGGTGCTCAAGCCCGGTGGCAAGTTGCTGTTCGTCAACAACTCGCCCTACAACCTGGGAGAAAGGATATTCACCCTGACCCAGGCCATGTCCCTGGCCGTGAAGCGCACCCCCACCACCTTCTTTGTGTGGCGCTACGGCCGGCGGGATGTGCTGGACACGGTGGCCAAGGTGGGGCTTTCGGTGCGGGAAGAATGGCCCGGCAACATAGCCCGGGGGGTGTTCCGGTTCTTTTATGGAGTATTCGTACCCAAGGAGGTGAAGCGGCGGCGGCGGGAGCGCCTGCAGCGCAACAACGGCCAACCCTACGAGCTGCATGAGTACTATTTGGTCAACCGCGACCATTCCCTGCTCACCGCTCCGGGACGGGCGGTGCTGCGCTGGTCTCAGCGATGGTGCCCCAAGTTGTTCGCCAACTCCATCTGCTACCTGATGGAAAAAACCGCTTCCTAAACGTCTCCCTAAACGCCCGTCGTGATGCGCCTGGAGGAGAGATGAACCTAGCCAGGGACATAATCATAGAACTTACCCTCAAATGCAACCTCAACTGCCGGATGTGCGCTCGCAAGTTCCTGAGAGACAAAAACTCCCAGATACCCTTGGAGTTGGTGGAGCGTCTCGCCGCCGAGCTGGCGGCCCATACCCCACCGGTGCCCGTCAATTTTGCCTTGGGTGGCTATGGGGAGCCCCTGCTTTATCCTCACCTGGAACAGGTGATCCGCTGCCTCAAAGATGCCCTGCCCACCGCCAGCGTAGCCATGGTCACCAATGCCTGGCTACTGGACGAGGCCAAGGGTGCCATGCTGCTGGAAGCCGGCCTAGACTACCTGCGCCTGAGCCTCAACGCCACCACCCGGGAGGAATACCGTTCCTTGATGAACGCCGACGGCTTCCAGAAGGTGGAAAGAAACATAAGACGCTTCTTGAAGGCCAAACGCGAGACCGGCTCGCCCATGAAGGTCGGTATCCAGATACTGGATACCAAGGTCAATGCGAGCCGCTACGTGGACTACAAGAAAAAGTGGGAGCCCCTGCTCAGCGGCGAGGATTTCATCACCTATCGGCTCATGGAGAATCACGCAGGGACGGTGGACTCGGTAGGGCTTTCCGGTGGCAGCTCGCCGGGCGAGCTTGGCCAGCGCTGGCCCTGCTCGGCCCTCTGGCGCCACTTGGCCATCGACACCCAGGGCCGGGCCTACGCCTGCTGCGAGGCCTATACCCTGCGGGAACACCCCGGCCCTCTGTTTCTGGGGTCTTTGGGCGAGTCCTCCTTGAGTGAAATACTGGCTTCAGATGCCTTGCGCCGCCTCCAGGAACAGCACCTGCGCAACGACTACACCGGCCTGGAGATGTGCCGCCGCTGCACCAAGCCACTCAACTACCCCAACTACTGGCGCCTGGAAAACGGGGTATGGGTAGAGGACCTGGACGGCGGCCAGACGGCGGCAGACCGGCTGGCCGTGGGCTAGGGGGGGACCGGCTTGATCTGTCTGACTTTTGACACGGACTGGGCACCCCAGAGCGTGGTGGAGCAGGTGCTGGAAAGCGTCTTGGCTAGAAACCTGAGCGCCACCGTCTTTGCGACCACGCCCCTGGACCTGCCGGACGATCCCCGCCTGGAGGTGGCCCTACATCCCAACCTCATGGCCGACTCCACCCAGGGCAAGGACGAGAAGGATATCCTGGATAACCTCCAGGCATGGTTCCCCAACGCCCTGGGCCTTCGCACCCACAGGCTGTACTGGCGCCAGGGCCTGGCCGAAGAACTGGCGCGGCGGGGACTGGTCTATGACGCCTCCCTCTTCTTCCCCTTCAAGAGCCATCTGGCCCCTGTCCGGGGGGACGGGCTGGTGCGCTTTCCCGGCTGGTGGAGCGACAACCTCCACATGAGCCACGGCTTTCCTTTCACGAAGGTCGAGATAACCAACTTCCAGGAACCAGGCCTCAAGATATTCGCCTTCCACCCCATGCACATACTCTGGAACAGCACCAGCCCCCAGGGCTACCGGGAGAAGCTGCTCCGCTTCCAGCCTCTGGCCGAACAGAAGCGGGAAGCCCTGCTCGCCTGCCGCGACCCCGGCCCTGGCATGGGCACTTTCTTCGAAACCCTGTTGGACTATCTGGCCAACCAGCGGATACCCACCTACCGACTGCGGGATCTGTTGTGACCATGAGCAGTCCCGTGGCAAGGGAAAATTGAAACATGTCCTTGTTCGAACTCATGTGCCCCTTTGACCGCGACAACGTATTGGTTCCCCAGGGCGGGGGCGGGCTGCTCTGCCCGGCTTGCGGCCGCCTGTTCCCGGCCGAGCCGGTACCGGATCTGTTGGCCCTGGAGCAGGTCAACCGGCAGACTGCGGAGCACTATACCTTGCAATGGGGCAAAGACATGGGATTCGGCCGCTGCATGGGCAGCAGGGATGCCAGCTCCCATACCGCCGCCGCCCAACTGCCCTGGGCCGAGCTGTTCAGCCGCATCCGAAGCCAGGCCCGGCAAGGCGACACCCTGGTCTATGACGCAGCCTGCGGCTGGGGCGGCATCTTCCAGGAGTTGTTCGCCTCGCCCCCGCCGCCGGGCCTGGCCTACCTGGGCGCGGATATCCACGGCTCCTTGGGACACATCACCCCGCCCCCGGGTCTGGACCCGGAGCGATACCAGTTCATCCGCTGGGACATCAGCCAGCCACCGCCGGTGAGCCGGCAGTTCGACTATGTGATCTGTCGCTCGGCTCTGCACCACACGCCGCAGCCCGAAGTCACCATGGCCAGCCTAGCCGACTCCCTGGGGCCGGGTGGACGGCTGGCCGTGTCGGTGTATGCCCGCAAGTCCCCCATGCGCGAGGCGGTAGACGACGCCCTGCGGGCCATAATCGTGCCCCAACCGCCCAAGGAGGCTTGGGACCTGTGCCGCCAGTTCGCCCTGCTGGGCAGGGACCTACAGGCCGTAGAAGAGCCCTTGCGCATCCGACAGGACCTGCCCGCCTTGGGTATCAAGGCCGGCGAATATACGGTACAGGAGTTTGTGTATGACCACCTGATGAAGTGCTGGTACCATCCCACTTTCGGCCTGGAGCATTCCACGTCGGTGAACTTCGATTGGTACCATCCGGAGTATGCCTACCGCTTCCTACCCTCGGAGTTGGCCCGTTTGGCCGAAGAGGCGGGCCTGGAGGTGCGGGAGATCAAAAGCAGCAAATATCAACACTACCTGGAGGCAGTCAAGGGATAGACGCCTGCCTGGTCTGGCCCCTGACTCGCCACCAGTCCGCGCCCGGGAGACGGCGGCGACAAGGGGCCTTGCCCCGCTCAGGTGGCGATATGGCACTGCCGGCAGGGTTCCTGGCGGTCCGGGTCCAGCACCGCCTGCTTGCGCCAGCGCCGAAACTTCTCGCTGTCCCAAATTTCCTTGAAGCTGGCACCCTGGAACACATTGCCCATGACCCGGGGATAGGGGTCCACGCAGACGCAACAGGGGGTGACGTCGCCGTTCCAGCGGATGGCGGGTTTGTTCAGATTGACTGTGAAGCAATGCTTCTCGCCCATGGCCGCCCGGGGTTTGATGACTCCCTGGCAGAGCGCCTGGTAGTCCACGTTCAGCCATTCCTTGTCCGTGGGCACGAACTTGTCCAGGTAGGCGGAAAGGTTCTTGAGGTGGCGCAGGCCGTTCCAGCTTATGCCGAACTGGGAGAACTCGAACCGGTCCACCCCCAACTCACGCGCCATCTGCTGGGCCTGTTCCATCTCGTGTTCATTGGTCTTCATGACAATGAACTTCCAGACCACCACGGGGTATTGCTTGCCCAGCCTGCGCTTGGCGTCCAGCACGGCCTTGAGGTTGCCCAGCACCCGTTCCAAATCGCCGTTGCGCCGGTACTGCTGGTAAGTCTGCTGGCTGGCACCGTCTATGCTGAAGGTCAACTCGTGCAGTCCCCCGCTTCTCACCACGGCCTCGGCGTCCATGTCCAGGCTGCCGTGGGTGTGGATGATGGTTTGCATGTGGGGATAGCGGGCGGTTATCTCCAAAAAGCGGATGATCTCCGGGTGGTGAAAGGAGTCCCCCCTGTCGTGCAGGATCAGCCGTGACAGGTGGGGACCCAACTCGTCCATGAGCCCCTGGAACTGCTCCGGGGTCATGAAGCCCACCCCGATACTGCTGCCGGCCCGGGTGAAGCAGCCCGCGCAACCCATGCTGCACTTGTTGGTCGGCTCGATCACCACCTGCTTGGGATAGGCCCCTCCATATACCAACTGGTCCATCCAGGCCCTGGCCTGGGGAAGGTTGGGGTTTAGGGCCAAGATCTTTTGAACCTGTTTCATGCCCGCCAGGAACCGCCCATGCTGCAAGTCTTCCTGCGCCAGGGCCAGGCGGTTCTCCAATGCCCGGTACTCGTGCAACAGGGTCAACAGCAAGCGCTTGTCCTGGGGGGGGATGGCCCGGCCCTGGAGGTCCTGGTCCTGGTGGAAGGCCGCATTCAAAAGCTCGAAGGCCTGGGCCGCATCGCCCTGTTCCCACAGACAGAGGCCTTGCAAGAAAGACACAAGGGGAGACTCCAGGCCCATCTGGCGGCACTGGTCCAGGAGGCTCAGGGCCTCCTGCCAGCGGCCCAGCTTGGCCATAGACTTGGCCCGGCCGAAAAGCGCCTCTACTGGTTTCTTGTCCAGCGCTTCCGCCGCTTGGAATATGCGGGCCGCCTGGCCCGGATTGCCGGTCTGGTAGGTTGACTCGGCGGCTTGCAGGGCTTGCTGATAGGTAGCTTGGGCCAAGGGTTTCCTCCTGTGCTGGGTGACAGCCTCATCCCCACTCCGGCGGGGCCGCCACGATTCTACAAAGGCAAGAGCACCAGCCCGGTGCTAAGCGAGCCAGCCGCGCCTGTGGGCTGTAAGCGTTCGCCCGGAATAGTCAACATTCTTTCCTGGCGCAGGAACATCCGCAAATCCCGCACCTCCAGCCCCGCCTCCGGCGGGTGTATCAATACCGCCTGCCCCATGACAAAGCAGGGAAAACGGAAGCGGTAGGTCTGCTCCTTGCCATCGCGGATCACCCAACGGCAGTCGTACACGGGCGGCCGCTGAGGCACTTTGGCTATGGACTGCACGCCCAGGGTGAACTTGTCGGGGTGTCGGCTTTTGGCGCGGACCAGGATCTCCACAAAGGGTGTAAGCCCCTCCCGGGGCCAGCTCTGGGGGAACCGTCCCAGGTTCAACAGGTCAAAAAGCTGTTCCAACGAGGCAGCGGTCCCCGCCATCTCGCCGGCCAAATCCAGGAAGGCGGCGCTCCACTGGTCGTTCTTCAGGCCATCGGCGCGCGCTTGGAAAATACGAACCAGCCGCGCGTGGAGTTCCAGATAGGCGAGACAGAGTCCGCTCAAATCTTCCCAGATTTGATTGATGCGTTCCAAGGCGCAATCGCGCCGGCAATTCTGTCTGCCGCACCAGGCGGCCAAGTATCCGTTGGAAAAAACCAGTCCCCTTCGAGCCAGTCGCTGTAGGGCGTTGAGCCGCTCCAGGCGTGCCTGCACCCGTTCCGCGGCCCGGGCGAACTCCTCGGGCCCGGGCCCGGGCCGGTTCGCTTGGCCCAAGGGATAGAGCCACAGCGAGGGATCTTCCAGGGCATGCCGCAGGATGGTCAACTTCCTGCCCATCTGGTGCATTGCCGCCCGCAGGCCCTCGGCCTGGGCGAAATATTGGTATTGGTACCGCTCCAGACTCTCCCCATAGGCTTCCAGGAAGGCCACCTGCACGAAAAAATTCTGGGCAGCCTGCATCTCCTTCAGGGTCTTTTCAAAGGTCCGCTCGTCCACCCGGTCCCCGGAGTCCAGCTTCAGGCGGGCCTTGCTGGTGTGCTTCGCCAGGAGTATCTGTTGGCTGCGGTACAGCACCGCCTCGGGGGGCCCCCCTACCGCCAAGCCCCGCTGGGAGTAGTCCTGTATCTCCTGAAACAGCTTCGCCTCGCTGGCCCCTGGCGGAAGGTCTTTGGGCAGGTAGCCCTTGGCCATTATGTGGCGGGCCAGACGTTGGGCCGCGACCTGGTGCGCCAGGGCAGAAGGATGGCCGTCCTCACTGCTCACCCGCCACAAGGAGGTGCTCTGCTGGTCCTGCCGCCAGTGCATGTCGGCCGACAAATCCAGCCAGTCCAAGCCGTATTCCCTGCAAAGTCCGGCCAAGGTGTCCGCGATCCGCCTCGTCAGGGGGGAAGAATAGATCATGTAGAACACAACGATGAAACGCAGGGAATGCTCCTTGCCGAAAGCGGCCATCTCCTGGAGGGTCAACCGAAAATGGGGCTGATGGGGTCCGTTTTCGTTCCAACAATTGGCAGCGTGATCTTCATAACTGACGCTTTTGTCTGGCAGTTGATTGACGCTGAATAGTTCCGCGTCGTTGTCGCAAAGCACCACCACCACCAAGTCCGGCGCAAGGCCCACCCCCCGTTCCAGGAATCTCTGCCAGTCGTCGTGCAGAGAGTAGCCCGACACCCCCTCGTTTATCACCTCCACGATGCTGGCCCAACTGGCCCGGTTCAGGATCAGCTCCAACTGGGCAGGCAGGGTCTCGTCAGGCTGAACCCCGGCCCCAAAGGTGAGGGAGTCGCCCAGGCAGAGGATGCGGAAACCTCCCGCCCTACGCCGGGAGTGAAAGAGGTTGCGGTGGTACTGAAAATACATGTCCAGCTTTTCGCCTGCTAATGGGGATAAATGTACTCCACCACATAACGGTGCTTGTCTTCCCGCACCGGTATGGACTCCGGCGCCTGGGCCAGCTCCCTGCACAAACTGATGAGCCAGTCCGGGCAGGAGCCCTCCTCTTCTAACTCGGCCAGCTTGGCCTCCAAGGCGGCCTTGTCAAAGTAGCTTCGGGCCATGCCTTATATCTCCTTCTCGACCAGATAATTGCCTATCACCAGAAAATCTATGCCCGCTCCCAAGAAGCAATTGTAGGCGTCCTGGGGAGTGCAGACTATGGGCTCGCCCCGTATGTTGAACGAGGTGTTGATGACCACCGGCACGCCGGAACGGCGCTTGAACGCCTGGATCAGCCTGTGGAACCTGGGGTTGTCCTCCGGGTGCACGGTCTGCACCCTGGCCGTGTTGTCTACATGGGTCACGGCCGGGATGCGTCGACCCTGGCCGGGTTTGACCTGCACCGCGAACAGCATGAAAGGGCTTTCCCGATCCAAGTCAAAGAACTCCTCCGCCTCCTCGGCCAGCACTGCCGGGGCAAAGGGACGAAACTCCTCCCGGAATTTCACCCTGGCGTTGAGGATGTCCTTCATCTTGGGGTTGCAGGGATTGGCCAGGATGCTGCGGCAGCCCAGGGCCCGGGGCCCGGACTCCATGCGTCCCTGGAACCAAGCCACGATCTGATTCTCCCAAATCAGTTCCGCCGTCTTCTCATAAAGCTGGTCCCCCTCCAGGCGAACATAATCGGCACCGTTTTCTTCCAGCATGCGGCGTATCTCCGCATCGTCGTACTCCGGCCCCAAAAGGGAATTGAACCGGGCCGGGGCGGGCCGGTCGCCGCCATGGGCATAATAGGCATGCAAGGCCGCGCCCAGGGAGCCGCCTCCATCACCAGCGGCAGGCGGCACCCAGATCCTTTGAAACGGGGTTTCCTTGACCAAGCGGGCGTTGGCCACGCAGTTCAGGGCCGTGCCACCGGCCAGGCACAGGTTCTCCACCCCGCCGCTCTGCCGATAAAAAGTGTTTGCCAAGTGCAGCAGCAAATCTTCGTATACTTTCTGCAGGGAAGCGGCCAAGTCCTTGTGGTAGTCGGTAATTACGTCCTCCGGGGAGCGGGGGGGCCCGAACAGTTCCACGAACTTCTGGTTGAACATCCGCTCCGGGTCATACATGAAGCTGAAATAGTCCGTGTCCAGGCAGAAGCTGCCATCGTCGAACACCTGGATCAGCCTGCGCACCTTGTCCTGGTGGCGGGGACGGCCGTAGGAAGCCAGCCCCATGACCTTGTACTCGTCGTTGTTCACCTTGAAGCCCAAAAAGGCGGTCATGGTGCTGTAAAGCAGGCCCAGGGAGCTGGGATAGCGCATCTCGCGCAACATGCTTATTTGGTTGCCCTGGCCCAGGTACTGGGCGGTGGTGGTCCATTCCCCCACCCCATCCACGGTCAGAATCGCTGCCTGCTCGAAGCCGGAGAGGAAGTAGGCCGAGGCCGCGTGGGACATGTGGTGGTCGCAGAACTCAATGGGGCCGGCATAGCCTGTCTTGTCTCGGATGACCTCATCCACGAACAAACGCTCGTGAAAGGCCTGGGACAGCTGTTCCTCAAGCATGGAGCCAGCCTGGTCAGCCCAACGGGTGGCGGTGACCAATATGCGTTCCAGCTTAAGAAAAGGCTTCTCGTAAAAGCAGACCAAGTCCAGGTCCGAGGGCGCGAGGCCCGCTTGGTCCAGGCAAAAGCGAATCGCCGCTTCTGGGAAGCGGCTATCGTGCTTCTTGCGGGTGAAACGTTCCTCTTCAGCTGCCGCCAATACCCGGCCGTCTTGGACCAGGGCAGCGGAAGCGTCGTGATAATAACAGCTTATCCCCAAGACTCTCACAATGAACCTCCTGACCCTAATACCGGCTCTTCAAGTTGGGCTCGGTCGACCTAGGCGCACACCAATTGGAGGTGGAGGCTGCCTCCTCTTTTTCGGCCTCTCGGGCCATTTCTTTGATTTTATTTATTATTTCCCGCAATTCCTTCGATTCCATGTCGACATTCCTTTCTGGATCGAATTAGGGCACCTTGGATCCATGCAGAATTTATGCCAGCAAAACAAGAGATGGCTTGAGTAAACAACCACTTAATATCAATAGATAAAACAAACAAAACCTCCATGGTGGGCCGCACAGGGCGGCGTCAATAATCATGGAAGGAAGGGAAAAATGTTCCGGCAATGCAAGGTCTGGTGGGGGCTCGGCGCATCGCGCCGACCTCCCCAGGGAGGCAGGCGCCGGCCTATGCTCCCAGGAACTCCCGGAGGGAGGCCACCACCCGCCCGGCGGTGCGGCCGTCCCACAGCTCGGGCACGGGGGGGGCGGGGGGGGCGGGGGGGGCGGGTCCGGGCGTCGTGCCGCCGGCCAGGGCCTCTTCCACCCTGGCGGCCAGCTCCTGGGGCTGGCAGAGGCGGTTGGTGCCCTGGCTGATGGTGATGGGCCGCTCGGTGTTGGGCCGGAGTGTGAGGCAGGGAATGCCCAGGTAGGTGGTTTCCTCCTGGATGCCGCCCGAGTCGGTGATGGCCAGGCGGGCCCGCCACAACAGGCTCATGAAGGGCACATAGCTCAGGGGTTCCAGCAGGCGCAGGCCCGGGGCCCGGCTCATCTCGTTCCACAGGCCGGACTCTTGCAGGCGCTTTTGGGTGCGGGGATGCACCGGGAAGACCAAGGGCAGGCGCCGGGCCAGGTCCATGAGGGTGCGGCAGATGAGCCCCAGGGTAGGGGGGTGGTCCACGTTGGCCGGACGGTGCAGGGTGACCAGGCCATAGCCGCCCGGCTCCAGGCCCAGGGAGCGGGGCGTGTCCTCGGCCTCGATCCGGGGGCGCATCATCTCCAGGCTATCGATCATGATGTTGCCCACCCTGACCACCCGGCCGGGCACCCCCTCCCGGGCCAGGTTCTGGTCCGCATCGGGCGAGGGGGTCCACAAGAGGTCGGCCAGGGCGTCGGTGACCACCCGGTTGATCTCCTCGGGCATGGTGCGGTCGAACGAGCGCAACCCGGCCTCCAGGTGGGCCACCGGCACGCCCAGCTTGACCGCGGCCAGGGTGGCGGCCAGGGTGGCGTTGACATCGCCCACCACCACCACCAGCTCGGGCGGTCGCTCGAGAAGCACCTCCTCGTAGGCCATGAGAGTGCGGCCGGTCTGTTGGGCGTGGCTGCCGCTGCCCACCCCCAGGTGCACCGCCGGCCGGGGCAGGCCCAGGTCGCGGAAAAAGCTCCCCGACATGTTGGGGTCATAGTGCTGGCCGGTGTGGATGATCTCGGCCCGCACCCAGTCCTGGGAAGCCAGGGCGCGGTGAAGCGGGGCCACCTTCATGAAGTTGGGCCGGGCCGCAGCCACCAGGTGCAGGTATTTGGGGGTTGATTCGCTCATGGGATCCACGGGGAGAAAGGTGGTGGTTGCCGCCAAGACAAAGGCCCCGGCGAAACGGCGCGAGGGACTTCCCCTCACCCTGCCACCCTGCCGGCCCTGGCCGGCCTGCCGGTGCCATCCCCCCCTGTCTCCGCCCTCTTTGCCCCCCGCCCCCGTCGCCCCCCTGTCGCCCCCCGCCCCCCCGTCGCCCCCCGTCGCCCCCCTGGGAGCGGGGGCCGGGTTACGCGTCGGGCTGGGCGTTGTTGCCGCCGGGCTGGTAGCCCAGCTTTTGCAGCACCACGTCCAGGAGCTTGCGGGCCTCGGTGAACTCCGGGTTCAGCTTCAGGGCCTTGGCCAAGGTTTCGGCCGCGTGCTTGAAGTCCTCTGTCTCCCAATAGACCCGGGCTATGTTGTAATGCAGGTGCTCGTCCTCGGGGTGGAAGGCCAGGGCGCGGCGGTAGAGGTTCAGGGCCTGGTCGAACTTCTTCTGGCGGCGGTAGGCCATGCCCAGGCGGTTGTACACGTGGGCCAGCTCGGGGTTCATCTTGAGGGCCAGTTGATAGAACTCCTCGGCCTCGGCCAGGTATTCGTGGGCGGAAAGGGTGTCGCCGATCTTGACCTGCAGCTCCGCGTCGGTGGTGTTCATCTCGCCCACCTGGCGGAAGTAGCCCAGGGCCTCTTTCAGGCGCTTCAGCCGCAGGGCCAGCTCGCCTATGTAAAAGAACAGGCTGGCCTGGGTGGCGCCGCTGGCTTTCATCTTCTTGGCCATGGTCACCGCCATGGCCAGGACCTTGAAGGCTTCGGTCAGGCGGTCGGCGCCCTGGTACACGTCGGCCAGGCCCACGTAGGCCTTCAGGTTCTGGGGGTTGAGGCGGAGGGCGGCCATGTAGCACTTTTCAGCCCCGGCCAGATCGCCCTTCATCTTCAGCGCCTTGGCCAGCCCCATCTGGGCCTCTTCGTCGTTCTTGGCCGCCAGGGCGGCGCGGAAATGCTTCTCGGCCCGGTCCCATTTCTCCTTGCGGGTGGCTATGCGTGCCTCGTGGATGTTCTTGAGGAACTCCTCCTCGGTGTCGTCCACCAGGGGGTCCAGGAGCCTTTCGATCTCGGCCACCGCGCTCTTGGCTTCCAGGGGCAAGGGGATGTAGCCGTTGACGCCCAGCTTATTGCCCTGCTCCTCCACGTGCTTGTCGCGCCGGTCGCGCATCATAAGCACCAGCATGTCCTTCAACTGGGGGTCACTGCGTATCTTCTCCACCAGTTGGAAGCCGCTCTGGGGCTGCATCTTCCAGGCCGTGATCACCAAGGTCACGGGCTTGTCCTCGTCCTTGAGTATTTGCCAGGCCTCCTCCACCGAGCGGGCGGTCCACACCCGGTAGAACTGGTGGTCCCGCACAAAGTCCTGGAGGGTGTCCATGGCCTGGGACACCGCATCCACCAGCAGAAGGCTCATGTTGCGGTAACTGAATTTCACCGTGCTTTTCCTCAAGGAAGGACAAAAGGTACCGCCACATAATACAAAATTGGGCTTGGCTATAAAACCCCGAAATGTAAGCCCCCCGGCGGGACGGCTGGGGCGGGGCCCGTTTGGGCCCAAGATGGGCCTTGACCCGTTCGGCAGGGGGCGCTAGTCTGGATTTATAGGAGGCGGATTGCCTCTGGCCAGCCAACCCATGGAGGCGCTATGCCCGGCCCGTCAGTGGACGGCGCAGCCCCATTCACTCCTTATCTCTCCCAGGCGGCAGTCTGCGGCCGCCGCCGACCCCCCAGGGGCATGTCCCAAGCCCCCCACGCCCGGAGCCCAGGCAGATCCGGCCCTGTAAGGGCCTCAAACCGCACCCCTTTTGGCGGAGGTGAAGTCTATGACCCACACCATTGATCTGCACCAGCTCGCCGGAATCGACACCCGGCCCCACCACACCCTCAGCCTTTACCTGGCCTTGGATTCCCCGCGCGAGGGCCGCTTGCAGGCCCTGGCCCAAATGTTGAAAAACAAAGAACAGCAGATGAACAACAACGGCTCGGCCGAGTTCTGGAAAGAGCTGGAGCCAGACGTGGAGCGCATGGTGCGCTACGTGGAGGAGCTTCCCTCCGGGCCGCACCGGGGCCTGGCCCTGTTCACCTGCTCGGCCCGCGAGGTGTTTGCCGCCCATACCTTGCCCCTGTCGGTGCCCAACCTGATGGAGCTGGGGCCCGCACCCTACATCCGCCCCCTGGCCGCCCTGGCCGGGGACCACTGCCGCACCCTGGTGGTGGTGCTGGACAAGCGGCGGGCACGCTTCTTCGAGGGCTTCCTGGGCCAGTTGGCCGAACAGGAGGACTTGGCGATGTCCAGCGAGGCCGCGCCCTTGGAGCGCGACGGCGACCGGAGCCGCGCCGATGACAAGCGCAGTTCCCGCCGGGCCGACGAAGCCATGGGCCGGCTGTTCAAGGAGGTGAACAACAAGCTCATGGCCATGTGCGAGCAAAGGGACTGCCAGCAGATCCTGGTGGGCGGCCCCAAGAGCGCGGTGGACGCCTTTCTGGGCCAGCTCCACCCCTATCTGGAGGAGCGCCTGGGCGGCAGCTTCATCTGCGAGGCCGGCGCCTCCCTGAACCAGGTGAGCCGGCAGGTGGCCCAGGCCCAGCCCGCGGCCCGGCGCCGGCGCCAGGAGCGGCTGCTGGCCACCCTGGCCGACAACCTGGGCCCCGGCGGCCAGGCGGCCACCGGCTTGAACCAGGTCTTGGCCTCGCTCTACGGCGGCCAGGTACACACCCTGTTCGTGCGCCGGGGCTACACCGCGCCGGGCGGCTCCTGCCCCTCCTGCGGGCGGCTGCGCCACGTGGCCGGCGAGTGTCCCCTGTGCGGCGAGAAAATGACGCCAATCTCGGACGTGGTGAACCTGGCCGTGGCCAGGGCCCTGGAGTCCGGCGCCACCTTGGAGCAGATCGAGGGGCCCTCCCAGTTGGACCAGCTCGGCGACATCGCGGCCCTGTTGCGCTACGCCTAGCGCCACGCCCTTGACAACCACCCCGGCCCGGAGGCTATCCAGTCTCGGGGCCGGCTTTTGGGCAACCCAGGCGAAAGGCACCCCATGGCGATCACCTCCCCCGCGGCAAGCCAGGCCCCAGACACCCCGGCCGAGACCTCCTCCGGCCTGTTCCAGGACTTCTTCAAGGCCGAATCCGCCGCCGGCCTCCTGCTCATGGCGGCCACCCTGGCCGCCCTGGTCTGGGCCAACTCGCCCTGGGCCCCGCTCTATCAGGCCATCTGGAAAACCAGGCTCACCCTGGCCCTGGGCAGCCTGGAGCTGTCCAAGCCACTGCTGCTCTGGATCAATGACGGGCTGATGGCCGTGTTTTTCTTCACCGTGGGCCTGGAGATCAAGCGGGAGGTCCTGGTGGGCGAGCTTTCCTCTGCCCGGCGGGCGGCGCTGCCCATCGCGGCGGCCATAGGCGGCATGGTGGCGCCGGCCGCCATCTACCTGCTCATCAACCCCAGCGGCCCCGCGGCAAGCGGTTGGGGCATCCCCATGGCCACGGACATCGCCTTTGCCCTGGGCATCCTCTCCCTGCTGGGCAAGAGGGTGCCCACCTGCTTGAAAGTGTTCCTCACCGCCCTGGCCATTGCCGACGACCTGGGCGCGGTGCTGATCATCGCCGTGTTCTACACCTCCCAGATATACTGGGCCTTCCTGCTGGCGGCCGGAGTCATCCTGGCCCTGATGATCGCCTGCAATCTCCTGGACGTGCGGCAGCCCCTGGTGTACTGGGTGCTCGGCCTCCTGCTCTGGCTGGCCTTCCTCAAGTCCGGGATGCACGCCACCATCGGCGGGGTGCTGGCGGCCATGACCATCCCCGCCTCCCAACGCGCCAACCCCCGGGACTTCCTGGACTCCTCCCGGAAGCTCCTGGACCGGTTCGAGGCGGCCGGGGTGGAGCCGGGCCGATCGGTGCTGCGCGATCACCACCAGCACTCCCTGCTGCACGCCCTGAAAGCCGCCCGCTTGAAGTTGGAGCCGCCCCTCCAGCGGCTGGAGCACGCCCACCACCCCTGGGTGGCCTACGCCATCATCCCCCTGTTCGCCCTGGCCAACGCGGGCGTGTCCCTGGGCGGCGGGGTCCTGGACACCCTGGCCCACCCCCTGGCCCTGGGGGTGGCCGCCGGCCTGGTGGCCGGCAAGCAGATCGGCGTGATGCTGCTGGCCTGGCTGAGCATCCGCCTGGGCTGGGCCCGGCCCCTGGCGGGCGCCTCCTGGCGGCATATCTACGGGGCCAGTTGCCTGTGCGGCATAGGCTTTACCATGTCCATCTTCATCGCCAGCCTGGGCTTGCCCGAGCCTTCCCTGCTGGAGACCGCCAAGATAGGCATCATCGCGGGTTCGCTGGTGAGCGGCGTGCTGGGCTGGCTGGTGCTGGCCAAAGCCGGAGAGGCCCCGACCACCTAAACACAGGGCCGGGCCCTTTCAGGGCCCGACCCCGCAGCACCAAGCCTTTCGGCGGCTCCCCTCCTCTTGCCCTGTCGATAGAACCACCGTGGCCCGAGTGCGAATCAGACCATAGCATGTTTAGCTACTTTATAGCTACTTTTTTTCGCCCCACCGGCCCGGGCGCGCCAGCCAGGCTCGCCAAGCACTGCCCCGCTCTGGTAGACTAGGCGCCAGTCGCCCTGTTGCGATCAGGCTGCCAACCAAACGGGATCACGACATGAAACGCACGATGACCCTGCT
>CAZUHP010000001.1:0-134724 GCA_964620595.1 uncultured Desulfarculaceae bacterium | reverse complement strand
CGATCAGGCTGCCAACCAAACGGGATCACGACATGAAACGCACGATGACCCTGCTCGCCTCCCTGCTGGCGGCCCTGTGCGCCCTAGCCGCCGTACCGGCCGTGGCTGCCGCTCCCCCCGCCCCCCAGGCCCAGGACCAGCCCGCCGAGCTGGCCGCCCGGGTGCAGCAGCGCTACCAGACCATCCATAGCCTGCGCGCGGATTACCTCCGCTTGAGCCGCTTTGTGGCCGGGGGCGGCCAGTCCGCCCGCCAGGTGCGGGCCTCCGGCCGGCTCGTCTGGCAACGGCCCCTGAGCCTGCGCATGGAGCAGGACAAGCCCCGGCGCGAGTTGGTGGTCACCACCCCCCAGGGCGTGTGGTGGGCCCGCCCCCAGCGCCGCCGGGCCGACCTCTACCCCTTGAAGCAGTTCACCACCGGCCTGCAATCCCTGCTGGACGCCCTGGGCGGCCTGGCCAAGGTGGACCAGGCCTTCCACCTGGTCAAACCCACGCCCGCGGACCTTCCCCCCGATTCCGGGCTGGTGCTGGTCCTCAGCCCCAAGGAGCGCCGGGCGGACCTCAAGCGCCTGGTGGTGTGGTTCGACGCCCAAAAGCTCACCTTGAAAGGCTTTCGCATCGTGAGCCTGGTGGGCGATGTCACCGAGTACCATCTCCACGACCTCAAGGTGAACCCCGAGCTGCCTGCAGGCACCTTCCGCTACACCCCGCCACCTGATTTCAAGGTGCGCGACCACAGACCCCGCTAGGCACTCTGCCCCGCCTCCCCCCGCCCCCCCCGTCGCCCCCCCCGCCCCCCGTCGCCCTGCCCTTGGCATGCCAAGCCGAAAATTGGCCCCAGCACACAGCGAGGGTGCCGGGGCCCGCGACGGGGGGCGGGGGGGGCGACGGGGGGGGCGGGCGACGGGGGGACGACGGGGGGACGACGGGGGGCGGGCGACGGGGCAGGGACGAGGGGGCTAACAGGGGGGCGGTGGACGCTGACTCTGTAGAGCCAGGATACGCTGGACCAGGTAGAGGGGGGCGGCGGCGGGCATTGCCAAGCCGGCAGGGGCGGGAAGTGGAGGCAGGCGCCTCTCACCCCTGCTGCGCGGGCAGCAGGGGTAAGGTTCAGGCACGCTTACCGCCAGGGGCGGCTTAGCTGCTCACCTGCTCCGAAGGGGGTGCCTTGGGCCGGGCGTAGGAGGCCAGGATGGTGGCCACGTCCACCTCGCGCACCATGGGTTGACCGCACGCATCGCAGACCACGGTGTGGTCGTCAATGCCGGCGATGCGCACTTCCCGGGCCTGGCAAGAGCGGCAAGTATACTCGTAAGCTGGCATGAGCGGAGCTCCTCGCTGATAGGGGGTTGTCTGAAGGTTCGCTCCAACTTTTGCTTTTCATATAGGCAACTTCCATACCACTTGTGCAATCGGCCGGGCCAAATTGTGCAGTTTTTGGGAAACCATTGAAAATTGTTCGCAAAATAAATGCCCGCCTGCGGGCGGGTCTTTTGGCGCAATATTTCACAAAGTATCATTTGGCTGAAAAAAGAGGGACTTTGACCCCTCTCTTGGGGCAAAACGCCCCAAGAGGAAAGGGCCTCTGGGGGCAGGATCCAAGGATGTGCAGGGTGATTCCCGGCCGTCTCAGCGGGGCGGAAGCTCCAGCTCGGCCTGGTCCAGGGCCTCCAGGGCCGGGCCATGGGTCAGGTCGTGGCGAACCGGGGTGATGGTCACGTAACCCGCCTGCAGGGCGGCATAGTCGGTCTTCAGGCCGTTTTCCCTGCCCATGGTCTCGCCGGCCTGCCAATAGTAGGTCTGGCCCCGGGGGTCCTGGCGCTGGATGAAGCGCTCCACCAGCCGGGCCTGGCTCTGGCGGGTGAAGACCACCCCCTTGATCCGGTCCCGGGGCAGGTCCGGCACGTTGACGTTGAGCGGCACCAGGGAGGGCAGGGGCAGCCTGGGCAGCTCGCCGACCAGGTGGGCCGCAAAGCGGGCGGCAGTGCTGTAGTCCGCCTCGGCGTGGGTGTTCAGGGAAACGGCGATCGCCTGGATGCCCAGGATGGCGGCCTCGGTGGCAGCGGACACGGTGCCCGAATAAAGGAGGTTCACCCCCACGTTGGCCCCCCGGTTGATGCCGCTGATCACCAGCTCGGGCTTCACCTTCAGCAGCTCGTTGACCGCCAGCTTCACGCAGTCGGCCGGGGTGCCGCTCACCGCCCAGCCGTCAAAGCCGGTGCGCGGCCCCAAGCGGCGCACCCGGATGGGCTCGGCCAGGGTGATGGCGTGGCCCACCGCGGACTGCTCGGTTTCCGGCGCCACCACATATACCTGGTGCTCGCCGCGCAGCGCCCCATGCAGCGCGGCTAGGCCCGGGGCATACACCCCGTCGTCATTGGTGAGCAGTATGCGCATGACAGGCCGAAGTCTACTGCACGGCCTCCAGGGGTGTCAATCAAGGCGCGGCCGTGGCGGGGTGGCCCTGGCAGGCCTGCCTGCGCCGGCTCCTCAGCCGCGGGAAGCTGCCGATGCCTTGCCGGCAGGGTGGTCTTGGCTTGACCAAGTGAAGGCCGGTAGTTTACACTTTGCCAGGTGAAACGTGCGGCCAGGAGATGAAACACCGAACCGGCGGCAGTTGCCGCACGATTTGATGGGTTCAGCCGGTCTGGCACCACAGCCGGCCTGACTCTCGGTTGCTCCTTAACCATTCCAGCGATGAAAAGCTACCTTTTCCAGTTGCCCCAATAAAGCTGAAATTGGCAGCGCCTGCCTCATGATTTGCTAGAAGCGGTTTTTGCAGCCACCAGGTTTAAACCGTTCAACAGCTCTCAAGGCAGGGAGGAAGCTCTTGTCACGCTACGCAAGGCTCGGGTTTGTTCTTGTAATCTTATTGTTATTATCAGCAGTTGCAGCCCCAAAATACGCGCAGGCCGTCCCCAGGCCCGGCTCGATAAACTGGCGGGGGACTCCCACCGCCTTTATTGACTCCTTGTACCGGAGCGTGCTGGGCCGCGCGCCGGAATCTCGCCAAGTGGTACGTGGCTGGGCCAGGCAGGTGACCCGCAGCCCCGGCAGCAGGCTCAAGGTCTTCTGGGCTTTCATCGGGTCCGCCGAATATCAAAGGAGCAGATGGGCCAAGCAAAAGCGCCAGTATTACGTGTACAGGAAGTCGCAACCGAGAAGCCGGAGCTATGACTATTTCGCGGCAAAATACTCCCAGACAGGCGGCCACCGCATAGGCGGGGGCCCTCATACCTGGGGGATCGCCGTGGCCCTGGTCGGCTATTACCGCGCTTATCACCGCAGGTGGTGACCACGGCGCCCGCCGGCGGGTAGCCGCGTTGCGCGGACCGCAACCCGGCTACCCGGCTACAAGGTCCTTTGACGGCAACTGGTTGGTGATGGTGTTCCCTGGCCTGGGCGGCCAGGTGACAGGCATGGGCTCCTGCCCGTGGCGGTGGGCAGCATTCTGACTCCGGGCGCCATTGGCGGTGTCCGGTTCTTGCCTCCGGCGATTCAGGAGGCCCCCTCGCCCAGGGCGAGCTGGTCTATGAGTTCCACCAGCTTGTCGGTCTGGGGCTTGCTCACCCAGGCGTCGGCCCCAGCCTCCTTGCACTTCCTGGCCACCTGCTCGTTGATCAAGGAGGAGAACATGAGCACCGGCAGGTTCTTGCTTATCTCCTGCTTGATGGCGCGGCAGAGGTCCATGCCGTCCATCTGGGGCATCTCGATGTCGGTGACCACCAGTTGCAGGCGCTCGTCCACGCCCTGCCCCTCGGCCTCGGCCTCCTCCTTGAGCCGGTAGATGGCGTCCAGGCAGGCGCGGCCGTTCTCAAAGACCTGAAGCTGGGTGTAGCCAAGTGATTTCAGCAGCTTGGCGAGCTGAGTGCGGATTATGTACGAATCCTCGGCAAAGAACACCACCGCCTCTTCGCGGCTGTCCAGCTTGGGCTCTTCGGCAAAGGCCGACTCGTCGTAGTTGCTGACCGTGGCGGGGAATATCTCGCCCACGATCTGCTCCAGGTCCAATACCAGTATCTCCCGGTCCTCGATGGTCAGCGAGCCCAGGATCTGGGGCGCCTTGGAGGCCAGAAAGGTATCCATGGGCTTGAACTCGGTCCAGGCCTTGCGGTGGATGCGGTTCACCTTGTCGGCCACAAAGGCGGTGGTCATCTCGTTGAACTCGGTGACCACCACCACCCGGCGCTCGGCCTGGCCCACGTCGGTGAGGTTCAGGTAGGAACTCAGGTCGATGAGAGGCACGGTCTGGTTGCGGAAGACGAACACGCCCGTCACCGAGGGGTGATTGAACGGCGGCTTGCTCACCTCGATACCGTCAAAGGGCACGAGCTGCTTGATCTTGGAGCCGTTGATGCCGAAGCTCTGGCCGCCGAGCAGGAACTCGGCCACCTCCGCCATGCTGTCGGTTCCTCTGGAGCGGGAGTCTCGGGTAGCCACGGATGGCTCCTTGGCTTAGGGTGAACAGGTTTGAGCGCGAGCCCCGAGCCGCTTCCGGGCGGGAGCCCACTCCCCACTGCACTCCCCGGGGGGGCCGGCCTTCAAAATAATCACCCGCCCCGGCTCGATCAAGACAATTGTACCACGAGCCCACCGCCCGGCGCAGGTACCACGCCGGCGAGGGGGGAGAAGGGGGTGGGGCCGCCCCCTCCCTTGCGGGTCGGGGTTCGCTTGGCGCCTGGGCCCAGGCAAGCGGCTGGTGCGGACATGGCCTTGAAAAGCATCGAAAAATGGCGTAGAGTCCCCAGGCTTGGCCAAGGCCGGGCAAGCCCAGCGGACAAAGGCGCATGACCAAATCCCTACCGGAAATCCTGGCCCCCGTGGGCGACACCGGGGCCTTCCTGGCCGCGCTCGCGGCGGGGGCGGATGCAATGTACCTGGGCCTCAAGGCCTTCACCGCCCGCATGGAGAGCCAAAACTTCTCCCTGGCCGAACTCTCCCGCCTGGCGGAGCTGGCCCACCAGGAGGGCCGCAAGGTCTTCGTGGCCCTCAACTCCCTGCTCAAGCCGGGCGAGGTGGGCACGGCCCTGCGGCTGGTGGCCAAACTCCAGCGCCACGTGGGACCCGACGCCCTCATCGTGCAGGACCTGGGCGCCTTGGAGCTGGCCCGCCAGGCGGGCTTTGCCGGCGAGCTGCACATATCCACCCTGGCCAACCTCACCCACCCCCGGGGCCTGGCGGTGGCCAAGGAACTGGGCGCGGACCGGGTGATACTGCCCCGGGAGCTGAACCTGGACGAGGTGCGCCAGTGCAGCCGGCACTGCCCCCCAGGGCTGGCCCTGGAGGTGTTCGTACACGGGGCCCTGTGCTACTGCGTGTCTGGCCGCTGCTACTGGTCCTCGTTCCTGGGAGGCAAATCCGGCCTGCGCGGCCGCTGCGTGCAGCCCTGCCGCCGCACCTACCGCCAGGGCGACCGATACGGCCGCTTCTTCTCCTGCCTGGACCTTTCCCTGGACGTGCTCACCAAGACGCTCCTGAACCTGCCCCGGGTGGTGTCCTGGAAAATCGAAGGCCGCAAGAAAGGGCCCCACTACGTGTACCACGTGGTATCGGCCTACCGGCTGCTGCGCGACCACCCCGCCGACCCCCGGGCCAGGAACCAGGCCGAGGACATCCTGGCCCACGCCCTGGGCCGGCCACGCACCAAGGCCACCTTCCTGCCCCAGAAGCCGCGCCCGCCGGTGCAGGCCAACCAGCAGACCGGCTCCGGCCTGCTGGCCGGCAAGGTGCACCTGGCCGGAGGCAGGGGCGGCCGGCCCCGCTTCGGGTTCAGGCCGCGCTTCGCGCTCATGGCCGGTGACTACCTGCGGGTGGGATACGAGGATCAGCCCTGGCACTTCACCACCCGGGTGAACGGGCGGGTGCCCAAAAACGGCGCGTTCCCCCTGCGCCCCCCGGCCGCCAAGAGCCCCAAGCCGGGCACCCCGGTGTTTCTCATCGACCGCCAGGAGCCGGAACTCATCAGGCAACTCCAGCACTGGCAGGACAGGCTGGACCGTTGCCCGGGCCGCGAACCCGTTGCCGTGGACCTGGAGCCGAGGCTGCCTTCCCCCCCGCCCGGCCCCCGGCCACGGCCCCGGGAGATGGTGGTGGCCTGGGAGCCGCCCTCCCCCAAGGGCGGCAAGAAGATGCCGGCGGAAAAGGCGCCCAATGCCCTGTGGCTGGCGCCCCGGGCGCTCCAGGCCGCCCCCCAGGCCCAGGTCCCCCGCTGGTGGTGGTGGCTGCCGCCGGTGATCTGGCCCAACGAGGAGGAGGACTGGCGCCGCCTGGTGGAACAGGCCCTGGAGCGGGGCGCGCGGCGCTTTGTGCTGGGCTCGCCCTGGCAGGCGGCTCTTTTGGCCGGCGCCGGGGCCGAGCTGATGGCCGGGCCCTTTTGCAATGCCTCCAATCCCGCCGCCCTGGCGGTGCTGGCGAAACTGGGCCTGAAGGGGGCCATCGTCTCGCCGGAGCTGTCTGCCGGCGATTTCCTGGCCCTGCCCGGCCAAAGCCCCCTGCCCCTGGGAGTGGTGCTCACCGGCTTCTGGCCCATGGGCCTGTCCCGCTGGCCGCTGGCGGGCATAAAGCCGGGCCAGCCCTTCACCTCGCCCAAGAAGGAAGTGTTCTGGCTCCGCCGGCGCGGCCAAAACACCTGGATATATGCCGGCTGGCCCCTGGACCTGGCCAGGTATCGGCAAGAGCTGGTGCAGGCCGGCTATGTATGGCTGGTGCACCTGGCCGAGGAGCCGCCGGCCAGCCTGCCCCGGGCCAGGCGCGCCTCCTCCTTCAACTGGAAGCTCAAGCTGCTTTAGACAGGAACCGCCCCCAACCATCTGAGGGGGAGATTGAGGTTTCATCCTCCAAACCACCGACTCCAACCCTCAGAAATCCAGGGAAACGCCCAAGCGCCAGACCCGGGGAGGGCCGGGGAAGCCGTCGCCGGTCAGGTAGTCTTTGTCCAGGAGGTTGTCCACCTTGGCGTATATCCTGAAGCCATTGACCAGGTACTCGGCCCGCAGGTCCACCGTGTAGTAGGCGGGGGCGGTTTCGCTGTTGTCGGCCCTGGTGAAGGCTTGGGAGCTGTAGGTCATCTTCACCCCCAGCTTGAGGTCCAGCCAGGGGAGCACCTGCACATCCAGGCGGGCGTTGTGCCGGGACTTGCCGGGCAGCCAGAGGCCCGTGGAATCGTCCTTGGCGTCCAGGTAGCCATAGGCCGCCTGGAAACGCAGCCAGGGCCATGGCCGGCAGGCCAAGGACACATCCAGGCCTTGCAGGATCGCCTTGCCCAGGTTCTGGTAGCGCCCCACCCCCCCATCCCCGCGGATGTAGGTGATGCGGTCGTCCACGGTGTTGTGAAAGAGACTCGCCTGGGCTTGCCAGCGGGAGGCGGCCTGGTAGGTGGCGCCCAGGCTGAGGTTGGTGCTTCTCTCCAGGTCCAGGTCCGGGTTGGGCTCGGTGGTGCTGCTGCGGTAAAAGCGCTGCACAAAGCTGGGGACGTTGTTGGACATCACAAGGCCGCCATGCAGCGACAAGGCGCCCAGGGCCAGGGTCAGCTCGATCTCGGGGTTGAGCGCCGAGTCGAAGTCCGAGTACAGGTTTCCCCGCAGGCCCAGGTCGATGCTCAGGGGCAGGCTCTCCAGGGAGATCTTCTTGGTGGCGAACAGGCCATAGCCCTGCTCGGTCACGGGGTCCAGGTCGCTGCCCCGGGCCCTGCTGCCTTGCAGGGAGAGCCCCCACCCCACCTTGCCCACCAGGCCAAGCTCGGCCTGGCCTTTCACGTCCTGGCGAAGGGTCACGCTCTCCAGGTCGGTGAACAAATGTTTGGGCGGGTTGCTGAAGTTCTTCCTGAAATTCGTGAAATAGGTCCCGAACGACACCCCGGAATACTTAAAGGCAAAGGCGGCTGCCAAATCCTGCTGGCGCTCGCGGGCCTGGGGGTGGGGAAAGGCGGGCAGGCCGGCCAGGCCGCGTTCGGTTTGCGAGTAATTGACGGACAGGCTGGGGTCTCCGGCCAGGCCGCGGGCCTTTTGCTCCTTCCAGGAGGCGGGAGAGATGGACGACTTGATGCCAAAGCGCCAGATGGTCTTGTCGTTGTTCAGGCGGAACCCGTCGCTATGGTAGTAGGCGGCGTCCGCCCGCAGGCCCCAGGTCGCGCCCGCCCGCGAAACCTGCAACTGGTGGTCCTGGATGCCCAGCCCGCCAAAGGAGACCTGGGCGTAGCCCCGGTCCTGGTCCAGCCGCCGGGTGAAGATGCTGATGACCCCGCCGCTGCTGTCGTCGCCGTGCACCACCGACCCGCCGCCCTTGAGGATCACCACCTTTCGCACGGCGGGCAGGGACACCAGGTTCCACCTGATATTGGTGGCCGCGGTGACGGCGTTGTTGAGCGGCAGTCCGTCCAGCAGGACCCTGACCTCGCTGGAGCCCCGGATGGAAACCGTGCTGGAGGTGGCCTGCACTCCGGGCACCAGGTTCAGGAGGTCCTGTATGGTATGGACATTGAGATGGCGGATCTCGGCGGCGGTGAGCACCACCCGGTTCGGCGAGCGGTCCCCGGCCCACGCTTGACCGCCCAGGAGCAGGTAGGCGCCCAGGATGATCCCGCAAATCCACAGCCAGGCGCAAGGGCGGTGTTGCCTGGTCTGCCCGCCATGGCGAGAAAAGGGAGAACGGGGCCCTGGCTTGAACGTGGTTTCCACCGAATCTCCCTCGCGCCGGTATGGCGGGTAAAAAGAATCGAGCATGGCAACTGCCTCTCGCACCAGGCAAGGAGGACCACCCAAGCCCCTTGCCGGCCGGGCCCGGGGAGCGGAAGGCCGGGCAGCAGGACCCGGCGCCGGGCCTTCAAGGCCGCCGGGGCGATCCGCCGTCCCCTGGCTCCTGGCCAAGCATGGCCATGCCCGTGGGGCGCAGGCCGGGGTCCAGGTTCAAGCCCACCGGAGCGGCCGGGGCCAGGCGCCAGGGAGCGAGGCCTCCGCCGTGCTCCGCGAAGATCAGATGGGCCAGGCCCCACAGGCTGCCGGAGTGGGCCACCGCCCACACCCGGCCGTGGCGCTTGAGGGCCGGGGCGATGCGCCCGCGCCACAAGGGCCGCAGCCTGGCCAGCAGGTCGTCATAGGATTCGCCCACCGGCAGGAGCGCGGGGTCCAGGTCCTGGTAGCGGGGATCGCGGCCCGGATGCCTGGCGTCTCCCGGCGCCAGGGGCAGGGGCCGGGCCGAGAGATCGCTGCGCCAGCGGGAGAGCAGCTCCCCTGCCTTGCCCGGCTTGGGGCGGCCCTCCCACTGCCCGCAGTGGCGCTCGTTCAGCCGCCAGGAAAAGACCGCCACCGGGGAAGCGAAACCAGCCGCCTCCAGGGCCAGGGCCAGAGTCTGGCGGGCCCTGGCCAGCACCGAGCAGAACACCGCCCCGGGCGCGTCATCCTTTGCCGCCAGCAGGCGGCCCGCGGCCCGGGCCTGGTCCCGGCCGGTGGCCGAGAGCGGCGGGTCGCCCCAGCCGGAGAAGCGTCCCTGCTGGTTCCAGGTGCTCTGGCCGTGACGCATGAGAACCAGGCGCGGCACTGGCGCTACTTTCCCGGGCCGGGTCCGCGCCGCTGGTCCAGCAGCCCCTCCAGGTCCTGGACCATGCGCGCGCCTATGGCAAAGCGGTCCAGGGCGGGCGGGTTCGCCTCCCGGGGTGTCGCCCACAGCCGCTGGAGCTTTTCCCGGGCCCCGTCGGCCAGCACCTCCGCCTCGCTGGCCACGGCCTGGTGGGCTCCGCCAAGGTGCTGCACGCGGCGCTCCTGCTCCTGGCCGCCGTGGCCTTCCGGTATGAACAGGGCCCGCACCCCGCTGAGCAGCACCTCGTTGAAGGTATTGTAGCCCGCCCGGCAGACCACCAGCTCGGCGGCGTTGATCAGCTCCACCAGGTAGGGGCTGAAGTCCAGCAGCACCGCTCCCATGGCCTCGGCGCAATCTTCCAGGGATCGCTTCTGTCGCGGCGCCAGGTACGGGTCCGCCACCATGGCCAGTTGACTGCCGGCCGCCAGGCCCAAGTCCGCCAGGGCCGCGCCCAGGGCCTTGGTCATGCCCGCCACCTCGCCGAAGCGGCCCATGGAAAACAGGATCAAGGGAACGTCCGCCAGGGCCCATTTGCGTTTGGCGGCCCGCGCCGAGGGCAACTCCTCCCGGGTCCGGATGCCCACCTTGCCCAGAAAGGCGGTGCGCCGGTCCAGCTCCGTCCGCTCCCGCCCCAAAGGCCCCTGGGCCCCGGCGATGCCCCTGTCCTCCAGCACGTAGACGAGATCGTACAAGGCGGCCAAGTCAATAGAGCCGGACAAGTGCACCGGGTTTCCCCAGGGCATCCGGAGGGACGGGCCGGCGCGCATGATCCCCCGGGAAATATGGGCCAGCACGAAGTCCCGCGGCCCTTTCCGGCGCATGCGTTTCTTCAAGAGGATGGGGACCAGCTCGTTCATGAGCCCGGCCATGTTGTGCTCCACCAGCACCACCTCCGGCGCAAAGCAGTCAAAGGCGTCCAGCAGCAGCCTGGCCCTGAGATCGAAGACCTCGTCCAGGCCCATTGACTTCAAGTGGCGCGGCTGCAGCTCGAGGTCGGCCTCCTCCACCGCTATCCGCACGCCGGGCAGCTTGAGGACCTCTATCCCCTCGTCCAGAAAAGCCTGGGGGATGGAGCTTCCCGAGACCACCAGGAAATCCCAGCGGGGGGCCCAGGGCCGCATGCCGCTGATCACGGCCAGGCTGCGGAAGACATGGCCCAGGCCCACCGAATTGTGGGTATAGAGCATTACCCGGCGTTGTTTGCTGGAGATGGGGACGGGCGTTTCGGGGGGCATGGCCAATTTGTACCGCCTTGCCCGTAAACCCGCGGGATCCATGCGCCCTGGCGATGAAAAGCCGCCTTGCGCCTGAGGGTGATTAGGGTTATACAGAGCGTGCAAGGGGGATGGTTCAAAACCGGCCTTCATGTTAGCACCCGGCTTGTCCTCAAGCAACCTTCCTTCTCTTTTCCGGCCAAACACGGCGGATACCTTTGATGCACAGATTCCTTCTGAACAAGCTCAAGGTCTTGGAGCACGAAAAGCGCGCCTTCTACCGGCTGTGCCTCTTGTTCGGCTTTGTATTCTTTTTCATGGCCCTGTTCCGCAACTACGTGGACACCACCTTTCTGAAACGCTACGGGGTGGAGCACATCCCCCTGATGCTGGTCATCAACAGCCTGGCCACCTTTGCGGTGTTCGGCCTCTTGGGCCGGATATCGACTAGGCTGAGCGACACCCGCCTGCTGGCCGGGGTCTTTCTCTGCTATGGGATCGGCACCGGCCTTCTTTTTTGGGGAGTGCGCGCCGGGCAGGACCTTTGCTACCCCATCCTGTTCCAGCTCCTCTACCTGCAGGACTCGCTGCTGCTGGTCTACCTCTGGAACATAGCCTGCGACCTCTTCGACTCCCGCCAGGGCAAGCGCCTGTTTCCCCTGGTCACCGCGGCCCAGGTCCTGGGGGTGGTCTGCGGCAACTTCGGCACCAACAGCCTGGCCGCGCTCCTGGGCCGGGACCAGATACTGCTGGTGTATTCCGGCTCCTGCCTGGTCATCGGCGCGGTGATGCTGGGCTACAAGTCAGGATCGGCCCGCCGGGCCCATGGACCTCCCCCTGCCGGGCCCAGCCGCCGCCTGGCCGAGATCCCGGCCCTGATGCGAAAGTACCCGGTGGTGCGCTACCTGGTGATGCTGGGCCTGCTCCCCAACATCCTCCTGCCCATATTCCTGTACCAGTTCAGCGTCATCGTGAACCAGGGCTTTGCCAGCGAGCAGACCCTGCTGTCGTTCCTGAGCATCTTCCGGGGCGCCATGACCCTGGCCGTGTTCCTGCTCCTTTTGGCCATGGGCCGGATCTACGCCCGCATCGGGGTGGTCAACGCCTCCCTGGTGCTGCCCATCAACTTCGGGGCCCTGTTCACCGCCCTGACCGCCTCCTTCAGCCTCCACACCGCGGTGATAGGCCAGTTCGTCACCCGCCTGGTCCAGCAGGCCGTGGCCGGACCGGTGAACAAGGTCCTCTTCAACCTGGTGCCCCGGCAGGTGGCCGGCTGGACCAGGGTGTTTGTCCGGGGCACGGTGGTGAAGGCGGGCATGCTCTTGGGCGCGGTCATGATGATGGCACTCAAGCCGGTGCTCTCGCCCCAGCAACTGTCTCCCCTGGCAGCGGCCATCGCCTTTTACTGGATATGGGAGACCTTTGCCTTCAAGCGCCACTTCCGCCAGTCGCTCAAGCAGGTCATCGCCCACGACGCGGTGGACTTCGACCGCATAGACTCCCTGCACCTGCAGAACCAGGGCGGGCTGGTGGCGAGCATGCCCCTGGCGGACGACGACGCTGACACCGACGCCGCGGACGGCCCGCCGGACCCCTCCACCCTGACGGTCGAGGGCGGCCTGGCCATGCTGCAAGACCCCGACTCCCTCATCAGGGCCCAGGCGGCGGCCTTTTTCGCCCGCGGGCGCCACATGCAGGCGGCCCACCGGCTGGTGGCCCTGCTCAAGGACCAGGACATGGTCCGCAAGCTGGCGGTGGACGCCCTGGTGAATTACGGCCAGGCCTTGCAGCCGTTCCTGGAGGCGTCCCTGGCCGATCCCCACCCAAGGCAGCGCCAGGGCATTTTGGAGGTGGTCCGGCTGGCCGGGATGAAGGACTTCGACACCGGCCCCATGATCCAGGAGGAGCTGGGCCGGATATACAACCGGGTGCTCTTCATCGCCGAGCTGGGGCGGCAGGGCGATTCCCGGGGCATGATCCTCTTGGGCACCCATCTGGAGGAATCCAACCGGGAGGGGCTGAGCCTGATCTTTCACGCCCTGTGGATCAAGCACAAGGACATGCGCCTGATGAACTCCGCCCTGTCCTCCCTGGACGCCTCGGCCGCGGTGGAGATGGTGGAGGAGACCCTGGAGCGCCCCCTGGCCCGTTTGTTGGTACCCCTGTTGGAAGGCATGCCGCCGGAGGAGCTGATCGCCCGCGGCGGCCAGGCCCTGCCCCTGTATGTGCCCCGCGGCCTGGAAGGCGCGCTGATGCACCTGGCGCGCAGCCGCGACCGCCTCACCCGCATGCTGGCCGGTTTCGTGATGGGCGAGTTCCGGCCGGGGCCTGTCTTCTTGCCCGCCGCCGAGATATTGTTGGACGACGAGGACCCCGAGGTGCGCCGGTCGGCCGAGTACGCGCGCGACCGCTGCCTGGGGCTGGAGGCCGAGATGCCGCTGACCATCGAGATCATCGAGCAGCTGAAGGGTTTCAACCTTTTCATGGGCCTGGGGCTCAGGGAGTTCGAGGCCCTGGCCGTGATCGCCAAGAGGGTCCAGTACCAGCGGGGAGAGACAGTGACCCGGGCGGGACAGGCGGACGAGGCCTTGATCCTGGTGCTCTCCGGGGTGCTGCAACCCAGCGGCCCGGAGGCGGCCCGGGAACCGGCCCCGGCCCTGGGGCCGGGCGACTGGCTGGGCGATTTGAGCCTGTTCACCCAAGCCGAGGCCGCCTTCTCCTACCAGGCGGGGGAGGCGGTGGAGGCCCTGGTGATACCCTTTGGCCGCCTCAGCGAGATCATGAACATCTACCCGGGCATCGGCATCACCTTTTGCCGCAATTTCGCGGCCAGGCTGCAAGGAAGCGAATCGAACCTGGCCGTCTACGACCCGGTGGACAAAGGCGCAGACCGTTGAAGGTCGGCCTGGTGTTCCACGGCGACCCCTTGCAAAGGCCGCCGGGCATCGATGTGGAGCGCCTGACCGCCCTGGCCGCGGGCCTGGCCGCCAGGGGCGTGCAGGCCGATGTCCTGGCGCCGGTGGAGCGCCCTGCCCGGCTCGCCGCGGCTAGCGGGCGCCGCGTGGCGGTCAGGCCGCTCGCCCGGGCCTGGGACGGCCGATACGACCTCCTCAAGACCTGCTACCACCCGGGCATAGACCTGGTCGCCGGCTTCCCGGGACCGGTGGTCTGCCGCCTGGTGCGGGTGGTGGACGAATCCCGGCCCGCCCGGGACGGGCCGCGCCGCGCCCGCCTGCTGGCCTGGCAGCAAAAGATCCACGCCAGGGCCTGGGCCGTGGCCTTCAACAACCAGCAGAACCTGGCGCGCTGGCAGCGGCTCTACGGCTGGGAGCGGCCGGCGGTGCTCACCCCCACCGGCTGCCCGGAAGAGATCCCCCCCAAAGGCCCCGACCCCTATGGCCAGGGTCCGCCCGCGGTGCTGTTCTTGGGCAGCCTGGCCGCCCCGCGCATGGTGCACAGGCTGAACGAACTGGCCGAGGCCCTGCGAGGAGTCGCCTCGGTGCACCTGGTGGGCCTGAACAAAAGCGGCCTGTACGGCGCGCCGGTCCGGCTCTCCCCCCTGGTGGTGGACCACGGCCCCCAGGGCGGACCGCGCATGTGGGACTTTGTGGCCCACGCCAAGCTGGGCCTCGCCCTGGCCGCCTCGCCGGAGGAGTTCGACAACGACAGCTCCAAGGTCTGCTTCTACCTGCGGGGCGGCCTGCCGGTGCTGTACGAGGAGCCCATCTTGCAGGGGCGGCTGGTGGCCGAGCTGGGCATGGGCCTCGGCTTCCCCCTGGGCGAGACCGCCCGGATGGTCCAGGCCGCCCGCAGGCTGCTGGCCCAAGACACCTGCAACCGGCAGGAGGCCATGCGCCACATGGCCCGGGAGCATGCCTGGGGGCGGCGGGTGGACACCTACCTGGAGCTTTTCGAGCAACTGCTGAAGCAAGGACCGCGAGCATGAAAATCCGCCCCCGCAAGCTGCTCCTGGTGGAGCCGCCCTTCTACCGCCTGTTCCACCCGGGCTACTCCCTCTGCCGCTACCCCCTTTCCCTGGGCTACCTGGCGGCGGCCGCCGCCGCGGGCACGGACTGGCAGGTGCGCTGCTACAACGCCGACTTCGCGGGCCGGGGCGAGCCCTTCTCGGTTCCATACCTTTCCGGCCCGGGCCACCAGCGCTACCTGGCCTGCCTGGCAGACCCCGGGGCCGGCATCTGGCAGGAGGTGGAGGAGGTGCTGCGCGAGCAGGCCCCCCAGGTGTTGGGCCTCTCGCTCAAGTCGGCCGGGCTGGCCGCGGGCAGGATGGTGGCGCGCCTGGCCAAGCGCCTGAACCCCGGGGTGCTGGTGGTGGCGGGGGGCCCCCACCCCACCACCGCCCCCGGCCAGGTGCTGGCGGACGAGAACTTCGACCTTTGCGTGCTGGGCGAGGGGGAGGGCACCCTGGTGGAGCTGCTGCGCACCCTGGACAGGGGGGGCGACGTGGGCCAGGTGCCCGGGGTGGCCGCCAGGCGCGGGGGCAGGGTGGGGACGGCCGCCCCCCGCCAGCTCCTGGACGACCTGGACCAACTGCCCCTGCCCGGGGAGTGGGCCCCCCGGGTGCTCCTGGACCACCAGCTCTACCCGGCCAAGGCCCTGGGCCACATCATGGCCACCCGCGGCTGCCCCCAGCGCTGCACCTATTGCGGCTCCCACCTGCTTTGGGGCCGCCGGCCGCGCTACCGCTCCCCCGGCGCGGTGGCGGCCGAGCTGGGGAATCTCCAGGCGGCCGGTGTCGGCCAGGTCCACTTTGACGACGACACCTTTGGGGTGGAGCCGGGGTATCTGCAACGCCTCTGCCGGGCCCTGGCGCAGAACCGCCCCGGCCCGAGCTGGAGCTGCGAGACCCATGTCCGCCTGATCAGCGAGGCCAACCTGGAGAGCATGAAAGCAGCGGGCTGCCGCACCATCCAACTGGGGATCGAGTCGGGAAGCAACCGCATCCTCAAGGCCGTGCGCAAGGGCTTCACCATAGACCGCGCCCTGGAGGCCTGCCGCCTGGTGAAGCGCTGCGGCCTGCGCCTGGAGGTCTTCATCATGGCCGGCTTTCCCCAGGAGACCGAGCAGACCCTTGCCGAGACCATGGCCGTGGTGCGGGAGGTGGAGTGCGACAAGGTCATCTTCAGCCTCTTCACCCCCCATCCCGGCACCGAGGCCCACCGGCTCTGCCTTTCCCTGGGCCTGTTGGCGCCCGGCCACGACTTCAGCAGCCACCACCACCAAAGCCCGGAGAACTACTATTCGCCGGACATCGCGCCGGCACGCTTCCGCGAGCTGGTCAGGGAGATGGAGGAGCTGGTGCAACAGCGGCGGGACGCGGCGGCTTCACCGCCTTGACCATGAGGGACCAGCCCAAGGCGTTGAAAGGCGCCACCCGGCCCAACAGCCGGTCCAGGCCGCTCAACAGGTCCACCCGCCAGAATTCCCGGCCGGACCAGGAGGGCGCCGGCATCTTGTAGGGCAGAAGATAGGCCCCGCGCCACTCCAGGCAGCACAGCCCCGCCGCCCGGAGCGCCGCGCGCAGGCTGCGCGGGCTGTAGAAGCGCAGGTGGGTGGGGTCCCAGCCGCACCAGTGGCGCTCGCGCCGCACCAGCCGGCGGTACCCGCCCTCCAGCAGGAAGTTCAACGACCAGGCGTTCTGGGTGGCGACCACCAGGCTGCCGCCCGGGAGCAGCAGCCGGGCGGCTGATTTCAGGAACGATATATCTTCCGGGATATGCTCCAGCACGTCCTTGACGATGACCGCATCGAACCGGCCGTGATCAGCGGGCAGGGGCAGGCGGTCCCGGCATATGAGCCGCAGCCTGGACCCCACCCCCCGCCGCGCGGCCAGCAGCCCGGCCGCCGCCAGGATGCTGGGCTCGGCATCCACGCCCACCACCTGGGCCGCGCCCGCCCGGGCCGCCTCCACGGCCAGCAGGCCTCCCCCGCAGCCGAAGTCCAGCAGGCGCTTGCCCGCCACCTCGCCCAAGAGCTGGCGCATGAAGCGGTTCTTCACCCGGCTGTAGGCCTTGGACTGCTGGTCCAGGTAGCGCGACAAGGTCTCGGCGGGGTCATCGCCCCGGAGCCAGTGATCATCAGGGTATCTCAAGCGGGAGGCGGCCATATCAGGGGTCCAGCAGCTCCCCGTACAGCGCCGCCCATGCCCGGCGCTCGTTTTCGGGTGAAAAGAGCCGCCCCATGGCCTCCCGCGCCCGGGCCCCCATAGCCGCGGCGGCCCCGGTGTCCTCCAGCAGGCGGGCCAATGCCCGGGCCAGGGCCTGGCTGTCGCCCCAGGGCGTCAACAGGCCCGAGACCCGGTGCTCGATCAACTCGGGACAAGCCCCCACCCTGGTGGCCACGCAAGGCAGGCCGCAGGCCATGGCCTCCATGAGAATGTTGGGGCAGCCCTCGGACAGGGAAGGCAGGGCAAAGACATCCAGGCCGCGCAGCCAGTCCCTTACCTTTTGCTGGTCGCCGGGCGGCACCAGGCGGACCCCATCCGCCATCTGAAACTCCTGCACCCAATGCTCGAACTGCCCGCGCTGCCCCCGTTTGAATCCCCCCAAAAGCTCCAGCTCCACCGGCATCCGGCCGCGCAGGCGCGCCACCGCGGCCAAGAGGTAGGGCAGGCCCTTGCTGTATTTGAAAAAGCCGGCGCAGCCCACCCGCAGGGACCGGCCCGCCGAAGGCAGCGGATTCCAGGCACGCCGGGGAACCACCACCGAGTTGTGAATCACCCGCACCTTGGACCCCAGGGGGGTGAAGGCCTCCACCGCCCCGGCCATCTGGCGGCTCAGGGTCACCACCCGGTCGGCGCTCTGCAAGGCGCTGGCCAGCGCGCCCACCTTGGCGGGGCTGAAGACAAAGCGGTTGAAGTCGTCCCCCACCAGGGTGGTGATGCAGGGGGTCTTGCTCCGGCGGGCCAGCATGCCGGCCACGTAGCCCATGGGAAACAGGAAAAAGGCGTGGAACAGGGAGAAACCCATGTCCTGGTGCAGCCGGTCCAGGGATTCATGCATCATGCGCAAGGTGAGGGTATGGCCGCAGTCCCACCGCTGGCGGAGGGCCGGGTCTTCTGGCTCGGCTCCCACCTCGATGCGATGGATGACCAGGCCCTGGTCCGTGCGGGTCTCGCGGTTGCGGTCCAGAAGCGGCGGCGGGCCCTCCCGGATCACCAGGTGGGCGACATGGGTCTCCAGCCCCAGCTCCAGGGCCATGCGAGCCACCCGGTGGGCGGTGCGGGCCAACCCTCCCCGGCTTTGGGGCAGGAACTCCGGGGTTATCAAACATATTTTGCGCCGCTCGCCTTGCCGCATGGCCTGCCTCGTCTTTGTCTGCCCGGTGCGTGGTCAGCCTGGAGGCCCCATTATAGGCCAAGCCTTGCAACGCCCTGGGAACTAATCCGGCAGGCCGCCCAGAAATGTTCCTTCGGGCAACTCCCTGAGCCGCCCTGGTATCGCCGGAGACAGGGACTTGCAGGGGATGAAGCGGCAGACCAGGCCGGGGGGTGGGATGGGCACCATGGAGTTGACTATACAGACTGGGGTGGGATATGGTGATGCGGTCATAATTCCCCCGTCCAATTCAGTCATACCACCCGGTGCTGCGGGATCACCATTGACGAAGGTGACCGCGGCAACAACTATCGCTCTGCCCTGGGTGGTCAGCGCGTCCCCTTTGCCTGCCCCTACCGCCGGCATGGGGCGAGGCCGTGGCAGGCGAGAAGGGGTGGTTACCAAAGGCGCAGTAGCTTGGCTCTGCAAGATCAAGGGGGGCAACATGACTCACACGGATGCAAAACCTCGTACATGTAAAGCGCTCGTGGCGTTCGGCTGGCTGGCCGTCGTTTTCTCGGCGGTGACCCTGCTGCTGGTTCCGGTGCCTGCCTCTGCCGGCAGCGATGCGAAAGAGATCGTTGAACTCCTCAACGAAGAATACAGCGATATCTGCCACGCGGAACTGACGGGCTGGTTCACGAAAACCCTCAAGCTGGACTGGACGGCCAACACCAACAGGGTTCAGATGCTTGTGATCCTTGCCGCCATCAACAAGATGAAGCAAGACCTTTACGATGACGGGGTGCGCTATCTCCAGATCCCCAACGATATTGGGACCTACAACGTCTTAGACTGGAAAACGGGACGCAAGAAGACCATCCGCGACCGGGCGCCCTACTATTTCAAATAGACATGGCAGGCCATGGCCCTGTTCAAAAAGAAAACGCCAGAAGAGAGGGCCGCGGAAGAAGCAAAGCACCGGGAAGCCGAAAAGCGGCGACAGGCCGAACGGTTTGCCGCGTCACCGGCCGGCCGGGCCCAGGAACTGGAAGTGCCTCGCTGTGACACTTCCCAAAATTGACGTTGCGTCAATTTTTCTGTTGCGCCATACTGGGGAAAAGCCGATAAGATGACAGAAGAAGAGGCCAGGAGGCTCCTTCGCGAGATCGCCAAGAGCGCTTGTGTGCGCCTCACGAACCACTGCCGGGAGCGGATGGTCGAGCGCCGGGTCTGGATGGACGACATGCTCCAGGTCCTGCTCTGGGGCACCATCAAGGACCTGCATAAGAACCCAGGCGATGAAAGCTGGGCGTGCTTGGTCGAAGGCCGCGACATAGAAGGGGACCCCCTTTCGGTCAAGGTGGTCATCCTGGAAGCCGATTTCGCGGTCCTGTGCATCACGGTGCATGGTTGAGCAGGGAGAGGAATCCCAAATGCGCTGCCCTAATTGCAATAACGAGATGTCTTGCAAACTTGGTGAATATCATTATCTGGAGTCGGGCCTGGAGAACGTCTACTTGCTGGGCGTGGAATTGTGGTCCTGCCCTTGTGGCGAGGAAGCCGTGGGCATTCCCAACGTGCCCGGGCTCCACGAGGTCATTGCCCATGAGATCGTCCACAAGAAGTCCTTCCTTAGTGGGCCGGAAATACGCTTCCTGCGCAAAGCCATGGGAATGGCGGCCAAGGTTTTCGCCGAGTTGCTGGGCGTGGACCCGGCCACCGTCTCCAGATGGGAAAACGAAAAGCAGAGCCCGGGCGGCGCCAACGACCGGCTGGTCCGCATGATCTACGCCGCCCACAAGGGGCTCTCCCTGGAAGACCTCATGGCGGACTTCCCCGCGATCCAGCCCGATGGGGACCTGCCCCTGCCTTTCAGGATTCCGCGCGAGCGCTGGGGAGGCAAACCCGATAACCATGCCTGCACGCGGTGAGCGCGGGGAGCAATCAGGCCCTTGACACCTCCCCCCTAATTGGGGGGGAAGACTAATGCTGCCGACCAATACCAAGCCCGCTCACCGCCCACGACCGGCGTGATGCCGGAGTGGGCGGTGAGCATTTTATCCAAGCAAAAATCATCACTGTCAGGGAGGTCGCCGCGGCCGGCCCGGGTACCTCCCCGTCAAGGCCCGGGCCGAGGTTGACGGCCTGGCCGCCAGCCTCGGGGTGGGGGTGTAGTCATGCCCCTTTTCACCATATTCCACCACCGCCCAAAAACAACGGGGCCAGGCGAAAAACCTGGCCCCATGAAACTATTTGGCGTCCCCAACGGGATTTGAACCCGTGTCGCCGGCGTGAAAGACGATTTGGCCATCAAGCCATATCGCTAACTTACTGAAATACCTTGGTGAAACGGGGCGGAAAAAATGGTGAAAAGCCCAAAAAGCCGCCCCGTTTCACCATATTTCACCACAAGCTATCGGGACCTATCGGGACCGTTCCAGCTTCCTCAGGGCCCCCATGGTGCCCCCGCTAATGGCTCCCTCTTGCCGGGCCCGTTGCCTCAACTGCTCGAACTTGGCCGGCCCCTTCCGTCGCCTGTAGTCCGCCAGGATGGCCGCCTTCTCCTCGTTGCTCCCCGCCGCGTGCAATGCGGCCAGGGCGGGATCGTCTCCTGTCTTGCTGGCCAGCCGCATCACCCGGCGCCGGAATTTGAGAGGCGACACCGTGCGCTTGTCCAGCAGCCCCCTGGCCGCCGCCCGATGATAAAGCCGCATGATTTCGCCACGCGGGGGCGTCCCCTGTTTGTTCACCAGGTCAATGATCTGGTCCCGCAGCTCCACATAACGCTGGGCCCTTTGCTGCACCACGTCCTCGGTCGCCCTGCGTAGTGCCTCGCGCTCGCCCTTGTTGGATACCTTGATGAACCGGCCGGCGATGTTGCTGACCACGGGAATGCCCAGCACGGTTTCCAGCTCGGTCTTCACCCCCTCGGGAGTGCCGGCCTTGAACTTGTAGATGATCTGGCCGCCCATCTGGTTCCAGGTGTACTTGAGCAGCTCCCGCTGGGCTGGCCAGCCCCCGGCCTTGAATGCCTGCTCGGGGATCACGTGCCGCCCCCGGAAATAATCATAGGGGTTTCTCCCTGCCAGGTAGGGCAGCACCACCCCGAACGGTATCTGGATGGTCGGGGTCAGGGCCGGCGCCTGGCCGGCGGTGTAGTCCAGGAGCCGGGCGTAATCATCCGCCCGGCGGCCATTGAGAATGTTCCACATCACCCCGCCCACAAACTGCACCATGTAATCCTGGGGCAACCGGACATAGACCGCCTTGCCGGTTTCCGTCTCCCACAGGGGCACCACCACATAGTTGGTCTTGTCGTACTCGGGAATCTTTTCCATCAGGTCTTTGAATTCCCTTCCCAGGAACCCCAAGACCGCGGCGTACATCATCAGCTTGGGGACGAGCGACAAGGCCAGTTTGAAACTGACGCTGGCCGGACTGCGCTTCAGGGCCTCCCAGTCGCCGCGCAGTCCTTCTTTCCAGGCGTTGAAGAACAGCAACACATTGTTGAGGATGCCATGCGCCCCGCTCCGGCGGAGGAAGTCCGGGCTGCCTATCTGAGTCCTGATGATGTGGCCGATCTCCTTGTCGCTCAAGGATGGAAATTCCCGCTTGAGGTAACGGTAGCCTGCCGTCTTGGGCAGGCGTTCAATGAGCTGGCCCGCCGCTCCCAGGGCATCCCCGAATTTCAGCAGGGCCCGGGTTACCGGCCTCCGCGGATTACCCTTCTCCAGGTTGAAGCGCCGCAGGAGCCGTTTCAACTCGGTGGGTTCATCCACGTACCCCAACCCCCCATAGCTGCTGGCGAGCAGCATCTTCTTGCGGTACATCTCCTGCACCATGGAGTCGGGAATGCCAAAAGCATCCTTTATCGCATGAGGCAGTCCCCTCAGGTAATCCACGAGCAGGCGGGTGGACTTGATGGGGCCGCCCGGCAAGTTCTTCCAGGCGCGAAGGAAGTCGCGGATAAGGTTGAACGCCATAAATCCCGGGTTGGCGCTCACAAAAAGCAGTTTGAATACCTTGTTGCCGATTCCCACCGTCCTTTGGGTGAGCATCGCCGCAGTCGAGGCGGCGTCCATGTCCCGCTTGAACGCAGCCGCAATGTACTTGGGGATGTTGTAGGCCTCCACCTTGCCCAGGTGCAGGAACTTTATCTGTCCCATCTCCGGGTCCGAGGGCTCCAGGGCCACCCCACCTGGGCCCCGCCTGGCTGCGCGGATTTCATCAGGGAAATGCACCTCCAGAAAGTCGGTGACGGCCTTGGCCGCCAGCTTGCGGTTGGCCGCCCGGATCAGGGCCGCGTCCTTCAGGAGGGTGGCGGTAAGCGGGTTGGCGATGGGCGAGAGGGTGCCGATTTGGCCGCGCAAGTAGCCCAGGCCGGCCCCGCCCAGGCCGCGCTTCTCCAGGTACTTCACCACATCAAAGCGGGCGTAGAACTCATTGTCGTTCAGCTTGGCCTGTAGCTCGGGGCTGAACATCCTGGCTTCGGCCAGGTAGTCGATCACCTGCTTGCGCGTCTCGGCGAATTTCTTGGCCAGGGCTTCCAGGCGGCCAAACTTCTCCTTCCCCATGTTTCGGCGCATCCAGTCCAGCCGATCCTGGGCGGTTTGGGGGGTCTCGCCGCCAGGGTTGGCCAGCTTGCCCCGCTCCTTGATTATGCGCCGCAGCTTGAGATAGGTGCCCAGGTCCCTTTCGGTTAGCCCCGCCTTGTCCAGGGGCTTGATGACTTGCTTGTGCTGGTCCCGCAGATAGGCCAACACCTGGGCCGCGCTGTAGCGGGATTCCTCCACCAGGTATTGCGGGTTCACCTTGGATGGCAGTTTGCCCTTCACCTGCTTCACCCGCCGGAGCAACTCGGAATAAGTGTCTATCAGGGCAATAGACGCGAGGCGATGCAAGGGGATGTCCTTGCGCTCCCGGGCGGCGGCCATGGCCGCGTCAGCCGCCTGGAAGCCAGCGTGCTCGGCCGCCTGGCGGGCCTCCATCTTGGCTTCTGGGTCGCGCAGGCGGGCCTGTATCTCGTCATAGGCCCGCTTCACCTCCGGCTTGCGGTGCAGGTAGGCAAAGAAGCCCCGGTAAAACTCCGGCGCGTGCTGCTCCAAGAGGTCAGGCCGGTTGAGCAGTACGGAAAGGGCATCCGCGTACAGCTCCGCGCTGGAGTAGCGATATTGGGTATACTTCGGGTCCTGCTTGGGATCGAATGGCTTCCACATCCGGGTCAGGGCCTTCAGTTCCTCCCGGATGGTCTTGTTGGAAAGAAGCTGCCGCTTGCGGGCCTCCTCGATGATCATCTCCCGCAGCTTGGCCTCCACCGCCTTCTTGGTGGGCTTCTTGCCGGGGATGTCTTCCACCACCCTGACCTTGCGGCCGGTCTTCAGCTTGACCACCTTGGCGAACCGCTTCAGTTCCTCCGGCACCCGACCGCGCAGGGCCTCCTTGACGATGGATTTCTTCTCGGCCGCACCGAGGCCGGCCACGTAGTTGTAGAGGTCCGGGTGCCGCTTCTTGATCTGTCCCTCGGCATCCTTCCAGATGGCCAGCACGTCCTGGGGGGTGAGCCCCAAAACGCGCTCAACCTCCTCGTCGATCTCCTTCTCCACCCTGAGCGCCGGCTGGCTCAAGAGGCGCTCGGCCTCCTTGCGCAGCCGCTCCTTGTCCGCCTCGGTGAGCGGCCCGGGCCCGCCCTCACGGCCGGCCAGCCACTGCCCCATGTACTTCTTCAGGCTGGCGATGCGGCCCAGGATGTTGCCCCGCCTCATGTCCTTGTCGGAGAGCCAGTCCACTGCGTGGCCGATCTCGTGCTGGATGGTCTTGAGCGCGTCGGCCGGGTTCTCGAAGATATTGGCCAAAAGCTCGATGCGGCCCTGGCCGGGGTAAAAGACACCCTTGGCCCCCTTGGCGCGTAGCCGGCGCACCACCCGGGGCGGGGAGCCCAGCAGCCGGGTGGCCAGTTCCACGGTCTCGGGCATCTCCAGGCCCGTGGGCTCCTCTCCCGTGTCGGCGTACCCCCCCACGTCGGCATGGCCGGTGGGTGGGGCGCCGCCCTCATCTTCGCCCTTGACGCGGGATTTGGGGCGGCCTACACTGGATTCAAAGGGCTCGCTGTCGGCTGGGGTATGCTGGGCTCCTGATTCAGGGGTTCCCCTCCCAGAGGTACCAGCGGGCCCTTTGCTTTTTTCCTCAACATAGTGATCGTAGTGAAAGTTGCCGTGCGAGGTTTCTCGCACCACGAACGCAAGGTTCTTCAGCTCTCCTCCCAACTCCACTTCAAGCCGGTAGCGATGGTACGCCTTGACGCCGCGCCCCGCCTTGGGGCGAGGGGGTTCTGTGCGCATATATTCGGCAGCCTGTAGCAGCTCGGGGAGATGCTTGATAACCGCATACTTGTCCTGCCCACCACGCAGCGCCTTTCTGATACCGACTTGGTTGAAGCCAATCCTCTGGCCAGTATGGCGGTTAGTCACCTTGATTGGGAAAAGGTTGGTCTTGGCGAACTTCCATACCCGTTTTCTTAGCTCGGCGGGGGAGCCGTGGCCAAACTCGTCTCCGGTGATCTTGAAGACTCTGGGCGGAATATCCGCATACCCCCCGGTATCTGCGAAGCCCAGGCCGCCGGGAGCCGCCCGCCGCGGCCCTTCTTGCTCTGCCTGGGCCAGATTCCCGGCCCAGTCCGGCGGCGTGCCGAAGTGCTTGGCAAAGGCCGTCTCCGGGTCCACGGGCCCGAACATGCTGGGCCCCACATCCAGTGCATACCCTTTCACGGCCTCGCGGAACTGGACCGGGCCCATGTCCTTTAGGGCAATGGCCAGGGCCACTTGGCGGGGGGTGTAGGTCTGCCGGCGGGCCTCGAAGCCCTGCTGCTTGTCCAGCACATAGCCCCAATCCTTGGTGTACTTGCCGCCCTTGGCCTCGGCTTCCATGATGAGCCGCAAGGCTGGCTCGATGTCCTGGGAGATGTCGCCGGCTTCGCTCGCCCGGAGCCTGGCCAGGCCAGGGATGGCCCCGCTGATCTTGTTCAGGATGCTCTCGGGGGCGTAGTTGAGCACCTCCACGTCCGGGATCATGGAGCCCAGGATGGTGCGCTCCACCAGGGCCTTGCCCTCGCTGTTCAGCTTGCGGTGCTTCTGGCTCCAATAGCGGCTGACCTGGGTCTGGCTGATCGCCCCGTCCTCCACCAGCCGGTTGAGCACCGAAAGTCCCACCTTGGGCTTGTCCAGCATCTCGCGCAAGGTGCCCTCGGAGTGGGCCAGGAGGTTGCCCACCGTCTCCAGGGTCTCGGGGGAGACGTTCCGGCCCAGGGATGCGGTCTTGGCCTCCTGGCCCATCTCCTGGGTGGGCACCATGTTGAACTCGGAGGCATAGCGGTGCAGGGCCTTGGGGTCCCGGGTGCCTGGCTCGAACACACGCACCAGCACAGGCTCCCGCATGCCCGCCACTTGCTCCTTGTCGAACCCGTAGAAGGGTGCGTATTTCTCCAGCTCAGCCCGGTAGCGCTCTCCTGGCTTGCCCATCTTGTACGCCAGGCTGATGGACATGGTGCGCGAGTTGCCGCCCAGGGCCAGGCCCTCCGGGGTTACGATGGGCGGCCCGTTCACCGGATCGGGGTTGTTGGTCAAAAGGTATATGGGCTCAAGCTCCTTGGCGTGCTTGAGCACCTTCATCTGCTCCGCCTTGTCGCCGGCATAGTCCCGTTCCTGCACCCCCCCGGGATAGGCCGGGTTCTTGGCAAAGGTGCCGGGCCGGTGGCTGGGCTGGATGTCCTCCAGCTCCATAAGGGCGTAGTGCGCTTCATAGGGCTGCTTGCGCTCGGCCACGAAGATGCGGGTGGGCTGGCCCTGATGGGCCACCTTGCCGCCCGGGGCCTGCGGCTCCACCAGGCGCAACCGGGGCTTTTCCGGTCGCCGGGGCGGCGGCGGTCCGTAGGGCTCCCCCACCGGCACACCCAGGTTGCCGGGCTCGGCCAAGATGGCGTCCTTGGCCGCCCGTTCCAACTGGAGTTTTTCCAGCCCGGCTACCGGCGGCGGGGCCGCTGGGGACGTTTCACGGGGAACAGGGGGCTTGCCCTCCCCGGGCGTGGACCCTGCCGGGGGCGCGGCGGCGGTATCTGGCGCCCTGGACACCTCGCCTTGGGCTGGTGGCAGCTTTCCGGTGGAGGCGGGGGCTTCATGCTCGCCGGCCCGGGTGGTGGCTGCCCGCATACGCGCCTCGAAGTATTGCGGGTTTCGCCTCAACTTGCGGATGGCCTTGGCCCGGGGCATGCCCTGAGCCTGCAAATCATCAAGCGCGCCGTTGATGGCCTCGGCCAAGGTCTTGCCGGCCTGTTCCTCCGGGTATCCCTGCTCAGCCAGCCTGCCGGCCCACGTCTTGAACGCAGCCCCAAAGCCGGTGTTGCGCCGGATGGCCCGCAGTGCCCACCGTTCCAGGTTGCCGGCCTTTGCCGCCCCCCAGGCCCCGGCAAAGGCGCCCGCCATGCCGCCGGCCGGGCCGCCCAGGTGCTCTCCAGCCATGGTCCCGGCAAACTGGGCCCCCAAGGATATGGCCTCCTTGCCCAAGGCTTGGATTGCTTCTCTCAGCGGTTTGCCAGCCGCTCCGCCAAAAGCGAAGGCCGCATACTCGGCGGGGTTGGGGGCTTCCTCGACCTGGCCGGGCAAGGGACCGGCCACCCGGCGGCGCCAAAGGGGCCTTAAGTCGGGGTCCCCAAAATCAGGGACTACCTCCACCCCATCCACTATGCGCGTAAGGCCCAGGGCGCGGAGGGCACGGAGATTCTGAAGCCCGGCGGGCTCCGGGCCAGCGATCCCCATGACTTCGCGGCGCGTGGCTTCCTGTATGTCCCTGGCCGCGTCCGCCAAGGTCCTGGCGGGGCGACCGGGTGGATTACCGCCCCAGATGTCGCTGGCGGGCATCCCCCGCAAAGCCTTGAACTCGCGCAGGGCATCGGGCTGGGCTGGGCCGGAAGGAACCGGCGCCGCCAGCCTGGGCGCACCCTGGGACTCGGAAGGGGCCGGGGCGGCGGGGCGCCGCGGCCCCACCCCAGCCACCCCGGCCGTCTGGGAGGAAGGCGAATCCAGGAAGGCGTCCCCGCCGGCGAACATCAGCTCCCCGCCCCGGGGCTCGTCGGAGGGCTCTTTGAGACTGAAAGCCCCGGCTATGCGGTCAAGGATGCCAGCAGGCTCCGGCGCGGCCTCCATGGCATCGAACATCTCGCCCCAGGAATGATACTTGTTTATGTCCAGGCCAAGACGCTCCGCCTCGGCAAATGCTTCATCCGGACTTTTTACCTTGGCCACAATGCCCTTGGGCATGACCTACTTCTTCCCACTGAGATACTTTCGCCGCGCAGCCTCAAAATCTTGGAATTTGCTACCGCCGCCGAAAAGATCCAGCTCCAGCCCCAGGTCCTCGCCAATCGGACGGGCAGCATCAATCATTTGACGTGCGATCTTGCTCTCCCCTTGTCTTACAGCCGTGGCGGCGGCGTTCATCAGCGAACTGAAAATCTTGATCTTTTTCCGCTGCTCCCTGTCCAGGCGCTTGCCTTCTTGCTGGGCCTTCAGCTTCTTGACAGCCAGCCCCGCCTGGGCCTCCAACTGCCTGGCCAGCCGCGCGTTCCTGCCCCGCTCGCGGGCCCGCAGGCGCGCCCACTCTTGGGCCTCCTTGCGGTCTTGTAGTGATTGTTTGGCCCGCTCCCGCCGCTGTTCCAGGGCATCCTGAATCACCAGCTTGCGTGCATCACGCGCGCCGCTGATCTCATCCTGGACCAGCTTCACCCGGTTGGCGGTCCTGACCAGGCCTCCGAAATTGCTAACCCCGAACAGCGTGGAGGCCGTCAGCGCGTCCGGGGGTAGGGAAAATTTGGGCCGCCCCCAAACAGGGCCAGCAAGGCCGGGTTGAGCTTGGGGCCTTGGGTGGCGGCCGTCCCGCCGAAGCTGAGGGGCTGGGGCGGCCCGGCCTGGTTCATGGCGGCGCTCACGTCTCGCGCCAAGGCGGGGTTGGCCTCCTCGTTGAAGGCATAAAGGCTGTTCTGGTAGCCAGCCGCCCGGTCAGCCGCTTGAGCTTGGTCGGTAGTGGGTTGGGTGGCCGGCGCCTGGCCGCCGCCCAAGAGCTTCTGCAAGGCCAAGGCGTTCTTCATCTGGCCGGCCATTCCCATCACCGTGTTGGCCAGCTCGGCCGCCCGGCTGCTTTTGGGCGCGAACATCTTGCTGAACATACTAAGCCCCATGGCCAAGTTGGCCGCCTGTCCCGGATCATTCAAATTAAACATGGTTGGTCTTCCTCCCTACGTCATCAATGCACCAGCCAGGCCCAAAGCCGCCCCGATGGCCATGCCAGCCGGACCCGCAGCAGACCCCCACACGGCACCGGCCACCATGGCCCCGGCCGCGGCTCCGGAGAGTGCGCCGCCGATGGCGGTGCCTATGGTGGACCCCTGGGGGCTGGAATGGGCCGTGCCGCCGGAAATGCTGGCCATGACGTTGGCCCCATACTGGAAGGTCTCCAGGTCGAAGAGCCTGTCCTTGGCGGCCATCTCCACTTCCACCTTGTCCGCGTCCAGGCGGGCCGCCGAGTAGATGCGGGCTATCTCGGTGGCCAGGACCACCACCAGGCGGTGGGAATCCAGTTCCGTGGCCACCAGCCTGTGGGCCGTCTCCTGGTTGCCCTGGGTCTGCTGCACCTCGATCTTGGCCTTCTCCAGCCCCAACATGGGATTGTTGGCCCGGAGCTTGGCATCGAGCTGGGCCGCGTCCCGCATGATCTCCGAGTTGATGTTGGCCAGGCCGATCACAAAGGCGCTGCTCATCACCGCGCCTATGTCTCGCATGCCGGCCTCGAAGGCGGGCTGAATCCTGGTGTCCCGCACCGCCTCCAGCTTGGCTACCTCGGCATCCACGATGGTGGAAATGTCCTGGTCACTCAGCGGGCCGGGCACCTCAACGTTGTGCGAGGCATTGGTGGCATAGTAGGAGCCGTAGAGGCTGGCCGGATTCACACCGTCAAAGTCGGCCAGGGCTTGCGCCGGAGTCTTGGGCAGGGAGCCGAACACGTCAGCCGGATTGACCGTCACGAAGCCGGCATAGGGCGAGCTTCCGGCCCGGGCGGCGCTCATGGCGGTGGTCACCTCGGCCAGCCAGCCATCGTGCCGGTTCTCCATGTAGTCGGGGTAGCTGACCTCTCCCGAAGTGCTGCCGCCTCCCTTCCGCTTGAGCGGCGGGCGGGAAAGTCCTTCCAACCCAAGGCCGGCCAGACCCCATGGCCTGCCAAACCCCACATCCAGGTCTTCGATCAGCATCTATATCTCCCTCGCCAGGAGGGTAGTCTTGATCGCCCCCATCTGCTCGGCCAGGGCTATCACCCGGGGGTTGCTGCTGGTACCCATGATGCTGGTGCATCCCTGGGCCCTGGCAAAGTCCACCAGGGCCTTGCGCACCAACTCCCATCCCTCGCCGGGAGTCACCCGGTAGGCATACACCGCCCAGATGACCATGATCCTGGCCCCGGAAAGGGACTCGGTTTCAACTGCGGTCACCAGGGCGGCGTGGATGTTCTTGCGGCTCTCCTCGTCCTGGTCGAACAGAACCCAGCACTGGGCCTTGCCCGCAATCAAGTTCCTCAGGATGCTGCGGGCGGTTTCCTGGCTCCGGGGCACGTGGGGCGGTACGGAGCGGATCACCCCATATCGCACCACGTCCCAAACGTGTTTCAGGTTCTCAGGCTGAAGCCTCACGCAACGGAATGTCCCTGCCCCCAATTTATGCCCTCCGGTCCTCGGGTGAACCGCTTGTCCACCGCCTTCCACCTCACATTGAAGCCGGACACCAAAAGGCCTTCGGCCAGATCGCAACGGGCGCATAGCCTGAACTCGGTGCCCGTAACGCCCACCCGGGCGATGCCTTCCGGCCCGGCCGGCATCCAGGCGCTCCGCGTCCACTCGCCAGCCTGGCCGGAATGGCGGTAGTCCACTGCCACCTCCAGCTCGTGCAGGTTGGCTCCCACCACCTCCACCCACTCCAGGTGCTTGATGGACCGCTTGCCCATATCCAGCACGTCGGTGACCACCATGGCCTTTTCCGGCGCCTGGGTGGCCGGCCCCACCAGCATCAACTCACCATGTAGGTGCGCGGCGCCCGAGACCGGGCAATGCACCGGCCCGGCCAGGCTCTTGGCCCGGCTGCTATAGACGTAATGCCGGTCCTGGCCGGAGATGATGACCTCCCCCGCTTGCCGGTTGTAGGCCAACACCACCTCCCCGGCGGCCATGAGGGGCTTGATGAACTCCCGGTAGCCCAGCCGGCCCACATCAGAGTTGTCGGTCAGTCGCCACAGCTCGCCCTCGGAGTCCACGAAATAGTGCACCGCGTGATCCCCGGCCACGGCCAGCCGGCCGGCCACGCCCGCAAAAGGCATCTCCCGGAGCCCGAAGGTGGCCGCGGGGCTTGAAACCGGCACCAGGCAGGACACCCCATTGTCTCCGTACACCATGACGTGCTGGCCGAGCTGCTTCACCGCCAGCACCCTCCCTTGCCAGGCCATGGGCATGAAGCCGGCGGTGTTCTTCAGGTCGGGCGTAAAGGACCCCTCCCCGATGCGGCTCCAGGCGACCCAGTTGGGGCCGGCCCCGTGCCAGGCCGGGGTCAGGTCGCCCGCCACGGCCTGGCCGTTGAAGACGCCCAGCGCGCCACAATCGGGAATGTCCGGGTTGGAGTCCACCGCCCAGTTACCGGTCCCCGGGTCGCGCGCCACCCGGCAGGAGCCATTGGTGGCCAGCAGGTAGGCATGGAAATCAGCCAGGGCCCAGGGGTGGCCGGCCGCCAGTCCACTCACCAGCGGAACCGGCGCCCCGCCGTCATAGGAGTACCAAGCCGTCTCGGTGGCCAGCAGTACGCCCATCCCCCTGGTCGCAAAAAGCTGGGGGTATGGCCAGGCCGCACCCCCCAGGGGCTCTGTCGCCTGGTAGCCGGGCCGCAGGCCGCCCGGACTCGGGCGCAGGTTCTCGGCCAGCACCAGCCCGGGCTGGCCGGGCCGGGTTTCCGGGTCGTGCCGTAGGCCTGCGGCCACGTGCTCAAGCGGCAGGAAAAACTCCTTCACCGCTACCCCTCCTCCTCCCCATCACCGGCCGGCAGAAGCTCTACGATCTTCTGGGCGTCGCGGGGCTCCAGATGCAGATGCTTCAGCAGCTCCTGCACCATGGCCTCCAACCGGTCCAACCGCTGGTCCCGCCGGCGGGGCACCTCCTCGCGCGCCGCCATCCGGGCCTCCAGGGCGGCCACCTTGCGGTCCAGGGCCTCCAGGAGACTGTCAGCCGAGCGCAGACGCTCCGCGTCGGTGGCCCCTTTAAGCATGCGATATCCGGCAGCCATTACAGCGCTCCGTTCAAGGCCTCGTCGGCTTCCTCCAGGTCCGGCCTGGCCGGGGTCTCGGTGATCCCTCCCGGCAGCTTCACCATGCCGGTGCGCACCTCGCGGGTCCGCCGGCCGGCCTCCTCCAGGATGCGCTCGTAGCTCCACCCCGCGTTTTCGCTCTCCACCAGGGTGACCATCTCCAAGAAGATTTCATCACCCTTCAGGTCCGGGTTTTGGGCCAGGAACTGCTCGGCCAGCTTCTGCTTGCCGGCGGTGTGTTTCAGCAGAAAAAGCACCGTGTCGGGCATGCTCAGCATGGCGGTCTCCACCGCCTTGTTGAACACCCGGTTCAGTGCCTCGTTCAGAAAATCGCGCAGGCGCTCCCGGCCAACATGGTCAAGAGCGAAGCCCAGGCCGCCGATCTCCTCCAGGGTCACAAACTCGATCGGTCCCTTCATCCTTCCATGCTCCTTACGTCCACGGCCTCCTGCTCCGCGATGTCCTCCTCGATGGACTTCAGATAGGGGGCCATGGCCCGGTCGAAATCGTTCACGCCCTCGGTGTTGCGCAGGTCCACTTCCATCTCCCGCCTGGCCGCCATGAGCAGCAGCCGGGGGTGGTTGACCGACCAGTAGCTCGCCGGGTTAGCGTCATTCAGGTCGGCCGTGTAGAACTTGCCCCACACCTCCACCTGATACTGCTTGTCGGCGGGGGGATAGAAGATCACGCCGTTGTGGCCGTAGTCCGTGCCCACCAGCACATCCAGATAGCCCATGAAGCCTTGAAGCTCCTTCACGGTGAGCTGGTCCGGCGCAGTCCGCAGGGTGGCCGGCATCCAGTAGAGCGGCCGGCCGGCATCCATGTCCTGGGGCAGCTTGGCGTAGGCCTCGCGCAGTTCCCGCCTGCCTCCCCTTTCAAGGCAGGTGCGGCTGTCCGTGTCGGCTATCCACACCTCGCGGATCACCCGGCAGGTGGCCGAAAACGTCACCCCCACCGCGCCCCGCTGGATCAACTGGAAATGGCGGGCCACCTGGTGGGGCCCCCCCACCCAACTGTCCAGGTAGCGCTGGCCCGCATTCAGGAACCGGTCCAGGTCCGCGTCCCCCAGGTCATAGCGCCCGGACCCCACTTTCAGTGCTTGGCGCAGTTCGGAAAGCTCCATGGCCTAAAGGTCCTCCACCTGGAGAGCGCCTTCATCGGTCACCGTCACCTGGAACCGAGAGCGGCCCGGGCTGATAAGCCCCAGGATGGCGCCGTTGATCTCGCGGAACAGTTCCTCCCAATGGCCCTCCTCGCCCTCCAGGTCGCCGCCCACGTTGCGCAGGCAAAGCAGGTCCCCGGGCAGCATGTGGAAGTCGCGGCCGTCCTTGAGCTTGATGTAGCTGTCGTTGTGGTGCCAGATGAGAGTGTTGGGCGGATCGGACTCTGCCAGCAGGCAGTAGATGATCTGGCCGTCGTAGCCCCCGGTCAGCCTCACCAAGGTGTGGGGCGTCTCGGTCATGTCGAACTCGACAAACTTGTCGCCCAGGACGCTCACCTCCTGCACGAACGGCACCAGGTCATGGTGGCGGAAATGCCGGGCGCCGGTGCGCTGGTAAATCCAGTTGACAGCCCGCCGAGTCTCCCGCATGCGGTCATCGAGGGAAAGCCCCAGCGTGCTGTCCGTGGGCTGGCTCTCATCCAAAACCAGCTCGTCGCTAAAAGGGAACTCGGCCATGGGCCGCCTCCTAATTGTCCTTGAAGTAGAAAGTCACCGGGTCGCTGCCGCCGGGCTCGTGGGAGCTTGCATGGGGAGCCACGGAGATGGTCACCGAGTTGGTGGCCGGGTCCGTGGTCAAGCTGATGTGGTCGCCTTCCACCAGCACCAGCGTGGTGCGTCCCGCGCTGGCCACCAGGTCGGCCTCCCCGTCCACATGGATGGTGTTGAAGCCGATCGGCAGCACCTCCGTGCCCACGTCGGCCAGGCGCAACACGTCCTCGGGCTCGGCGGGCACCTTGTCGGTGCGCAACCCCTTTCCCTTGGATGACGTGTAGGGACCAAAGGACCCCACCCAAACCTTGACCGTGGCCATAACGGGCTTCCGGCAACGGGACGGGGAACCGGTCCCCGCCCCGGATTCCTAGGCGTCAAGCCCCATGTTGTCGATCCAGCCGTGGCACTGCTCGAAGTGCACCTCCAACCCGGCCTCGGTCAGGTACTCGCTCTTCTCGCCGTCCAGGTCGTTCTCGCCGATGTTCGGCTTGTACCTGGTGTCGTCGATATAGCGATAGGTAAGCAGCCGCGGCTCCACGATGAGCATGGCGTTGCGCAGGGTGGGCTCGTAGTTGAACAGCGGGTGCATCTTCAGGTTGAGCACGCCGAAGGCGGTCACCCACTCCAGCACCTGGATGCCGTAGCTCTTGCTCTTTACGGTGAGCTGGATATTGCCCCCGATCTTGGCCACCCTGTTGACGGCCAGAAGCGCACCCGAGCCACACAGGGCCAGCTTCTCCTGGGCGCCGAAGCGGAACACCTGCTCCAGCTTCTCGTCCAGCCAGTCCTCGCCGTTGGCCTTCCAGGTCCCGCCGCCGTCGGCCTTGAAATCAAACCTGTTGGAGGTGATGAAGCTCTTGATGCCGGCGGTGGTGCGCTCGGGCTTGCCGTTGTCACCGGTGTTGATGGAGCGCACCCCGAAGATGAAGGCTTTCTCCATCTCGACGCCGTGGAGTTCCAGGGCCTCGCGCTTGGCCTCCTTCACGTTGGCCTCGGTGCGAAGCTGGGTCTTTATGGCGGTGCGGGTGTGCTCCAGAGGAGTGCGGAAAATCTGGGTGTAGTTCTCCCACTCCACCGGGTCATACATGATGGACCCGGGAGCGCGCGCACCCTCGGGGTTGATGGTGCCCACGATCAGACAGGTGTCGGCATCCACCAAGCTGTGGGTGCTGCTGTTGTCATCGTCCTCCAGCAGCCGGACCTTCAAATAGGAGTTGTTGCCGTTCTTGTTGCGGCCGACGACCTTGGCGTTCACGTCCACAGTCAGGTCGGCGCTGGCCCGCAGGAGCACCTGGTGGGTGGTGCCGTACTTGTCGATCTCGGCCTCAGCCATCTTCAGGTACAGCACATCGCCCGCGACGCCCCCGCCCGTGTAGTTGGCGCTGAGGGCCTGATCGGTGTATCGGCCGGTGATGGTGGACCTCTGGTCCGCCAGCATCTTGGTGAACCAGTGGAAATGTGGATCGCTGGTTTTTTCGCTGCTCATCATGGACATGATGGCAGTGAGCGGCGCTGCCCCGTTGGGATACAGGCGCAGAAGCTTCTGCCGCCAGTTTTCGGGCCGGATATTCGGCCCCCAATCGCCCGTTCCTCTCATCCCCAGAAAAGGCATAACCTCATCTCCTTGCTAACCGTGGGGGTTAAACTCTTGCCGGGGTGCCGCCCGGCGCTACATTTTTCTTGACGGCCGCTTTTTGCTGGGAGAGCATGAAAGGCGACCTTTACTCCTTGCTTAACCGTGGGGGTTTTGGTCATGGCCCGGTCGGGGGTGCCGCCCCGGCCGGGCGTTTCTCCTTTTAAAAATCATCATCCAGTTCGTCCATCAGCTCTTGCTGGGTCTTGGGACCACTACGAACCTTGGGGCGCATTCCACCCCTCCCCCCGCCAGCGCCGGGCATGGCCGGCCGCGCAGGAGCGGCGGGCTGGCCACCACCAGCCTGGCCGGCAGCCGGGGTCTGGGCCGAGGCCGGGGAAGCCTGGGGTGCGGAGAGCCCCAAAAGCTGCCTGGTCTGCTCGGCCAACCGCTGCATGAGCTGATCGCGCGGCACCTGCTGGCCCTGGACCTCGGCGCCAAGACGGCCCAGAGTGTGCTCCACAAAACCGCGCACCGGGGCCAGGTCCGGGTACGCCTGGAAGAAGTCGGCCATGAAAAACTGGTAATTGACCAGGGCGCTGGCCTGGTCAACTGCCTGGGTCCTCACGGCATCCAGGCGGGCGATCACGCTGTCGTAGACGTGCTTGCCCAGGCGGTTCAGGCCCTCGTTGAGTTCGGGCAGCCCCATCTCCTCCAGCTCGTCCTCGGAAAACAGCTTCACCGGCTGGTATTCAGCCGGGGCCGGAACCGGGGCCGCCGGGGGCGTTTGGGCGGGTGCGGCATTGGCGGCCAAGGGCTCCTGCCGCCCCTCTGCCTGGGCCGCGGGTTCCTGGCCGGGCTGCTGCGGGGAGGGCTGTGGGGCAACCGGGGTCTTGCCACCCTGGCCAGTCTCGGCCGCCGTAAGCGGTTGCCCCCCGGAAAGCTGGTTGACCAGTTGCAGGAGCCGGTTGACCCTCTCCCGCAACTGCGCCGTCTCGTCTTGGGGCTGGTCCCCCTGGCCTGCTCCCGCCGTTTCCTCGGCGCCTCTCTGGGCCGCCGGCTCGGTGGCGGGCGGCTCCGGTTGATCCGGCTCCTGGGCCGGCGCACCCTGCGAGGGCTGCTGCGGGGTGGCGGCGGGCTGGGCCGGCGCTTCCTGGCTCGGCTCCTGGACCGGAGCCTCGGGGGCCGGGTTCTGCTCGGCCGCCGCCGGAGAGGGGGAATCGTCCAACTCGGCCATGAACGCCGCCTGCTGCACTGCTTCCTGCTGTCCGGCAGCCTCGGCGGCCGCCTGTGCGTGGTTAGCCATGATCGTCTCCCTTTCGGTCTTGCTTTTCGGCCCGTTCTTGCTGGGCCACCTGAATCTCCATCTTGATCTGCCCGGGGAACCAGGACCTGGTGAACTCCATTCCGATGATCCCCCCGCGCAGGGCCTCGTCGCTGCGGTACACCATGCCCTCCGCGTCCTTCATCTTGACCGCAATGTCCCCCTGGACCAGCGCCTCCTTGTTGAGGTCGATCTCGTGACCCAGCCAGTCACACAGGAGCCGCCAGAATGGACTCTGGAGCCAAGCGTCCAACTCGGAAAGCGAAAGCTCGGCCAAGTCAATCTCTCCGACCGGGGCCGGGGCCTGGGACAGCGCGTCCGCCTCCTTGATCCGCGGTTCGGTCCGGTGCCGCCCGGAGGGGGGAAGCCACCTCCGCACCTCCAGAAACGCCGCCACCAAACCGGCCAAGACGCCCAACATGAAAACCCATCCCGCCACCATCAGGCAGCCTCCCCCAGCGCCTCAACCGGCACTAGGTTGCCGGCCCGGGCGGCTGCCTCCACCACCTGGTCCGGCTGCACCTGCGCGGCCACCTCGCCGCCGCCGCGCACAAAATCCCACACATTCTTGGCGCCCATCATCCGGGCGATGTGCACGAATATCCGCCCCACATCGAAGCTCTGGATCAGCTCGGGGTTGCTCACGATGGACTGAAACAGTTGCACCCAAACCTGAGCCCCGCCCGCCCGGCTGGTAGGCACCGAGCCGTCCTTGAAGATCACGTCGAAGTCCACCACCACGTCAAAGGGGCTCACCCGCACCCCACCCGCTTGGCCGTACTCCCGCAAGAGCACCTCGGGCCAAGTGCCGGTGGCCTTAACGTAGACTTCCTGGCTCATGTACTGCTGGGTGTGAGAGGCGTAGAAATAGGCCAAATCCTGCATGTACTGGAGGCTGGCGATCCGGGATATGTGCTCCAGGCGGCTGACGGCGCTGCGGAAACTATTGAACGCTTCCTGGGCGCTGCGCCGCTCGCCACCCGCCCGCATGATCCCCTGAAGGGCATCCACCGCCCCGCTGGAGCGCTGGATCAAGTCCATCACGAACACCGCGTCCGCGATATTCTGCTTGGTCACGTCATCAACCCGGAGCTGCTTCACCGCCCCTTCCACGCCCCGGCCCCAGGCACTCCGCCGCATGCGCACCAGGAGGCCAGGCCCGGGCTTTTCCAGGTCCTTCATCACCACCATGCTGGGGTCCACGATGAGCATGTTGTTGATGGCCTTGCGCACGTTGGTGATATGGCTGTTGAACAGCCAGTTCAGCACGTCCTGGAGGCCGTGGATGACCTCCATGCGGCTGATGGGGGTGGTGCTGTACCCGTCGTAGTCCGGCGCGCAAACCGCTATGGGGTACTGTCCGTGGTTCATGTCAATGGGCATGGCCCGCAGAAGCAAAGTGTCGTCGGCCACGGTGAACAGCCACACCTCCGGGTCGTCCGATTCGCCCAGGCCCCATTCCCGCGGGATGATGGTGATGTACATGTGCACCAGGGTGACATAGCCGGTGTGCGCGGTCTGGGCCGTCAGCCCCTCGGACTGTCCCACGTTGGTGGTGCGCCGGGAATGGTCTGGGGTGAAGCGGCTGCTGCGCTGGCCATAATCCCTGGCCGCCAGGTAGCGCACGTTGAACAGGGTGGGGTCCGCCTTCTCCTGAGCCAAAAGCCGGTACTTGGTCACCCGGTCGGACCAGCCCACGTACTCGCCATCCTGCACCCGCTCCACGCTCACGTTGGGGTCGGGCAGGTAGCGGTAGGGGTCGATGCTGGTGATGCGGTTGCCCTCGTAGAGCAGGGCGTCCTCGTTCTGCTTCACCCGCTCCACCCCGAGGACTTCCCCACTCAGGCCATAGCGGGGAATCTCGCGCACCACGGCCTTGCGGCCCCAGCGGGTCACCCACTCAAAGGTGGTGATCCCCAGGCCGTACTTCAGGGCGTCCTGAAAAGCCGTGTGCACCACCAGGCCGGCCTTGGTGTGGCGCACCTGGTAGTCAACCACCAGTTCCAAAAGCTTGGCCCCGATTTCGTCCTCCGGTGCCGCACCCTCGTACTGAAGCATGGTGTCCGAGAGGTAGGCCTCGGTCAGATAGGTGAGCAGGGTTTCCAGGGTGGCGTAGGAGTAGGGCACCACGATGGACACCGGCCGGTTGCGGTGATGGAACTCGTCGTCCGCCCTGCCCCGCTTTCTGAGGGCCTTCTCCTTCTCGCTCAGCGGGATATAGGCGGTCATGGTCTCGTCGATACGCTGCCAGGTGGGATGGCGTTCCTGCATGACCCGGAACGACTCGTCCGCCCGGGCCATGACCTTGGCCACGACATCGCCGTGCAGCTTGGAGCCGGGCTTCAGGTCCAGGCCGTAGGGGTACTCATAGCCCAGATCGCGGACCTCGATTCCGCCCCAGCTACCGCCGCCGCTGTTGCCTTCTTCCGGCCGAATTACTACTGGCATGGTTCACCGCCGCCCCTATACCGCCAGTGCCGCCACCAGCCGAACAACCTGACCGCCACGAACATGACCCAGGCCCATATCGAGTGGCCCGCAGCCCGCACGCAGTCCCGGAGCGCCCGGTCCGCGGCCAGGCGGTCGAACTCATCCCCGCCTGCCCAGTACCGCAAGTCATGGCCAACGCAACACTCCTCGAACGGCGGCTCGTGGCCGGTGATGAGCCGCCAGGCTGCGCTCACGCCTCCCGAGCAGTCGAGGTCTGGACCTTTGCGTCTCACGGCGTGCCCCCGCTGCTGGAGCTGTGGTCGTCGTTGTAGCTGTTGTTGATATCGTGGCGGTCGCTCCAGGAGCCGGTGCCGGTGCCGCCGCCGGTGCCCACGCCCACGCCCTGGGAGCCGCTGATGTTCACGCTGGTGTGCTGCCCGCCGTGGCCTTCCATGGCTCGGCCCACCACGTGCGCCAGGCCGATATACGGCAGGCCGGACAACAACGCCCCGACTCCGCGCTCCACCAAGCCCTCGCGCGGGGCCTCGATGGCCAGCGGGCGGTCAGTGAGCGCCATGACCAAAAGGGCCAGGGTGGCCATGTCGCGGGTGCGGGCGTCTTTGGAGGCCGCGGCCTTGCCCAAGGCCTTGGCCGTCTCGCCCTTGGCCTGGGCCTGGGCCGTGTACACGGCGCTTTGCTTTTCGGCATAGGTGGGGTAATTGAACGCCGCGCAGCCGCTAAGCGCCAGGATGCTCACCAGGGTAGCGATAACGGTTATCTTCATCGTCCCATCCTTTCTCACCGTCCAGGCGGGGCGCGCCCGAGCCGTCCTGGTCGGGCAGCACGGGGTGGGGGCGCAGGGGCCGGCGCGTAAGCCAGCCCCAGAGCGCACCCGCTAGCCCTTTAACTCGATACCCAGCAAGGCGGCCAAAAAGGCCACGGCCAGGTTGTCCCAGGGGTTGGGGGTTTCCTTGGCCGCCTGATGCCACTTCTTGATGCCGTCTTCCAACAGACCCTTGATCCCCGGAGTCAGCCGCTCCAGCAGGAACGGGCCAAACCACTTCAGCACGGTTTCCATGTTCCATCTCCTTTCAGTAAATCCAGACGACTTCGGGCCGCTTGGAGGGGTCGTCGTCCACGTGCACGAACCCCTTGGCCAACCCGATCCGGTTAAACCCCACTGCAATCAGGGCAGTGATGATCTCAAACCGGTCCCGCCCATAGGTGCAGGCGATATCCACTGCGTGCCCAACCAGGTGAGCGCTGTCCGGCACTCCGCCCACGGCCCGGTTGTGGGCCGCGCAACGCATGGCCGAGGTGAGGCGGAAGGGGACCCCGGCAATCCCCCGGGCCCGGTCCAGCTTGGCCAAAAAATCGCGGTCCATCTGCCCAAGCCCCAGGCCGCACCCGCACCCACAGGAAAACTCCTCGGGCACGAAATAGCGAAGCTCCGGTTTTTCCTCTCTGGACATCGCCTACCCCTTGCGGTGGCGCCGCTTGCCGGCCCTCAGCAGTTCGTCCGCCAGGGCGTTGGCCTCGGCCTCCATGTCCTTGCAGTCCGGGTGCTCCACCGCTTCGCACAGCTTGGGCAGCCAGCGCAGCAGCAGGGCCATGCCCCGGGAAAGCACGTCAAGCTGTTCGTCTCCCTGGTCCAACAGGGCCTCCCACTCCTCGCGGCAATCCTGGCAGTCACTCTTGCTGACCAGGCTCCTTGCCCTTTCCACGCTGGCCCGGGCCCTGCGGCCCGCCAACCAGTCCTTCACCACCCAGGTGACGGAGGAGCTTCCCACCGCCACCGCCAGCCCCACCCCTATCGATTCCCACATCGCCATCGGTGAGCCTCGCGGCTACGGCATGAACACGACCAGACGAAACTCGCCGGCCAGCCGGATCATGTGGCCACCCACCGGCACGAAGTCCGCCTCGTCCAGCACCAGCTCGCCGCAGGGCGCGTTGTCCGGCACTCGGAACTCCACCGTGCCCTGGCCGCCGGCCAGCTCGGCCCGCTTCACATAGACCACCGCCCGGGTGCGGGCGTCGCGCAGCCGCATGCGGAAGGCATTGTCCACCGGCACCAAGGGGTCGGTGCCTTCCGGTCCTTGCCGCAGGGCATAGCTGATGGTGGCCACCCGCCATTGGTCGCCCGAGTTGGCGATGCCCAGCGGGTCTTGGTTGTCGCCGCCCGAGGTGGTGATGTGGAGCCATAGGGAGCTTTGGGTTGCATGCTGGACGCCGGTAACCTCGGCTCCATTCCAAACCGCCTCCACAGGCAGCGCCACCTCCTCGCCCTCATGCACGTAAATGGCCGCGTTGGGGTACATGGCCTGGATGTTGGCGAGATACTGCGCGGGTGCTGCCCGCACTATCTCCGGCCCGTACACCAGGGCTTTGGAGGCCTTGTCAAAAGCAAAAACCTGCATCGTCCTTCTCCTAGACGGGGTAGACCACGAACCACGGCCAATAGAAAAGATCAGGGTTGGTGGTGTAGTTGACCGTGACTTTAAGGTTGTTGTTGGTGGTGAGCTTCTGGCTGAACCCCCAAGCCGAACTGTTATTGACTTCGTTGCTGAAGTGGCGGCCCAGAGCGTTGGAATGCACCCAGGACTTCAGCCTATCCACTTTGCCAGGCAGGGTGATGTTGGCGGTCTTCTGAAATCCCGAACCACTGAAGGTGAGCGCGGAGGCTGCCTGGTGCACTGCCCAGCCATCAGGCACCCGGTAGATGCTGGCCCGGAAGTAGCTGAAGGTCCGGTTGGACCCGTCGCTCTTTACCCGGCCGGTTATGCGCGGGTTGTGGGGGTCCAGCCAGAACCGGGCTTGGAACAGATTGTATCCCAAGGAGGCGTCGTAAAGATCGCCAAAGGTCTCCACCAGGAGGAAGTGTTTGGTCAGGTCGTACTGCCGGGCCGGCGCCAGCGCGATCTGGGGGGTGTAAAGCGCGTAGGCCGTGGGGGTGGTTATAGAAAACCACTTTTCCTCCACCAGCTCACACCCAGGGAGAGCGCCAGAGCCACCGACATCAAACAGTCTGCTACGGGAACGGGAAGGCATGACTCACCCCTGCTCGATTTCCTGGGCGAAGCCTTCGATGACCAGCACATTGGCCGCGTCCCCAACGGCCCGGATGCTCAGCCCGTTGTTCAACGGGTAGCCGGGAATCTCCACCGGCCGGGAGCCTTGGGCCGGGATCTTCAGCTTGATCTGGTCACCCGTGGCGGTGCCGCCCCATTCCAGGGTGAGCAGGCGCTCCTCGGTGTCATTGTTGTGGACGTAGAGCCACACCTTGTCCTTTTTGTCGGTGCCTGCCACTGCCGTATGGATGAGGGTGCCCGGGCTGGCGTTGGCGGCCACCAGGATGGGCCGCCCATTGGTGCTGCCGGACAGCAGCTTGTCAAGAATGGTGGTCTGCATGGACCTCTCTCCTTGCTAACCGTGGGGGTCTTTATGCCTCCCAGGGGCGGGTGCCGCCGCCGCCCAGGAGCTGCTTTTAGCCCAGAAGATGCTGCGCCACCATGGCAATGTCGCCCTGGGAAACGGCCACTTGGCCGCCCCTGGTGAGCTGCACCACTCCGGCGTTGCTCTTGAAAAACGCCTCGGTATTGCCGGACCCGTCGTCCTTGGCATAGTGCACGCCCTGGTCGACCGGGACCGAGGGATCATCCGCCTGCTCGGCCAGAAACCGGGGCTCGGTGGAGGCCGGCGCCGCCAGCTTGCCGTTCTCGGTGATCTGTATCTCGACCCCGCTGTTCTCGGCGCGCACGAAGAACTCCGGCACCCCGTTCACTTCCTTGCAGTACAGGGCGATCTCATCCGCATCCGTGGCCGGCGGACTGGCCTGCTGCACCAGCACCCGCTTGATGCTCTTGCCGTTGGCGTCGGTCTCCACGTCCACGCGGGTCTTGAGGGCCTGAAGGTCCACGTCGGAAGCGATGAGATGCACCCCGGCCGCCCGCTTCATCTTGTGCCTGTCCGCGGCCACGTCGTGCCATATCTCACCCACCGCCATCTCGCCCTCGTTGGTGGATTCGTGGTGCTGGATGATGTCACGCATGTTGGCCTTGGTGGCCTCAACGTCGCCCTGTCCTGGCTGCCACATGTTTTTCATGGCCTATCTCCCTTTACACGTTGGCGCGGAACATCTCGCACCAAGTGGAAGTCGCGTCATCCCAGCGCAGGGCCAGGCAGTCGCCGGCCCCCAAGACGATGGGGGCGCCGCCCACCAGGGCCAGGCCGTCGCCATGGTCCAGCTCGACGGTATTGGTGTCGTCGTCCCCCACGATGTAGAGCTGCTGGCCGTCAAAACTGCCTGGAACCACCTGGGGGTTGCTGGTCAGGTCCACCGCGCCGCCGTCGCCGGAGACTCTGATGGTGCGCCGTCCGCTGGGCACGCTGTCCGCCGCGGCCAGGGTCGCACTCCCCGGATGCTCGTTCAAGGCGAACACCAGCCCGTTCTCGTCGCCGATCCCCACCGCGTTGCCGGCGTCGTCCACAAACGAAAACTCGGCGGCCCCGTCGGTGAAATGCAGGGCCGCTCCCTTGGTTACCGTGATCCCGTACCCATCCACGAAGCCGATCACGTCCAGCGGCCGAGCGGCCTCGATCTTGTTGGCGCCACCCCAAATCAGGATGCCGAAGCTGTTGGTGGCCTCGGCCTGAAGTTTCAGGGAGCTGAACATATCCTCCACGTAGGCCCGGTGGGCGGCCTCGTTGGGCAGTTCGGGGTAGCGCGCCAGGAACAGGGGGCCAAGCATGGTGTCGCCAGCCTTGGCCACCCGGTCGGTCCCCACCCGCATGGACCCCTCGTAGACCTCCACGCCGGTGATCCGGCCGCCGGCGGTGATGGTCCCGGTTACGTCGGCGGCCCCGGCCCGCAGGGTGGCAATATCGGCTAGGTCAGCGGCCACTTGGTCGGCCGCCAGGTTCACCACGGTGACCTGGGTGCTCTCCAGTTTGCCGATCCGAACCCCATCGCCGGAGCCCCACCACCCCGGGAAGATCACGCAGGAGTCCGACTCGAACACCACCGTGCCCGCACCCTCGAAAATCCGCCTGGCCGGGGCGAAGACATGGCCCAGGATGGTCACCGTCACCCCGGCCGCCACGTTCAGCCTGCCCTGGCTGGTGAACTCCAGGGTGAGGTTGGCCGGCACGCTCATATCGCTGCTGGCGGTCAGCTCGTTGGCCACCACCACCCGCACCGGCTCCGCGCCAGCCGCGGCCACCACATCCTCCAGGGTGGAGAAGACCGCCCGCTCCGGTGGCCCGGTCACCAGGCCCAAATCGTCTCGCATCACGGTCACGCGGGGATTCATGCGGCTTTCCTCCCACTACTACGGCGCAACGCGCCAGCCGTCGCCCAGCGGGCCGGCCTCCTCGTCCATCTTGTCGAGCATGGCCAGCTCCTCCTCCAAGGCCTTCTCATCCTCCTGCTCGGGCAGTGAAAAGAACTTGGCCCCCAGGTTGAACATCTCCAGGATGTAGGCCGCGCAGTCTATGCAGTCGTCATGCCGGCCTCGCGGGTAGGTAAGAAGCTGCGACTCCAGCGGCCCATGGATACGCTTCTCGGGATGGTGGTACACCGCCCCCATGCGGTACAGGGGCGCCAGTTGGGCTATGCGATCCTGCTTCCTGCCCCGGGCCCGAAGCTCCACCACGGCCGGGTAGCCCCGGGCGCGGAGGAAGTTGTTGAAGGGGTACGTGATAAACTCGTTCAGGCTGGTCACCTCCATCCCGATATTCACCGTCTTGTGGCGGAGGGCCATCTGGTAGGCTTCCTCGTAAATCTGCTCGGGATAGAGCTTGGCGTTCACCAGGTCGAGCAGGTAAATGCGGTTCCTTATCGCGTCGAACCCCCAGCACTCTATGGCGGTGGAGTCGGAATGCACCTTCACCGTCTTGGCCGGGTCCACGATCACCACTCGGTCGATGAAGCGCCCCTCCAGGTCCTCGGGCTTCCAGTGCTTGAACAAATCCTGGGTGAACACCGCGTCCTCGCGCGCGATTGCCAGGTTGCGGTACTCCCGGTAGAACACGTCCAATTGGCCCCGCCGGGCAAAGGATTCGGCCAGGGCCGCCACTTCCTCATCGGTCTTGTAGTCAGGGAAATGGCTGCGGTAGTTGTCGTCGCACAGCTCTATGCGAACGGAGGCCCATTCCGGGTCTTCAAGAAGCTGATTCAAAAGGCTGTAGTCGGCCAGCACCGTGCCCACCAGGATCACCCGGGCCCCGGTCTGGGCCAGGGAGTTCATAAGGTCCGCGTAGAACCAGTCCTCGAGCTGGGCCTCATATTCCTTGCCACTGCCCAGGCGGTAGGGCTCGGGGTCTTCCAAATCGTCCACGATCACCAGGTCCGGCCGGCTGTCCCCCTCCAGGAGCCCGCGAATCTGCTGCCCAGCGCCCCGGGCCCAGATGCGCACGCCGGTGTTGGTGATGATGTTGCCCGAGCTTTCCGCCCACACAGGGCCCTTCAGGTTGCCGGCCACCGCCTTGATCCGCTGGTTGGACAACATCTCCCAGGCCACGTTGCGCACGTTGCTGGCCGCCACATCCCCGGTGCAACTCACCAGGACGATGAACTTGCGCTTGCGGAAGATCGCCTCCCGGATCGGCAGCACGATGCTGTCCAAGGTGGTCTTGCCCCACCCCCGCGGCGCCGCGATGGCCACCCGGGGAAGGCTGTCGTCGTCCACCAGGCGGAAAAACTCATCATGGATGCTGTTGAAGCGCCGGGTGAACCGGTTGGGGAAGAAGGCCCGGGCAAAAGTACGCAAAGAGCGCCTGCTCTTGGCCAGGACAGGCTTTAACCTCTCCCACTGCGCCTGATCCACCTCCCGGATATGTTCCCGTGCTGCGGTCATTGCCTACTCGAAGCTGATGGCCTGCACCTCAACATCGTAGCTGCGCCGGCTGCCGCCGCGCTCGCTGTCGCGCTGGCTGGTGCTCACCAGCTTGCCCTTGATGGTCGCGGTGAACGTATCGCCCACCTTCATCCGGTTGAGTTCGGGCACCTCCACCTCGTGGATATAGAGACAGGGTCCGCTCGGCCCCACATCGACCGGCTTCGGCGCCTTCTCCTTCTTCACCTTGGGCGGAACCAAGGAGTGAAATTCCTTCTCTCGCGTCACCACGGGCATGCCATGCCTCCTTATTGCAAAACATCGGGCGGTGCCACGCCCGCCCCCTCCTCAAGCTCCCGCAAGCGCTCCTCGGTCAAGAGCCCCGCCCCACCCCCGGCCCCGCCGCCGCTGTCCTTGGCCGAGGCCTTCTTCTTGGCCGTCTCCGGGTCCCGGTCCAACACCTCCCACATGGCCCGCACCATGTCCTTGGTGTCCACCGGCTTGCCCAAGAAGGTCCCCTTGCGCAGCACCTCCCCCAGACGCACCAGGGCCAAATCCTTGAGTTCTGGAAGGGCCACATCGCCCGCCTCGGGCTCGTCATCGTCCAACGTGCCCACCTCGCCCACCTTCTGCGCCGCCGCGGTCATGACCTTGCGCTGGTACTGCTCGATCAGCGCCTTCACCCGCTCGGTCCGCAAAAGCTGGCTCACCCGGCTGTGGCCCGCATACTCCAGCTCCCGCGCTATCTGCGACGGCCCCCAGCCGGCCACCGTCCGCTCAGCGATATATGCCTCGCGCTCCGCCCGGCTCATCATCTGGTATTTCAGCTTGCGCTTACCCCTACCCATGGTATGCCTCCATGCCCTTCATACGTCGGATTTCGTACCATTGTCAATGGCAATTTGACAAATCTGCTTTTTCGATTGTTCGGAATACGACAGGTGAGGCGCCCCGGGAAAAGCGAAAACCTAGGTATCCCGGAAAGGCCGTTACCCTAACATCCACCATCAAATACCATATCATCCTGTTATTATTGACTAAAACGAGGCAGGGCAGTAACTGGCCGTCTCAAAGGCGTTAGCCAAACCCAAAAATATTGCGCATTTTGTGTGTGGGCTTGATTACTTGACGCGAGAGGCCCGTCCCCCCTGACCCCCGGGGTGGCCGCTGGGCCGACACCTGGCGGCGGGGCGGGTTCTGGCTGGCCGGGGCGGTTTCACCACATTTCACCACAGGTGGCGGCCGCTGTCTCTATGTGTCCGGGACCTGGGGCTTTTTCCGGCCTGGCCTCCGGCCCCAATATCCGACGACATAGGCAACGCCTATCGCTTGCCTGTCTGGACGCCAATATCAAGAATCACTACCGGCTGGCGGCCACGCTCGGGCAATCCCACCCGATCTCGCCTCTCCCCCAATGCCCAACGCAGAGGTAGGATTGCTGGCGCGTGGCTGGCGTGTCTGGTGTGTGGGTTGTGAGTAGAACGCCGGGAAGGTGAACGCCCGGGAGGGGAGGAGTCGGGCTCTCGCCGGTGGCCCTGGCGCTTGGCCTGTCAGCACGTGGCGTGGTTGCTGGTTTTTTGGGGATCAGCGAGACGGCTTGTCTCTATATGTGGACCATTCCATTTTGGGATGTCAATAGCAAAAAGAAAAAGAATCTGGACTCCTAAATACGAGATTGAGCCTATCTTGCTGATGTGGTTAATGAAGCCGGAAAGCATTTTTTTGAGCGGCGGGTCCTGGGGCTCAGAACATGCTGGCTTGTGGTTGCTCTTCGCAGTCCTCAAACCGGACGAATTCCGGCCAGAACGCCAGCTTCAGCGGTGTCCGTGCCCCGCCCCGGTTCTTGGCGACCAGGACGTGGACGGTCCGGTCCTGGTCGAGAGGGTCATAATAGCTGGGCCGGTACAGCAAGGCGATGACGTCAGAATCTTGCTCGATGGTGCCGGACCCGCGCAAATCCGCCAGTACCGGCCGCTTGTCCTCGCGGCGGTCAACTTCTCTGTTGAGCTGACTCGCGGCCAGCACCGGAACATCTGTCTCCATGGCCAGGTTTTTCAGGCCGGTGCTTATGGCGCTGATCGCTTCCGGACGCTGTGTCTCTGCCAGCAGTTGGATGTAGTCCACCACAATCAGCGCCACGCCACGCAGGGCCCGGGCGTGGCTCCGAATAGACCTGACGGCGCGCTCGCCGCGGTCTGTCACCCGGAGCCAATGCAGGCGGGCCCGCTCGATGATGGGACGCACCGCCTTGGCCTGGCGCTCCTCATGTGGGCTGAGGCGACCCGCCCGCCAGTTGCGGGTATTGATCCTGCCCTCTCGGCATATGAGCCAGCCAGCCAGAGCCTCGGCCCGTTGTTCTCGGCACACGTACAGCACCCGGCGCCCTTGCCGGATGGCCACGTTGGCGGCCACACCCAGCAGCAGGCTGGATTTGCCCATGCCGGTCTGCGCGCCCACGGTAATCAGCTCGCCGGGGTACAGGCCCGTGATGACTTCATCGAGCGCCGCAAACCCAGTCAGAACGGCCCTGGGGTCGCGCCTGGCCTCCTGGCGCTCCTTGGCCTCTACGTAGAGCCGTGGCACCAGTTCCCGCATGGACACAGCCCGGCTGCTCGGCTTGGTGGCGACCACCTCGCCCACGGTCTCTTGCGCCGCCTCCAGCACTGCCTCTGCATCCTGGCCTTTGTATGCCTGCTCGATCACGGTCTGACAGGCCTTGATGAGCCTCCGCAGCCTGGCCTTGTCCGCCACCCGCCGGGCGTAGGCCTCCACGTGGGCCGGGGTAATGGCGATGTCGGCCAATTCGGCCAAGAAGGCGGGCCCGCCCACGGCCTGGAGTTGGCCGGCGTCGTGCAAATAACTCGTGACGGTGATCTCGTCCACCGGCTCGCCGCGGTCCCAGAGCTGGTGTACGGCCAGCAGGATGGCGCGGTGGCGCCGCTCGTAGCAGTCCTCAGGCTGAATGTGCTCAAACACGGCGGCCGCCACCTCGGCGCCGTGGACCAAGCAGCCGCCAATGACGCCCTGCTCGGCGACCAGATCGTGGGGGAGGCGCAGCTCACTCATCGAGGCTCACGTCCCACAAGCTTTGGCCGGCCGGGCGTTGGGCCCCTTTGGCGGGCCGTCGGGCATCGCCGGCGGCCGGCAGGGAGTAATCAGCGTCCCAGCGTTCCTGGTTGAGCCAAGTGGCGGGCATCGGGGGCCGCGGCACAAACTCGGCCAGGTGGCGATTCTCCCACTGGCGGACCATGGCCTCCAGGCCGGCCCGGATGGTGTCCAGGCTGACCTTGCGGCGGGCCCGCCTGTATGCGGTCCGCGCCTTGGCCTTCGATGCGTTGCGCCGTCCCTCCCGGGGATAGCTGGGCCAGAACCAGGTTTCGAACTCCTGCTCGATGGCCTGGGTCTTTCCCCCTCCCCCGCCTTTCTTGGCCTTGCCACGCAGACGCGCGCTGTCGGCCTCCTGGCCGACTGTGTGTGAAGGGGGAGAAGGTGGGGGTGGAGGGGGGGTACAAGATAGGGGGGGTGTGGGGGGGGAAGGGAGAGGGGGGGAGGCGGGGGAGGGAGAGGGGGAAACATCTTGCGTTACATCAGCGTTACCGCCAGCGTTACACGCTGCGTTACACGCCCTCCCCTTCCTGTGCCGCCGCACCCTCAACCTAGTTTGTTGCCTGCGCTTTTCCTCTCTCCACATCCAGGGGCAGGCCAGCGTTACACGCTGCGTTACTTCCAGCGTTACAAGAGCGCTACACGGTGCGTTACATCCTTCTTCTTGGCCAGCCGCCTCGGCCACCACCACCCCTTTGCTCACCAGCTCTTGGAGACAGGTCCTCGCCTGATCGACCGAGGCCCTGAGCAACCGCGCCAAGTCGGTCACAGTCGCCGTGATCTGTCCCCTGGTTTGAGACAGCCACATCTCCCGCTGGAGTTCGATCCACGCGCCCCGGGCAGCTAGGCTCAAGGTCTGCGTTTCCTCCGCCCAGCGGTCAGGATTGAATTTAAACGTCGGTTTGGGCGGCATAGTGTGAGTCGGGCCTAATCTCTTTTGTTATCTTGGTTCTGCCGAACCAGCCTGTAGCGTTCCATCATCTCCCGAACCGCGTCCTTCAGCGGTGGTACGCCCGGAATGACCCCGAGAAAGAGGCCAGGGCCAACGCGGAATTTCTCCCGGGTAGTTTCATCAGAATCGTCGCGGGCGTCCAGTTGCGCCTCCATGTCGGTAAAACTGGTGATACCCATCACGCCGCCTCCTGCGCCTGGGTGGCCACGTTGGCCCGGACCACGGCCTCGGCTACCTGGGGACAGACCGAGTTGCCGCAGAGTCTCACCTGGGCGGCCTTGCTGAGCTGCTTGCCATCGGCCCCCCGGTCGATCACGTAGTCCTCCGGGAAGCCCTGGGCGCGGAACAGCTCTCGGGGCTGAAGCATCCGCATCCCGATGTCGGCAATGGTGTAGGGCTCGCCCTGAATATTGACGGTGACCAAGCCCAGGCGGTGCCGGGCGGTCACGGTGTGGGTGGGCTCCTTGAGGTCCTGGCCGACCGCCGAACCGTAGTATTTGACCAGGAACGCCCGGACCTCGGCCAGATGGTTGCCGCCGGCGGTGACGGTCGCCAGCGGAGTCCGCAGGTCCTGTCCGTGGCGGCAGGTGCCTCGCAGCTTGACCAGGTGCGAGGTGATCAAGCTGTGCTTGACCCGCCCTACCACCGTATGGAGGGGATCGTCGAGCTGTTGCCCCGTGGTGGTGCCGAAGTGCTTGCAGAGGTGCGCGGCGACCAGGCTGTGGTGGTCCACCGCCGTGACGGTGCCGATCGGCCGCCGCAGGTCCGAGCCCACCACGCCGGTGTAGTGCTTGGCGAGGAAAGCCGCCACCAGTCCGTGGGCGTCCCGCGAAGCCGTGATGGTCTTAAAGGGTTCAAGGAGCCTTTGTCCGCGAAAGCCGTTCCCAGCGTGATTGCAGGTGACGATGAACGGCTCCGCCGCCTCGATGACGTACCGGCGGATGCCCTCGGCGATGCGGCGCAGGGTGGCGCCGGCCAAGGGTCGCTTGCAGGCGATCCCAGTGCGCCGGCGTAGCTCCCGGGCCTCATCGCGGGTGAGGAAGATGGAGGGGCACGGGAGACTCCAGTCGATGCACTCCGCCGCCGTGCGGTAGGGCAGGAGGCCTGAGCCCTCCGGCCCGTGGGTGGGCTCCGGCCAGGTGATGGGCTGGCCGTCCCGCCGGGCGACCAGGAACAAGCGCTTGCGGATGGTGGGGGCCCCGTAGTCGCAGGCCCTCAGCTCGCGCCAATCTACCTGGTAGCCCAGGGCCCGCAGCGAGCGGACCCAGCGGGTGAACGTCTCGCCGGCGCGCCCTGGATCGGGTCGCCCGTCTGCGCCGAGGGGGCCCCAGTCGCGGAACTCCTCCACGTTCTCCAGGCAGATCACGGCGGGCTTGGCCATGCGGGCCCACTCCACCACCACCCAGGCGAGGTCGCGGACGCGCCTAGACTGGGGTTTGCCGCCCTTGGCCTTGGAGAAGTGGGTGCAGTCCGGGCTGGCCCACAGCAAGTCCACCGGCGCCCCTTTGGTGGCGTAGAGCGGGGGCACCCGCCATACATCCTGGACCAGGTGGTGCGTCTCGGGATGGTTGGCGGCGTGGACCGCCACCGCGACCGGGTCGTGGTTGATGGCGATATCGGGATCGCGGCCCAGGGCCCAGCGGATGCCCAGGGAGGCCCCACCCCCGCCCGCAAACAGGTCCACCACCAAGCCGGTCATCGGGGCACCCACTGGTCGCAGACTGGGAGCTTCGGCCGCGGCCGTTCCAGCCAGATCGTCATAGCTCCCGCCCCTGGCTTGCGGCGACATGATCCCCGCGCCTTAACACCGGGCTTGATTCTCGGCACAGGCCCGTCGGGATCAAACCATCGGCAGTTGAGACACCCCGCGTATTGGCGGGCATAGGCAACGTCCAAGAGGGTCATCGCCCTACCCCATCAGCCTACGGTAATAGAGGACCTGCTCGTGGGCTGACTCCACGTTGTCCTCGGCCTCCTGGATGGTGCGGGCCTGGGCGAGAACCTCGCCGGCCTTGATGCGGCGCCAAACCTCCACCGCTTCGGCCAAGCGCTCCAGGGCTTCGATTTCCTTGAACCCGTACAAGTTCACCATCGTTATCGCTCCTTTTCCTCGTTCATCAGCCGGTCTAGCTTGGCTGCCGCCTCGGGGGTGAGGCCGTCCAGGCAACAAAGGTCTATGTCTCCCCAAGAAAACTCGGCCTCTAGGTCCGGGAGTAGTCCCCCGTAGGCCCGGGGGGCGTCACACAAGAAGTGGTCTGCGAGGGTCTGGCAGGCTGGGCATGTTACCCAGCGCTCCTGTTTCTCGGCGGAAAAGTCCCCGCCCAGGCCAACCCGCCGCCACACTTCTGGCTCCACAAACCAAACAGCGCGTACTTTGGTGCCGGCGGGGATGCTTTCCCTGCATTCCACGCAGACATCAGGGGCAGCCAACACAACTTCTTCTTCCCGGATGCCGATCAGGCCGCCGCTATCGCACTCTTGCTCAAGGCAGAAGCACCCCATTACTTTTCTCCTCTCTCCTTCAGCAGCCGGTCGATCTCGGCCGCGATGAGGGCGCCGGCCACCACGAGCTGGCGGAGGCGGGATTTACTGGACCGCTTGGCCCATTTCTTGGACCATGTGATTGGGTAGAATACGGATTCAACCGGATGGTTGTAATATGCGTCGGACGAACACGAATCCACCCAGTCATGCGGCCACGCGTAGTAACAAGCGGCCTGGGCCAACTCACCATTTTGGTGAAACTCGTCGGCATCGTGTTTGGCGTCAAAGCCCTCTTCTTTTATCTGCCGCTCCCGCTCGGCGGCAATCATTTCGATAGCTTCGTTCATTCTCCCGAGTCCTCCTTTTCCAGCACCTTAACCGCCTGCCAGCAATCAGTCAGTGAAACGAACCGATAGCTTTCTGGCCCGCCGGAGCAGCTCTCGGTCATGCGCAGGCAGCGTTGCCTCTTGCAAGCAAGACCAGCACGGGTCTACCCTGGCCACAATGGCGGCGCAGCCATTTTCCGTCTCGGCGGTGTGGTCCAAAAGCATGCCGCAGCGAGCGCAACGGAACTCTGCTTTAAGGCTTCGCATTACATCCTTCTTTGATTCGCAGGCGCAGGGGCGCAAAAAAGAGGCACCGTTTTAACTCGCCGCCCCCGCGCCTGCGGGTTGGTCGATTCCATCCCCACGCCCCGAACCTCCCTGCACATCCTCTAAAAACCGAGGCTGCACCCAAACCGGACACTCACGCACCAGCATTACCGGCACCCGGCCACGGACCGGCTGGGCCCCGTCGATCTTCACGGCCAGCCGACCCGCCCACAGATCACCGAAAGAGCCCGGGCGGCGGCGAATTCTAACCAGCCGGACCATTACCTGTTGCCTCCCTCCTCCCTCAACGCCCTGGCCACTGTGCGGCTGAACATCTTTGCCGATCTCAAGCGCCCCCACCCCGGCGAGGCCACCTCGGGAATGGTCTGGGCCGCAGCCTCCTCCAAATCCTCGGGCGCAATCTGCCGAGCGGGCCGCTGCACGGTGTTGACCGTTGTGTGGCAGCCGACACAGCGGCGGCGGCGGGCCACCCACACCTGTCCACCCGCCAACACCAGCCGGGTGGACACCGGCTCCATGGGGCTGCCGCAGGTCGGGCAGCGGGGCGTGGTGGGCCAGCACAGGCCCACCACCTCTCCCATGGTCAGCTTCTTAGGCGGCATCGCCGGCTTCGGGCTGCTGCCCCACCGGCGGCTCGGTCAGTGGCGCCGGCCGCTCGGTCAGCAGCTCATCCCGGGACAGCGCGGCCTTGCAGCCCAGGCAGAAGGGCTCAGAATTGACCCAATCCCCCACGTCGGCACCACAGTGGGGGCAGTACCGCACGGGGATACAGCCGGCCGGCATGCCGCCATGGTCGCGCTGGTACTCGCAGCCAAAGCAGCAATCCATGCACCCCTCTCCCTCGGCACGTTCGCACTCGCCGCAGATTTCCTCGCGCACCGCGGGGAAGGGGCACTCCCGCGCCTCCAGTTCCGCGATGGGCGGCTGGGTATACTCCGCCGCGCCCCCGCCGCCTTCCGGCGGCTCTTCGTCCTGCCCCAGCATGGACTGCTGCCGCTCCTCGGGCTTGATCTCGCGGGTGTCCACGATCTCCTTGGTGTCCAAACGCACGACCGAGACCGAGTTGGGTTCCACCGTCACCCCTAGGGCCTCCACCAGAACGGGCTCGCGCTCGAAGTTCCAAACCTCCTCGCAGGCCACGGCTTGTTGCTCACACCCCGCGTCCAAGGCGTGCCGCATGTCCTTGATGGTCTTCCGGGTCTCCTTCAGCTTGGCGTTGATGTCGGCCCGGTAGCCGGCCAGGTCCGCCTTGAGCGCTTCCTCGCGTTCCAGGGCGGCCAGCAGCCGCTTGGTGTGCTCCTCCCGCTCCTCGTCGCCGAACACCACGGGCAGCTCCCGGGTGACCTCGTTACGGGTGATCCTCGGTTGGCTCATGACTTCCTTCCTCCCTTTTGGGTTTTGGCCTTGCGCTTTGGGGGCGGGGCGTCCATGTCCACCTCACCCCGCAGGTGGGCCAGGCCCATCATGGCCAGCGCAAAGGCATCGGTTTCGTCTGTGCTCTCAAAGTCCACCCCCCACCGCTTGTAGACCGCCAGGCGCATCTGGTCCTTTTTCACGTTCCCCTTGCCCGCCGCCCACTTCTTGAGCCGCATGGGATTGACCAGCTTGATGGTGTCCGTGGCCGGCGGGGTGGAGTCGCGCAGCTCCCAGCGGATCACCCCGCTGAGCTGCACCAGCTCGGTGTGGTTGCGGCCGTTGCGCGAGTAGGCCGGCGCCTCCATGACCACCAGCCGGGGCCGGTAGCGGTCCCTGAGCACCCGTACCCGCAGCACGTGGGTCTGGAAGCGGGCCAGGAGGGGCAGGTCCCTACCTGGCGTGACGGCCTCGTGGTGCAGCACCCGCCCGTCAGCATCCACCACCACCAGACCGGTTGAGGTCAGGCTGGGGTCTATGCCCATGACGCAGCCGCACAAGGAGGGGCGCTCCCCGGTCCCGGGAGCCGGGGGACGATCATTCCCAGGACCGGGAAGCGCTTGCGGGGATGGGGATGAGGGGCGAGCCATTACTTCTTCGCCTTGGCAGCAGCAATCGCCCGGTCGATGATGGACAGCTCTATGGGTTTCTTGACCAGACCCCGCATGACCTTGCTGAAGGTGGCCAGGGTGAGGTCGCCGCCGTCGAGCACCTGAAGGGCACCCATGATGTCACTGAGGCCCATCTTGAACGCCTCGTCCACCTTTTTCCTGGCCATCAGGTCATAGAGCTGCTTGAACTCCTCCTCCCCGGCCAGGAGCGGCCCCTGCTCGGGCTCCTGGGCCTCCGGCGGCGCCGCTGCCTCTGCCTCGGGCTTGCTGCCTTCGTCCTTCTCCGGGGCCGCGGCGGGCGGCTCTGCCTTGGGTTGCTTGGCCGGCTGCGCCGCGGCTTGCTGTTGATCCTCTCCGGGCCCCTGAGGCGGCTTGAACTTGCACTGCGGCCACTTCAGGTAGGAGGCCCACGGCCCACCGAAGTCGTCCAGCGCGGCCTTCAGCACTTCTTGCACCGGCAGCCGGAGCACGGCGGTGGACCGCTCAAAAAACTCCCGGAGGTTGCCGGCCAAATCCCCGGGCAAGCCCCGCTCGGCAGCCAGCTTGAGCACCTGAGGCCACAACTCCTCCCAGGCCTGGGCCGCTTGAGGGGAGCCCTGGCTTTCCCGCAGGTGCATGTACTCGGCCCAGGTGGCCTCGCCGTCCTTGATGGCCTGGTATATGCCGCGCAGCTCCTCCAGCTCCGCCGGGCTGATGTGGTCCAGGGCATGCCCGAGGTACTGCTCCAGGTGCTTGGGCTGGATTCCCATGCCGGCAAAGGCGTCCACCACCCGCTTCTTGGCCGCCGCGGGGTCCTTGGCATCTCGCGTGCGCTGGGTCTCCCTGGCCGTGGCCAGAGCCTCCTCGATGATGTCGCTGGGGATCAGGCGCAGGCCCTCGTTGCGGATCGCCTTGGAGATGAGGGCGGCCTCCTTGTTGGCCATCTCCTCGTCCGTCGCCTTGACGATGTACACGGTTTCGCCCTTGGAGTTGGTGCGCTCGCTGATTACTTCGCGGTCCTTGGCACTCCGGCGCTCCACGGTCTTGGTGACGGTCACCTCCTTGGAGAAGCTAGCGTTGGTTTCCAGGTCGCAGACCATGATGCGGACCCGGCGCATCTGGTCATTCTCGAACACCGTGAAGCTCTCGGTGAGTATGTTGCTCCACTCCCGCAGGGCAAGCTCGGCGAACCGGATCGAGGGCCCCCGCACCCGGCTCTTGCCCACAGGCTTGCTGTACTCCACCTTGTCCGCGAAGCTCGGCCGGCGGCAGGCGTTGAGTATGCGGGCCCGGGCCTGGTCCTCGCTGCGGGGCCGTTGCAGGGCCATGACATAGGCCGCCTGCACCCGCGCCTTGGCGGCCTCCGCCACGGCCAGGGCCGCCGGGTCGGTGGGGATCAATTGGGGGGATTGCATGAGTTCCATGGGGCCTCCTTTGTCAGCCGCCCAGGCGCACCTGGACGTCCTCGAAAATGTCCACACCGGGGATTTCCCGGACGCCGGCTTTGACGGCCTGCCGAATCTTCTTCTCGTCCACGCACAGGTACTCCCGCGGCACCTGGGCGGGGTCCACCACCTTGAAGGTCCACACACCCCGGAAGGTGGCCGCGCCCTTTTCGGTGCGCACGGTTTTCTCCGGCTCGGGCTCGGGCGCCGCCTCGATGGTCACCGGCTCAAAGCCCTTGGCCGCCGCCTCCTCGTCCGCGCGCTTCTGGGCTGCCTCCAGGGCCTGCTGGCGCTCCCGCTCGCGGCGGCGGCGCTCCTGCTCCTGCATCTGACGAAACACGGCCATCTTCCGCTTGAGGTCGCCCTCGGCGGCCTTCAGGCGGCCGGTGTACATCTTGGCCACCCGGTCCACCGCCCGGCCGAACTCCAGCGCCGGCGCCTTCATCTCCTTCCGGCGCTTCTCGATGGCGTTGAACAGGGACTTGATCTCCCCCCCCACCGCCACGGCCTCCTCCAGGCCGTCCGCGTCCTGGATGTCAACCGCCTCCGCCCGGGCCAGGAGCGCGCCGATCTGGGGCTCGTACTTGGACAGGGCCGCCTTCAGGGGCTCCAGGGACAACGGGTTGGCCGGAGCCAGGGCCCCTTCTCCCATGGAGGTGGCGGGGTCTGGGGTAGAAGACAGGGAGCTGTCTTCAGCCGCTAGCACTGCGTCGAAATCAACCATGATTCCTCCTTGGTTAAGCCGCCCTGAACCATCGGTACGCATTCAGCGCCGATAGAAAAGCGGCGAAGTCTCGTTCACTGTGCTGAAACTCATCGAAGATGGGAGGGCTCCCGTTTGCCTTCAGGCGCAGGGTGCCCACCCGATCAATGGGGGCGTGGCCGTTGGCTTCGGCCAGGCGCTTGTACGCAGCTAGCTGGGCGGCCCACAGCTTGCTCTTGACCGCCGGCGTCTTCAGGTCCACCACGGTGAGGCCGCGGTCCCCGCGCAGCCGGCAGATCAAATCGGGGTGCCCGCAGTACCCTATGGCCTCGTCCACCAGCTCTGCCTCCACCAGCACCACCTCGGCCACGACCGGCAGCCAGGCACGGAAGGACTCGACATAGCCCGCCCACTCCGGCTCTGGCGGGGGCGCCCACAGTCCCTCCAGAATGGCCGCACAGGCGGCGTGCACCCGCGTGCCCCGGGCCGCCGCGTGGGCCAGGACGTCCTCCGGCACCTGGCTGAAGTCCGCGAACACGCCCAAGACTTCGGTGACGCTGGGAAGGCTTGGAAGGCTCACGACCGCATCTCCTCGGCCAAGTCCGCCAGCACCTTGCCCAGGGCCACCACCGCCACCACCAGGCCCACTAGGGACGCCACGATCTGCCAGACTGGCGGCATTCAGGACGCCCCTTTCCGGTCGAAGAACCTAGCGCTCATGACGATATTCCCACTGCAAGTCCGCCCGCTCCCTGAGGCAGTCTGGGCAGTCGCAGGTGTAGCAGGTGGGAGCGCGACCATGGCGCGGAGGATACAGACGGCGCTCCTCCTTGATTTGCACCTCCAGGAGCGTGGCATGGGCACCGTAGCGTCGTTCCAGTTCGCGCAGGTATTCCAAATCGCCTCCCACGGCGGTCCTCCCTGTTGGGCGGTGGCGGGTGGAGCAGCGCCAACCAACACCAAGCCCGCTCACCGCCCGGTTAGGGGTTTATTGACTCGGGCCCGGCTCCTCGGGCCCGCTTTCCTCGGGAACCAAAACCAGTAAACGCCTCCCGCCTTCCAGGGAGGGGGGTGGGATGTCGCTGGGGTAGGCTTCGTGCAGCTTCTCCCAAGATTCCAGGGAAGGCTTCACCTCTCCCCGGGCGATACGGCTCACGGTGCTGGAGCGGAGACCGGCTGCTCGCGCAATCTGCGACCATGCGCCATATCCGCCCAGGCGGTCATAGAGCCCCCGCAAGGCCTCTCCGAGTTTTGTTGAGTCCAGCGGCAAGATCCCCACCCCAAAAAGCTAGGCCGCCCCCGCCTGGTCCGTGGAACCAGCGAGCGCGGCCTCCAACTCGGCCCTGATTTCGTGGCCAGCCATGGCCAGGTACTCATGCCAGGGCCGCTTGGTGATGGCGGAAATCTTTTGCGCCACCTTTTTGCCACATCTGCCTGAATATACTTTAGATACTGTTGCTTGGTGTATCCCTAACGCTTTTGCAACATCAGCTTGCGTAACCATGGCAACCTCCTGAATCCGGCCAAATCATGCCATGGCTGCATATTAACGTCAAGCACAAAAATGCCGCGATCGCTTATTTTTTTTGTTGTGACCGCCAACGTTGTATGCCAGGATGGAATTATTTGGGGGAAATCAAATGCCTGTGCCAGATGTTGCAAAAGCGTTTTGGACCGCTCTCGAATGGGTATATGAGAAGGAAGGCCGGCCAAAGCAATCTGCTCTGGCAGCACAAGCAGGAGTGCACCAAGCTACGATAAGTAAATTGCTTAAGCGGTCTATGTATGGCACGGCAAAAACCCAAGAAGCCATCGCCCGCGCCTTCGGCTATGACCTGCCTGGCTTCCTGGCCCTGGGTCGCCGCCTGCTGGCCGAGGAACGGGGCGAGAAGCCGCGTGATCCCCTGGAGGCTCTTGCCGGTCCCCTGCGGCCGGTGCCGGTTTTTGACGCCAACTGCGGCGACAACGGGGTAGTCTGGAGCGATGGCGGCTTGCCGGTGGGCGAGGGTCTGGAGACCATCGACCTGCCCGTCGCTTGGCTAAACGAGAACAGCTTCTGCCTCCGGGTGCACAACGACAGCATGGAGCCCACCCTGCTGGAAGGGGACGTGGTCTTAGTAAACCCTACCCTCGACGCGGGCGACGGTGATATAGTCTTCGTGCGGATGCCAGACGGCGAAAAGTTGATCAAGCGCTATCGGCGCGTTGAAGACCAGGTGATTCTGGAGTCGGACAACCGGCGCTACCCACCCATCGTCCTAACCATTGACAACGGCAAGGGCGCCAAGATGTACAAGGTGGTTTCGCTGGTGAGGCGCAAGCTATAGAAAGCCCTGTCCAAATTGGGGAGCGATCTGGTCGGGCAGCGAGAGCCGGGACCTGCCGACCAAGAAAGAGTCTCCATTGACATGACTTTACTTTTGTGTAAACATTGAAGTCAAAGCTTCCGAAATACAAGTATGAGAGGAAGTCAGGCACCAAGTTTGCGGTGGAATATGCCTGCACCAGGGGTAGGGTCTTCCACGTGGAGAGGTTCCTGGACAACCTTGAGCCCCGTCGGAGAGCCCGGATCGAACAGGTCATTCATCGTTACCACCAGCAAGGGAAGGTCTTCAACCGAGATCTTGTCAAGAAGCTGCAGGGTGACGCAAGGCCCCTCCTGGAATTCAGGCGTGACTCGGTAAGGATATTCTTCTACTTCCCGCAGGAGAGAAGAGGGCACATCGTCCTTCTTACTGGATTCGAGAAAAAGGGTAACCGGACCCCCCGGAGCCAAATAAAACGGGCGTTGAACCTGATGAAGGAATACGAGGAGCTACTGAAAAATGCCAACGCGTGATCGAAACCTGGACTATGAGGCCATTTTTGCACAGGAGAAGCTGATCTTCGATCTCACCGAAGAATTGTGCCGGTATATGGAAGAGAACGGGGTCACCAGGTCGGAACTGGCCGAAAGGATGGGGCGCACCAGGGGTTTTGTCAGTCAGATCTTGAACGGAGGGAGAAACTTCACCCTTCGCACTCTGGCGGACGTGATTCGCGCCCTTGGGCCCGAACTCACCATCCAACTGAATCCCGCCTCTACCCCCAACAGGAGTCGGTCTTCCGAATGGAGGTACGATGATTCGGTGGTGATCGACCGTCGGGACAAAAGCTTCTGGAGGAAGCCTGATCAGGAGTTTCCCGAGGGGAACGGGAACGAGGTGAAAACCATTGCGAGCTGACAAGGCGGAGTAGGATGGGCGCCAAAATAGATGCCCAAGATCTGAGCTTTGAACGAGCCGTCAAGGTGATCCCCAAGGTACGCCTGAAGGGCGTCAACTTGGTTGGGACCAAATGTTTCCTGGCGGAAAGACTTTGGGCTCTTCAGCAGGATGTCTGGACACAGAAGTCCTCTCCGGCGGAACAGGAAAAACTTCGGGCTGACAAGGAGGTTGAAGAGCGCCTCGACATATTGCCTCAAACCCGTGAGGGTTTCTTCCTGAAGGAAACAAAGCCCGTAAGTCGCAACTTCTGGGTCATATGCGATTTCGGGGTGAGATACGTTACCCCGGAAGAGGAGATACTTTTTGAACATGAAGCCAAGTTCTGCCTCCATTACTCCCTGAAGACGAGGAAAGGCTTGAGTCGGAAAGACCTGCTCTCCTTCGCCAAATTCAACGCCCCACACAATGCCTGGCCGTACTGGCGGGAGCTGGTACATAACATCTCCGCGCGGATGCCCATCCCACCCATAGTGGTGCCGTTGCGCCCACCACCACAAAAATTAACCTAGGCAGAAGCTGTGAGCGGACAACGGCGAAGTGGTGGTGCCGTGGGGCATCGGACGCGCAAGTTTTTACTTGACATCTCGGCAGGGCAGTATTACAGAATGGGCATAGAAGGTAATCCCCGCATGGTCTATCGGCCTGCGGACCCCCGCGTCAAGCCTTGGCTGGCGCGGGATTTCTTTTTTGGGGAGGGTTCCTATTCCTAGAAGAATTGCCTTTTTTATGGGCTTGTCCCGAAGTTGGTGGCGGGTAGTGGATTGAAGTAAACATGGGGGGGCCCCTTCGTGCAGGAATGTCCCCATGGAAACCAACGCTTGCCGCCGGTTAGTCTTCATCGAGCTCAGCAACCCGGGCGGTCGTCACCGCAAGGGAGGGGGTGCTCGTCGCCTTGGAGCCACCTCACAAAATTGATGTTGCGTCAATTTTTCTATTGCGCCATACTGGGGAAAAGCCGATAAGATGACAGAAGAAGAGGCCAGGAGGCTCCTTCGCGAGATCGCCAAGAGCGCTTGTGTGCGCCTCACGAACCACTGCCGGGAGCGGATGGTCGAGCGCCGGGTCTGGATGGACGACATGCTCCAGGTCCTGCTCTGGGGCACCATCAAGGACCTGCATAAGAACCCAGGCGATGAAAGCTGGGCGTGCTTGGTCGAAGGCCGCGACATAGAAGGGGACCCCCTTTCGGTCAAGGTGGTCATCCTGGAAGCCGATTTCGCGGTCCTGTGCATCACGGTGCATGGTTGAGCAGGGAGAGGAATCCCAAATGCGCTGCCCTAATTGCAATAACGAGATGTCTTGCAAACTTGGTGAATATCATTATCTGGAGTCGGGCCTGGAGAACGTCTACTTGCTGGGCGTGGAATTGTGGTCCTGCCCTTGTGGCGAGGAAGCCGTGGGCATTCCCAACGTGCCCGGGCTCCACGAGGTCATTGCCCATGAGATCGTCCACAAGAAGTCCTTCCTTAGTGGGCCGGAAATACGCTTCCTGCGCAAAGCCATGGGAATGGCGGCCAAGGTTTTCGCCGAGTTGCTGGGCGTGGACCCGGCCACCGTCTCCAGATGGGAAAACGAAAAGCAGAGCCCGGGCGGCGCCAACGACCGGCTGGTCCGCATGATCTACGCCGCCCACAAGGGGCTCTCCCTGGAAGACATCATGGCGGACTTCCCGGCGATCCAGCCCGATGCGGACCTACCCCTGCCCTTCAGGATTCCGCGCGAGCGCTGGGGGGGCGATCTCGATAACAGCACCTGCAGACGGTGAGCGCAGGGATCAATCATCCCCTTGACTCCCCCCCGTGATTGGGGGATACTAATGACGCCAACCAACACCAAGCCCGTTCACCGCCCGCTACCGGAGCAATGCCGGAGTGGGCGTCGAGCATTCTATCCAAGCAAAAATCATCACTGCCCGGGAGGTTGCCGCGGCCCTCCCGGATAACCCCAGTGTCGAGTGGGTGCGCCGGTATGCCGAGGACCTGGGCGGTCGCAAGGTAGGCGGCCGCATCATGTTCCTCGATGCCGGGCCAAACCATCCCTGCACCTGGTACGTGAGGATGATATATGGCAAGAAAAAAGCGCAAGAAGCTCCCCTGCGTGGAGCTTTGCAACAACGGGAGATGGCGATATGTGAAGTGGATTCACAGGGGCCAGCCGGACGAAATCGTCTTGCGAAGCCCCGCCATCTTCGAATCAGCGGAAGAGGCCTACGGGGCGCTGACGGAGGCGCTTAAGCTGGTGCACCAGCACGGGGCCCGGGCCGTGGCCGCGGCCAGGCCGATTCCGACATTCGCGGAGCTGGCCGAAACGTGGATCACCAAGGTGGTGCCCACCACCTGCAAGGCCAGCACGGCCCGCGACTACGAAAGCATCTTGCAGAGACACCTGCTGCCGGCCTTTGGCGACCGCCAGGTGGATCACATCACCAGATTCGACATCAAGAATCTCTTGCTGGGCAAGATCAAGGACGGCTACGCGCCGTCCACCGTCACCCATATGAAGAACGCCATAAGTGGTATCCTGGCCCTGGCCGTGGATGACGAACTCCTGCCGGCCAACCCCGCCCTGGCCCTGGGCCGGCTGTGGCGGGAGAAGCCGCGCGGACAGAAAGTCAACCCCTTTTCCGAAGACGAACTTCGGCGTCTGCTGGACACGATCCGGGCCGATGCCTACTGGTCCTGGTACTATCCACTGGTCGCCACCCTAGCCCTGGCCGGGCTGCGGGCCGGCGAGGCCTGCGGGCTCCAGTGGGCCGATATTGACCACGACGAAGGGTTGATCCACGTCCGCCGCAGCCTGAGCAGAATGGAGGTTGTGCTCCCCAAGAGCGGCAAGACCCGCAAGGTGGACATGGCGGCTTCATTGGGGCGGCTGCTCCGTGAGCACCGCACCAACATGAAGCGGGAGGCCCTGGCCCGGGGGTGGGGACGTCCCCCGGAATTCGTCTTCGTCACCCTCAAGGGCCGGCCGGTGGACATAAACCCCTTCCGCCGGCACGTGTGGAACCCGGCCCAGGACAAGGCGGGCGTGCCCCGCCGCCGCATCCACGATCTGCGCCACACCTACGCCACCCTGCGGATCAGCCGGGGGGACAACCCGGCCGATGTGAGCGCCCAGCTCGGGCACCACTCCGTCCAGTTCACCCTGGATCAATACTACCACTGGCTACGGAACGACAAGGCCCGGGCCGAGGTTGACAACCTGGCCGCGAGCCTCGGGGTGGGGGTGTAGTCATGTCCCTTTTCACCATATTTCACCACAACCTCAAAGAAAAGGGGCCAGCCGAACCGGCTAACCCCTTGATATTGTTTGGCGTCCCCAACGGGATTTGAACCCGTGTCGCCGGCGTGAAAGGCCGGTGTCCTGGACCTGGCTAGACGATGGGGACGTCTGTGGATTCAGTTATGGTGGGCCGTGCGTGGATCGAACACGCGACTCTCTGCTTAAAAGGCAGATACTCTACCGGCTGAGTTAACGGCCCTGCTTACTAGAATTCGGATATCTACCACGGCCTCCCAGGGGTGTCAAGAAAGGCAACTGCTTGGCCGCACCCTCTTTTTCCCGCCTCGGGCTGGGCACGGCAATTATATCCTTTTCATCCCGCGCAAGGCATCCCCGCCGGATGCTTTTTATTGCCAGCTTACTTGGCGAGCCCCCTTTGTATCTGCGCTGGTTGTGTTATAACTAGAGGCGATCTCCCCCTCACAAGAGGGAGCCTGCGGAGGAAAAGCATGACCGACCTCAAGGCAGGGCTCAGAGGCCAAGTCCAAGCCCGGGTGCAGCGGCAGGATTTGGCCTCAGCCTATGGTAACCCCGGCGTGGACGTGATGTCCTCCATGACCTTGATGACGCTCCTGGAACAGGCCTGCCTCACCGCCCTGGATCCCCATCTGGGGCCGGAGGACATGACCGTGGGCGCGCGCATGGAGATGGATCACCTGGCGCCCACGCCGGAAGGCTTCACCGTGACCGCCACCGCCGAGCTGAGCCAGGTCAAGGGCCGCAAGCTGGTATTCACGGTAACCGCCCACGACGGGGTGGACCAGGTGGCCCAGGCCACCCACATCCGCTTTCTGGTGGACAAGCCCCGTTTTCTGGAACAGGTGGCCGCCAAGGCCGCCAAGGGAGCCGCCTGATGAGCGCCAAAGCCAAGACCAAGACCGAGCCCAAGAGCGAGCCCCCGGAGGAGGGCCAGGCCAAGGTTTCCTTCTTCCCGGCCTGGTGCAAGCGCTGCGGCAACTGCGTGGCCTTCTGCCCGCGGAAGGCCCTGGCCCAAGACGAATGGGGCCACCCCTATCTCAAGGACCCGGAGCACTGCACCACCTGCGGGTTGTGCGAGATGCTCTGCCCGGACTTTGCCATCAGCGTGGGCGAGCCGCCGCCGTCCGAGGCCGAGGCCGGGCCCTCGCCGGGCCGGCCGGGCTCGCCGGTCAGCCCCAACCACAGTCCCGAGCGCCTGGCCCCCCCGCCCACCGAGGAGGAGTAGGAGCCACATCCTCTAACCCCCGATGCGCGCCACCGGCGCCGCCCGAGGATCGCCATGCCAAAAAAGACCGCAAAGCGCGCCCGCTTACTACAGGGCAACGAGGCCATCGCCCTGGGCGCCCTGGCCGCGGGCTGTGACTTCTTCGCCGGCTACCCCATCACCCCGGCCAGCGAGATAACCGAGTTCATGAGCCGCGAGCTGCCCGCCCGGGGCCACCCCTTCATCCAGATGGAGGACGAGATCGCCTCCATCGGCTGTTGCCTGGGCGCCTCCCTGGCCGGGCGCAAGGCCATGACCGCCACCAGCGGCCCGGGCTTCAGCCTCATGCAGGAGAACCTGGGCTACGCCTGCATCGCCGAGATACCCACGGTCATCGTCAACGTGATGCGCGCCGGGCCCAGCACCGGCATGCCCACCAACCCGGCCCAGGGCGACGTGCAGCAGGCCCGCTGGGGCACCCACGGCGACCACCCGGCCATCGTGCTCTGCCCGGCCACGGTGAGTGAATGCTTCGAGGTGGCGGTGAGCTGCTTCAACTTTGCCGAGCGCTTCCGCACCCCGGTCATCATGCTCTCCGACGAGGTGGTGGCCCACATGCGCGAGAAGGTCACCCTGCCGGCCGAGGACGAGGTGGAGGTGCTCAACCGGCCGCGCCCCCTGGAGCCGCCGGACTGGTACAAGCCCTACAAGGCCGACGGCTCCCAGATACCCCGCCTGGCCGATCTGGGCCAGGGCTACCGCTACCACATCACCGGCCTGGTGCACGACGAGCGCGGCTTCCCCACCCGGCGGGCCGACGAGGTGGAGCCCTTCTACAACCGCCTCTTCAACAAGATCAGCCGCCACTTCACCCTGCTGGAGTGGGTCAAGGGCTTCGCCCTGGAGGACGCCGAGCTGCTCATCATCGCCTACGGCTGCACGGCCCGCGCCGGCCAGGCCGCGGTGCGCCTGGGCCGCGAACGCGGCCTGAAGGTGGGGCTCCTGCAACTCATAAGCCTGTGGCCCTTCCCCCGCCGGCCGGTGGAGGAAGCCCTGGAGGGCAAGCGGGTCTGCCTGGTGCCCGAGTTGAACATGGGCCAGATAAGCCGCGAGGTGAAACGGGTGAACAACGGCCGCACCCAGGTCTTCAGGCACAGCAAGATGGACGGCTCCATGATCACCCCGGACGAGCTGCTCCGCCGCCTGCGGCAATTGAGCTAGGACAAAAGCGGGCGGGCGGGAGCCCCGGCTCCCCCCACCCTTTCCAAAACCAGACCCCAAAAGGAGTCTCACCCATGCCACCTGTTCATCGCAGCGTTGTTTATGAATGGCTGCGGCATGACAAGAAGTTTCCCCACGTGTGGTGCCCCGGTTGCGGCCTGGGCATCCTCCTGGGCTCTTTGGTGCGCTCCCTGGCCCGGAGCGGCCTGGACAAGAACCAGGTGGTCCTGGTGTCCGGCATAGGCTGCTCGGGCAGGCTGCCGGTGTACGTGGACGTGGGCAGCGTGCACACCACCCACGGCCGGGCGCTGACCTTTGCCACCGGCATCAAGCTGGCCAACCCCGAACTCACGGTGATAACCGTGATGGGAGACGGCGACGCCACCGCCATCGGCGGCAACCACCTGATCCACGCGGCGCGCCGCAACCTGGACATCAACGCCATCATCGTGAACAACCTGAACTACGGCATGACCGGCGGCCAATACAGCCCCACCACGCCCATGGGCGCCAAGGCCTCCACCGCGCGCTACGGCCACATCGAGCCCAGCTTCGACATAAGCGCCCTCACCGCCACCGCCGGCGCCGCCTTCGTGGCGCGCAGCACGGTGTACCACGTCACCCAGCTCGACAAGATGCTGGGGCTGATGCTCCAGAAACGGGGCTTCAGCCTGGTGGAGGTCTTGAGCCCCTGCCACACCAACTTCGGCCGCCAGAACAAGCTGGGTTCCCAGGTGGACATGATGAAGGCCTTCAAGAAACAGGCGGTGCGCCAGGAGCGCTGGGAAAAGCTGAGCGAAGCGGAGCGCGAAGGCCGCTTTGCCATCGGGGTGCTGGTGGACCGGGAGCACCCCACCTATCTGGACCACTATGCCGAGGTGTGCCAGCGGGCCGCCCGGCTGCGCGCGGAGGGCAAGCGATGAGCCCCACCAAGAGGGAAGCAAGCAAGGGTTCCCGGCGCCAGCCCGCCAAGAAGAAGGCCCGCCCGGTGCGGCCGGCCCTGGACCGGGTGGAGGTGCGCCTGGCCGGCTCGGGCGGCCAGGGGCTTCTGTTGGCCGGGCTGGTGCTGGCCGAGGCGGCCGGGCTCTATGACGGCCGCGAGGTGGCCATGGTGCAGTCCTACGGCCCCGAGGCCCGGGGCGGGGCCTCCAAGGCCGAGGTGATAATCTCCGACCACGTTATCGACTACCCCCTTTGCACCTCGGTGGACCTGCTCCTGGCCCTGAACCAGGAGGCGGCGGACGCCTACTGCTGGGACGTGAGCCCCCAGGCCTGGGTGATCGTGGACGCGGACTTGGTGCAGCATCCCCCCACCAGCCGGGCGGTGGCGCTTCCCTTCACGGCCACGGCCCGGGACAAGCTGAAAAAGGTCATGGTGGCCAACGTGGTGGCCCTGGGCGCGGTGAGCGAACTCACCGGCCTGGTGACCCGCAAGGCCCTGGAAAAGGCGCTGTTGGCCCGGGTGCCGGCCGGCACCGAGGCGCTGAACAAGAAGGCCCTCAGCCTGGGCGCCAAGCTGGCCCGGGAGGCGGCGGTCAAGGAGGGGCCGGCCTTCCGGGAGATGAGCGCCGCGGACTTCTAGGCCAGGGCCGGGGCCCTCCCTTAGCGGTTGACCGGCATGGCCTCTGCTGGTAAAACTTCACCACACTTACATAATTGGGAAATAGGCACCTCTTTACCCGCGCCCTGGGGGCCTCGCCCCTCAGCGCGCGCCGAGGATCAAGCATGAGTCAAGACAAGCCCAAGCTCAACCTGGAAGACCATTTCACCTTTGCCTGTCACCGCGGCCTGGACTGCTACACCTCCTGCTGCCGCGACGTGAACATCTTCCTCACTCCCAACGACGTGATCCGCCTCAAGAAGGCCATGGGGCTCACATCCACCGAGTTCCTGCACAAGTACACCGACCTGGTGGTGGTGACCGGCCGCCACCTGCCCCTCATCCAGCTCAAGATGGACGAGAACAACGACAAGCGCTGCTTCTTCGTGCGCTCCCACGGCTGCCTCTACTACGCGGACCGCCCCTGGGCCTGCCGCATGTTCCCCCTGGACGAGCGGCCCGACGGCGGCTTCACCGTGGTGGCCGAGCCCTCCAAGTGCCACGGCCTGGCCAAGGGCGACGACTGGCAGGTGAAGGAGTGGCTCAAGGACCAGGGCGCCATCCAGTCCAAGGAGGCGGACGGCAGCTACGACGGCCTGGCCGGCCATCACCTGCTGCGCAACCTGGACATCACCAACGACCAGATCCTGCAGATGATCGTCACCGCCCTGTGGGACGTGGACGGCTTCCGCAAGATGGTGCTCAACTCCAGCTTCCTGGACAAGTTCGACCTGGAGCCCGAGCGCATAGACGCCATCAAGACCAGTGACGTGGCCATGCTGGATCTGGGCTACGACTGGGTGCGTTTCGGCATGCTGGGCCAGAAGACCTTGAAGCTGAAGGACCAGGAGCAGCAGGCTGCGGGAGGCAACTAGATGCTTCCCCCCAACCTGGACGAACGTTTCGAGGACCTCACCGGCGGCACCTTCCGCTTCTCCTGCCACCCGGGGGTGCCCTGCTTCAACGAGTGCTGCCGCAAGCTCACCCTGTGGCTCACCCCTTACGACTTCCTGCGCCTGCGCCAGAACCTGGGGCTCAGCTCGGACGAGCTGCTGGACCGGTACTGCACGGTGGAGCACGGCCAGAACGGCTGGCCCATGCCGCGGCTGGTGATGCTGGACAATGAGCGCCAGAGCTGCCCCTTTGTGAGCGAGAAGGGCTGCACGGTCTACCCCGACCGTCCCGGCGCCTGCCGCACCTATCCCCTGGGCCGCGCCACCAAGGGCGGTGGCCATGGCGCGCCCAGCGAGGAGGGCTTCTTCCTGGTGCGGGAGGAGCACTGCCGCGGGTTCGAGGAGGGGCCGGAGTGGACGCCCCAGGAGTGGACCAAGGACCAGGGCCTGGAAACCTACTTCTACCTGAACGACCTTTTCATGCCCATCCTCACCCGCCAGGCGCCGGACCCCAACCCCCAGGTCATCGCCAAGAAGATGCAGATGTTCTTCATGGCGGTGTACAAGCTGGAGTCCTTCCGCAAGTTCGTGACCCAGACCCGGCTGGCCGAGATCTTCGAGATCAACCCCAACCGGCTGGAGGTGCTCGAGGACAACGACCTGGAGCTCATGAAGTTCGCCTTCGAGTGGCTCCAGTTCTCCATCTTCGGCGACGCCACCCTCACCGTGAAGCCCGAGGTGAAAAAGCGCATGGAGGAGCGGGCGCGGCAGCAGGGCATGGGCATGGGCGAAGATGTGGGCCCCGTGGGTCCCATGGGCCCGGCGGGCATGTTCCCGGGCTCCTAGGCCCGGCGGGGCGGCATGCTATAATTACGGCTGGGGCGCTTACGCCCCGGCCGTTTTCTTGTTTGGGGGGGATATTCTGGTGTCACCCACTCCGGTCTACATCGCCGGCGCCGCGCTCACCCGCTTTGGCAAGCTGGACACGCCCCTGGTGGACCTTTTGGCCCAGGCCTCGGCCGAGGCCCTGCAAGAGGCCGGGCTCCAGGCGGTGGACTCGGTGTACGTGGGGGTGATGAACGCCGAGGAGTTCACCGGCGAAGGCAACCTGGCCGCGGCCCTGGCCGACCGCCTGGAGCTTTCCGGCGCGGCCTCCTCGCGGGTGGAGACCGCCTCCTCCACCGGGGCCGGAGCCCTGGAAACCGCCTTCCTGGCCGTGGCCTCGGGCTACCGCAAGCACGTGCTGGTAGTGGCCGGGGAGAAGATGACCGGTCTCAGCACCGGCCGCACCACCCGCATCCTGGCCGAGGTGATCGCCGCCCGAGAGCGGGCCTACGGCGCCTCCATGCCCGCCCTGGCGGCCCTTATCGCCGGCGCCTATGCCCAGGCCTACGGCCTGGACCCCAAGACCCTCTCCCGGGTGCTGTGCCGGGTGGCGGTGAAGAACCACGCCCGCGGAGCCCTGAACCCCTTTGCCCAGTTCCAGAAGGAACTCAGCGAGGACAAGTACTACGGTTCGCCCCTGGTGGCCGATCCCTTGCGGGTGTTCGACTGCGCGCCCATCACCGACGGCGCGGCCGCAGTGGTGCTCTCCCGCCAGGATGGCCTGGTGCGCCTGGCCGGCATCGGCCACGCCACCGACAGCGCCGAGGTGGCCCGGCGGGGAAGCCTGATCAGCTTCAACTCCACCCGCCAGGCGGCCATGCAGGCCTATGCCATGGCCCAGATCAACCCGGACCAGGTGGACTTCGCCGAGGTGCACGACGCCTTCACCATGTTCGAGGTGATCGGCTCCGAGGACCTGGGGTTCTTCGCCCCAGGCCGGGGCTGGCGGGCGGTGCTGGCGGGCGAGACCCAGGCCGAGGGCCGGCTGCCCATAAACCCCTCGGGCGGCCTCAAGGCCCGGGGACACCCGGTCGGCGCCTCGGGCCTGGCCCAGGTGGTGGAGGCCTGCTGGCTGCTCACCGGCAAGGTGGCGCCCGAGCGACGCCTGGCCCGGGAGCCCCGGGTGGCGCTCACCCAATCCATCGGCGGGCTGGGCAACAACAACCTGGTCACCATCCTGGTGCCCGCCTCCCGCCCCATCTACCCCACCGCCCCCTGGCGCTCCAGCTTCACGCCGGTGATCCACCCTCCCCGGCCGGCCCCGCCCGCCGAGCCGCCGGCGCGCATCGGCGGCCGCCTGCTGGCCGCCACCCTGCTGCGCCGGCCGCCCGAGGGCTTTGCCTCGCCCCTGGGCCTGGCCCTGGTGCAGACCCGGGCCGGCTGGGCCACCCTGGCCCATTTCGAGGGCGAGCGCCCGCCCCGGCCCGGCGCCAGCGTGCGCCTGGAGCTGTCAGAGGAGGGGCTCTACCGGCTCAAGGCGCTGCGGAGCCTGGCGCGGCCGCTCAGCCCCCTCCAGCGCTGGCTCAGGCGCCTGCAGGGGGCCTGGCGGGGAAGGCGGGCCGCCACCGGCGGGCGCAAAGGGCCTTGAGGGTCCGCTCTCACGCGGGAGGACGGGCAGGCAAGGCCGGGCGCTCTTGGTTGGAGAAACCTGACACGAAAAAAGGCGGCCTCCGCGAGCGGAGGCCGCCTGGTTCGCTTTCAGCTCGTCAGGGCTAGGCGGTCTCGGCCTGGGGCGCCTCCACCGGCTCTGCGGCCTCTTCGCCCTGCGCGCCCAGGGCGTCGGGGTTTTCCTCCAGGTAGGCCAGCTTCACCTTGTTCAGGAACAGCACCACCGGCCGGTAGGCCAGGTGGGCCCACTTGGCGAAAGGCACCTCCAGGACCAGCATGGGCACCGCCACCATCAGGTGGATCATGTAGATCACGTAGGTGGCCATGGGCCACTCCAGGTAGATGAAGGCGTGGACCAGGATGCCGGTGATGGTGGTGAGCTGCAAGAGAATCAAGAACATCCAGTCAGTGCCGTGGGAGTTCTTGTAGGGCGCCTTGGACTTCTTGATACGGCCGATCAGGGCGTAGGTGGTGCCGTACATGATGGCGAAGGTGGCGTAGTAGCCCACCAGGGTCATGATCGCCGAAACCAGGGGCCACTCCGGGTCGATCACGCTGTCACGCTGGAACCAGCGCAGGCCCACCACCACCATGAGGAACACCGAGCTGTAGCCGGTCATGATGAGCAGGTGGACCACCCACTGCTTCCTGTCCTCGCACTTGGAGAACTGCCACTGGGAGATGAAGTTCCACAGCAGCTCGATCAGCTTCTTCTTGTAATAGGCCAGCGGTATCTTGCCGTGCAAGGGTCCCTGTACGGTCTTGATGCAGCGCCAGACGTTGGTGAGCAGGAAGAAGGTGAGCACCGCGGCCATGATCAGGTCCAGGGCCTCGATGACGTGGTTGGGCGCAAAGACGTTCAGCGCGATGCCGGGCTTGGCCAGGGCCTCGCTCCACCGCCCGAAGATGAGGAACAAGGCGCCGATGAAGGCCGCCACCAGGCTCACCGCCGCCACCTCGAAGGCCTCGGAGGTGTAGAACTTGCGGGCGAATCCGGTCCAGTCGTAGAGAGAGGTGAGGTAGCGCCGCATGGCCATCATGGTCTCGCCCGGGTCGGCGCCCCGGGGGCAGCGGTCCGAGCACTCGCCGCAGTAGTAGCACAACCAGGGCTCCACCGACTCCATCAGGCGGTCCTTCTGCCCCAACTGGACCAGGCGCATGAACTTGCGGGGGAAGGGATTATCCTCGGTGGACAGCGGGCAGACGCCGGTGCAGTTGCCGCAGTGGTAGCATTGGGTGGCGTCCTTCAAGCCGTAATGTTTCAGTTCCTTCAGTAAATTCGGGTAGACCTTGACACTCATACCCACTTCTCCTCACATCTCGGTGAATACCCCCGCCCGGCCGGGGGGTTGCCCAACTACCTCAAGGCTCCCTGGTTTTCACCAGGAGGCCCTTGAATTGCAATACGCCCTTTATACGTTTTTACACTTGGATAATCAAGCTTTTCCGTGTGCCGGCCCCCTGGCCGGTCCCATGCGAAGCTTGCACGTGCCTTCTATCACAAATCAGGCCCCCAAGGCCAGCATAAAGTGAGGCCGCTTCAGCAAAAACCGCTCCCCAGCCCCTGGGGGCTTGCGGCCCTGGCCGGAGCCGGTATAGACTTGCCCTCACCTAGTGGATTCGGCTGACCAGAGCAAAGGAGCCACCCTCATGAACGTGCACGAATACCAGGCCAAGGGCCTTTTCAAGCAATACGGAATCCCGGTGCCCGACGGGCGCCTGGCCACCACCCAGGCCGAGGCCGAGCAAGCGGCCCGGGAGCTGGGCGGCGATGCCTTTGTGGTCAAGGCCCAGGTGCATGCCGGCGGCCGGGGCAAGGCCGGCGGCGTGAAGCTGGTGACCGGCGCCGAGGCCGCGGGCCGGGCGGCCAAGGATATCCTGGGCATGAGCCTGGTGACCCACCAGACCGGCCCCGAGGGCAAGCTGGTGCGCAAGGTATGGGTGGAAAAGGCCACTGATATCGCCCGCGAGCTGTACCTGGCCGTGGTGCTGGACCGGGCCCAGGAATGCTACACCCTCATGGCCTCGCCCGCCGGCGGCATGGACATCGAGGAGGTGGCCGCCAACACGCCGGAGCAGATATTCACCACCCAGATCCAGCCCGGCCAGCCCTTGTGGGACTTCCAGGCCCGCAAGCTCCTGTTCGCCTGCGGGGTGGAGGGACCGGGCCTGCGCCAGGGAGTGGGGCTCATGAAGGGCCTGGCGCGCCTGGCCTGGGAAAAGGACGCCTCCCTGGTGGAGGTGAACCCCCTGGTGGTCACCAGCGAGGGCGGGCTCATCGCCCTGGACGCCAAGATCAACTTCGACGACAGCGCCTTGCAGCGCCACCCGGATATCGCCGGCCTGGAAGACCCCGAGGAAACCGACCCCCTGGAGCGGCGGGCCCAGATATACGGCCTGAACTACATCCGCCTGGGCGGCAACGTGGGCACCATGGTCAACGGCGCCGGCCTGGCAATGGCCACCATGGACGTGATCAAGCTGGCCGGGGCCGAGCCGGCCAATTTCCTGGACGTGGGCGGCGGCGCCTCGGAGGAGATGGTGGCCCACGGCTTCGAGATAATCCTGGGCGACCCCAACGTGAAGGCCATCCTGATCAACATCTTCGGCGGCATCCTGCGCTGCGACGTGCTGGCCAGCGGCGTGGTGGGCGCGGCCAAGAAGGTGAAGCTGCGGGTGCCCCTGGTGGTGCGCCTGGAGGGCACCAACGTGGAGGAAGGCCGCCAGATCCTGGCCAGCAGCGGACTGGATTTCGAGGTGGCCGCTTCCATGAGCGAGGCCGCAGCCAAGATAGCCCAGGTGGTCCAGGCCGCCTAGCCGTCAACCCCGACAAACCAGCCAACATCGAACCGCGGTCCCCCTGGCTGGGGGGCACCGCGGTTCGCCGTTCAAGGGGACGCCCCGGCCTACCGGCCGCAGGGGCGGGCGTTCGGGGGCGTCGGGGGGGCGTTCGGGGGGGCGCTCAGGGGGGCGCTCAGGGGCGCTCAGAGGAGCCTTCGGGAGGAGGCGGAAAACCCCACCGCAGGCAGGAAATCGTGGCAACCAAGCAGAATCCCCGGCCGCTGCCTGCGCCGGGGCTGTCCTGAACGATCACCGACTTCTCGCCCTCGTCGGCCCCGGCCGCCGCCTGCGCCGGGGTTGCCCAGGGACTAGCCGGGAAGGCCGCAACAGGCCGGGACTTCAGGCCTTGGCCTTCTTACCCAGGTAGCCCTTGCGGGTCTTGATGCGCGCGTTGATCTCCTCCTGGGAGTCGCGCAAGAAGCGCAGGATGCGCTCGGCCTCGGCCACCAGCTCCTCGCGCTTGCCCTCGGCCACCAGCTTGGCGGGCATGAGGAGCTTGCGCCGGGCCAGAAAGGCCACGATCTCGTCCTCCGCGTCCAGCTCCACCCCGAAGCGCTCGGACAGCTCCAAGAGGCGATCGCCGAACTCCTGGGGATGTTCCAGCAGCTCGCTGGGCATGCCCATCTCGGCCGCGCGCTCCACCCCCAGGCCGGGGTGCAGGCGGGAGCCTTCCAACAGGTCCAGCACGTGGGCCAGTTGGTGCACGATGGTGGAATCGTCCGCCGCCGGGCTGAGCGCCATGTAGAGGGTGGTGGGGTCCAGGGCGCGGGTCTTGGCGGGATTCAGGAATATGCCGCCCACCGCGTCCGGGTCCGGCCCGGGCTGGTCCTGGTCCACCCGGTACTGGCGCTCCATCTCCAGGTAGGCGGCCAGGTCCACGAACTTGATGAAGAGCTTCTTGCCCGCCGCGGAAACCAGCTCCAGGCTGTCGGCCATTTCCCGGGCCCGGGGATGGCTGCACTCGGGCAGGCTCATGATGCGCTGGGCCACCTCGGCCGGGTCGGGGTTGAGCCTCTTCTCCAGGAGCTCCAGCAGCTCTTCTTCCTTGCCCAGGTGGCAGCGTTTGAATTTCTTGCCGCTGCCGCAGGGGCAGGGGTCGTTTCTTCCAAGCCTGTTCAGGTCCATGGCGTTCTTTCCCGGCCAGGGCCGGCCCCGGGTTTTGGGTCTACTCTGCTATGATGCCGTCCTTGCCGGCGACCTCGGAACTCACCGGGAAGGGACCGGTCTGGCCGGTGGCGGGGTCATAACGGTGGCGGTAGCTGGCCTTGATGCCGATGCGCCGGAAGGTGTGGTCCCAGCCCCGCTTGTAGTAGCCGCACTCGTCGTTGAAACAGATATACTGGTACCCGCTGCCCCAACTATGGGTGGCGGGCCCTTCCCACTTGCTCATCTTTTTGCCGCAGTAGGGGCAGATGGTCTTGTCCTGCTCGGACATGTCAGCCTCCGCTAGATAGTGCAAAAATAGCCTGGCACCCGGGCTGGTCGCTCAGGCGGCCAGGCACGAAGTTTCTGCCTATATTCTAATCACCCCTGGCGGCCCTGCAACGCATACAGAACACAGGCGGCCGCCCCTCCAGGACCCCTCTCGCGGCGGCCCGGATGCAAGCAGCCGATATCCCTGTCGATAAAGCGGGGGCCGCCCCTGGGGACGGCCCCCGTATCTTGTCGGCCTCTAGAAGCCCTTGAAGGGGTTCATGCCCACCTCGTCAATGGTCTCCATGAACTCATTGATGAAGGAGGGTATCTTCTCCAGCTCGTTGATGGCCACCTCTTCCACCCGCACCCGCTCGGCCTCCAGGGCCAGGCGCTGCAAGGTTTCCGAGATCTTGGACATACGTACGTTGGCCAGCTCGGAGCCGCGCACGAAGTGGCACTGGTAGTCCTCGCCGCGCTTGCAGCCGAAGAGCATCACGCCGTCCACGCCCTTGGAGAGGGCGTCGGCGATCCACACCAGGTTCACCGAGCCCAGGCAGCGCACCGGGATGAAGCGGACATAGGGGTTCCACTTCAGGCCGCGGCGGGCAGCCATGTCCAGGGCGGGCAGGGCATCGTTCTCGCACACCAGGCAGATGACCCGGGGCCGCTCCTCGTCCTCCTCGGGGATGGAGATGGACTTGATCATGGAGCCGATCATATCCACCGAGTAGTTCTTGAAGGAGATGATGCGCTCCGGGCAGGCGCCCATGCAGGTGCCGCAGCGGCGGCAGCGGGTGATGTTGGGCAGCGGGTTGGCCTTCTCGTCCTCGTTGATGGCGCCGAAGGGGCACTCCTCGGTGCAGCGTTTACACTGGGTGCAGCGCTGCATGGCGAACTCGGGATAGGACTCGTCGCCCGAGCGGGGGTGCACCGCGCAGCCCACCTCGGCGGCCCGGATGGCCTGGATGGCCTTGAGGGCGCCGCCCACGCCGTCGTCCATGGCCTGGGTCAAGCGCATGGGCTTGCGCACCGTGCCCACCGCGTAGATGCCGGTGCGCCGGCTCTCATAGGGGAAGCAGATGAAGTGGCTGTCCGGCATGGAGTACTTCAGGGTGGGCAGGTTGGGCCCCTGGCGGTACTGGAGATTGAGGATGGACCAGTCCTCGCACTGGGCCAGGGCCTCCTTGGTCAGCTTCTTGCCCTCCTCGTCGGGCATGTCGAAGGGGATCAAGGGCGGGTCCACCACCTTGGGGTTCATGGTCTTCATGCCGGTGGCCAGGACCACCAGGTCCAGCTCGTCGATCTCCACCTCGTCGTCCAGGAGCACGTCCTTGGTGACCAGGCTGAGCTTGCCGCCGCTCTCGGAAATCTTGGGGTAGTCCTCGTCCCGGCGGATGAAGATGACGCCCTTGCGCTGGGCCTCGCGGTAGACCTCCTCGCTCTGGCCCGGGGTGCGCAGGTCCTTGTAGATCAGGTAGACCGCGGCCTCGGGGTTGGCCTCCTTGACCATGATGGCCTGCTTGCAGGACACCGTGCAGCAGAAGGCCGAGCAGTAGGGCAGGTGGTTCTCGTCGCGGCTGCCGGCGCACTGGATGAAGGCCACCGCGTTCAAGCCGCCCAGGTCGCCCGCCTTGGCCTTTTCCTCCATCTCCACGTTGGTTATCACGCCATCGAGGTCGGAGGAAAGATCGTCCTTGAGGTTCTCCTTCTCATAGGGGACCCAGCCGGTGGCCTGGACGATGGCGCCGATCTTGACGCTCTCGCCATTGGACAGCTCCACATCGAAGTTGCCCGGCATGCCCTCGGTCTTGGCCACGGTGGTGCCGGTGTAGACCTTGATGTTGCCCTCGGCCTCGACCTCGGCGATGAGCTTGTCCAGGCCCACCTCCTCCAGGTCGGTGTAGGGCGGGTTCTCGGGGGCGCGCCTGGCCATCTTGGCCAGGAAGCCGCCCAACTGGGCCTCCTTCTCCACCAGGACCACCTGGCTGCCGGCCTTGGCGGCCTCCAGGGCCGCGCTCATGCCGGCGGGGCCGCCGCCCACCACCAGCACGGTCTTGTAGATGTCGCCCTCGACCTGGTAGGGCTCGGGCAGCTCGCACTTGTCCAGCTTGGCCACGCCGATGCGCAGGTAGTCCTCGCCGGACTCCTGGCGGCAGATGCCCTCCTCCTCCTCGCCTTCATAGGTGGGTTCGGTGGCCCACACCGCGAACTCGCGCAGGGGCACGCGCTCCACCACCACGCCGGGGAAGGAGAACTCCTTGGTCTTGACCCGGCCGGAGCAGGCGCCGATGAGGATGTGGGTGGCGCCGCCTTCCACGTCGGCCTGGATCATGTCCAGGCCCTCGGGAGAGCACAGGGCCTCGTGCTCTTTCACCTCGCTGATGCCGGCCTCGTTTACGGCTTCGGTGAGGCCCTCGAAGTTCAGGGCGTCGCCCAGGTCGCAGCCCTTGCAGAGATAACAAATCATTTTCTTGTCCATTATCGCTACCTCCTCACCGACGTCTGAATCGCCTTGAGGGCCGCCCCGGTGGCGTCCTGAGTGGCGTTAGCCACCTCCATGGGAGAACGTACCGTTCCGCACGCGATGATGCCCGCGGTGGAGATGGGGAAGCCGTAGTCGTCGTAGGCGATGTCAGCCGGAATCTTGTTTTCGGCGGTGTTGGGCTGCATGCCCGTGGCCAGGACCACCAGGTCGTGCTCAGCCTTGAACTTGGCGCCGGTGGCGGTGTTCTCGCCCTCCAGCACCAGCTTGCCGCCCTCGGTCTCGATACGGGCGATCTTGGATTTCACGAACTTCACGCCCTCATCGGCCTTGACCTTGCTGTAGAAGTCCTCGTTGCGGGCCATGGCCCGGATGTCGATGAAGTAGATGGTCACCTCGGCCTCCGGGCACTGCTCCCGCACGTAGGTGGCCTGCTTCAAGGAGGCCAGACAGCAGACCGTGGAGCAGAAGGGCAGGTGGTTCTCGTCCCGGCTGCCGGCGCACTGGATGAAGGCCACGCTCTTGGGCGGCTCGCCGTTGGAAGGCTTGAGCAGCTTGCCGTGGGTGGGACCGTTGATGGCCGCCAGGCGCTCGAACTGCACGTTGGTCAGGATGTCCGGGCTCTGGTCGAAGTTGTAGGTTTCCAGCTTGAGGGGATCATAGGGCTGCCAGCCCGTGGCCCACACCACCGACGCCACCTCCAGGGTGATCTCCTTCTCCTTATCGTCCAGGTCCACCGCGTCGTAGGGGCAGGCGTCGGCCGCCTTCTGGCCCTCCTCGGTGCCCACGATGGAAGGATCGATCACGTAGCGGTAGGGGTAGCAGAGCTCGTGGGGCAGATAGGCCGCCTTGATCTCGTCCAACCCGTAGTTGAAGGGGTTCTTGATGGTGGCCGAAACCGCTTCCGAGCACTTGTTGCAGGCGGTGCACTTCTCGTTGACAAAGCGCGGCCGCTGCTTGATGGTCACCGTGTAGTTGCCGGGCTCGCCCTTGATGGCGCTCACCTCGGCCATGGTCAGCACCTCGAGCCGGGGGTTGGCCTTGATGCGCCTGAAGTTGATCTCCAAACCGCAGTAGGGCGGGCAGAGCTTGGGGAAATAATGATGGAGCTGGGCCACGCGGCCGCCCAGGTAGGGGTTGCGCTCCACCAAGACCACTTCATAGCCCGCCTCCGCGGCCTCCAAGGCGGCGGTGAGGCCGGATACGCCCCCGCCCACCACCAAGATTTTCTTGTCCTGATCGGTCATCTACTCACCTCCGCGGTAGTTCTTTCGCGCCCCTCATAGGCCCGTCCCTCCCGCCGCTTTCGCCGGGTGAAGCCCGCCGAAGCCGTCAGGAATCAATGAGGACTCAGACCGGATGGATCGGTGCCGCGCGCCCCGCCTGGGCCGGGCCCACGACACGCACCACAATATACACATATGGGCCCAGCCAGTCCAGCAAAAGCCGGAACAAAGCCGCCCAAAAATCCGCAACTTCCCGGACCCGGGCCCAGGCAGCGGGCAGGCGCCGGAGGCCGGGGTCTTTTGTCCGCCCCGGTGGTGAAAACACCCCCACCACCGGGGCGGGCAAAAAACTCCAGGCGCCAAAAGGCGCCTGGAGTTGCGATGCACTAAGCCATGGGGCTAGTCGATCAGCTTGACAACGTCCTTCTTCTCGAACTTCCACTCACCGTCCTTGTAAGTGCAGTTCACGAAGCAGTGCCAGTTGTCCTCGTCCATCTTGGGAGTGTCGGCGCGGAAGTAGTAGCCGGGCCAACGGGTCTCCTCGCGGAACAGGATGGTGCGCACGTGCACCTCAGCCTGCCACATGCGGTGGGTGTTCTCCCACACACGCTCCAGCTCGTAGGGAGTCTCGGCCGCCAGCTTCTCGGAGTCCTCCTTCAGCATGGCCAGGAGCTCCAGGCCGCGCTCCAACAGGGACTTGGAGGTCTTGAAGGCCGCCGACACGCCGCCCGCGTACTCGTCCATCAGCTTCTGCAGGCGGAACATGAACTGCATCGGACGGATGTAGTTGGGGTTGATGTCGGGATCGGTGGTGAAGCCCTTGTACTGTTCGAACAGCTTCATCGGAGCGAAGGTCTTCTCCTTCAGCTCGTTGATGGTGTCGTCCGAGACGTTGGGGGCATCGTTGTTGTCCAGGATGAAGCGGATGGCCTGCTTGCCAGCCCAGCGACCCTCGGCGTGGGAGCCGGAGGAGAACTTGTGGCTGGAGGCGCCGGAACCGTCACCCGCGGTGAACAGGCCGGTCACGGTGGTCATGTTGCCGTAGACCTTGTCGCCCACGCCCCACTTGTAGGGAGTGTCGATGTCCTCGGGACCGGAGACCCAGGCACCGGAACCACCGGAGTGGGAGCCGATGAAGTAGGGCTCACAGGCCGCGATCTCGGAACGGCTCTTCTCGGGGTAGATGTTGTTGGCCGCCCAGAGGATGGACTGGCTGACGGTCATGTCCAGGAAGTCCTCCCAAGCCTCGGCCTCGAGCTCCTTCATCTTCTTCTTGAAGGCCTTCTCGTCGCCCTCGTACTGCTTGGCCAGGTTCTGGATGGCCTCGGCGGTCTCCATGTATAGCGGGCCCAGGCCGGCGTCGGTGTCCAGCATGCCCAGGTAGTTACGCAGGTTGGCCGGGATCGGCTTCACCAGGCCGTAGGGAGCCCAGTTGGCCAGCTCCTCCTTGCGGACCGCCATGTACTCGCCGCCCTCGGCGCTGGTGGCACGGCTCTTGAACAGCAGGAACCAGGCACCCACCGGACCATAGGCGTCCTTGAAGCGCACGGGGATGAAGCGAATCTCCTGGCAGGTCAGCTCGGCACCGGCCATGATCTGGAAGTAGGTGGTGGCGCCGCTGTTGAAGGGCGGATACCAGGAACGGCCCAGACCCTCACCAGTGGACCGGGGACGGAACACGTGCACCGCGCCGCCCATGCCGGCGTACACCGCCTTGGCCTTGAACACGTAGAACTTGTTCTCGCGGGTGCTGAAGCCGTAGGCGCCAGCAATGCGGTCACCGTCCATGATGGGGCCGATGATGAACACGCGCTCGTAGATCTCGAAGCCGGCCTCGTTCATGGCGTTGATGGCGGCCTCGGACACGATCACCTTGTAGGACTCGCCGTTGATCATGATCTGCCAACGACCCTCACGGACGTACTTGCCGTTCTCGTCGGTCCAGATCGGCAGGCCCCACTTCTCGAACAGGTGCACGGAGCTGTCCACGTGGCGGGCGATGTTGTACACCAGGTCGTCACGGGCGATGCCCATCAGGTCCTGGCGGACGTAGCGGATGTAGTCCTCGAGGGTGTTGTCACCGGCACCATAGCCGATGTACTCGTTGATAGCGGAAAGGCCCATGGCCACGGCGCCGGAGCGCACGGGGGTGGCCTTGTCGACCATGGTGACCTTCAGGCCGTTCTTCTTGGCCCAGTAGGCAGCCTCCACGGCGCAGCCGCACGCACTCATGCCGCCGCCGCAGATCAGAAGGTCAGTTTCGACCACTACGGTTTCCCAATTTTCCATGCTTTGTTCCTCCTCCAATAACTTGAGGGCTTTTTCGTCTTTAGCGACAGCCAGAGTTTAGAGAGTGGGCATCTGGTCCACGCCGGCCGACTTGGGCTCGGTCATGAGGTTGATGCTGTTGATATCGCCGTCACCCTCTTCATAGCCGCCCATCGGCTCGGCACTGCCCTCGGGAGTGGTCCGGATGGGGAACTTGAACCGTTTCACCGAACCATCGCGGAACTTCACCGTCCACATGATGTCCTGGGAGCCGCGCAGGGGGACACAGGAGGCGCCCATGGGCACGAAGTCGGCATAGCCGCGCACGTCAATGGCCTGCTGGGGGCAGATCTTGACGCAGTTGTAGCACTCCCAGCACATGCTGGGGTCGCGGTTAAAGGCCTTCATCTCCCCATAACCCATCGACCCGTCCTTGTCCAGGAGCATCAGGTCGTTCGGGCAGATGTACATGCAAGCGGTCTTGTCCTGACCCTTGCAGCCATCGCACTTTTCCACCATTACGAAGCTTGGCATTCAGTTTCCTCCGTTGAATTGTGGTTGTTATTCTCACAACCTGATGACTTGGCCCGGGCCAGAGAAGCCCGAAGCCACATGTCCTTACATCCTTACCTAAACACACCTCCTTGGAACTTTTGGGTTCCTGATAACTCTATAACCAGCCGCAGCCGCCCCTTCCGGCCGACCCGGCTTGTTACACCCTTTGTGCGGGTTGGAACAATCTAGCCAGTTCCTCCCCCTTGGCCTGAAAGCAGCGCCCGCTCTCTTGACTTGGACGCCGCCTTCCCTTCCCTAACCGGCCGGCGATGCTGCCCCCCAGAGGCATCACCCACCCAGCGTCTACTCATTGGGGATTTCGAACCACTTTCTAACCTACCCCTAGCGGCATTGTCAAGAAAAATTGTAAATAACATCACAAGCAGATTCCCCAGGGCCCCGGCCGGGGCTTGCGCGTACAACATACACAAATAACTACTATTTTTTAAACAATACCCCGCCAGGCCACACCCCTGCCGCCCAGGCCCGGCACCCATGGCTCAGCGCCAGGCCAAAAGCCTGGTCCAGCCCTCCGGCCGCCGCGCACAACCCAGCGGCCCCTGGGCCAAAACGCCCAACGGCACACCGCATGGCGAAAACAAAACAGAACGAAAGATCAGGACGCCGTCTCACCCTGACCCGAGGTCTGGGCCGCGGACTTGCGGCGGCGGCGGGGACGGCGGCGGCGGGAGCGGCGCTTGGGCTTGGCCTCTGCTTCGGGCTTTTCCGCCTGATCGCCAGGCCCTTCCCTGCCCGCAGCCTGGGAGCCGGGGGGGGCGGAGGGGGCGGGGGGGGCGGATTGGTCCTGGGCCTTTGGCCGGGGCTTGGCCTTGCGCGGCTTGCGCGCTTGCTTTTTGCGCTGGCTTTTCGCTTTGGGTTGCTCCGGCGGCGCTGAAGGGGCCGCGGCCTCCTCCCCCTGGCCGGCCTCGGCCGCAGACGGGGGGGGCGAGGAGGCCGTGGGGGCGGGTGGCGGGAGGGGCACCGGCCAGGCGGGCTCGCACCTCACCAGCCGCACCTCCTCCGGCCCCAGGCCCGGTTCGGCCACCACCTCCAGGCACACCCCGCTCTTGGCCTCCAGGCGCACCAGGTCGGAGCGCTTGGCATTGGTCAGGTAGTGGGCCGTCTCCGGAGACAGGCACACCTTGAGCCCCCCCTCCGAGCCCTTGCCCAGCTTGCGCTCCAGGCTGCGCAGCACGCTGCGGCCCACCGCCTCGGGGGTGCGCAGCACCCCCCGGCCCTGGCAATAGGGGCAGAGGCGGGTGGAGCCGAAGTCCACCGGCGGCCGGATGCGCTGGCGGGAAAGCTCAATGAGCCCGAAGCGGCTGAAGCTGCCCACCGTGACCTTGGCCTTGTCCTTCTTCAGCTCCTCCTTGAGCTTCTTGAGCACCTGGCGCTGGTGCTTGCGCTCGCGCATGTCGATGAAATCTATGACGATGAGCCCGCCCAGGTCCCGCAGGCGGAGCTGGCGGGCTATCTCGGCCGCGGCCTCCAGGTTCACGTTGAGCGCGGTCTCCTCGATCTCCTTGCCCTTGATGGCCTTGCCCGAGTTCACGTCCACCGTGACCAGGGCCTCGGTGGGGTGGATCACTATGCCCGCGCCCGAGGCCAGGCGCACCTGGGGCTGGTAGATGCTCTGGAGCTGCTCCTCGATCTCGTACTTGGCGAAGATGGGCCGCTGCTCGCGGTAGAGCTTCACCGCGCTCTTGCGCCGGGGATTGGCCAGGCTCACGAAGCGCTCCACCCGGGCGTGCACCTCGGGGTGGTCCACCAGTATCTCGGTCACGTCGCTGGTGAACAGATCGCGCACCGCCCGCACCGCCAGCTCCTGCTCCTTGTGGATCAGGCTGGGTGCCTTGGCCTTCTGGGCGCGCTTCTTGATGTCCTCCCACAGGCGCAGCAAGAGCCGCACCTCGGCCTGGATGTCCTTCTTGGGCCGGCCCTCGGCCGCGGTGCGGGCGATCACCCCCAGGCCCTCGGGCAGCTTCATGTCGCCCAGCACCTTCCTCACCCGGCTGCGCTCGGCCTCGGCGTCGATCTTGCGCGACACCCCCCAGGCCTCCCGCCCCACGGTGACCACCAGCACCTGCCCGGGCAGGGACAGGTAGGTGGTCAGGCTGGCGCCCTTGTTGCCCGTCTCCTCCTTGACCACCTGTACCAGCAGTTCCTGGCCCCGGCGCATCACCTCCTTGATGGGGGGCAGGCCCCTTTCCGGCGCCCGCTCGCCGAGATACAGCTCGGGCCGCACGTCGCTTATCTGCAGGAAACCGTGGCGGGCGCCGCCATAGTCCACAAAGGCGGCCTGCAGGCTGGGCTCGATGTTGGCCACCACGCCCTTGTAGATGTTGCCCCGGGTCTGCTCGCGGGCGGCGGTCTCCGCGAAGAAGCCCTCCAGCCGGCCGTCCTCGACCAGGGCCACCCGCAATTCCTCGGGGTCCAAGGCGTTGATGAGCATTTTCTTGACCATGGCGCCCTATGTTACAACCTGGCACCGGAAAGCGCCAGCCGCGACGGCGGGGAGAGCGGGGTTTGTGCGCCGGGTCGTCCGCGCCTTGGCGGGGCGCCGGGGGCTGTGGGGAGGCCGGTTCACGCCGCCGGCCCTGCGGCCGGCTTCTCGCCCACGTGCACCCAGGCGATGCCGTGGGTGAGGGCATGGGAGCGGGCGGCCACGAAGCCCGCCTCGGCCATCTCCCGCCGGAAGCGGGGGGGAGAGGGGAACTCCAGGATGGTGTGGGCCAGGTACTGGTAGGAGGCGCCGTCGCCGGAGACCAGCCCGCCCAGGGCCGGCAGCCAGGAACGCAGGTAGAGCCGGTACAGGCGGCGGACCAGGGGCTTTTCCGGGGTGGCGAACTCCAACACGTAGAGCCGGCCGCCGGGCGCCAGCACCCGGTGCATCTCGGCCAGGGCTTCGCCCCGGCGGGGAATGTTGCGGATGCCAAAGGCGATGGTCACCGCGTCGAAGCTGGCCTCCGGGAAGGGAAGCCTGGTGCCGTCGCCGCAGGTGAGCGCCACCCGGGCCCGCCTCTTGGCTATTTTGCGCTTGGCCGGGCCCAGCATGGCGGGCACCAGGTCCAGGCCCACCACCAGGGGGCGCTCGGGCCGGGCCGCGATGGCCAGGGCCAGGTCCCCGGTGCCGGTGGCCACGTCCAGCACCCGGCCGGTGGAGCCCAGGCGGAGGGCCCGGGCCACGAAGCGCCGCCAGCGCACGTCCTCCCGCAGGCTGAGGGCGCGGTTGAGCAGGTCGTAGACCGGCACCACCTGGTTGAAGATGCGCCGCACCTGGCGCAGTTGCTCTGCCTCCTGCATCTAGCGCTCCACCACCAGGCCGCTCAAGAAGGCGGGCTCCAGCACCGCCGAGGGGTCCAGGCCGCCCAGCTCCTCCCGCAGCCTGGCCAGCACCCCGCGCAGCAGCTCCCCGGCCAGGGCGGCCTCGGCCGGGTCTTCCAGGGCCCGGCAGGAATCCAGCACCTCCCGGGACAGGGGGCCGGCCAGGCCCTGCTGGATCAGCTCCACCGCCCGGTTCAGGGCCGCCGGCGGCAGGGGCTCCAGGCCGGGCAGGCCCAGGGCCCGGCGGGCCAGCCAGGTGCCCAGGATGGAGCTGATCTTGATCTCGCGGCGGTCCTCGGGCCACACCTTGGCGCGCATGAGCCCGGCCACCTGCTCCTGGTCCAGCCCCATGAGGTCGAATAGCACCACGCCCCAGAACTCGGCCCGGGCCACGGCCCGGCGGGCCATCTCCACATCGGCCAGGCCGTGGAAGGCGCGATACTCGCGGCCCTGGCCCAAGCCGGAGTCATAGCAGCGCGGCCGCTGGAAGAGCAGGCCGGCCAGTTGCCGGTCCAGGGGGTGGTCCAGCACGTGCAGGCCGATGGGCACCCGCTGGAGCCAGCCCCGGCTGACCAGGTTCCAGGCCCGGCGGTTCAGCTCGCGCAGGGCGGCGGCGCCCTGGCGGGCCAGGGCGGCCACCCCCACCCGGGAGATTATCTCCCGGGCGCGGCCCAGATCGCCGCCGGACACAAGGCCCAGGCCCAGGTTGGCCATGCCCAGGCTCTCCCGGGCGGCGCGGGCGACCTGCTCGGGCTGGGCCGGGTCCGCCTCCAGGGCCACCACCCCGCAGTTGGCCACATAGGCCAGCTCGGCCCGCAGGGCGTCGGCCTGTTCGCCGCTGAGTTCGGCGGCCAGGGCGGGCAGCAGCTCGTCCCGGGGCAGCAGCGCGACCGCCCGGTCGGAGCGGGGCTGCACCCGCTCGGGAAAGCCCAGCTCGGTCTTGGGAGCCAGCCGCTTCCAGTCGGCCTCGCCGGGCAGGGGCCTGGCCCACAGCTCCAGGGCCTCCAGCCGGTCCGGGAAGCCCAGGTCCATGAGCCTACCCCGCCGCCAGCGCACCGCGTCTTCGGCGAGTTGGGCGGCGGACTCCCAGAGCATGGCCTCCAGCAGCCGGCCGTAGAGATCGGGCAGCTCGCTCTTCAGGAGCACCAGCACCTGGGCCACGAAGGCGGCGGTCTTGTCATTGCGGAACTCGATGAAGTACACCCCGTCCAGGGTGAACTGGGGCAGGTCGTCGGGGGGCTCCTGCTGCTCCTGGCTGGGCAGGAACTTGACCACCCGGAACCAGTGGGCGGCCAGCAGGGTAAGCACCTCCAGGTCCACGCTCCTCAGCCAGCGCGCCAGGCGCTCGCTGCCGCCCTCCAAGAGGAGCGGCAGCCACACCGCGTAGCGGTCGGGCGCGAACTTCTCCTTGACCCAGCCGGTGAGGTCCAGGAGGTAGGTGAGCTGCTCGTCGGTGGAGCGGGCCAAGAGCAGGCCGGCGTCCTCCGGCCCCAGCTCCAGCACGGTGGCGGCAAAGTCGTCCGGCGCCATCTCGCGCACCAGGGCCCGGGCGTCCCGGGCCAGGGTGATGAGCCGCAGGCGCTCCAGCGCCGGCGCGGCCAACACCGTGCGCAGGCGCTGTTCGCGGCTGAGCCCGTTCCACAGGGCCTCGGCCCGGGCCGGGTCGCGCTTTTCCAGGTCGAGCACCGCCCGGGGGTTGCCGGTTATGTCCAGTTCGTTCTCGCTCATATCGCCTTTCAGGGGGTTCCGGCGGTGCGCTCCCCCTCGCACACCCCGCAGCGCCGGCACTTGGCCGGGTCGCAGGGGGGCGACTCCTTTTCGGCAAAGGCCCGCTGGGCCTCGGCCCAAAGGTAGTCCTCCCCGATGCCGTGGTCAACAAAGGCCCAGGGCAAAAGCTCGTCCCGCCGGCGGCGGCGGGCGGCGTAGAAGTCCAGGTCCAGGCCCAGCTCCGCCTCGGCCCGCCGGGGCTGGTGGTCCCTGGCCAGGGCGGCGATGAGGGGCCCCAGCCGGCGGTCGCCCCGGGAGATGGCCGCCTGCAGGCGGGCGTACTTGGGCACGTCGGTGGTGACCTTGAGGTTGGCCAGCCGGCTGAGCCTCTTCTTGACCAGGGCCATGCGCTCCTTCACCAGAGGCAGGGGGGCCATGGGCTCCCACTGGAAGGGGGTCCAGGGCTTGGGCACAAAGGCGTTGAGGCTCACCGCCACCTGGCCCAGCCTTCCCTGGGCCCTGGCCTGACTCACCACCTGTTGGCGCAGCCGCTGCACCAGGTCCACCAGTTCGTTCACGTCGGCCTGGGTCTCGGTGGGAAGCCCCACCATGAAGTAGAGCTTGAGGTTGAGGATTCCCTGGCCGATCAGTATCTCCACCGCGCGGAACAACTCCTCCTCGCCGAGGTGCTTGTTGATCACCCGCCGCAAGCGGGCGCTGCCCGCCTCGGGCGCCAGGGCCACGGTGCGGGTGCCGCTCTGGGCCAGGGCGCGGGCCAGCTCCGGGGAGAGGCGGTCGGCCCTGAGGGAAGACACCGAGACCCGGCCGCCGGCCAGCAACACGGCCCGGGCCAACTCGTCCCCGCCGGGCAGGTCGCTCACCGCGGCCGACACCAGGCCCACCTTGCCCCCGCCTCCCTCTTCGGAGAGGGCGCCGGCCCGGGCCACGGCCACGAAGTCCCGGCCCCGGCCCAAGCGCGGGGGACGCAGCACGTGGCCGGCCGCGCAGAAGCGGCAGCCGTGGCCGCAGCCCCGGCCCACCTCGATGAGCGTCATGTCGCCGAACTCGGGCGGCCGGCCGCGGCCCTGGGCCGCGCCCCGCGCCCGCACCACGCTCTTGGCCAGGCCCGCCGCCGGGCCGCGGTACTTGGGCGCCCGGATGCGGGCGGGCACCTCGGCCAGGGGGGTGAACGAGGCCAGGGTGCCGTCCTGGTTGTAGGCCGGCCGGTAGAAACGGGGCGCGTAAAAGCCGGTCACCTCCTGGGCCAGCTTGAGAAGCGCCTCGTCCCGGGAGACCTCCCCCAGGCCGAGGAAGGCCTCCACAAAAGGCTCCAGCACCACCTCGGCCTCGCCCAGAAGCAGGCCGTCCACCAAGAGGGCATAGGGCTCGGGGTTCAGCATGGCCGCCACCCCGCCGGCGATCACCAGGGGCCCCCGGCGCCTCTCGGCATACAGGCCCAGGCCGGCGTGGTCCAGCATGGCGGCCAGGTTGGGCGCGTCGTTCTCAAAGGCGAGCGTGGCCAGCACCAGGTCGAACTCCGCCACCGGGCGCGAGGACTCCAGGCTGGCCAGGGGGTCGCCGGTCCTGGCGTAAATGGCCTGCTCCCGGCGGCCGGGCAAAAAGGCGCGTTCGCAAAGCGCATCGGGCCGGGAGTTCAAGAGGCGGTAGACCACGGCCAGGCCCAGGTTGGCCATGCCCACCTGGTAGGTATTGGGATAGAGCACCACCACCTTGAGCCGGCCGCCGGGGTCCTTCACCTGGGCCCCGTGCTCCTGGCTCAGTATCTTTTGGTGGTGCTCCCGCAGGGCCCAGCTCACCCGAGACACCCTTGCCCCCTATTTATTCGCTTTGGCTCCACAATTCGGCATCATACCACGCCGGGCCCGGCCGGGCCACGCCGCCCGGGGCCCCGGCCGGAGCTTGACCCGGCCCAAGGCCCCGTGTCAGGCTGGAAAACAACCGGACCAACCCGCACTTTGGGAGCAGCCATGGCAGACGAGCAGAGCCGGAACTACCTGCACCACATAGCCCAGGCCGGGGAAACCGCCAGCATGTGGGAGGCGGGCAGCGCCCTGGACCTGGACCGCAACGCCACCGAGGCCCTGGCCACCGACCTCATGGCCCAGGGCCTGTTGGAGATGGTGAGCCTGGACGGCAAGGTGCGCCTCACCCCCGCCGGCCGGGAGCTGCTGGCCGAGGCCGCGCCTGCCGCCGGGGCCGCGGGCCAGGACCTGGGCTCCTTGCTGGCGGAGATCAAGGCCGCCGCTCCTGCCGGCCTTTCGGGCAAGGCCGCCGCAGACCTGGAGGCGGACCTGGCCTGCCTGGAGGCCCAACTGCGCCGCAGCCAAGCGCTGGAGCCGGTGGTGCGGGCCTGCCTGGAGGCGGTGCAGCAGGCGCTGGCCGGCTCGCCGGACGCCGCGGCCCAAAAGTTGGCCCAACGGGCCGGGGCGCTGTTGGCCTGACCCCCTTCCCCCCAAAAATCAAGGAGACGGGCCCCGCGAACGGGACCCGTCCCCTTTGCCTGACAGGGCTGACTAGCAGCTACAGGTGCTGCCGCAGGCGCTGGGACCGCTGGCCAGGGGCTTCTCCGGGGTCAGGGTGAAGCCCTGCTGCCAACCGTTATCGATGAAATCCACCTTCACGTTGCCGCTCTGGAGGGAAAGCTCCTTGTTGATCAGGTAGGTCAGGCCGTCCACCTCAAAGCTCTCGTCGTCGTCCTTTGGTTCATCCAGAACCAAACGCAGGCTGGGACCGCCTCACCCGCCACTCTGTAGATAGACGCGCAGGGCGCTATCCAGATTCTTCTCCGCCATGAAGGCCTTGATGGCCTTGCTGGCGCTCTCGGTGACTTCTATCATAGTTGCTTCCTTTCTCGAGGCTGAAAAGCAATTGTTTGCGCTTATGATAAATATGGTAATTTATCCGGCTGACCGCAAGGGTTCAAGCAGTTTTTTTCTAGTATCTGCGTATGCAATACCCAACTGCCGCGCCGGCCGCCCGCCGCGGCGGCGGCGCTTCGCCCAGTATCATGGCACGCAGGGAACAAGGTTGCGGAAACTTCACCGCCTGGCTGGACGTGCGGGCCCGCCTCAGCGACAGCCGCCGGGCCAGGGCCCTGGCCCGGCAGATGCGCCGGGCCGGCGCGGCCCATGTCATGCAGAGGGAGCGCGAGGTGTGGTCCCTGTGGCCCGCGGGCGAGACCGCCCGGGAGGCCCTGGCCGGGCTGGCCCGGCTGGACCCGGAGCTCACCCTGCACATCCGCCGGGTGCAAGGGGCGGACCCGCGCCTGGCCTGGCGGCTCCCCAGCCCCGAGCCGGTGGGCCGCGGCCTGTTCCTGGCCCCGGCCTGGATGGGGCTGCCCGCCGGGCCGGACACCCTGGTGATCGACGCGCTCACCGCGTTCGGCGCCGGCGACCACCCCAGCACCCGCCTCAACCTGCGGCTCATATGCGCCCTGGCAGAGACGGGGCTGCCGGCCGGGGGCTGGCTGGCCGACGTGGGCAGCGGCTCGGGAGTGCTGGCCTTGGCCCTGGCCCTGAAGACCGGCCGGCGGGTGGTGGCGGTGGACCCGGACCCGGCCGCGGCCCGGGCGCTGCGGCGCAACCAGGCCCTCAACCCCCTGGCCGGCCCCCTGGTGCGGTTCGCCCGCGCCACCCACGCGGCCCTGGCCGGCCCCCTTTCCCTGGCCGCGGCCAACCTGCCCGGCCCCATCCTGCGGGTGGCCGCAGAGCACCTGGCCCAACGGCTGGCGCCCGGGGGCTGGCTGCTGGCCAGCGGCTTCCGCCGGGAGGCAGAGGAAGACCTGGCCGGGTTCATGGCCGGCCTGGGCCTGGCGGTGCGCCGCCGCGCGCGGGCGGAGGGCTGGTCCGGCCTGGCCCTGCAACGGGCGGCCGCCTGAAAGAATCCGTAAGGACCGCCTATGGCTGAGTCAACCATGGCGCCGGGGCAGCGCCCGGCCACCCTGGAAAACCGTATATTTGCCGGGCGGGCCCCAAAACGGCTCAAGAATCGCGCCGCAGGTGCCGATAAGGAGTAGAAGACCGAGGCGGGAGGGGAATATGAACAGCATCAGCGCCACCAACGGAGTGCAGCAGGCCCTGGCCATAGCCGCCCAGCTCATGAGCCAGAGCACCCAGGAGCTGGCCGCCTCGCTCATCCAGCAGACCTTGGAGCAGATGAGCCAGCAGGCCCAGGCCGCGGCCCAGGCCAGCGGCAAGGGCCTGAACCTGGACGTGATGGTCTGAGGGTCCTGCCGGCAGCGCGGCAAGAGGGCGGCCCCTAAAGGAGCCGCCCTCTTGGTTGTTCCCGGCCGTCCGCCGTCGTCCGCCCCCCCGTCGCCCCCCGTCGCCCCCCGTCGCCCGTTGCCCAACACAAAGCGGCAGCCCCTTGATCCGGGCTGCCGCTCTTTTTGCCAAGCTGGTCGGGACGACTGGATTTGAACCAGCGACCCCATGCTCCCGAAGCATGTGCGCTACCAGACTGCGCCACGTCCCGACAGGCTGATATTTCTACACGAGCGCCGAACCACTGTCCACCTATTTTTAGGCGCGGCCCAGGCCCACCGCGGCCACGGCAGGGGCCGAATCCCCCAGCCTATCCAACAGGTTCAGGAGTATGCGCGCGGTGGCGCCCCAGATCAGGTCGCCGTTGTGGTTCAGGGCCTCCTGCTGAAAGGTCATGCCCTGCCACTGCACCTGGGTGGGCCTGTAGGAGCCCCGGTCCAGCACCTTGGCCAGGGGCACCACCACCAGGCGCTCCACCTCCCTGGGGTTGAGGGAAAACTCCACCCCCGGCTCCAGGACCCCCACAAAGGGGGTGACCAGAAAGTTGGTCACCGTGACCACCTGGTCCAAGCGGGCCACCACCCGGGCCGCCTCCTGGCACACGCCTATCTCCTCGCAGGTCTCCCTGAGGGCGGTGTAGGCCAAGTCCGGGTCGTCCGGGTCGCTGGCCCCGCCGGGAAAGGATATTTGGCCGGCATGGGTGGGCAGGTGCTCGGTGCGCTTGGTGAAGACCACCTGGGCCTGGCCCTGGTCCTCCCAAAGGGGCATGAGCACCGCCGCGGCCCTGGCCTGGGGATTCTCCAACTGCTTGGGGGGGCGCTGGGCCAAGGCCCGGCGAAATACTTCCGCGGTTCTGTCCAACAGCTCGCTCATGGCCAACAATTCTACCCCAGCCCCCCCGCGGGCACCACGCCCCCTGGCTTAACGCCTAAGGGTATGATATATATAAAGTATGGAGGGCCCATGCTGATCTTCGACTTGCAATGCGCCCAGGGCCACCGTTTCGAAGGCTGGTTCGACAGCCACAAGGACCTGGAGCGGCAGATAAAGAAAAAGCTGGTTTCGTGCCCGGTGTGCGGCGAGGAATCGGTTCGCCAGGTCCCTTCCGCCTTTGCCATCTCCAAGCGGGGCAAGGCCGCGGCCCGTCCCTCGGAGGGCGACTTCCCGGACCCGGAGACCGCGGCCCGCCTATTGGGCCAGGCACTCAAGCGCTACCTCAAGGAAAACTTCGAGGACGTGGGTACCAACTTCGCGGCCGAGGCCTTGAAGATCCACTACGGCGCTTCTGAGGCGCGCAACATCCGCGGAGTTTCCACTCCCGAGGAGGAGAAGATGCTCTTGCGGGAGGGAGTGGACTTCTTCAAGGTGGGGCCGCCCCAGGTTCATCCTCTTGCGCCCCACGCCCACCACGCCCACTCCCAGGATCCCGGCGACGAGGAGGACTGAGCCCTCTGCTCCCTGCCGCCAGGCTCCGCCCTGACATCCTGCTCTCACCCCCTTGTGCGAAACCGGCACCAGCATAGGGCGGGCGGCCTGCCCTTGCCGCCCCCCTTGCCGTCCCAGCCGCCGTCTCCTTCCGTCCCCCGTCGCCCCCCGTCGCCCCCCGCCCTCCCCTGCCCCCGTGGCTTTGCGGGGGCGGGTTGATCTGGTCAGCCGGCCCGGCCGGGGGAGTCGGGCGGGTCTTCCCGGGGCGGACGGCCGCCAGCCGCCTCCACCGCGCAAGGCGCGTTCTTGGGCACCAGCCGGTCCAGCTCCCGGCAATACAAGGCCACGAAGGTCCGGCAAGAGCCAGCGCCGTCCACTGCCTCCTGGGGGGGGAAGCTGGCTTGGGGGCAGCTCAGATCGCACCAACGCATGGACAGGTTCCTTTGTTTGGTGGTGGAATGGGGGCGGCCGGCCAGGCCGGCCAGAGCCCGGCTTCCCCTTACCTGTAGCCCAGGGCGGCGGGGCGGTCAAGCCCGGCCGGGGAAGCGGGCGTCACGGTTGACAAAGCCTTGTGGGGCTGTTAGCTTCAAGCGTCTAGTTTCAATAATGATTGGTGACATCACCCCGGCCGGGGGGAGGCCCCAAGCAAGCATGCGTGGTGAGATTATCTGCATCGGCGACGAGCTGATGAGCGGCCGGGTGGCCGACACCAACTCGCGCTACGCCGCCCGCCGACTGTGGCCCTTGGGCATAGAGATCGGGGCGGTGGTGCTGGTGGGCGACGACCCGGAGGCCATCAAGGACGCCCTGGGCCGCGCCCTGGCGAGGGCCGACTTCGTGCTGGTATCCGGCGGCCTGGGCACCACTGACGACGACCTCACCGCCCAGACCGCGGCCGAGGTGTTCGGCCTGCCCCTGGCCGAGAGCAAGCGCATGGTGAAGAACCTGCGCGCCTTCCTGGCCCGGCAGGGGCGGGAGGCGTCGGGACAGGTGATGCGCATGGCCTGGCTGCCCCAGGGCGCCGAGATCCTGGGCACCACCTGCGCCGGCTTCCGCCTCACCGGCCCGGAGGGCCAGCCGGTGTACTTCCTGCCCGGGGTGCCCCAGGAGATGCGCCAACTCACGGACGAGCGGGTGGTGCCCGAACTCTTGGAGCGCCTGGGGCAAGGGGGCCAGGCGGTGGTCAGCCGCGAGCTGCGCCTTTTCGGCATCCCCGAGGCCGAGGTGGGCGCCCGCCTGGCGGGCCTGGCCGACCGGGGCAGCCGGCCGGGGGTGCGTCTGGGCTATTACCCGGTGTTTCCCGAGGTGCAGGTCACGGTCACCGTGCGCCGCCCGGAGCGGGAGGAGGCCGAGGCCGAGGCCCAGGCCCTGCTGGAGGAGATACAAGGCCGCCTGCAAGACTACGTGATCTCCCTCAACGGCGAGCTCCTGGAGGAAAAGGTGGGGCGGCTCCTTGGCGAGCGCGGACTGACCCTGGCCCTGGCCGAAAGCTGCACCGGCGGGCTGGTGGGCCACCGGGTGACCAGCGTGGCCGGCTCCTCGACCTACTTCGAGCGGGGGGTGGTGACCTATTCCAACCGGGCCAAGGAGGACCTGTTGGGGGTCAGCCGGCAGACCCTGGAGGCCCACGGCGCGGTGAGCCACCAGACCGCCCGGGAGATGGCCCTGGGCGCGCGGGAGCGGGCGGGCACCGATCTGGGGCTGGCCATCACCGGCATCGCCGGGCCGGGCGGGGGCAGCCCGGAAAAGCCGGTGGGCACCGTGTTCTTCGGCCTGGCCCACGGCGAGCACGTGGAGAGCCACCTTCGCCACTTCCAGGGCAGCCGGGCCCAGGTCAAGCAGCAGTCGGCCGAGGCCGCCCTGGACCTTTTGCGCCGCTACCTGGAGAGCCATGCGCCTGTTCGTAGCGCTTGAGTTGCCCCCGGACGTGCGCCAGGCAGCCGGCGAGCTGGCGCGGGAGCTGAAACGCTCGGGCGCGGACGTGAAGTGGGTCAAGCCCGAGACCATGCACCTGACCCTGAAGTTCCTGGGCGAGGTGCCGGACAAGGAGGTGCCCGCGGTCACGGGCGCCCTGGAGCGGGCCCTGGCCGGCCGGGAGGGACTGGAGCTGGCCCTTGAGGGCTGCGGAGCCTTTCCCAGCCCCAAGCGGCCCCAGGTGGTGTGGCTGGGGGTGGCGGGCCAGGTGGAGGAGCTGAAGGACCTGGCCCGGGCGGTGGAGTCCGAGCTGGCGCGGTTGGGCTTTCCGCCCGAGCGCCGCTCCTTCAAGGCCCACCTCACCCTGGGCCGCCTGCGCCGGGGACGCCGGGGGGGCGGGGGCGGCGGCGGGGGGGGCGGGGGCGTCGTGCCCCTGGCCCGGGAGATCGCCGCCCGGGCGGCCTACGCCGGCCCGGCCTTCCGGGCCGACAGGGTGGCGCTGATGAAAAGCACTCTCACGCCGGCCGGGCCCATCTACGAGCCCCTGGCGGAGTTCGATTTGGCATAGCAATACCGAGGAGGCAGTCATGGCAGACAAGGACCAGGCCGGAGCACGGGAGCGGGCCCTGGACTCGGCGCTCAAGCAGATCGAGCGCAACTTCGGCAAGGGCGCCATCATGCGCCTGGGCTCCGAGGATATCATCGAGGTGCCCGCCATAAGCACCGGCTCGCTGGGCCTGGACCTGGCCACCGGCGTGGGCGGCGTGCCCCGGGGCAGGGTCACCGAGATATACGGCCCCGAGTCCTCGGGCAAGACCACCCTCACCCTGCATGCCATCGCCGAGGCCCAGAAGCTGGGCGGGGTGGCCGCCTTCATCGACGCGGAGCACGCCCTGGACGTGGCCTACGCCCGCAAGCTGGGGGTGAACGTGGACGACCTCCTGGTCAGCCAGCCCGACACCGGCGAGCAGGCCCTGGACATCGCCGAAATCCTGGTGCGCTCCGGCGCGGTGGACATCCTGGTGATCGACTCGGTGGCCGCCCTGGTGCCCCGGGCCGAGCTGGAGGGCGAGATGGGCGACAGCCACGTGGGCCTCCAGGCCCGGCTCATGAGCCAAGCCATGCGCAAGCTCACCAGCGTCATCTCCAAGAGCCGCACCGCGGTGGTGTTCATCAACCAGATACGCATGAAGATCGGGGTGATGTTCGGCAGCCCCGAAACCACCACCGGCGGCAACGCGCTCAAGTTCTACGCCAGCCTGCGCATGGACATCCGCCGCATCGGCAAGATCAAGGTGGGCGACGAGGAGCTGGGCAACCGCACCCGGGTCAAGGTGGTGAAGAACAAGGTGGCCCCACCCTTCCGCATGGCCGAGTTCGACATCCTGTTCGGCACCGGGATCAACCGCATGGGCGAGCTCTTGGACATGGGCGTGGCCGCGGACATCGTGGCCAAGAGCGGCGCCTGGTACTCCTACGGCGAGGAGCGCCTGGGCCAGGGCAGGGAGAACGCCTGCAACTACCTGCGGGACCACCCCGAGATCGCCGGCGAGATCGAGGACCGGCTGCGGGCCAAGCACGGCCTGGGTCCGGCCAATGCCACCGACCAGGTTAGCGCGGAGTCCGAAGAAGGCTAGGGCTTCCCAAGAGCCCCGGCCGCTAGAAAGGATCGACCATGGCCCTGACCGGCAACCAGATTCGACAGAAGTTCCTGGACTACTTCCAGGCCCAGGGGCACACCGTGGTGGCCAGCTCCTCCCTGGTGCCCAAGGACGACCCCAGCCTGCTGTTCACCAACGCGGGCATGGTGCAGTTCAAGCAGGTGTTCGTGGGCCGGGAGAAGCGCGACTACTCCCGGGCCGCCACCTGCCAGAAGTGCTTCCGGGCCTCGGGCAAGCACAACGACCTGGAGAACGTGGGCCGCACCCCCCGCCACCACACCTTCTTCGAGATGCTGGGCAACTTCAGCTTCGGCGACTACTTCAAGAAGGATGCGGTGCGCTTCGGCTGGGAGCTGCTCACCGAGGGCTTCGGCCTGGACCCGGACAAGCTGTGGGTCAGCGTGCACGAGAGCGATGACGAGGCCGCGGCCCTGTGGCAAAGCGAGGTGGGGGTGCCGGCGGAGCGCATCGTGCGCCTGGGCGACGAGGAGAACTTCTGGGCCATGGGTGACACCGGCCCTTGCGGCCCCTGCTCGGAGATACACATCGACCAGGGGCCCGAGGTGGGCTGCGGCCGGCCCGACTGCGCGGTGGGCTGCGACTGCGACCGCTACCTGGAGCTGTGGAACCTGGTGTTCATGCAGTACAACCGAGACGCGGACGGCAAGCTGACCCCCCTGCCCAAGCCCAGCATCGATACCGGCATGGGCCTGGAACGCATCACCGCGGTGGTGCAGGGCAAGCTCTCCAACTACGACAGCGACCTGTTCGCCCCCATCCTGGCCCGGGCCGGCGAGCTGGCCGGCTGCGAGTACGGCGCGGACGCGGCCAGCGACGTGAGCCTGCGGGTCATCGCCGACCACGCCCGGGCCTGCACCTTCCTCATCGCCGACGGGGTGATGCCCAAGAACGAAGGCCGGGGCTACGTGCTCAGGCGCATCCTGCGCCGCGCCGCCCGCCACGGCCGCAAGCTGGGCATCGCAAAGCCCTTCCTGCACCTGGTGGCCCAGGCGGTGATGGACCAGATGGCCCCGGTCTATCCCCAGCTCAAGGACTCCCGGGCCTTTGTGGACAAGGTGATCCTGGCCGAGGAGGAACGCTTCGGCGAGACCCTGGACACGGGCCTCAGGCTCCTTTCCGACGCCATGGCCCAGGCCAAGGCCAAGGGCGAGGCCGCGCTCTCGGGAGAGGTGGCCTTCAAGCTCTACGACACCTACGGCTTCCCCCTGGACCTCACCCAGACCATCTGCGAGGAGGAGGGCCTGGGCGTGGACCAGGAGGGCTTCGAGCGGGCCATGGAGGGGCAGCGCTCCCGCAGCCGCGCCTCCTGGAAGGGCTCGGGCGAGGAGGAGCTTCCCCCTGCCCTGGCCAGGCTCAAGGCCGAGGGGCTGAAGACCGCCTTCCTGGGTTACGAGGGGCTGACTGCCCAGAGCCAGGTGGCGGTGCTGTTGGTGGACGGCGAGGAGATGGAGGAGGTGGGCCAGGGCCAAAAGGCCGAACTGGTGGCCCCCCAGACCCCCTTCTACGGCGCGGCCGGCGGCCAGGTGGGCGACGTGGGCACCATCAGCGGCCCGGGCGGCAAGGCGCGGGTGCTGGACACCGTAAAGCCCGGCGGCGAACTGATCGTCCACAAGATCGAGGTGCTGGAGGGCGGCATCAAGAAGGGTGACCGCATCGAGCTGGCGGTGGACCCCCAGGCCCGCGCCGCCACCGCGGCCAACCACACCGCCACCCACCTCTTGCACGCCGCGCTCCGCCAGGTGCTGGGCGAGCACGTGAAGCAGGCGGGCTCGCTGGTGTCTCCCCAACGCCTGCGCTTCGACTTCAGCCACTTCGAGGCCCTCACCCCGGAGCAGATGCGCGAGATCGAGCGCCGGGTGAACCAGGGCATCCGGGCCAACCTGGCCCTGGAAACCCGGGTCATGGACCTGGAGGAAGCCATGGCCACCGGCGCCATGGCCCTGTTTGAGGAGCGCTACGGCGACAAGGTGCGCCTGGTCCAGATACCCGGCCTCAGCAAGGAACTCTGCGGCGGCACCCACGCCCAGCGCACCGGCGACATCGGCCTGTTCAAGCTGGTGAGCGAATCCTCGGTGGCCGCGGGCGTGCGCCGGGTGGAGGCGCTCACCGGCGCGGCGGCGGTGGAGGCGGTGCAGGCCATGGAGGAGGAGCTGACCCGGACCGCGGCGGCCCTCAAGGCCCCCCGCTCCGAGGCCAGCGCCAAGGCGGCCGCCCTCCAGGCCCAGCTCAAGCAGGCCAAAAGCGAGATCGAGACGCTCAAGGCCAAGCTGGCCAGCGGCGGCGGCGGGCGGGACCTGTTGTCCGAGGCCCAGGAAGTGGCCGGCATCAAGGTCATCGCCGCTCAGGTGGAGGCCGACACCCCCAAGTCCCTGCGCGAGGCGGCGGACAACCTGCGCGACCGCCTGGGCTCGGGCGTGGCGGTGCTGGGCGCGGCGGCTGGGGGCAAGGCCATGCTCCTGGCCCTGGTCACCAAGGACCTGGTGGGGCGCTTCCACGCCGGCAACCTGGTCAAGGCCCTGGCCCCCCTGGTGGGCGGCGGCGGCGGCGGGCGGCCGGACATGGCCCAGGCCGGCGGCCAGAACCCGGACGGCCTGGCCGATGCCCTGGCCAAGGTGCCCGAGCTGGTCGCCGAGCAGGCCCAAGGCTGAACCGCCCACCCCGCACCCGGGAGAACCCCATGGAACTACCCGTCCCCAAACAAGGAAGCCTGGAGTTTTGGGTGGAGGAGCTGAGCGACGAGCACGCGGTGAGCCGCATGCCGGTGAGGGACGGCCTGCGCAATCCCTTTGGCACCGTGCACGCGGGCGCGCTCCTGTGGCTGGCCGACGTGACCGCCACCGTGCTGGCCCTGGGCAAGCCCACCGCCCAGCCGGGGGAGAGCGGCTTTCCCCTGGCCATAAACCTGAGCGCCTCTTTTCTGGGCAACGTGAACTCGGGCGAGGTGCGGGCCGAGGCCAGGTTCGTGCGGCGCGGCCGGAGAGTGTCGGTCATCCGCACCCGGGTCACCGCGGGCGACAGGCTCCTGGTGGAGGTGACCACCACCCACCTGCCGGCCTGAGAACCACCCCCGCACTACCCTCCTTCATCCCACAAAAAAGGCGCCCCCTCTGGGAGCGCCTCCTTGCCTCTGCAAACCACCCGAGGTTCTATATGCCCGGCCCCACCCCGCCGATGGAGGGGTTGACCACCGAGTCTTCCAACACGTCCGGCGGGCGGGTGTCCTCGTAGGGCAAGGCCCGCTCCAGGTCGCGGCGCTCCACTCCCTGGCCGCGTTCCTCGGGCGGCAGTTCGGCCAGTTGCTCCTGGCTCTCCTTGATGAGCTTCAATGCCTCGCCATAGAGCCCCACGTCGGGATACTGGGTGAGCACCCGCTTGAAGCGGCCGATGGCGGCCCGGTAGCGGTTGGTGCGCAGGTAGAACTTGCCCACGAACATGTCATGGGCGGCCAAGCGCTCCAGGGCCTCCTGCAAGCGGGGGCGGGCCTTCACGGCCCACTGGGACTTGGGATACTGGCGCAGGAGCCGCTGGAAGGTCTCGGATGCCTTCTTGGCGTTGGTGGGGTCCCGGGCCGGGATCAGCATCTGCTCGTGGTAGACCATGCCCATCTGATAGATGGCATAGGGCACGGCCTCGTTCTTGGGGTGCAGGCGGATGAAATCGTCATAGGCCAGCACCGCCTCGTCATAACGCTTGGACTTGAAATAGGCGTCACCCACCCGGAGGTCGGCCAAAAGCGCATAGCGGCTGTAGGGGTAGCGGTCCTTGAGCTGCTGGAACAGCTCGGCCGCCTCCTCGTAGTTGCCGTCCTTGTACTGCATCTCGGCCTCGTTGGCCAGCACCTGGGCAGGGGTGTCAAAGGCCTGGCTGTCCGCGCCGCTGTCCCCAAAGAAGCCGCAGCCCGCGCCCAGAAGCAGGGACAGGCAGGCCAGCAAGACCGGCAGCAGGGTTAGGCGTGTTTTCATGCGTGCTCTTCCAGGTAGCGCTGGGCGGCAAAGGCGGCGGTGGCGCCCTCGCCCGCGGCGGTGACGATCTGCCGCAGGAGCTTGGCGCAGCAATCGCCCGCCGCAAAGACCCCGGGCAGCGAGGTCTGCTGGTTCTGGTCGGTGATGATGAAGCCCTGGGGGTTCACCTCCACCAGGCCGTCGAGGAACTCGGTATTGGGCACCGTGCCCACGAACACGAAGGCGCCCTGCACCGGCAGGTCGTACTCCGAGTCGTCCTTCAACCTCCGCAGCCTCACCGACTCTACACCATTTTCACCGCCAAAGGCCAGGGGCACCTGGGACCAGAGTATTTCGATCTTGTCGCTGTTCAACACCCGCTCGGCCAGGATTCCGGTGGCCCGGAGCTGGTCGCGGCGGTGGATCAGGTAGACCTTCTTGGCGAACTTGGTGAGGAACATGGCCTCCTCGGCCGCGGTGTCGCCGCCGCCGATGCAGGCCACCTCCTGGTCGCGGAAAAAGGGGCCGTCGCAAGTGCCGCAATAGGATACGCCCTTGCCGGTCAGCTCCGCCTCGCCGGGCACCCCCAGCTTGCGGGGGCTGGCGCCGGGGCAGAGGATCAGGGCCTTGCAGGCGATGTAGCCCTTGGGCGTCTGCACCACCTTCCGGTCCCCCTCCAGCCGGATGCCGCTCACCTCGTCATTGACGATTTCCAGCCCGAACTTGAGGGCCTGCTGGCGCATGCGGTCGGCAAGCTCGAAGCCGCTCACCGGCTCCAGCTCACCAGGCCAGTTCTCCACCATGTCGGTGGTGAGCATCTGGCCGCCGGGGCTCAGGCGCTCGATCAACACCGCATCCAAGCGGGCCCGGGCGGCATAGAGGCCGGCGGTGAGTCCCGCCGGTCCGCCACCCACGATCACCAACTCGCGGGCCTCCATCGGTCCAAACCCTCCTGCGCCGTGGAGGCGCCTAGATGATCTTCTGGAGGGCCGACTCGATGTGGCTCTTGGAAACCGCGCCGGTGATCTGGTCCACCACCTCCCCGTTCTTGAACATGATCAGGGTGGGGATGGCCCGGATGCCGTACTGGCCGGGGGTCTTGGGGCTCTCGTCCACGTTCAGTTTGGCGACCTTGACCTTGCCGGCGTACTCCTCGGCCAGCTCCTCCACCACCGGCCCGATGGCCCGGCAGGGACCGCACCAGGAGGCCCAGAAGTCCACCAAGGCCGGCAGATCGCTCTTGAGAACCTCCGCCTCAAAGGTATCGTCGGTCACCGCGAGGACGTTTGCTGCCATCTCTTGTTTCTCCTTGTCCTGCATTCAGTTGGGTCCCCTGGCCCCTGGAAGGGGCCGGCGGCCCTGTCTTTACCGGGTAATACTGTAAATGTATAGACATGGCAGGCCGTTTTGTCAACGCGGCCAGGGCTTACATTTGGTTGACACCCCCTGGCGGGCCAAGGTTAAGATGGGCCCGCGCCCACCCCTCGACAGGAGTCTCTACCTTGGCCAAGACCCGCACCACCTTTGTCTGCCAGGCCTGCGGAGCGGCTACGCCCAAGTGGCTTGGCCGCTGCCCGGCCTGCCAAGCCTGGGACAGCCTGGTGGAAGAGCCTGTCGCCCCTTCCCCGGCCACGCCGGCCTCATCCTATAGCTTAACACCTCTGGCCCAGGCCCGCGACACTCAGGAGCCCCGGGCGGTCACCGGCCTCGGCGAGCTGGACCGGGTGCTGGGCGGCGGCCTGGTGGCGGGCATGGTGGTGCTGGTGGGCGGCGAGCCCGGCATAGGCAAATCCACCCTCATGCTGCAACTGGCCGCCTCCCTGGGTGCGGGGGGCGCCTCGCTGCTCTATGTCTCGGCCGAGGAATCCACCCGCCAGGTGGGGCTGCGGGCCGGCCGCCTGGGCGCGGCAGGGGAGGAGGTGATGCTCCTGGCCGACACCAGCCTGGAAACCATCCAGGCCGCCTGGCGGGAGGGCTCCTTCGCCGCGGTGGTGGTGGACTCCATCCAGGCGGTGCGCTCCGGGGAGCTGGCCGGCGCGCCGGGCTCGGTGGGACAGGTGCGCTTCTGCGCGGCCGAGCTGGCCTCCCTGGCCAAGGAGACCGGCGCGGCCCTGTTTTTGGTGGGGCACGTGACCAAGGAGGGCTCCCTGGCCGGCCCCCGGGTGCTGGAGCACCTGGTGGACACGGTGCTCTACTTCGAGAGCGAACCCTCCATGCGCCTGCGCCTCTTGCGCGCGGTGAAAAACCGCTTCGGCGCCACTGACGAGGTGGGCGTGTTCGAGATGACCGAACAGGGCCTGGCGCCGGTGGACAACCCCTCGGCCGTGTTCCTGGCCCATCGCCCGGCCGAGGCCCCGGGCTCGGCGGTGTGCGCGGCCATGAGCGGCACCCGGCCCCTGTTGGTGGAGGTACAGGCCCTGGTCAGCCCGTCGGGCCTGGCCATGCCCCGGCGCCAGGCCCTGGGCGTGGACCCGGGACGGCTGCACATGCTCTGCGCGGTGCTGGCCATTCACGCCGGCCTGGACCTCAGCGGCCACGACGTGTTCGTCAACGTGGCCGGCGGCATCAAGCTCTCCGAGCCGGCGGCGGACCTGGCCGTGGCCGCGGCCATGGCCAGCTCCCTCGCCGCCAGGCCCCTGCCCCCGGGAGTGGTCTGCTTCGGCGAGGTGGGCCTGGCCGGCGAACTGCGGGCGGTGAGCCGGGCCTCGGCCCGCCTGGCCGAAGCGGCCCGCCAAGGCTTCAGCCAGGCCCTGACCGCGCCGGGCAAGCACCCCAAGACCAAGGGCATCCGCCTTCTCACCGCCCCGCGCCTGGACACCGCCCTGGACCTGCTGGGCTGAGGCACCCCCACCACCCCCAAGCCAGCCCCCACCAGCACCCCGCCCGGCGGCCGTGCTAACATGACAATAGAGGCTCCCCTCGCACAAGGAGGAAAGGCATGCTGGTAGCCAACTGGATGAGTTCCCGCCTGGTGAGCATCGGGCCCGAGGCCACCATGGGCGAGGCCCTGCAACTGACCGAGGACTACCAGGTGAGCCGGTTGGTGGTGCTGGAAGAGGGCAAGCTGGTGGGCATCGTCACTGACCGCGATTTGAGAAGCTCCAACGCCTCGGAGGCCATGCCCCCTCCCCGCCGGGAGGTGGAACACCTGCGCCACACCGTCAAGGTGCGGGAAATAATGACGCCCGACCCCTACACCGTCCACATCCACGACACCCTGGAGGAGGCGGCGCTCACCATGCTGGAGCACAGGGTGGGAGGACTGCCGGTGGTGGACGACAACGGCACGGTGGCGGCGGTCATCACCCAGAGCGACGTTTTCCGGGCGCTCATCTCGCTGACCGGCGTGACCCAGGGCGGGGTGCAATTCTCCCTGGAGATGGAGGACGTGCCCGGCTCCCTCAAGAAGGCGGCCGACCTCACCCGCGCCCACGGCGGCCGCATCGTGGCCATCTTGCAGTCCTACGACCGGGTGGCCCCGGGCTGGCGGCGGGTCTTCATCCGGGCCAAGGGACTGGACCGCTCCCGCCTGGACCAGCTCAAGGAGGGCTTACAGGCCCTGGGCCACCTGCGCTACCTGGTGGACTCCCGCCACCACACCCGCGAGGTGTTCAGCGCTCCCCTGTCCACCTAGGCCCGGAAGCGACCCAACCACAAGAAAAGGCAAGCCCCGCGCGGGAGGCGTGGGGCGGAGCGGAAACCTAGGCCTCTTCGGCCAGGCGTATCAGCCGGGCGCGCACCTCGGCCGGGGCCAGGCCGGATTCCCGGCTGATGCGCGCCACCTCGTCCGCCTCGGGATGGTAGCGCCAGGCCCCCTTGCCCGCGGCGCCGGGCAGCCGGGCCCGCTTGACCCGGGCCGGACCCCAGGGGCTTTCCACGGTGATCACCTCGCGGTAGAGGGTGCGCCGGTCCAGGCGACGCAGCCGCACCCCCAGGCTGGTGGTCTGGCTCAGGACCAGGCCGGCCAGCTCGTCGGTCTTTTCCGGCGAGCACACCACCATGAGCATCAGGCCGGGCCGGCCCTTTTTCATGTACAGCGGCGCGGCCGCCGCATCCAGGGCGCCGCCGGCCAGCAGGCGCTCGATGACCATGGGCAGGTCCTCGGGGCTCATGTCGTCCAGGTGGCAGATGATCTCCACCACCTCGCCATGGCCGTGGCCCTGGGCGTCCTCGCCCAGGAGCAACCGCACCAGGTTGGGCCCCGCGCTGGAAGGCCGCGAGCCGCCGCCCACCCCCACACGCTCCAGGCGCATCTCGGGCATGGCCCCGAACTCGCCGGCCAGGGTGGAGACCAGGGCCGCGCCGGTGGGGGTGACCGTCTCCTCCTCTGCCGGCCAGGACCGCACCGGCCGGTCCGCCAGGAGCTCCAGCACCGCCGGCGCGGGCAGGGGGAGCCGTCCGTGGGCGCACTCCAGGTAGCCGCGGCCCAGGGGCAGGGGGGAGCAGACCACCCGGGGCCAGCCCAGCCAGGCCAGGCTGCCGCAAAAGGCGGCTACGTCCACCAGGGCGTCCACCGCGCCCACCTCGTGGAAATGCACCTCCTCCGGCGAGGTGCCGTGCACCCGGGCCTCGGCCTGGGCCAAGCGGCGGAAGACCCCGGCCGCCGCCTCGGCAACGGGCCGGGGCAAACGCTCCAGGATGGCCAACACCTGGGCCAGGTGCCGGTGGGGCTGGTCCGCGTCCGCCTCCACCTGGAGCCGTCGGGCCTGGATGCCCATGTGCTCCACCACAACCTGGGACACCCTGACCCCGCCCAGGCCCATGGCCTCCACCAGATTCTCCAGCTCGGCCAGGGGCCAGCCCAAATCCAGCAGCGCGCCGGCCAGCATGTCGCCGGCCAGCCCGCCGCAGGCGTCGATGTACAGGACCGCGGCCATGACCTAGCCTTTCTTTTTCCTGGCCGGCGAGCGCTTGGCAGGCGCTTTCTTGGCGGCCGGCTTCTTGGCGGCCGGCTTCTTCTTGGCCGGAGCCCTCTTTTTCTTGGCAGATGTCGCCTTGACCCAGGGACTCTTGACCAGCGCTGCCATCAACACCTGGTCCATGTGGTTCACCATCTCTATCTTGAGCTTGCGGCGCACCTTGGCCGGCACCTCGGCCAGGTCCTTGCGGTTCTTCTCCGGGGCCAGGAGGTTCTTCAGGCCCAGGCGCACGGCGGCCAGGGACTTCTCCTTGAGTCCGCCAATGGGCAGCACCTTGCCGGTCAGGGTGATCTCGCCGGTCATGGCCACGTCCTCGCGCACCGGGATGCCGGTCAGGGCGCTCACCATGGCGGTGCAGATGGTGACCCCGGCGCTGGGGCCGTCCTTGGGGATGGCGCCCGAGGGCACGTGCATGTGCAGGTCCAGCTCTTCGTAGAAATCTGGCTTGAGGCCCAGGTCGCGGGCGCGGCTGCGCACATAGGAGAGCGCCGCCTGGGCGCTCTCGCGCATCACCTCGCCCAGGCTGCCGGTGAGGGTGAGGTTGCCCTTGCCCTCCAGGGGTGAGACCTCCACCCGCAAGACCTCCCCCCCGTAGGCGGTCCAGGCCAGGCCGGTGGCCACTCCCACCTCGCCCTCGCCGCGCTCGTCCTCGGGAATGAACTTGGGCACCCCCAGGAACTTGTGCAGGTTGCCCGCGGTCACCCGGAAGGGGCCTTTCTGCCCCTCGGCCACCCGCCGGGCCAGCTTGCGGCATACCCCGGCCAGCTCCCGTTCCAGGTTGCGCAGGCCCGCCTCCCGGGTGTAGGAGCGGATGGCCTCCAGGATGGCCGCATCGCTTATGCTCACCTGCTCCCGGCTCAGGCCGTGTTCCTTGAGCTGGCGGGGCAGCAGGTGGCGCCGGGCGATGATGAGCTTGTCCTCGTCGGTGTAGCCGGCCAGCTCGATCACCTCCATGCGGTCCCACAGGGCCTCGGGGATGTTGTCCTCCAGGTTGGCGGTGCAGATGAACATCACCTTGGACAGGTCGAAGGGCAGGTTCAGGTAGTGGTCGGAAAAAGAGTTGTTCTGCTCCGGGTCCAGCACCTCCAGCAAGGCGCTGGTGGGGTCTCCCCGGAAGTCGGAGCCCACCTTGTCCACCTCGTCGATCATGAACACCGGGTTGTTGGCCCCCGCGGTCTTGAGGCCCTGGATGATACGGCCGGGCATGGCGCCGATGTAGGTGCGCCGGTGGCCGCGTATCTCGGCCTCGTCGCGTACCCCGCCCAGGGAGATGCGCACGAACTTGCGCCCCAGGGCGCGGGCGATGGAGCGGCCCAGGGAGGTCTTGCCCACCCCCGGCGGGCCGATGAAGCACAAGATGGGGCCCTTCATCTTGGGGTTGAGCTTGCGCACCGCCAGGTACTCCAGGATGCGCTCCTTGACCTTGGTCAGGTCGTAATGGTCCTCGTCCAGGATGCGCTTGGCCCGGGGGATGTCCAGCTTGTCGCGGCTGGAGCGGGACCAGGGAAGCTCCACGATCCAGTCCAGGTAGGTGCGCACGATGGTGGCTTCGGCCGCCTCGGGCTGCATCATCTCCAGGCGGCTGAGCTGCTTGAGGGCCTCCTCCTTGACCGCGGCCGGGGCGGCCATCTTCTCCAGGGTGGCGCGAAGCTCGGCCAGTTCCTGGTGGCGCTCCTCGGCGTCCCCCAGCTCCCGGCGGATGGCCCGGAGCTGCTCGCGCAGGTAGTATTCGCGCTGGCTCTTGCTCATCTCCTCCTGGGCCTCGGACTGGATGCGGGCCTGCAGGTTGCTCACCTCCAGTTCCTTGCCCAGATGGGCGTGCACCAGGGTCAGCCGGGCCACCGGATCGGCCTCCTCCAATATCTCCTGGCTCTCGGCCATGCCCAGGCGCAGGTTGGAGGCCACCAGGTCGGCCAGGCGGCCCGGCTCCTCCACCGAGCCCAGGATGGCCATCACGTCGCCGGAAAGCAGCCCCCTGAGGGCCAGGATCTTCTCCGAGGCCTCGCGCACGTTGCGCATCAAGGCCTCGGTGGTGACGCTTATCTCCTGGCCCTCCTCTTCTTCGGCCAGGGGCTCGATCCGCACCTCGTAAAAGGGCTTCTCCCGCTCCCAGCCCACGATGCGGCCCCGGGTCACGCCCTGCACCAGCACCTTGAGCCGTCCGTCGGGCAGCTTGAGCTGGCGCATGACCATGCCCACCGTCCCCACCTGGTAGAGGTCGTCCGGTTCGGGCTGGTCGATGTTCTGATCGCGCTGCGCGGCCAGGAACACCAGTTGATCGCGCTCCATGGCCTCGTTCACCGCGGCCACCGAGCCCTGCCGGGCCACGAACAGGGGCAGGATCATGTAGGGGAAGACCACCACGTCGCGCACCGGCAAGAGGGGCAGGGTCTCGGGCAGTGGGGTCTCTTCGAAATCTTCGGGGTTGCTCTCCCCGCCCAGGCGGTCGGGGTTGTGGTCCATGGCTGCTCCCGCGCCCCGCCGGCCAAACCGGGCGGGGCCCGCGAAAAGTAATAAAGAAAGAAACCTTGGCCAGGTAGCCTCATCCTATCAGAACCCCCCGAGGCCCTCAACCGGCCCCCAAGGGAAAGCAGAAGCATGGACACCACGGCCCGGCATGGACTAGTATATATCTAATCCCAGGGAGAGAGGGTCGTGGGGCCGGATGAGTGAGCCGGTCCTACTGTACAGCCCAGGGATTACCTTGATCACAGCCGTTCGCAACCATGACAAGAGACAACACCAAGGAGCACCGGTAGCTGATGCGCAGGACCATCCTGCTTGTCCTCCTGGGAGCGCTGGCCATAGCCGTGGCTATGGTCTACTTCCTGCCATCGAGTCCCCGTCCCTCCCAGCCCACCTCCGACTCCACCCCGGTCACCCCCCGGGCCAAGGCGGTCACCCTGCGCCTGGGCGGGGGCCCCCCGGGCGACACCTTCAACGCGGTGAGCCGGGCCATGGCCCGCCTGCTGCCCAGCATGGTGCGCCATTTCAAGGTGCAGGCAGTGGTTTCCAAGGGATCGCTCGACAACCTGCGCCGCCTGGAGGCCGGCGAGTTGGATTTGGGCCTGGTGTATGCGGGCGACTTGTGGCAGGGCTCCCGGGGGGAACTGCTCGGCGACCACCGGCGCTACCAGCGGGTGCGTTCGGTGGGGTTCCTCTACGGCGCCGCCGCCCTCTTGGTGGTGCCGTCCGCCAGCCCGGTACGCAAGCCGGCCGAGTTGGCCGACAAGCGGGTGGCCGTGGGCGCCCGCGATTCGGGCGCGGCCCTGGCCGCGGAGCGTTTCTTCCGCCACCTGCGTCTGTGGGGCCTTATCCAGCCCCGCTTCCAGTGCTGTACCCCCACGGTAAGAGCCCAGGGGCCCGGGGAGGTAGAGGCCCTGTGGGTGCTGGGAGGACTTGGCGACGCCTCGCTGGAGCGAACCGCCCGGCAGAAGTCCATCCGCCTGCTGAACTTGGCCCAGGCGGCCGAGAAAAGCGGCTTCTACAAAACCTATCCCTTCTACTCTCCAGTGGTCATCCCGGCCGGCTCCTACCCCGGCCAGGAGCGGCCTTGCCACACCTTTCAGGACAGCGCCCTTTTGTGCACCCGCCAGGGGATGGACCCGGTGGTGATCTATGACGTGCTGCGCAGCCTGTGGTCGGCCGAGGGCCTGAAGACGCTGCGCGAGGCCGCCCCCGTCCTCAAGGACATGTCCCTGGTCCAGGGTTTCGTGGGCGCACCGGTGCCCCTGGCCCGGGGGGCGGTCCGCTTCTGGCAGGAACGGGGCAAAAACGTGCCCGACTCCCTGCGGCCGGGCGATTAGGGCCCCCGCCAGGTGGCGGGCAGGCCGCTCGCAGCGCTTGACAAGCCCAAAATTAAGTAGGATAAGAAATAAGGTCGGTGCCCCCAGCAGGGGCTTAAAAGGGAAGACGGTGCGATTCCGTCGCGGTCCCGCCGCTGTGACCGGTGACAAAGGCCGCTGGGTCAGGAAGACCCGGCCACTGCTCCAGGAGGAGCGGGAAGGCGTGGCCTGAGGACGATCCGGGAGCCAGAAGACCTGCCGACCACAAGGTCCGTTATTCCCGGCGAGGAACCGGCAGCGGGCGCCACCCACATAGCGGCGTCCTGGAGCGGACCGCCCGGGGTGATGAAGCAAGCGGGATGCAGTCCCCCCAGTCTCATTGGCTGGGGGTTTTTTATTTGACCGATGCGAGGTGAAAAGCTGATGCGGGTGTGGATAAAACGCGGCCTTGTGGGGGCGACCCTGGTACTGATGGCGGCGGGCGCCGCCTGGGCGGCCCCGGCCGCACCCAGCGCCGAGGTGGTGCGCCGCCAGGCCGAGGAGGCGGTCAAGCTGCGGGCCGAGACCCAGAAAAAGGTGGCGGCCCTCGCTGACCAGGAGGCCGAACTGGCCGATGCGGTGGAGATGCGCAAGCGGAAGTTGGCCTTGCTCACCCGCCAGCGGGAAAAGACCGAGGCCTACCTGGCCGACCAGCGCCGCAAGCTGGCCGAGCTGCAACGCCGCCAAAAGGAGCTGGCCCGCATCCGGGCGGAGCTGGAGCCCTTCCTGGACCAGACCCTGGAGCGGCTCAGCGGCTTCGTGCAGGGCGACCTCCCCTTCCTGGCCGCGGAGCGCCAGGAGCGCCTGGCATCCCTGCGGGGAGTCCTGGACAACTATGACGCCGCGCTTCCCGAAAAGACCCGGCGCATCCTGGGCGCCCTGGAGATAGAGGCGCGCTACGGGGCCACTGCCCAGGCCAAGGAGCGCGAGGTTGAGATCGCCGGCCGCTTGCTGCGGGTGCGGGTGCTGCGCCTGGGGCGGCTGGCCCTGTTCGCCCTCAGTCCAGACGGGCAAAAGGCCTGGCGCTACGATCGCCAGGAGCGGGCCTACCTGCCGGTGTCCGACTACGCCCGCGAGCTGAACCAGGCCGCGGACATTGCCCAGCGCCACCGGGTGGCCGCCCTGGTGGAGATTCCGCTGGGCAAGCTCCCGGAGAAGGAGGCCCAGCCATGACCCGCTCGTGGCGAGGCTTCCTGTTGCTGGCCCTGGTGCTCTGGGCCCTGCCCGCCGCGGCCGCCCAGTTTCCGGCCGTGGCCCAGGAGGTGGCGGCCGAGGTGGCCGCAGCCAAGGCTGAGCAGGCCCGGGTGGTGGCAGAGCGCCGGGCGCGCATCGCCAAGCTCCAGGCCGAGCTGAAGCGCCTGCGGGCCGAGGAGGCGGCCCAGCGCGCGGCCCTGCAAAAGGCCCAGGAGGAGCTGAAAAAGGTCAGCCAGGACAAGGCCGAGTTGAGCCAGCGCATAAGCCAGGAGCAGGGGAACCTCAAGGAACTGGCCGGCCTGGTGCGGGCCAGCGCCCGCGAGCTTCTCAGCCTGGCCGAGGCCACGCCGAGCACCGCCGCCCACCCCCAGCGCCTGGAAACCCTGCGCTCCTACCTCAACAAGAGCCGCTTCCCCGGCCTGGAGGACATCCGCCGCCTGGTGGACCTCTACTTCGCCTTCCTGGCCGAATCCGGCCAAATCGGGCTGCGCCAAGGCGCCTTCGTGGACCGCGAGGGCCGCGAGGCCACGGGCGAGATCCTCACCCTGGGCCCCTTCACCGCGGCGTATGAGAAGGACGGCGAGTTGGGCTATCTGACCCTGGGACCGGCCACCGGCCGGCTCCTGGCCGTGGGCGGCGAGCCGCCCTGGAGCGTGCGGCGCGGCCTGCGCGCCTACCTGGCCGGCGAGGCCGAGGCTGTGCCCATGGACATCACCGGCGGGGCCGCCCTCAAGCAACTGGCCCGGGCCGAATCCGCCTGGGAGCAACTGCTCTCCGGCGGCCCCCTGGTCTGGCCCATCCTGCTGGTGGGGCTCATATCGCTGGTGCTGGTGGTGGAGCGGCTCTTGTACCTGCGCCGGGTGCGCGCCAATACCGACCAGCTCATGAGCCGGGTCAACCGCCTGGTGCGGGCGGGTGATTTCGAGGGCGCCCGGGCAGCGGCCGACAGCCAGGCCGGCCGTCCCACCAGCAACGTGATCAAGGCGGGGCTGGCCCTGCGGGGTTGCTCGGCCGAGGTCATCGAAAACGGCCTGGCCGAAGCCATGCTCAAGGAACTGCCCCGGCTGGAGCGCTTCCTCACCGCCCTCAAGGTCATGGCCGCGGTGGCGCCCTTGCTGGGCCTTTTGGGCACGGTGACCGGCATGATCAACACCTTCCACGTCATCACCGCCCACGGCACCGGCGACCCCCGGCTCATGGCCGGCGGGATCAGCGAGGCGCTCATAACCACCCAGCTCGGCCTGGCCGTGGCCATCCCGGTGCTGGTGGCCGCCTCGCTCCTGTCCCGCAAGGCCCAGAACATCGCCTCGGACATGGAGGAAAAGGCCGTGTCCATGAGCGCGGCGCTCATTCAGGAGAAGGAAGCCTGATGGACCTGTTCTGGCGGGCTTGGGAACTGGTGCTGGCCGGGGGCCCGGTGATGTGGCCCCTGATGGCGCTGTCCCTGTGGCTGTGGAGCCTGGTGCTGGCCAAGTTCTTGTGGGTGTGGTCCGCCGAGCGCGAGCGCCTGGACGTGGTGGCGGCGGTGGCCTGCCTGCAGCGCGGCCAGCCGCCCCAGCCCCGCGGCCCCCGCAGCCAGGCACTCAGGACCTTCATGGCCCTGCGCTGCGACGGCGGCCGGAGCGACCAGCTCTGGTGGGAGGCGGCGGTGCGCCGCCAGACGCCGGTGCTGTGGCGCCACGTGAACACGGTGCTGGTCCTGGCCGCGGTGGCGCCCTTGTTGGGCCTTCTGGGCACGGTGAACGGCATGATCGACACCTTCCAGGTCATCCGTTTCTTCGGCACCAGCAATGCCCAGGCGCTCTCCGCCGGCATCAGCCGGGCCCTGATAACCACCCAAACCGGGCTCCTGGTGGCCATACCGGGCCTGTTCGCCGGCTATTTCCTCCGGCGCCAGGTGCGCAAGTTGCAGCAGGGCCTGGAGTCCTTCCACCAGGGCCTGGACCGCTGGCTCAAGTCTCCGGAGGCATTGCAATGCTACGCCTGAGAAGCCGGCTGGCCGCCAACAACGGCATCGGCGGCGAGGAGCCAGAGATCAACATGGCTCCCCTGATCGACATGGTTTTCATCCTGCTCATCTTCTTCCTGGTAACCACCAGCTTCGTGCGCGAGTCCGGGGTGACCGTGGAAAGGCCCCTGGCCGCCACCGCCCAGGCCAAGGACAAGGGGGCGCTGATGGTGGGGGTGCGCGCGGACGGCGCCGTGTTCATCGACCACCGCCAGGTGGACCTGCGAAGCGTGCGCGGGCTGGTGGAGCGCTTCCTGGCCGAGGACCCCAAGGGCGCGGTGGTGATCGTGGCGGACAAGTCCAGCTTCACCGGCCGGGTCATCGAGGTGTTGGACCAGTGCCGCCTGGCCGGGGCGCGGGACGTGGCCGTGGCCGCCAGGAGGCCTTCGCGGTGAGCGCCACCCTGCCCCGCCCGGTGACCGGCCGCTGGCTATGGCTGCTGGCCGTGGGGGGAGCAGTGTGCATCAACCTCATCGTCTTCGGCTCCATGTCCCTGCTCAGCCGCGAGCCGGCCACCCGCTCCCGGTTGGACACCTACTCAGTACGGGTGTTCATGCCGCCGCCCGCGCCGCCGCCCGAGGAGGAAGAGCCGCCGCCCCCCGAGAAACCGCCGCCCCAGCCCGAAACCACCCGCCTGGAGGTGCAGCCGCTCAAGGCGCCGCCCTTGGAGCTGGAGCGCCCCCAGTTGGACTACGAGTTCAATCCCCGCCTGAGCGTGGGCCTGGCCCTGCCCGCGCCGGGACCGGTGCGCTACGAGCTGGGCCAGGTGGACCACGCGCCCTTGATCGCCTCGCAACTGCCCCCGCCCTATCCCTATCTGGCCCGGCGGCGGGGCATCGAAGGCTCGGTCAGCGTGCGTTTCCTGGTGGATGAAAAGGGGCGGGTGCAGCACCTGCAGATAACCAGGGCCCAACCACCCGGGGTGTTCGAGGAAACGGTGCTGCGCACCGTGCCGCGCTGGCGCTTCCGGCCGGGCCGCAAGGACGGCGAGGCGGTGGCCACCTGGGTGGAGACCACTATCCGCTTCAGACTGGAGGACCGGTGAGAGTCGCCCTGTTGATAAGCGCCCTGCTGCTCCTGTGCGCCGCCCCGGCCGCAGCCGGGGACTGCTCCCAGGCGCGCCACCCTCTTCCCGGCCCGGCCCTGCACCGGGCGCTCTACAGCGCCCAGAAGCAGATGGACGCCGGCCGGTTGGCAGCAGCGGCCAAGAGCCTGGCCAAGTTCGCCCGCGTCCATCCGGGCAACGCCCACTACCTGCTTCCCTTCACCCGGGGGGTGTTGGCCTATCAGCTCAAGAGGCGGGCCGAGGCGGAGCGTTTCTTTGCCCGGGCCGCGAAGTTGAATCCCTGCTACGCGCCGGCCTGGCGCAACCTGGCGGTGGTCCGTTTCGAGGGAGGCCATGCCGGCCAGGCCGCCGAACTCATGTTCAAGGCCTACCGCCTGAGCAAGCCACCTTCCGACAACCTGCTCTACGAGGCTGCGGCGCTTTACCTGGCCGCAGAGCAGCCCGGCCGGGCCCTGCCCTTGTTGCGCCAGCTGGCCAGCCGCAAAAAGCCCCGCAAGGACTGGCTCAAGGCCCTGGTGCAGGTGCACCTGATGCTGAAGAAGCCGGCCGAGGCCGAGCCGGTATTGCGGCGGCTATTGGCCCGGGAGCCGGGTGACGCGGCCCTGTGGCGGCTGCTGGCCGTGATCTGCCAGGAACAGGACGACCCGGCCGGCGCGGCCGCCGCCCTGGGCGTGGCCTATGGCTTGGCCCCGCCCAAGGCATCGGGCTGGCGACGCCTGGCCGCCCTCTACCTGGCCGCCGGCGCCCCTGCCCGGGCCGCAGTCTTTTATAAGCGTGCCTTCGGCCCCAAGCCCAAGCCCAAGGAGCTGGACCTCCTGGCCCGGGTCTACCAGGAGGCCCGCGATCCCCAGGCGGCCCTGGAGGCGGCCCGCGCCGCGGTGCGGGCCGCGCCCACGGCCAAGCGCTGGGCCGTGGTGGGCGAGATACACCTCCAGGCCCGGAACTTCGACCAGGCCCTGGCCGCCTTCACCCGGGCGGCCCGGCTCCGGGGCGGCCAGGGGCGCTATGCTCTGGCGGCCGGGCGCTGCGCCCTGCACCTGGAACGCTACGAAGCCGCTTGCCGGGCCTTCCGCAAGGCGTTGGCCCAGGCCAAGTCCCAAAGCGCCACCGCCAAGGAGGCGGCCCGCTCGCTCAAGGAGCTGGAACGCTTTCTCAAGAGCCGCGAACGAGGCTAGCGCGGGCTCCCTGCTTAAATCTCTATTACCGGTGAAGGCCTGTCCTGACTGGCGAGGCGGAGGCGCGCGCGCGACTCCAGCCGCTCCAGGGTGGCCTCGGCCTCGGCCCGGGCCAGCTCGGGAGTGTTGTTGACCTCGGAAAGGTGGGCCAGAACCACCTCCCGCAGCTCGGGGTGATGGAGCTTGGCCAAAAGCTCGGCGCCCTCCTGGTTGGAAAGATGCCCGTGGCGCGAGCGCACCCGCTGCTTGAGCCATTCCTGGTAGGGACCGCGGGCCAGCATCCGGGGATCGTGGTTGGACTCCAGCACCAGGGCCTGGCATCCGGCCAGGCGCGCCTCCACCAAGCGGGTGGCCCAGCCCAGGTCGGTGCACAGGCCCAGGCGTGCGGCGCCGGCCTGCACCACCAGGCCCACCGGATCGGCCGCGTCGTGGGGAATGCTGAACGGCGTGAAGCGCAGAGGGCCCAGTTCAAAGGGCCGCCCCGCCTCCATGGCCTGGTGCCGCACCTGGCGGGTATTGGGGCAGGCGGCCCAGGTGGCGGGGGTGGTGACCACCGGCACCCGCAGCTTGCGGGCGGCGATGCCCACCCCGCAGGAGTGGTCGCGGTGTTCATGGGTGAGGATGATGGCCTGAATGCGGTGGGGGCTCAGGTCCGCCGCCTGCAGGCGGCGCATGAGTTCCACCCCCGAAAGTCCCGAGTCCACCAGCACCGCGGCGCCATTGGCCTCCAGGTAGACCGCGTTCCCCTTGGAGCCGCTGGCCAAAAGGCAGAAACGCAGCGGCATGCTAGGAACCCGTGTGGCCGAAGCCTCCCTCGCCGCGCTGGCTGGGAGGCAGCTCGGTGACCAGCCTGAGGTCGGCCTGGACCACCGGCGCGATGACCAGTTGGGCCACTCGCTCGCCGCGCTGGATGGTCACCGGCTCGCGGCCCAGGTTGATGAGGGCCACCAGCACCTCGCCGCGGTAGTCCGCGTCAATGGTGCCCGGCGCGTTGACCACGGTGAGGCCCTTTTTCACGGCCAGGCCGGAGCGGGGCCGCACCTGTCCCTCATGGCCGGGGGGGATGGCCAGCTTGAGGCCGGTGGGCACCTTTACGATGTCTCCCGGCGCCACGGTGAGCGGCGCTTCCAGGGCGGCGGGCAGGTCCATGCCTGCTGCCTCGGGGGACATGTAGGCCGGTAGCTCCAGTCCCTCGGCATGGGACAGGCGCAACACCTGGACGCTCAGCCGACTCACGCACCCATCTCCTTGGCCAGCTCGTCGGCATCGGCCGGGCCCAGCACCGTGGCCGAGAGTCCCTCCGGAGTCAGGAGTTCGCCAGCCAGCCGCGATACGTCCTCGGCACTCACCGCCTCCACCTGGGCCACCACCTCCTCCAAGGGAATGTCCCGGCCGAAGTTGATCTCGTTGCGGGCCAGGCGGGACATGCGGTTCTCAGGGTTTTCGGCAGCGAGCAGGATGCTACCGGTGAGATTCTCCTTGGCGTCGGCCAGCTCTTCCTGGCTCACCGGCCCGGCGGCCAGGCGCTCCACCTCGGCGCGGGCCACGCGCAAGGCCTCGGGCGCGCGGCTGGGCGACACGCCCAAGTACACACCCAGGGCGCCGGAATCGCTGTAGGCGCTGAGGAACGAATACACCGAGTAGGCCAGGCCGCGCTTCTCGCGTATCTCCTGGAAGAGGCGGGAACTCATGTTGCCGCCCAGGATCAGGTTCAACAGCGCGGCGGTGAAGCGGTCCGGGTGCACAGCAGAGGGGGCCGGATGGCCCAATACCATGTGCACCTGCTCCAGGGGCCGGGGCACCACGTGCAGGCCGGGCGAGGCGGTGGGCGCGGCGCGATGATTGGAGCGCGGCGCCATGGGCAGCGCACCCAGGGCCTCGCTCACCAGCTCCACCACCTGCCGGTGCTCCAGATCGCCCACCGCGGCCATGACCAAGCCTTCCGGCTGGTAATGCTGGCGCTGGTAGTCCAGGATGGCTTGGCGGTCTATGGCGCCCACCGTGTCGGCAAACCCCAGCACCGGCCGGCCCAAGGGATGGCCGGGCCAGAAGTTCTGGCCAAAGAGCACATGCACCAACTCGTCCGGGGTGTCCTCCTGGGAGGATATCTCCTGCATGATCACCTGGCGCTCGCGCTCCAGTTCCTCGGGGTGGTAGGCCGGCCGCAACAGCAGGTCGAGGAGGAGATCGCAAAGCTCGGGCAGGCGCGCGGCCAGAGCCCGGGCGTGGTAGCAGGTGTTCTCCTTGCTGGTGAAGGCATTGGCCTGGCCGCCCAGGCGGTCTATCTCCCGGGCGATATCCAAGGGGCTCCGGCGCTCGGTGCCCTTGAAGGCCATGTGCTCGATGAAATGGCTGATACCGGAACGGGGTGGGTCCTCGTCGCGGGACCCCACCTCGATCCACAGGCCCACGGTCACCGAGAAGGCTTGGGGAAGCCTCTCGGTGAGCACGCGGACCCCGTTGTCAAGTACGGTCTTCTCGATCACGGTTCAGCTATCGCCGCGGACCACGTCCGCCTCTGCCGTCGCGCCCTCCACGGGGAGGCCGCCGGCCCCGGTCGCTGTCGCGTCCCTGGTTCGCCGGTCTTTCGCCGGGCTCGGGCGGGGGCAACAAGGCCTTGCGGCTCAGGCGCACCTTGCCGCGGTCGTCGATGCCCAGCACCTTGACCTTGACCATGTCGCCTTCCTTGAGCACGTCGGTGACCGCGCGCACCCGGTGGTGATCCAACTCGCTGATGTGCACCATGCCGTCACGTCCGGGCAGGAGTTCCACAAAGGCGCCGAAGTCCATGATGCGAACCACCTTGCCCTCGTAGACCTGGCCCACCTCCACGTCCTGGGTGAGTTCCTTGATCATCTGCAGGGCGCGCTGGCCGCTCTCGGCCTCCACCGCGGCCACGTGCACGGTGCCGTCGTCCTCCACGTCCACCTTGGCGCCGGTCTCGGACTGGATGCCGCGGATCACCTTGCCGCCGGGCCCGATCACGTCCTTGATGCGTTCCACCGGAATCTTGATGGTGGTGATGCGCGGAGCCAGTTCGCTGATGTCGCCGCGGGGACGGTCCAGGGCCTTTGCCATCTCGCCCAGGATGTGCAAGCGGCCTTCCCGCGCCTGTTGCAGGGCGCGGCCCATGATCTCCTTGTCGATGCCGCTGATCTTGATGTCCATCTGCACGGCGGCCACCCCTTCGGCGGTGCCGGCCACCTTGAAGTCCATGTCGCCCAGGTGGTCCTCGTCGCCCAGGATGTCGGTCAGGATGGCGGTCTTGTCGCCTTCCTTGATCAGCCCCATGGCCACGCCGGCCACCGCGCCGCTGATGGGCACGCCAGCATCCATCAGGGACAAGGAGCCGCCGCAGACCGTGGCCATGGAGGAGGAGCCGTTGGACTCCAGGATCTCGCTGACCACGCGGATGGAGTAGGAGAACTCGTCCTTGGCCGGCAGCACCTTGTGCAGGGCCCGCCGGGCCAGGGCACCGTGGCCGATCTCGCGCCGGCCGGGGCCGCGCAGCATCCTGGCCTCGCCCACGCAGAACGGCGGGAAGTTGTAGTGCAGGAGGAACCGGCGGAAGACATCGCCCTCCATCAGGCTCTCGATGCGCTGCTCGTCACCGCTGGTGCCCAGGGTGCAAGTGACCAGGGCCTGGGTCTCGCCGCGGGTGAACAGGGCCGAGCCGTGGGTCCGGGGCAGCACTCCCACCTCGCAGGAGATGGGCCGCACCGAAGTGAGGTCGCGCCCGTCTACCCGGGTGCCGGTGTCCAGGATCATGGCGCGCATGGCCTCGGCCTCCAGATCGCCCACCATGTCCTTGATCTTGCCTTCCTTGCCCACGGCCTCCTCGCCCAGGGCCTCCACCACCTGCTTCTTGAGAGCGCGCACCTTGGCGTAGCGCTCCATCTTGGGTGCGGTGGCCAGGATGTCCTTGATGCCCTCCCGGGAGAGTTCGCGGACCTTGGCCAGCAGCTCCTGGTCGGTCTCCGGTTTCTTGAACTCACGCTTGGGCTTGCCCACCGCGGCGATGAGTTCCTCCTGGATGTCCAAAAGCGGTTGCAGGCCCTGGTGGCCGAACCAGATGGCCTCCAGCAGATCCTCCTCGCTGAGCAGGTCGGCGCCGCCTTCCACCATCACCACCGCGTTGCGGGAGCCGGCCACGATCAGGTCCAGGTCCGACTTCTCCATCTGCTGGCGGGTGGGGTTCACGATGAGCTGGCCGTCCACCCGTCCCACGCGCACGCCGGCCAGGGGGCCGTCGAAGGGCACGTCGCTGATGCACAGCGCGGCCGAGGCGCCGGTCAGGGCCATCACGTCGGGCTCCACGACCTTGTCGGCGGAGTAGACGTTGGCGATGATCTGGGTCTCATAGGTCCAGCCCTTGGGCATGCGGGGACGCACCGGGCGGTCTATGAGCCGGCTGGTCAGGGTTTCCTTCTCGCTGGGACGGCCCATCTCGCGGCGGAAGAAGTTGCCCGGGATGCGGCCGGTGGCGTATTGAAACTCCTGGTAGTCCACGGTCAGGGGCAGGAAGTCGATGCCCTCCCGCATGTTCTGGTCGCCCACTGCAGTGACCAGCACCACGGTGCCGCCGACCGTAACCCACACCGAGCCGCCGGCCTGCTTGGCCACCTTGCCGGTCTCGATGCAGAACTCTTGTCCGTTTATCGTCGTCGATACTTTTTTATACATCCTCTTTCCTCAGTTAGGAGGCAGGGTCTTATTTACTTGCGGATGCCCAGCTCCTTGATGACCGCCCGGTAGCGCTCTACGTCCTTGCGCTTCAGGTAATTGAGCAGGCGGCGACGCTGGCCGACCAGTTTCAACAGGCCGCGCCGGCTATGATGATCCTTCTTGTGCTCCTTGAAGTGATCGTTCAGATAGCGAATACGCTCGCTCAGAAGGGCAATCTGCACTTCCGGCGAGCCGGTATCACCCTCTTTGCGCTGGAACTTCTCGATGATCTCCTTCTTGTCTTCCGGGTTCAGAACCACTTTTCAATCCTCCTTCATAATCCTGGACCTCATTCGGTCCCTCGTCTGCGGTCCAGAGTGCGGCGGGGACCATCCCCACCCTCCGGACTACTCGGCTCCCAGAGCCGACGCAGATGCCTTGCACCCGCCGCGCTGCTGAGCGCGTTCGGGAAATACTCTTATGTTCTCGTAGTCCCGGCGAGCCTTGCCGCTGCCGGGTTCCACCCACCGAAGCACGGCCACCAGCTCGCCTTCCGGGCCCAACACCCGAAAGGCCAGTCCGGGGCGGGGCTCCAGCCCCGGCCCGCTGAGTTCCTCCCGGGCCAGGGTGCTTCCCTGGCGCAGGCGCCAGGCCGCATCGTCGTCAACCTCCACCGCGGGCAGGCCGCAACGGGCCAAGGCGTGGGAGGTGGTGAGCAGGCGCGCGGCCAGCTCGGCCGGTCCCAAGTCCAGGGCCTCATCCAGGCCCACGCCCTCCTCGGCGGTGAAGGGCAGGGAAGCCAGGCGCCGCAACGAGGCCAGGTGGCCCACGCTGCCCAGCTCCCGGGCCAGGTCCTCGGCCAGGGAACGCACGTAGGTGCCCCGCGAGCAGGTCAACTCGAAGTCGATGCGCCCCGGTTCCATCCCGTGCAGCACCGCAGCATGCACCGTGATGGGCCGCGGCGGCTTGGTCACCTCCTGGCCCGCCCGGGCGTAGGAATACAGGGGGCGTCCCCGGTGCTTGACCGCCGAATAGGCCGGCGGTCGCTGCATGCGCCGGCCCACCAGGCCCTGCAAGGCGGCCTCCACCTGGGCCGGCTCCAGTTCGGGCACCGGCGCCTCGGCGGTCACTTCGCCGGTGGGGTCGCCGGTGTCGGTGGCCCGGCCCAGGGCCAGCACCCCGCGGTAGACCTTGCGGCCGGCGCCCCACAGCTCGGCCAGGCGGGTGGCCTGGTTGAAGGCCAGCACCAACACACCGCTGGCAAAGGGGTCCAAGGTGCCGGCGTGGCCCAGCTTGGCCGGCTTGAAGCGCCGGCGCAGGGCGGCCACCACGTCATGGCTGGTGGGGCCCTCGGGCTTGTCCACCACCAGGACGCCGTCCTCCAGGAAACGCGGTTTGCCCCGCCGCCTCATGCCGCCGCCTCCATGGCCGCCAGCAGCCGGCTGGTGACCAGCTCCCGGGCGGCGGGCAAGGTCCCTTCCAGGCGCATGCCCGCCGCGCTCCGGTGGCCGCCGCCGCCCAGGGCGATGGCCACCGCCGCCACGTCCAGGCCGCCCCGGGAGCGCAGGGAGGCCTTGACTCCGCCGCCCTCCAGCTCCCTGAGGAGCACCGCCACCTCTACCCCGGGGATGCCGCGGATGGCCTCCACCGCATCCTCCAGGTCGCGGGAATCGGCGTCCATCTCGCTCAGCTCGGCCAGGCTGACCTGGCCCACGGCCAGGCGGCCGCCGGCCTGGAAGCCGAGCCCGTCCAGGATGCGGGCCAGTAGCCGCAGCCGCTTGGGCCGGGTGGCATACACCTGCTGGCTCACTGCCCAGGGATCGGCCCCGGCCTCCACCAGCCCGGCCGCGGTGCGGAAAGCCCGCGGCGTGGCGTTGGAGTAGCGGAAAGAGCCGGTGTCGGTCTGCAGGCCCACGAAGAGGCAGGTGGCCGCCTGGGGATTCAAGGACCAGCCGGCCTCGGCGGCCATCTGGGCCAGCATCTGGCTGGTGGCGGCATAGCCAGGGTCCACCCAGGCAGGATCACCGAACTCCACCGCCCCCTGGTGGTGGTCCACCACCACCGCCCGCCCCACCTGGGGCAGGTACTCGGCCGCAGCCCGGCCGGCGCGGGCCGGCTGGTGGCAGTCCAGCAGCACCGCCAAGTCCACCTCCCCGGCAGGGGGGAAGCCATCGCTCACCCGCTCCATGCCGGGCAGGAAGGCATACTCCTCGGGAAGCGGCCCGGCGCTATGCACCCAAATCTCCTTGCCCATGGGCTCCAGCAGGTGCAGCAACCCCAGGGAAGCGCCCAGGGCATCGCCGTCGGGGTCGCGGTGGGAAACCACCAGCACCCGGCCAGCGTCCTCCAGGGCCTGGCTTACCGCCCGGCTCACGAGGGCTCCTCCTCGCCGCGCGCCCGGGCCCGGGCCTTGTCCTCGGCCCGTACCCGGCGGATCAGCTCGCTCATGTCCGCGCCCCGGGCCATGGAGTCGTCATAGACCGGGATCAGGCGGGGCGTGGTCTTTATCCGCAAGCGGGCGGCCAGTTCACGGCGCAGGAAGGGCGCCGCGGCCTGGAAGCCGGCCAGGGCCTCGGCCACCTGCGCCACGTCCAGCAAGCTGAAGAACACCTTGGCCTGGCTGAGATCGGGGCTCACGTCCACGCTGGTGATCGTCACCTCCTTGAGGCGCGGTTCCTTGACCCGCCGCAAGAGAAGCGCGGCCAGTTCGGCCCTCATCAAGGCGCCCAGTCTCTTGGTCCTACGCGTCGCCAAACGATAAATCCTTCATCCCCGCTAGTCCCGCCAAGGCGGATCCGCGGCCGGGGCCCAGGTCATGTCCTTGAGATTGATGACCTCGACCCGCACGTCCATCACCTCGGCCAGGGCCAAGCGCTCCACGAAGCGGCTGATCTCGTCCATCTGCCGGTCCACGAAACCGGGCTGGTTGCCGCACACTGCAAAGCCCAGCTCGATGCGCTGCCACAAGTCGTTGGCCCCCACCTCGGCGGCGGCCGCGTTGAAGCGGGCGCGCACCCGGTCGGTGATGGAGCGCACTACCTTGCGCTTGACCTTGAGGCTGCCCGACTCGGGCAGGTGCAGGGTCATCATGAGCGCTCCTACCACCATGCGGCGTCGCTCTCCGGGCCCGCGGCCCTGGCTGGGGAGGCGGAGGCCATGGCTCTACAGTTGGGCCGCCACTTCGCGGGTGATGTACACCTCGATCTCGTCGCCGATCTTGATGTCGTTGTAGTTCTCCAGGCCGATGCCGCACTCGAAGCCCTGGGTCACCTCCTTGACGTCGTCCTTGAAGCGGCGCAGAGAGGAGATGCGGGTGTTGGCGATGACCTTGCCGTCGCGCAGGAGCCGCGCCATGGCGTTGCGCTCCACCTTGCCGGAGGTGACATAGGAGCCGGCAATGGTGCCCACCTTGGGCACGCCAAAGGTATCGCGCACCTCCACCCGGCCGATGACCTCCTCCTCCACCACCGGGGCCAGGAGGCCCGTGAGGGCGGCGGTGACATCGTCCACGATCTGGTAGATGACCTCGTAGGTGCGCACGTCCACCCGCTCGGCCTCGGCCACTTCCACCACCTTGCCGGCCGGGCGCACGTTGAAACCGATGATGATGGCCTCCGAAGCCGAAGCCAGCATCACGTCGGTTTCGGTGATGGTGCCGGTGGCGGCATGGATCACGTTCACCTTGACCTGCTCGTTGCCCAGCTTGGTCAGGGCGTCCACCACCGCCTCCACCGAGCCTTGCACGTCGGCCTTCACCACCAGCTTGAGCTCCTGGACCTCGCTCTCCTGCATCTTCTCGAAGAAGCCGTCCAGGCTCACGCCCTTGGCCTGGCTCAGCTCGGCCTCGCGCTTCTTCTGGGCGCGGTGATCGGCGATCTGGCGGGCCACCTTGTCGTTCTCCACCACCACGAACTCGTCGCCCGCCTCGGGTACGCCGCCCAGTCCCTGCACCTCCACCGGGATGGAGGGCCCGGCCTCGTCCAGGCGGCGGCCGCGGTCGTCCAGCAGCGCGCGCACCTTGCCCGCGTATATGCCGCAGACAAAGGCATCGCCGTTCCGCAGGGTGCCCTCCTGCACCAGCACCGTGGCCACCGGGCCCCGGCCCTTGTCCAGGCGGGCCTCCAGGATATAGCCGCGGGCCATCTTGTCGGGGTTGGCCTTGAGTTCCAGCACCTCGGCCTGCAACAGCAGCATCTCCAGCAGCTCGGGCACGCCCTGGCCGGTCTTGGCCGAAACCTCCACCATGATGGTGTCGCCGCCCCAGTCCTCGGGCACCAGGCCCAGGTCGGAAAGCTCGCGGCGCACCCGGTCGGGCTCGGCGCCGGGCTTGTCGATCTTGTTGATGGCCACCACTATGGGCACATCGGCCGCCTTGCTGTGGTTGATGGCCTCCTTGGTCTGCTCCATGACCCCGTCATCCGCCGCCACCACCAGCACCACCACGTCGGTGACCTGGGCGCCGCGGGAACGCATCTGGGTGAAGGCCTCGTGACCCGGGGTGTCCACGAACACCACCCGGCCGCCGCCCTCCAGCTCCACGTTGTAGGCGCCGATATGCTGGGTGATGCCGCCGGCCTCGCCCTCCACCACGTTACTGCGGCGGATGGTGTCCAGGAGCGAGGTCTTGCCGTGGTCCACGTGGCCCATGATGGTGACCACCGGGGGCCGCGGCCGCAGGTCCTCGGGGCGGTCCTGCTTCTGCTCCAGGAGGTCATGCTCCTCGAAGCCAACCCGCTCCACCTCGAAGCCGAACTCGCTGGCCACCAAGGTGGCCTCGTCCACGTCCAAGGACTGGTTGAGGGTGAGCATCATGCCCTGCTTCATGAGCCGGCCCACCATCTCGGCCGCCTTCACGCCCATGCGCTTGGCCAAATCCCCCACGGTTATGGCCTCGGCCACCTTGATGCGGCGCTTGATGGCCTTGGGGGTGGTGACCTCGGTCTTCTTGGCCTTCTTGGGCACCCCGCGCTTGCGCCGGCCGCCGCGATGGTCATAGAGGTCCGCCTTGTCCAGGATTTCCTTTCTGCGGCTCTTGGTCTTGCGCATGAGGAAATCGTCGTCCGGGATGGAAGCGGCCTTCTTGCCTTTCTTGCGCTTGCGGGTGCCGTCCAGCTTGGCCGGCTGGGGCCCCAGCGGCGGCTGGTAGCCCGGCCGCATGGCCGGCCCCGGCCGGCGGCGGGGTTCGGGGCGCCTTCCGCTGGGCGGGGTGGGCGGCACGGGGTGCTTGGGCCGGCTGATGATGCGGGCCGGCTCGTCTTCCCGCAGCCTGCGCTTGGGCTTGGGCTTTTCCTCGGCCTTTGGGGCCGGCTTGGCCGCGGGCTTGGCTTCGGGCTTGGCTTCGGCCTCCTGGGCCGCAGCGGGCTCTTCTGCCGCCTTCTCCTCCGCAGCCTCGGCGGCCTCCTCGGCAGTTTCCGCGGCGGGAGCGGAGGCGGCAGGCGCGGCCTCCTCGGCGGGCTGGGCTTCCTCGGGCTCGGCCTCGGGAGCGGCCGAAGGCTCGGGCTCGGCCGGGGCGGCTTCGGCAGGCTCTTGGGGCGCAGGCTCGGCAGCCTCCGCCGGGGCGGCTTCGGCGGCCTCCTGGGGAGCACCCTCGGCAGCCTCGGCCGGGGCGGCCTCGGCGGCCTCGGCGGGCTGGGGTTCCGCAGCCTCGGCCTCAGGGGCGGCCGCCTCGGGCTCCGGCTCAGGCTTCACCTTCTTGCGGCGGCGGCGGATTACGGTCTTGGTGACCCGCTTCTCCTCCACCACCTCGGAGCGGGACTCCTTCAACTTGTCCCGCACCGCCTGAGCCTCTTCCGGGGTGAGCGTGCTCATGTGGTTACGCACGTCATACCCCATCTCAATGAGCTGCCGGACCAAGTCCTTGTTATCGACCTTGAGTTCTTTGGCCAGCTCGTATACCCGCATTTTGGCCATTAATAAATCTCCTAACCGTTCTCTTCCGAAACCGGCGAGGCTTCGTTCTCCAGGCTAGTGAACAATTCCGTCCAGGCCTCCTCGCCCAACTGCCTGCGAAAGATGCGACCCTTGCCGCGGTCGCGCATGAGCGCCTGCCGGCATTCCCGGCGGGGACAGATGTAGGCCCCCCTGCCCGGCAGGCGGCGGAGGGGATCGATCCGCACCCTGCCGCCACTCACGGCCAGCCGCAGCAGCTCGCTCTGGGGCGCCTTGCGACCACAGGCCACACAAGTGCGCTGGGGCTGGTGCCTGCCGCTGGCCGCCAAATTCCTACTCGCCCTCCTTGGGCTCCTGGCCCGCCTCCCCTGCCTCCGGGGCTTGCTGGTCCCCGGCCGGGGCTTCCTCCGGTGCGGCCGCCTCCTCCTGGGTGGCTTGGTCCGGGGCCGGGTCGGCCTCGGGTTCAGCCGCCTCTGCAGCCTCCTCCTCCGGTGCGGCGGGCTGGTCTTCGGGCTCGGTCGCGGCTTCCCCGGCCGCCTCTTCTGCAACCGCCTGGTCCTCGCCGGCCGCTTCCCCTGCCCCCTCCTCGGAGGCAGCCTCGGCCTCTTCCGCAGACGCCGCCGCAGCCTCGGCCAGGTAACGCTGGGCATCGGCAATCAGTTCCTTGGCCCGCTCCTCGCTCACATCGGGCAGGGAGGCCAAGTCGGCCGGGTCGGCCTCGGCCAGGGCCTCGGCAGAACCATAGCCCGCCTGGAACAACACGTCGGCGCGGACCTCGCCCACGCCCACCACGTCCAGCAGGGAGCGGTAGCCGTCGCGCAGGGCCTCGCCGTACTTGGTTTCGCTCTTCACGTCGATGCGCCAGCCGGTGAGCTTGCTGGCCAGGCGCACGTTCTGGCCGCGGCGGCCGATGGCCAAGGAGAGCATTTCGTCGGCCACGATGACTTCCATGGAGTGGTTCACCTCGTCCACCACCACCCGGCTTATCTCGGCCGGGGCCAGGGCGTTCACCACGTAGCGGGCCGGGTCGGGGTCGTAGGCGATGATGTCGATCTTCTCGCCCCGGAGTTCCTGCACCACGGCCTGCACCCGGGAGCCCTTCATGCCCACGCAGGCGCCCACCGGGTCCACGTCGCGGTCCTGGGAACTCACGCCCAGCTTGGTGCGGCTGCCCGGCTCGCGGGCCACCCCCTCGATGGTGACGATGCCCTCGGCTATCTCCGGCACCTCCAGGGCGAACAGCGCCTCGATGAAGCCGGGGTGGGTACGCGAGAGCACGATCTGGGGTCCGCGGGAGATGCGCTTGACATCCAGCACAAAGGCCCGCACCCGGTCGCCGGGGCGGTAACCCTCGCGGGGAACCTGCTCCTTGGAGGGCAGCACCGCCTCGGTCCGTCCCAGGTTGACGATGATGTTGCCCTTGTCGAAACGCTGGACGATGCCGTTGATGATCTCGCCCTTGCGGTCCTTGTAGTCCTCGTAGATGATGTCGCGTTCGGCGTCCTTCATGCGCTGGATGATGACCTGCTTGGCGCTCTGGGCGGCGATGCGCCCGAAGTCGGAGGTATCCACCTTCACGCCCAGCTCGTCTCCCACCTGGCACTCCGGGTCCAGCTTGAGAGCATCCTCCAAGCCCACCTGGGTTTCGGGGTCTTCGACCTCCTCCACCACTTCCTTGAACTCGAAGATCTCCACCTCGCCCAACTCGTCGTTGTAGGCGACGTCCACCTCCACCTTGGAACCCAACATGCGCCGGGCGGCCGAGCGCATGGCCTCCTCCAGGGTGTTGATGAGGATCTCGCGGTCGAGTCCCTTCTCCCGGGCGACCTGGTCGATCATACTTTTTAGTTCGCTCATGCGTTAGCTCCGCAAAAGGACCAACTGATTATGCCTTTAGAGGTCCAGCCTGGCCTTGGCCACCTGGTCCAAAGGCACGGAGCGTACCCGCCCCTTGGTCTCAATCAATACTTCCTCGCCGGCCAGGCCCTTCAAGAGTCCCTTGAGAGTCTCGGTACGGCCCTCGAGATCCCTGATCACCAGCCGGGCAGGCCTGCCCGCGAACAACTCGTACTCCCGCGGGCTCTTGAGCTGCCTGGTCAGCCCCGGCGAGCTTACTTCCAGGTTGTACCTGGCCGGAATCAGGTCCTCCACGTCCAGGAGGTGGGAAACCTGCCGGCTGACCAGAGCGCATTCCTCCAGGGTCACGCCCCCCTCGGGGCGGTCCACATATAGCCGGAGCACCCGGCCGCCACCCTCGCGGCGGTAGATAAGCTCCACCAGGACCAGGCCCTCGGAGCGCACCACCGGCTCCACCAACTCCTGCAACCGCTGGTGCATCTCGGGCGAGTCCAGGTGGTCTGCCGGGCTCATGCCCATAAACCTCCACCCCCCCGGCGCCGCACACGGGGGCTGCAAGCCCCACGGGGCCGTGGACCGAACGAATCTGTCCGCGCATCATGGTTGGCCCAAGACAAGCCGGCCAGATCAGATCGGGTCCACTAATCGAAGAAAGCTGCCAGGCACCGGGGGACGGCACCCGATAGCCACCTCAAAAAGGGACACCCCGCAAGCAGAAGGGCGCACCAACGCGGCACCCCCCTGATCGCGGGCGGCAGTCGGTCGTTCCTAAGGATGGAGCGGGCAACGGGGATCGAACCCGCGACTCCGAGCTTGGGAAGCTCGTACTCTACCAGCTGAGTTATGCCCGCTCGCCAGCCCGGGGTCTGGGGAGAGGCCCTGACGCCTGCTGCCCCGCCCCCGGCGGGCGGCTCCATCCGAAGCCGCTGACGGATGATTATTATAGAGGAAAGTGTAGGCTTGGCAAGGGTAAATAAACGATTTCAGGCGACGATCCCCTGCCCGCCCCCTGCCCGTCCCCTGCCCGTCCCCCCCGCCCGTCCCCCGCCGGCGGTCTCCAGGGGGCCGGAGGCGTTGCTTTTTCCGCACGGCCTTGGTATGCCTGGAGGCACTCACCCCCCTGATCCGGAGGAAGCCCATGCCCACTGCTGCTGATCCCGCTTCCGCCTTGCCCCAGGCCCTTTTGGACCGGCTCAAGACCGAGGTGATGGACGCCGGCCTGTGCGTGGCCTGCGGGGCCTGCCTGGGCCTGTGTCCCCACATCATATTCTACGACGGTCAGGTGGCCGCGCCCGACGAGTGCGGCCTGGCCGAGGGGCGCTGCTACGACCTCTGTCCCCAGGCCCTGGAGCCCGGCCCCGAGGCCCGGCGCCAGGCGCTTCTGGCCGCAGCCGGCCAGGAGATGTCCCCGCCCTCCCCGCCCCTGGGACCCTACACCGCGGCCTGGCAGGCCAGGGCCACGGCCCCGGACCTTGCCGAGCGCGGGCAGTACGGCGGGGTGGTGAGCACCCTGGTGCTCCTGGCCCTGGAGAGCGGGCTCATCGGCGAGGCGGTGCTCACCCGGGCCGGGCTGCGCGGCGCGCCCGGGGGGGTGCGGGTGCGGGACCGGGCCGGGGTGCTGGCCGCGGCCGGCTCGGTCTATGCGGCCGGAGGCTCGCTCATGGCCCTGAACCAGGCCCTGGCCGAGGAGGCGGACCACCGCCTGGGGGTGGTGGGGCTTCCCTGCCAGGCCCTGGCCGCGGCCAGCATGAAGGCCCACCCCGCCTACCCGGCCGCCGCCGCGCGGCTGGGGCTGGTCATCGGCCTGTTCTGCACCTGGAACCTGCCGGCCCGGGGCCTGCGCCGGCTGCTGGAACAAGAGGGGATCAGCGGCCCGGTGAAAAAGTACGACATCCCGCCGCCGCCGGCCGAGGTGTTCGTGGTGGAAACCGAGGCCGGGGTCAAGGAGATACCCCTGGCCAAGGTCCGGGAGCTGACCCTGGCCGGCTGCGCCCTGTGCCCGGACATGACCGCCGAGCTGGCCGACCTCTCGGTGGGCGCGGTGGAGGGGCGGCCCGGCTGGAACACGGTGCTGGTGCGTACCCCGGCCGGGGCCGAGCTTTGGGACCTGGCCCAGGCGCGCGGCCTGGTGGAGGTGGAACCGGTAGCGGAGGATTCCCTGGAGCACCTGCGCACAGCGGCGGCGGGCAAATACGCCCGGGCCCAGGCCGCCTGGAAGGAGCGCTAGCCATGGCCGATCTCACCAAGCTCATCCCCGGCCGGCCCACGCTCTTGCAGGGCAACGAAGCCATTGCCCGCGGCGCCCTGGAGGCAGGCGTGGCCTTTTGCGCGGCCTATCCCGGCAACCCCTCCAGCGAGATACTGGAAGCCCTGGCCCACAGCGCCGCCTCGGCCGGCATCTATGCCGAGTGGTCGGTGAACGAGAAGGTGGCCCTGGAGTCGGCTGCCGCGGCCTCCTACACGGGCCTTCGGGCCATGGCCTCCATGAAGCAGAACGGGGTGAACGTGGCCCAGGACTTCATCTGCAACCTCACCATCTCGGGCACCGGCCCGGGCGGGCTGCTCCTGGTCACCTGCGACGACCCCTCGGGCATATCCTCCACCAATGAACAGGACGCCCGCTTCATAGCCCGCCTGGCCGACCTGCCGCTGTTGGAGCCGGCCACCCCGGCCGAGGCCCTGGCCATGACCAGGTTCGCCTTCGAGCTTTCCGAGCAGATAGAAAACCTGGTGGTGCTGCGCAGCCTGAGCCGCCTCTCCCATACCCGGGCCGGGCTCATCCCCAGCGAGCTGCCCAGCCAGCGGCCCCGGCCCCACTGGGACCCCCAGGTGCGCCACTTCACCATGCCAGTGGTGCCCCTGCACGCCAAGATGCACCAGAAGCTGGCCCGGGCCGGCGAGATCATGGCGACCGCCGGCTTCAACCGCTACCAGGGACCGGAGCAGCCCGAGCTGCTCATCATCGCCTCGGGCTCCAGCGCGCTCTACGCGGCCGAGGCCCTGGACCTGCTGGACGCGGGCCAGCGGGTGGGCATCCTCAAGCTGGGCTGCACCTGGCCCCTGGACCGGGAGCTGATCCTGAAGCATCTCGCCGCCAGCGGGCAGGTGCTCTTTGCCGAGGAGGTGGACCCCTTCCTGGAGAACGAGATAAAGGCGCTCTACGCCCAGGAGGTCGGCGAGCTGGGCGTCAAGCGTTTCTACGGCAAGGCCTCCGGCCACCTGGCCTCAATCGGCGAGAACACGCCGGGCAAGTTGGCCGCGGCCATCGCCGGCATCCTGGGCCTCTCCTGGCAACCGGTGGAGCGGGCCTATGCCCAAAAGGCGGCCGAGGCGGTGCAGGAGCTGGTGCCGCCCCGGGAGTTCGGCTTCTGCCCGGGCTGCCCCCACCGCGCCTCCTACTGGGCCATCAAGCAGACCCTGGCCGTGGACGGCCGGGAGGGACTGGTCTCCGGCGACATCGGCTGCTACACCCTGGGGGTGCTGCCCACCGGTTTCCGGCGGGTGAACTCGGTGCACTGCATGGGCTCGGGCCTGGGCATCAGCAGCGGCCTGGGCCAGCTCCGCCGCTTCGGCTTCGACCAGCCGGTGGTGAGCGTGGTGGGCGACAGCACCTTCTACCACGCGGCCCTGCCCGCGGTGGTGAACGCCCGCTGGAACAACTCCGACTACGTGCTCTGTGTGCTGGACAACTCGGCCACCGCCATGACCGGCTTCCAGCCCCATCCCGGCACCGGCCAGACCGCCTCGGGCCAGCCAGGCACCCAGGTAGACGTGGTCGCGGTCTGCCGGGCCCTGGGCCTGCCCTACCAGATCGTGGACCCCTATGACCTGGCCGCCACCCAGGAGGCGCTCTACGACGCCTTACAGGAGGGCGGCGGGCTCAAGGTGCTCATCTTCCGCCGGGTCTGCGCCCTGGTGCAGGGGCGCCAGGGCGGCCATCCCTACCGCATGCGGGTGGACGCGGACGCCTGCCGCGGCGAGGCCTGCGGCTGCAACCGGTTCTGCTCGCGGGTATTCCGCTGTCCAGGCCTGGTGTTCGACGAGAAGGCCGGAGTGGCAGCCATCGACGAGGTGACCTGCGTGGGCTGCGGGGTCTGCGCCCAGATCTGCCCGGCCGGGGCCATCCTGGCCGAGCCCAGGGAGGAGGCGAAGGCATGAACACGGCAGCGCTGGAACTTGTGATGGAGCCCCTGGACCTCATCATCACCGGAGTGGGCGGCCAGGGAAACGTGCTGGCCAGCCAGGTGTTGGGCCGGGCCCTGTTGAAGGCGGGTTACACCGTGACCGTGGGCGAAACCTTCGGCCTCTCCCAGCGCGGCGGCGCGGTGATGAGCATGGTGCGGGTGACCCGGGAAAAGACCATGGGGCCGCTGATCCCCGAAAACCGGGCCACGGCCATCGTGAGCCTGGAGCCCCTGGAGGCGCTGCGGGTGCTGGGGGTGTACGGCCATCCCAAGGTGGTGGTGTTCACCAACAACCGCCCCCTGATGCCGCTCAACGTCATCGCCGGCGTGGACCGCTACCCCGAGATAGAGGACCTGCGGGCCACCCTGGAGAGCCTGTGCTCCCGGCTCTACTGGCTGCCCGCCACCGAGGCGGCCCTGGAGCTGGGCGCGCCCATCCTGGCCAACGTGGTCATGCTGGGGGCGCTGGCAGCCGGCGGGCTGCTACCGGTGGGCGCGGAGGAAATCGAGGCCGCCCTGGCCGAGATGTTCCCCGAGGGAAAGATGGCGGCCAACCGCGCGGCCCTGGCCCGGGGCCAGGAGCTGATGGCCTAGCGGGGCTGGTAGGAAGTCCAGTGCTCCACCTCGGGGCGCAGGTGAAGCCAACCCGCCTCCTGGGCCAGCTCCAAACAGGCCACGGCCAGAAAGAGCGCCAGGAGCAGCCAGCCGCCCAGGCGCACCCAGGCTGCGGGGGGGGACGAAGAGGATGAAGAGGACCGCCAGCGCAGCAACATGAGGGCCGGCGCCACCCCGAACACCAGGGCCACTCCCAAGCCCCCGGCCATGTCCAACGCCTGCAGGAACAAGTCGGGATATATCTCCACCACCAGGATGGGCGGCAAAAAGGTGAGGGCCGCCCGGGTCCAGCGCCCGGCTGCGGGCCACAGGTCGCGCCAAAAACCCATGAGCGCCACCACCACCGCCAGGTAGGAGGTGAGGATGGCGCAAAGGGAAAACACCATGCCCGCCACCTTGATGCCCGGCGAGTGCAGGGCCGCGGCCAAGGGCAGGGTGGCTGGCTGGTCGGCCTGGAAGGCCCCCAGCAGGCTGCCCTCCCCGCCGCTCAAGGGCAAGGCCCCCACCACCACCAGGGTCCACAAGAGCCCCAGGGACAGGGGAATGAGCATTCCCAGCACAAGGGCCAGGCGCACCGGCCCCCGCTGGTAGCCCAGGCTGCGGCAGGTGACGGGCACCATGTTGTGGAAGGCCAGGCTGCACATGATGATGGGCAAGATGGAGGGGGCGAAGCCCCAGTCCGTATGGGCCAGGCGGGCCGGCTGCATGCCCTGCAGACCCCGCCAGAGCAGATAGGCCAGGCTCAGGCCCAACAGGGCCATGAACACCGCGTTGCCCCGGCGCACCACGGCCAAGCCGAAAAGGCCCAGGGCGGTGGCCGGGATGAAAAAGGCCACCGTGAGCCCGGCCCTGCCCCCTTCCCAGCCCAGCAGGGTGCTCAACACCGCCCCGGCCCCGGCCAGGTAGGCCACCAGGGCGCCGTAGTAGTTCACCAGGTAGCCGGCAATCGTGAGCCAGCGTCCCCAGGGCCCCAGCTCCTGCTCGAACAGCCAGGCCAGGTCCCGGTTACCGGCGTCGCGCCGGATAAGGCCCTCGGCTATGATCCAGGCGGTGACCCAAAGCGCCACGGCCAGCAACACCTGGCCGAGCACGGAGGGCAGCAGGCCGGCCAGGCCGGTCTGCACGGGAAGCCCCAGGATGCCGGCCCCCACCGCGGCGCCGCCAATCAAAAGGGCCATGCCCATCACCGGAGGGCGCTTTCCCCTGGCCATACCTAGCCTCCCGTTTGCCTGTCCCGCCACGCGGCTGTGATAGAGTTATAACATAACCCAGGCGGCCCGGACCGGGCCGAAGCAGTCAGGGAGCAGGCCATGTTCAAGCTGTGGGATACCAGGCCGGTGGTGGGCTTGGTGCTTTTCCCGGAGGTGGAGGTACTGGAGTTCGCCGGACCCTACCAGGTGTTTGCCGGCGCGACCAACGCCAAGGGCAAGGCCCTGTTTCGGGTACATTCCCTGGCCGCGGTGCGGGAAGTGGCCTGCCAGGGCGGCCTGCGCCTCAGGCCCGAGTACCAGTTGGACAAGGCGCCGGGCCTGGACATAATCCTGGTGCCCGGCGGCCCCGGCGCCCGGGAGCGCCGCCGCCAGAAGCCGGTGATCGAGTTCTTGGGCGAGCGCGCCGGAACCCCGGCCCATCTCGCCTCGGTGGGCACCGGCAGCTTCCTCTTGGCCGCGGCCGGGCTCCTGGACGGCCGGGAGGCCACCACCCATCCGAACCGGATGAAGGAGTTTGCCAGGACCTTTCCCAAGGTAAAGGCGGTACGCCAAAAGATCGTGGACCAGGGCCGGCTGGTGACCGCGGCCGGGGGCATGGCGAGCATGGACCTGGCGCTCTACCTGCTGGAAAAATATTACGGCGCCGAGGCCCGCCAACGCGAAGCCCAGCGCCTGAAAGGTCCCTGGCGCTAGAAGCGGGCCCCCGGCCGCCGCCTGGCCGCCCTAGCGTTCGCCCCTTTCCCCCGTCGCCCGGTGCCCTCTCGCCCCGTCGCCCCTAGTCGCCCCCTAGTCGCCCCCTGTCGCTCGCCCCGTCGCCCCTAGTCGCCCCCTAGTCGCCCCCTGTCGCTCGCCCCTGTCGCCCCCCGTCGCTCGCCCCTGTCGCCCCCCGTCGCTCGCCCCCGTCGCTTCCTGGCGCTAGTTCAGGTTCTTTTTCAGGTTGCCCTTGATGTAGTCCACGATGTCCTTGGTGTTAGTGCCAGGGCCGAAGATGGCGGCGATGCCGGCTTCCTTGAGGGGTGGTATGTCCTCGTCGGGGATGATGCCGCCGCCGATGACCAGCACGTCGTCCAGGCCCTTTTCGCGCACCAGTTCCATGACCCGGGGGAAGATGTAGTCATGGGCGCCGGAGAGGATGCTCATGGCGATCACGTCCACGTCCTCCTGCACGGCGGCGTTCACGATCTGCTCCGCGGTCTGCCGAAGGCCGGTGTAGATGACCTCCATGCCCGCGTCCCGGAGAGCGGCGGCGATCACCTTGACGCCGCGGTCATGGCCGTCCAGGCCGGGTTTGGCGGCCAACACTCTTATCTTGCGCATGGTTTGCCTCCTCCCGCCTGTTTATATGGTGGTCGGCGCCTGGTACTCGCCGAACACGCCGCGAAGGGTGTCGCAGACCTCGCCCAGGGTGGCATACACCCGCACGCAATCCAGGAAGCGGGGCATCAGGTTCTCGCTGCCCTGCGCCGCCTGCTTGAGGGCGGCCAGGTTCTCTTGCACCGCCTGGTTGTCGCGCTCGGCCCTGAGCTGGGCCAGTTCCTTGATCCGCTCCTCGCGCACCTTGGGGTCCACGCGCAGTATCTCGCCCAGGGGCTCTTCGCCGCTGGCGAACTTGTTCACCCCCACCACCACGCGCTCGCCGGACTCCACCGCCTTTTGGTAGGCATAGGCCGCGTTCTGTATCTCTCGCTGCACAAAGCCCTTCTCGATGGCCTCGGGCGCGCCGCCCATCTCGTCGATCTTCTGGATGTACTCATAGGCCTGGCGCTCGATCTCGTCGGTGAGGTGCTCGATGTAGTAGGAGCCGGCCAGGGGGTCGATGGTCTCGGTGACCCCGGTTTCGTAGGCGATGATCTGCTGGGTCCGAAGGGCGATGGTCACCGCCTCCTGGGTGGGCAGGCACAGGGCCTCGTCCATGGAGTTGGTGTGCAGGCTCTGGGTGCCGCCCAGGACCGCGCTCATGGCCTGGAAGGCCACCCGCACGATGTTGTTCTTGGGCTGCTGGGCGGTGAGGCTGCATCCCGCGGTCTGGGTGTGGAAGCGCACCATCATGCTCTTGGGGTTGGTGGCGCCGAAGCGCTCCTTCATGAGCCGGGCCCACAGCCGCCGGGCGGCGCGGTACTTGGCGACCTCCTCCAGGAAGTCGGAGTGGGCGTTGAAGAAGAAGCTCAGGCGGGGGCCGAACTCGTCCACCTTGAGCCCCGCCTCCACAGCGGCCTGCACGTAGGCCAGGCCGTTGGCCAGGGTGAAGGCCACCTCCTGCACCGCGGTGGAGCCGGCCTCGCGGATGTGGTAGCCGCTGATGCTTATGGTGTTCCAGCTCGGCACCTCGGAGGCGCAGTAGGCGAAGATGTCGGTGATGATGCGCATGGAGGGCTTGGGCGGAAAGATGTAGGTGCCCCGGCTGGAGTATTCCTTGAGGATGTCGTTCTGGATGGTGCCCCGGAGTTGGCTGGGCTTCACGCCCTGCTTCTCGGCCACGGCGATGTACA